>NZ_JBIRGO010000008.1:0-396441 GCF_044328065.1 Streptomyces sp. NPDC017993
GAGGTCAACCCGAACTACATCATCCCCAGCGTCTTCAACGACAAGGTTGCGGGCGCGGTGGCCGGTGCGGTCCGGGAGGCGGCCAAGGCGGCAGGTGCGCAGGGAACAGAGATATCGCCCGTCTGATCCTGCAGCGACCGAGGGCACATGTGAACGTGCGCATGCCACCGTCGGGGGCCGCCGTAGGGCTGGTCGCGGTCCTATGACGCCCCCGTTCCCCCTCACCCCACCCCTTCGCTAGCCCATTCGAGTGGCGGGCGAGGGGTGGGAGTGTTCGGTTTGCGCCGGGAGTGGCAGACGGAGGCGGTCGTAGCGTGCCGTACCCGGTCGGCGGGGGCCGGGAACTGGTCGCGAATATCGCCCACACTGCTCCATTCGGCGCGCGAGATCGGGCCGGAGCTGGTCTGCTGGTTCCGGGGGCTGCCGTAACCGCTCCCGGAACCAGAGATGCAGATGAGTCCGGTGAGGACCGATGAGGACCTTTCGAGTCGCGCAGATGGCCGCTGCCGACGAGGTCGCGATCGGACCACGGGGCCACAGGGCCACAGGGCCGCAGAACACGCAGGTCGGGGCCGGTGGGCACCCGTCCCCGCTGAGTGGCGACCAGCTGCCCGGAGACGCCGATCGCCGCTGATGCCCCTGAGGTGGAGGCACGCATGACCACACCACGCGACCTGATGATCATCGCCATGGACGCGGCGCCCGAACACACCGTGGAGCAAGGCAACCTGTCGCTCGCACTCGCGGGAGCCGAGGTGATCGACCTGCTGACCGCCCAGGCCGTCAGGCTGGAGGGCGAAGACATCGTGCCGGGCTACCGTCCGACACTGGGTGATCGCCTGTTGGAGGAGGCCGCGTCGTCGCTCGTCCGAGAGGCACCGTACGAGTCGCTCGACGACTGGCTGTGGCGTAGAGGCCGCGGCCTGTCATCGGCCTATCTGGCCGCCCTTGAGGGGGAGGGTCAGCTCACCCGTCAACGCCGCCGTTGGATGCCCTTCCGTACCAGTCAGACGCTGATCGATTCGCCTGATCACCGCCAGGCCGAGGACCGCTGGACATCGGATGAGCCCGTCCTCGCCACTCTTGCCGCGAGCCTCGGGATCCGCGACAAACGAACGGGAGACCCCCCGAGCGTGGCCGACGACGCGGTGACGACAGTGCTGGCCGCGGTCCACGACGCCTTGACCGAGCTGGAGGCCGAACGGCAACGGCGAGCCATCGAGGAGGCGGCCTTCGACAACGTTTGGCGCGGCGAATGACGCCGGCGAGCGCAGGCCGTACCGCACCGCACAGCAACGGGGCATCCGCGGCGCGCGCCCAGCGTGTGAGGTAGACGGGTTCTACCGGGGTGGCGTGTCCGCCCGCTCCGGGCCGGGCGGCATGCCTGGAGGCCGAAGGGCTTGCTGCGGGCGCAGTCGAGGACCGCCCACGCTTTAACGCCCAACGCCCTTGCCAACACGACGAGTTCGGCGACCAAGGCGCTGGTCACGCCGCGGTGGGTGTTCTCCACTCCAGTTCTCTCCGATGCCGCCGCCCCTCAACACGCGAGGACCGCAGAGGACCTTCGAGGCAGCGAGGTGGCGTTGGGTACAGTCGAGGCCGGGCAGCCCGGAGAGGGCCGAGGGTCAGGGAGCGTGTGGTGAGCCGCGTGGGCAGGCGGGTGGGATCGGGTGGTGCGGCACACCTCCTGATCGTTGTCGCGCTCGCGCTCGGCGTGCTCGTCATGCATGGTCTCGGCCATCCCACCGCCCCGGAAGCGTCTGCCGGCACCGGCGGCACGCCGCGGCACACCGCGATGACCGAGCGACAGCAAATGCCCTCGGGGCTTCACGAAGAGGTGGGCCCGCTCTCCGGCGCCCCCGCGCACTCGGGTACCACAGTCGCCTCCGATGCGGCGCCGGATTCGGGACGTCACTCCGGTCACCCCGGTCCCTCCATGGACATGACGTCCCTGTGTCTGGCCGTACTCGGCCTCTGGATGCTGGGTGTCCTCTTCGGTGGCCTGCTGAGCCGAGCCCGTGACCGGTCCCTGTGTTCCCTCGCACGGTTCCTGGCCGGGCTACGCCCCAAGCTGCCCCCTCCGCGCGCTCCCGACCTGCTACAGCTCTCAGTTCTGCGGATTTAGGCCGCTGCCCGATCGACCGGACGGCTCGTCGTCCGTCGGCAGTGCATGCCTTGACCCACACATTTCCGCAGTACTGACACATGAGGTGTAGAGCCATGAATTCGATCAAGCGCGCCCTGAGCCGGCCCGGTCGTCGCCGGGTGGCGATGGTCGGCGCGGTTGCCGCCGGTGCCCTGGCGCTTGCCGCCTGCGGCAGCAACGGTGACGGCGACAAGAACCACGGCACGCCCGGCACGGATCACGGCAGCAGCAAGTCCGCGACAGCCTCCTCGGGCTCGTCGGGCTCGTCCGCGAAGGGGGCGTTCAACGATGCGGACGTGGCGTTCGCGCAGATGATGATCCCGCACCACCAGCAGGCCATGGAGATGGCCGAGCTTTCGGGGAGCCGGGCTTCCGACAAGGAGATCAAGGAGCTCTCGGCGGCCATCGCGAAGGCTCAGGGGCCGGAGATCAAGACCCTCCAGAAGTGGCTGAAGGCCTGGGGCAAGCCGGACTCGTCGTCCACGGAGCACAGCATGCCGGGCATGGACCACGGCACCGGCCACTCGGGCATGTCCGGGATCATGTCCGACAAGGACATGGCTGATCTCAAGGCGTCCAAGGGCACCGACTACGACAAGAAGTTCGCCACGCTGATGACCGAGCACCATGACGGCGCGATCAGCATGGCGAAGGACGAGCGGAAGAATGGCCGCAACGCGTCGGCCAAGAAGCTCGCCGGCGACATCATCAAGGGGCAGACGGCCGAGGTCGAGAAGTTCGGGGAGATCCTCGACCGGCTCTGACCGCGAGCGGGCTCCGCTACTTCGTCAGCCCGTTCGCCAGGCGCCGGGTCTCTTCCTGGAGGCCCGGCGCCCGCGCCACTGCCCAGCCGTGCCGTGTGCCGTTGCCGCACTCAGCACGGCCGTCCGCATCAGCCCTTGGGGTCAGCCCCCTCCCCCGGCCGCTGCGGGTGTGCCCCGGTGCTGTTCGAGCAAGCGCGTGCGGAAGAGGTCGAGCACCTCGTCGAGTGCCGCGCGGGTCGGCTGGCCGGGTTCGTCGATGAGGTGCTCGGTCAGTACGGAGTGCGGTGGCAGCACGGCGTCAGGGTTCGCCGCGGAGTCGTCCAGTTCCACGGCGGTGAACGCATCGCCGAGTTCGCGTCGCAGAAAGGCGAACCGGTCCCCCGGTACGAGCCGGTCCCCGCAAAAACGCATCCCCATGACCCGGAGATCCTCGCGCTCGCAGCGCCCCCGGACGACGGCGAGGTCTTCGGCGGAGATATCGATGCCGCCTGCCCGGCTCTTGGTGACGGCCAGCGGCAAGGACGGCTGCGACAGGACGGGCGCGAGCAGACGCTCATCGGCGGCCATGGCCAGCGCGAAGCCACCGGTGAGACACATGCCGACGGCCCCGACGCCCGGGCCGCCGCAGCGCTCGTGCTCGTACGCGGCCAGGGCCCGCAGCCACGTCACCACGCGTGAGGACTTCCCCTTGGCGAGCACGGTGAACTCCCGGCTCACGCATACCTTCCACATCGACGAAGCCGTATAGAGCCCGGACTTCAGCCGGCCGGTCGCCGCGGGATCGGCATCGCGGCCGGGTTCGCCGAAGAGCACCGGGAGCACGGCGGTGCAGCCGATCGCGGCCACGCGTTCGGCGAACTGCAGCACCTTGGGCGTGATGCCCGGTATCTCGGCCATCACGATCACCGCGGGCCCCGTACCGCGCCGCAGAATCCGGCGACTGACGCCGTCGTGGGCAAAGGTGCCACGGTCGAAACCGGTCAGGTCATGATCTGCCATGCTTACCACCCTCTGGTCGGTCGCTGCTCAGGTCCGGTTGGGTAGTGCTCTCCGTCCGGAACAACTCGCTTACGTCCGGGCAGGGTTAGCGCGAGACTACCCAGTGGATGCCTTTCGCAGCTGCGACCACCTGGCGGCCGCAGCCGCCCGGCCCACGGGAAGATGGCAATCGCGGCAGCACGGTCCCTGTCAGCAGCTGGTGGAGGACTCGTTGCGGGAAAGGGCGGCGGGTCGAAGCGCCCGCGCACCGGGAAATCTGCTCGACCGCGAGACCTCATACCGAGATCATGACAGGGTGACCCCGGCCGAAGCAGCAGCAAGTGAACTCCAGGATCGTGCCGCCCTGTGGAGCATGGGCGACCTGCGCGCCGCCGAGGTCGTCAGTGCGGCCTGTGATGCGCTCGTCGCCGGATGGGACGGCCCCGGACTCCGGGCCCTGGCAGCTTGCACTCGCGGGGAGGCGGACTATGACGTTCCTGACCTGCTTCCCGAAGCGTTCCGCGACCTCGGCCTCACCTTCCATCCGGTCGGCGGCGCCGGCCCCGATTGCCAGGAAGCCGCCGCGCGAGCGCTCGCGCGGCGCACGCTCGCGGGCGACCTGACACCTCGCGAACTCACCTTCTGGGTTCATCAGCGTTGCGGCCATGAATTGGCCCGGACCGAAAGGCTCGCGGAACTCGACGACGAGTACGACCTTCTCGGGTTCGGCGAGAGAATCGGCAGAGCCTCGGCGCAGCTCGACGCCGAGGTCATGTCAGAAGCCCGCCGCCTCGCAGCCCATCCCGGCGTTTTCGACGGCCCCACGGACACTCCTCAGTGACGCGGCATCAGCCCGCCGGCTGTAGGTGGGCCCGTTCCGCTTCTCGAACAACTCCGGGTCGGGGAAGCGTCCGTCCTTGAGGATGTCGGGAATGACGTGCGGGACGCCGTCGGCGCCGGCTGACGGGTCTCCTCGGCCAGGTCGAGCAGGCACCGGTAGGGGAAGCCGGACGTGTCGAACCGGAAGGACGTCGTGGCGGTGTACGCGGCGATGTCTCCGGTCCAGCGAGCCGCTCATCGCGATCCGGTTGCCGAGGGCGTCCGACGTCTCGGTGTTGCCCGATCCGCCCGGCGTGATGGGCGGTGCCGCGACTCACCGACGCAGAAGGGCCTCAACTCGCCCCCTCGGGCAGCATCCCGTCGGGCGACAGGAGCGGACCTCGACGGCCCCAGGGGCGTCATCACGCCGGATGCCGCCCGCTGCCCAGTGGTTGATTCGATTCATGGGAAAGGCGCGCAGGAGCCAACGGGCCGGGCAGAAGGGAGAGTTCGCATCCAGGCGGTGCGCGGGCGTCAGCCGGACGTGTCCGATGCGGCCAGATGCTGGTCGGCTGCCCAGGAGGCGAGGATGCGCAGCCCGTCGTGGGATGGGGTGCCGGGTTCGGCGGTCCAGACAACCAGTTGCTGGTCGGGGTCCGTACTGGCGGTGAGGGTGTCCCAGTCGAGGGTCAGCACGCCGGCCACCGGGTGGTGCAGCGTCTTGGTGCCCACGGTGCGGGCGGCGACATGGTGTGCGGCCCACCACTGCCGAAAGTTCGGATCCTGCACGGAGAGTTCGCCGACGAGGGCCGTCAGGCGGGAGTCGTCGGGGTATTTGGCGGCTTCCATGCGCAGCTGGGCCACCGCCGTGCGGGCAACGTACTCCCAGTCCGCATACAACGATCTCATCGCGGGATCGGTGAAGAGAATACGCGTGTAATTCCGCTTCTTCTCCGGAATTTCCGAGAAATCGGAAACCAGCGCGGCGGCCAGGGAATTCCAGGCGAGAATGTCCATCCGGCGGCCCATCACCAGGGCCGGGGTGGCGGTGAGGTCGTCGAGGAGGCGCTGCAGCTGCGGCTGCACCCTCTGCGTGGCGCGGCGGCGCGGCCTGGTGTGGTCCTTGCCGGCGAGCTCGAAGAGGTAGGCGCGCTGGTCGTCATCCAGGTGGAGGACCTGCGCCAGGGCGGACAGCACCGGCCCGGATGCCTGGATACGGCCCTGCTCCAGCCGGGTGTAGTAGTCGGTGCTGATGGCGGCGAGCAGGGCGACTTCCTCACGGCGAAGACCCTTGACCCGCCGCTGTCCGCCGGTGTCGGGAAGGCCCACGGTGCGGGGGCTCAGCTCGGCCCGGCGGGTCTTGAGGAACTCGCCGAGCTCGTTGAGGTGTGCGCTGCGGGTCATGGTGACCAGTGTGCATCGGCTGCACGGCACGTGGGAGGGAGAGATTTATCCCTGGATGTTTTCTGCCCGGGAAGAAATCGTCCCCTTTTCGTGCGCGGGTGGGGGTGCGAGGGTCGATGACGTGGCCGGAGGGAATTACCGGCCAATCGAATGTGATGGAAGGCGGGCGGGCGACGGCCTGAGGAGTCGAAAAGGGGCTTGAAGGCCGACGTCACTTTCCCTGGCCCTGGGACGGGCGTGGACAGCGACGCACGCGACAGCGCCGACCAGCGCGCCGCTCACCGACCGCCCAAAGCCATGACCGCCAGCACCCAGCTCAGAACACTCTTGAAGAGGCCGGCGGTCAGGAGGCGTAAGGCTGCCGCCCTCCCCACCAAGGCTCCTTCCCGCCAAGGCTCCTCCCCCACCACGGCCCCCCGACAAAGCCGCCCCAGCAGCACGGCGGCAGAGCACCAAAGAAATGAGAGCACGATGGAACTCCTGAAGCCGCCGCCGACCGGCAAGGGCCCGGCCGCAATGTTCGCCGGCGACGTCTGGTTCGACGTCATCTACCGGGGCGAGGAGCCCTCCCGGGCGCGGGCGAACATGGTCAAGTTCGCGCCGGGTGCCCGTACGGCCTGGCATTCACACGGTCTGGGCCAGACCCTCCACATCGTCGAGGGCGTCGCCCTGATCCAGTCCCGCGGCGGCGAGATCATCGAGGCCCACCCCGGCGACGTCATCCACACGCCCCCGGGCGAGGAGCACTGGCACGGCGCCGCCCCCGACCAGTTCATGATCCACCTGGCGCTGTGGGAGAACCCCGGCCCAGGCGTTGCGGAAAACACCTGGCTGGAGCACGTCAGCGACGCCGCGTACAACGGCCCGCGCTCCAGCACCCGCCGCTGACGCCTGTCCATGGGGCCGGTGCCGCCGGCCCACCCCCGTTCGAAAGCAAGGAAGACCATCATGCGCGGAGCTGTCATTCACGCTCCCGGGGACGTGCGCTTCGAGGAGCGCGACGACCCGAAGATCATCAACCCGACCGACGCTGTCATACGCACCGTCGCCACCTGCGTGTGCGGCTCGGACCTCTGGGACTACCGCGGTATCAACCAGGTCACCGAGCCCACTCCGATCGGCCACGAGTACGTCGGCATCGTCGAGGAGACCGGCGGCGACGTCACCTCCGTCCAGCCCGGCCAGTTCGTCATCGGCTCGTTCTTCGCCTCCGACAACACCTGCGCACACTGCCGCTACGGTTACCAATCCTCTTGCCGGCACAGGGAGTTCGTGGGCGGCTGCCAGGCCGAACTGGTCCGTGTCCCCCTCGCCGACGGCACCCTCGTCGCCACCCCCGACCGGCCGACGGACGATCTCGTGCCCAGCCTCCTGGCGCTCTCCGACGTCATGGGCACCGGCTGGTACGCGGCCGTCGCCGCCGAGGTCACGCCCGGCATGACGGTCGCCGTCGTCGGGGACGGTGCGGTCGGCCTGTCGGGGGTGATCGCCGCCAAGGAGCTGGGCGCCGAGCGCATCATCGCCATGAGCCGCCACACGACCCGGCAGAAGCTCGCGACCGAGTTCGGCGCCACCGACATCGTCACCGAACGCGGCGATGCGGGCGTGGCCCGTATCAAGGAGCTGACGGGAGGCGTCGGCGCGGACGCGGTCCTGGAGTGCGTCGGCACCCCGGAGTCGACGCAGCAAGCGCTACGCTCCACCCGTCCCGGCGGCAACGTCGGCTTCGTCGGCGTCCCGCACGGCGTGGAGATCGACGGCGAGGAGCTGTTCTTCTCCCATGTCGCCCTGCGCGGCGGCCCGGCACCGGTGCGGCGCTTCCTGCCGGACCTCATCAACCGTGTCTTCGAGGGCCGCATCGACCCCGGCAAGGTGTTCGACCTGACGCTGCCGCTGGACCAGGTCGCCGAGGGCTACCGCGCCATGGACGAACGCCGCGCCATCAAGACGCTGCTGCGCCCCTGACCCACCTCTTGCGGCAGGCACGACACGAGCACGCCGCCTGCCGTGGTGGAACTGCGGACGCTCGGCGCTTCGGTCTTCCGCGGAACGACAGCGGAACGACAGCGGCCCGAGGCCACCCGCCTTGCCCGTTGGGCGGGAAGACGGGGAGACGGGGAGATCAGTCGCTGTCCAGGCCGTCGATCAGGCGGTCGAGGAAGCGGGTGAAGGTGGCCTCGGGGTCCTGAGGGCGTCCAGGTGCGGAGAGGGCGTCGGCCAGCTCCGGGTGGTGGCCGTCTGCGGCGACGGCGGCGAGGTAGCGGGCTTCGGCGGCGGCACGGTCGGGCCGGTCCGCGGCCGCGGCCTGGGCGATCTCGTGGGCGACGTGTCCGGCGACGAAGCCGGTGAGCTGACTGAAGACCTCCAGCTTCGCGGCGCCGTCCAGCCGGGTGGGCCGCAGGGCGGCGAGGGCGTGTTCAAGGAAGGTCAGCGTGTGCGGGCCGGGCGTTCTGCGGGTGGTCAGCGCGGCGGGGAGCCACGGGTGCCGGAGCATGAGTGCGCGCTGGAGGTGACCGATGGCCTTGAGATCCGTACGCCAGGCGCCGGTGAGGGGTCCGGTCGTCGGCAGTTCGCCGCTGACCTGGTCCACCATCAGTTCCAGCAGCGTCTCCTTGTCGGGGGCGTAGCTGTACAGGGACATGACTCCGGCCCCGACTTCGGAGGCGACCCGCCGCATGGTGACGGCCTCCAGCCCCTCCGCGTCGGCCAGGGTGACCGCTGCGGCCGTGATCGCCTGACGGCTGAAGGCGGGCTTACGTCCTCTCCCCGGCCGACCGGTGTGCAGCCAGAGCTGTTCGGGGTCGACGCCTGAGGCGCCGGCCGCGTCACGACGGCTCACGTTCCTTCTGTCCTCTCCTGACCACGGGAAGTTGCGGAGTCCATCCAAGCATCCGCTATTCTCGTACGACGTACGAGAATAGCGGAGGGGAACCATGACAGCGCACCCGCAAGAGACCGTGCCGCGGCCCGACCGGACAGCACCGACGAAGAAGCCGCCGCTGTCCTCGCGGATGATGAGGGCGATATGGCGCAACCTCCCGGCCAAGCGGCACGACGTCGGCTGGGAACCCGGGCTCGCCGTACCGGCCGCCGACGGCAGCCCGCTGCTCACCGACCACTATTTCCCCCGTACCGAGGGCGACTTCCCCACCCTCCTCGTCCGCTCGCCGTACGGCCGGGGTCTGCCCTGGTCGCCCATGCACGGCATCCTCTTCGCCGAACAGGGCTTCCACGTGGTCCTGCAGAGCTGCCGAGGCACCGGCGGATCGGGCGGCCGGTTCCATCTGTGGCGCAATGAGGCCGCCGACGGCCAGGCCACGGTGTCCTGGTTGCGGGAGCAGCCCTGGTTCAACGGAACGCTGGGCACCATAGGCCCCAGCTACCTGGGCTATGTGCAGTGGGCGCTCGCCCTGGACCCACCACCGGAGCTGAAGGCGATGGTGATCCAGGTCGGCCTGCACGATCCCCATGCCCTCTTCCACGCCGGCGGGACGCTCCGCCTGGAGAACGCCCTCGCGGTCGGCGTCGGCATGACGTACCAACACCAGGGAACGGCGGCCCTGCTGAAGGCGACACTGCGCCTTCAGCGCCGCCTACGCAAGATCACCACCGCGCAACCACTGCGTGGGGCGCACGTCTCCGCCCTCGGCGAAGTGCCCTGGCTGGACGACGTGATGACCCACCCGGACGCCGACGATCCGTACTGGCTCGGCGCGCCCCTGGGAGAGCCGGCGGAACGGCTGCGCGTGCCCACCAGCCTGGTCACGGGGTGGCACGACGGGCTCGCCGACCAGACCTTCGAACAGTACGCCCGGCTGCGTCAGGCCGGATGCGAGACCGCTTTGCTCGTCGGCCCCTGGACGCACACCTCCGCGCTCCAGCAGGGCTGGCCCGAGGTGTTCGCCGAGAGCCTCGCCTGGCTGCGCGCGCACCTCTGCGCCGACCCGTCGGGCCTGCGGCCCACCGAGGTGCGCGTGCATGTCGGCGGCGAAGAGGCGTGGCGGGACCTCGACGACTGGCCGCCGACCCCCGAAACGACCGCCTGGTTCCCTGCTGCGAACGGGACTCTCACCCAGCAGGCACCCACCGGGTCCATGGCGTTGGCGTCCTTCCGCTACGACCCGGCCGACGCCACCCCTTCCGTGGGCGGACCCCTGCTCTCCCGCGGGGCAGGCCCCCAGGACAACAGCTCCCTCGAGGCACGGGAGGACGTTTTGACGTTCACCAGCCCGCCGTTGACCGAACCCGTCGACGTCCTCGGCCCGGTCTCCGCGCAACTGCGGATCTCCACCGACACCGGGCACGCCGATGTCTTCGCCCGTCTCTGCGACGTGGACACGGACAACCGTTCCCGCAACATCTGCGACGGACTTGTCAGGCTGCGGACCAGCGGACAGGACCCCTCGCAGGTCACCGTGCCGATGAGCTCCACCGCTCACCACTTCGCCGCAGGTCACCGTATTCGCCTGCAGATCAGCGGAGGCGCCCACCCGCGCTACGCCCGGAGTCCCGGCACCGGAGAAGCGGCCCTCGATGCCCTTCACCACAGGCCGGCACACATCACGCTGCACACGGGATCAGCGTTGACGCTGCCCCGTGGCGGCCAGGTCCGCGGCCGGAACACATCGACGGACGACAGCTCGACGCCGGATCGGAGAATCGACACCGAGGAGTGAGGCAGCGGCACACCCTGGCGGCCGCCCCTTCCGTGCCGCTCGGGCCCGCCATGGCTCCTCCCACCGCACGCGGCGAGCTTGCCCGTCCACCTGACGGCCTCGGGATACCTTCCGGCCAAGATCAAGCCCTCTTGCCGCCGACCGTTCACCGAAGGGAAATCCATGGCCCGCCCGGTCCACTTCTCCATTCACGCCAACGACTTCGCGCGCATGCGCACCTTCTACGAGTCCGTCTTCGGGTGGTCCTTCACCAAGCAAGAGCTGTGGTGGGCAATCAGCACCGGACCCGGATCCCCCGGGATCGACGGCACCATGGTGGATCGTCAGGAACCGGTCACGCACACCGATTCCTCCTGCGGGGTCTTTCTGCGCATGTGTGTCGACCACATCGACGAGACGGCGCTGGCCGTCGAGCGCCACGGAGGCGAGATCACCGTTCCCACGATCCCGGTCCCGGGCATCGGCCTGTACTCCGTCGGTAAGGACCCGGACGGCAATTACTTCCAAATGTTCGCGGAAGACCCTTACCCTTCCTGACCTGACCGCGCCCAGCACCCGGCCTTCCCGACGCCTCGGAAGCCGGGCCGCTGCCTACCTGCGCGGTCGCCGGGCCCTCCGGAACACGCACGCAGGGTGTCGGCCCATCGCGCCGGACCGCACCGCACTCACGCCCGCCCCGGAGAGGGCGGCTCGCCCCACGGGGTTTCCAGCGCTGCGCGCAGGGCGTCGACCGCTTCTTGGCCAATGCGTTCGGCGAGTTGCTCCTCCAGCCTTTCGAGGAGCAACTCGGCCTGATGGTGCGCGCGGGCTCCCTTCGCGGTGCGCCGGATCAGCCGCTGCCGCGCGGAGGTCGGATGGGGAACCTGTTCCAGCAGCCCGGCATCGACGAGGCCGTGCGCGGCCTGGTGGGCGGTCTGCCGGGTGACCCCCATCCGCCGGGCCAGCTCGGAGACCGTGGTGCCCTCCTCGTCCAGGACGGCGAAGAGCTGGAGCTGAGGCGGCGACACCGGTGTGGCGCCGGCCGCACCCATCGCTCCCAGCAGCCCCTCGTCGAACCAGCGCCGGGCGTCGCCGAGCAGCTGAGGGAGGCGGCGGTGGGTGACTGTCATCGCTTCCTTACTCCACGGCCACGGGCGGGCAGCGTGGCGATCCGTCGTCCGCCGGCCGGTTGCCACCGGCCGACACCTGTGTCAGCCTACCTGACATACGAATTGTCAGTCCGCCTGACATTACGGGTGCCGGACAGTCACTGTCCCGCACCCGGCCTGTCGGCTGCCCAGGGAGAGACGATGACCCTCGAATACGCCACCCGCTATCGCCGCGCCTCGCGCATTCCCGACCAGCCGGGAAAGCCGTACTTCATCGAGAAGGGCGAGGGCGACCGCGCTCACCTCTTCGGTGATCTCGTCACCATCTACGCGGGTGGCGAGCAGACGGAGAACACCTTCAACTTCTTCACCTGTGAGGGCCCCAAGGGCGACATCATCCCGGCCCACCTCCACCGCGACACCTACGAGGTCTTCTACATCACCCACGGCGCGGTCCGGCTGTTCGTGGAGGACACCGAAGGCGTTCAGCAGGAGAAGGTGCTGATGCCCGGGGACTTCGGCTTCGTGCCGAAGAACTGCCCGCACGCCTACCGCATGGAGCGCCACCACAGCCAGGTCGTCGGCGTCGCCGCCGGCCCCGGAGGCACCTTCGAGCGGTTCTTCGAGAGCCTCGGCGCACCGGCGGAGCACCTCGGTCTGCCGCGGGAGCCCGTCATCCCCGCACCCGAGAAGTTCGGCACGGTGCCGCAGGAGTACGACGTGCGCTTCCTCCCCGACCACCAGTGGCGGACCCGATGACGCAGACCCGGCCTTCACTGCGCGAGGTGATCGCCGCGCCCCACCCGGATGTCGCGCCGCTGCCGCCCGCAGTCCGGTGCGAGTCAGGCGTCCGCCTGCTGCGCGGCGTGCCGTACCGGCACATCGAGGGCAGCCGCCCGGTCGAACCCCTACATCGCCTCGGTGTGGGAGTACCGGGTCGCCGTGCGTGAGGAACTGGAGGGACGGTCCCTGTCACCTGCGGCCTTCGGGTGGGACGGATGGGACGGCACCGACCGGTGCTCGCTGTGCCGGCACGTGCCTGCCTCAGGCGCCTGACGAGTCCGGCGCGGCCTCCTCGCTCGGGGGGCAGGCTCGGACGATGAGCATGGCCACGTCGTCGTGCTCGCCGGGGTGGCGCAGGGTGTAGAGCAGATCGTCGCAGGTCTCCTCCAGAGACCGCGGGGGCCCGGTGAGGAAGGCGAGGAGGGAGTTCAGGCGTTCGTCGATCGCCTGGTTGCGGGTCTCGACCAGGCCATCGGTGTAGAGGAGCAGTTCCTCACCGGGAAGCAGGGAGAACGTGGTGGTGCAGAAGGGGACTTCGCCGACTCCGAGCGGGGCGCCGGTGGGCAGCTCCAGCAGTTCCGCTTCCTCGCCGGGGCGGATCAGCGCCGGCGGCAGGTGCCCGGCATTGGAGATGAGGCAGCGGTTGTTGCGGGGGTCGTAGACGGCGTAGATGCACGTCGTGATGGTCTGCCCCATGCGGTCGGCGATGTGGTCGAGGTGGTGCAGTACCTGCGCGGGTTCGAGGTCGAGTTCGGCGAATGCGCGGGTGGCGGTGCGCAGTTGGCCCATGGTGGCGGCGGCACTGATACCGCTGCCCATGACGTCACCGACGACGAGGGCGGTCTTGTCGTCGGTGAGGGGTATGACGTCGAACCAGTCGCCCCCGATTTCGCTGGCGATCGAGGCGGGCTGGTAGCGGTAGGCCATCTGCAGCCCGGGCCGTGGCTCGGGGTGCTCGGGCAGGAGGCTGCGCTGGAGGGTCAGGGCGGCGTGGCGTTGGCTCTCGTACCAACGGGCGTTGTCGATGCAGACGGCTGCCCGCGCGGCGAGCTCGCCCGCCAGGACCTCGTCGTCGTGGGTGAAAGGTTCCGGATTCTGAGTGCGTTTGAGGTCGAGAGCGCCGAGGACTTCGCCGCGCGCCATCAACGGCACGGCCAGGTAGGAGTGGAGACCCGCGCGCCCCAGGAGGCCGGCATCCTCAGGGCAGCGGGCGATGCTGAGCAGATCGGCGCTGTCGACGCGTGGGATACGGACGGGGCGGCGGCTGTTCACGCTGCGGGTGACGAGCCTGTCGGCGTCATACCGCGCCACCTCGCCCGGCGGATCGGCGGCACGTACCGCCTCGATGGGTGTATCGGCAGCCGATGCCACGGCCATGGCCCGCACCAGGGCCGGACCGCCGGATGAGGCCAGCGCCGGGCGGCCGGTCAAGATCCCGTCGAGTATGTCCACGGCCGCCACGTCGGCCAGCTCCGGAACGCAGGTCTCGGCCAGTTCTCGCGCCGTCTGGCCGAGGTCCAGAGTGGTCCCGATCCGGATGGATGCCTCGGCGACGAGGGAGAGGTTGCGCCGGGCCCGGGCCGCCTCGGCGGCGGCGCGGTGCCGCTCGGTGACGTCCACGACGGAGACGGCCACCCCCAGTATCTTCCCTCTCGCCGCCTCCAGCCGGTAGAAGGACACCGACCAGGCATGCTCACGGTCCGGGTCGGCCGGGATGCGCCCCACGGACTCCTGGTCGAGGATCGGGACGCCTGTCTCCAGGACCTCGCGCATCGCGGCCTCGATGCTGTCCACGTCCAGGAACGGGAGGGCCTCGCGCACATGCCGTCCCAGGTGCTCCGAGGCGGGCAGGCCATTGATCTTTTCCAGGGCCGGGTTGACGGCGACGTACCGCAGGTCGGTGTCCGTGACGGCCAGGCCGATCGGGGACTGCGAGATCAGCCTGGTGGACAGCGCCAGATCCCGTTCCACCTTGCGCAGTGCCGTGTGCCCGGTGGCCAGGCCCAGGGCGTACAGGGCCCCGTGCTCGTCCTCCAGCCGCATGTTGCGGAATTCCGCCAGTCGGGTGCTGCCGTCTTTGTGGCGCACCGGAAAGGCTCCCGACCAGCTGCCTTCGCCCTCCATGACCCGGGTGAACAGCTTCAGAACCAGGTCGAGGTGCTCGTCGTGCACCAGCAGCCGCCCCGCGAACTGGCCGAGCGCCTCGCCGGCCGAGTAGCCGAACAGTTGTTCGGCATAGGGGCTCCACAGGATGATTCGCCCGTCGCCGTCCAGCACGACGGCAGCAACGCTCAGCACATCCAGGAGCCCGCCCGGCTCCGACGTCACCTTTCCCGGCGGTTCCGCATCGGCCGGGAAGGATTCAGCTGAGCACATCCCTCGGCTCCTCTCAGCCGCCCCGCCTGATGTGCTGGTGCCCCTTCCGGCCCGGCCGCCATACCGCATCGCGCGGTGCTCTTCCATCATCCCGCATCGCGCGGTGCCCTTCCATCATTGCGCGGCCCCGGTCCACTCCGCACCCTGCGCGCCGTGGATATTCACCGCTCTTCGACAGGTAACCGGATGACGAGCGAGCCATGACGTACTGCGGCGCCTCGTCCTGGGCGAGGCGGCACCGCCGTCGGGCCCGCTCCCCCACTGCCACACGGCCACGTCACCGGCCGGCGCCACGGCAGGCCGCCCGCGGTGGGCGCGCCGACGGGCCGGAGCCGCGGCGGGCGGCCGGTCCTGCGGGTCTCCGGCCTGGCGGGGCTCCGGTCCGGCAGGCGTCCGATCCGGCGGCGGGGAAGGCGGTGCCGCTGTGCCCCGCGCGGTTCCGCTATGCCCGCGGTGCCACGGAGAGAGGTTCGGCGATGGACTCCAGGGAGCGACGTTCGGCGTCGACGGCGAGGAAGACTGCCGTGAGGCCGGCGAGCGTCATCAGGGTCGCGCCGATGACGAAGGCCAGCGCGGTGTCGCCGACCTCGCCGGTCGAGGTCAGTTCCGCGAAGACGAGGGGGCCGCTGATGCCGCCGGCCGCGGTCCCCAGGGCGTAGAAGAAGGCGATGGCCATGGCGCGGGTCTCCATGGGGAAGATCTCGGAGACCGTGAGGTAGGCGCTGCTCGCGCCCGCCGAGGCGAAGAACAGGACGACGCACCAGCAAGCGGTCAGGGTCTGGGCGTTCAAGTGCCCGGCGGAGAACAGCCACGCGGTGCCGAAGAGGAGAAGCCCCGCCAGGATGTAGGTGCTGGAAATCATGATCCGGCGGCCGAGGGTGTCGAAGAGTCTGCCCAGGACGAGCGGACCGACGAAGTTGCCGGCGGCGATGACGGCGAAGTAGTAGCCGGTGGATTCGTTGGATACGTCGTAGAACTCGTTCAGGATGGCGCCGAAGCCGAAGGTGATCGCGTTGTAGAGGAACGCCTGGCCGATGAAGAGGGCCAGGCCGAGGACGGCACGTTTGCGGTAGCGGGAGAAGACGGTGCGGCCGATCTCCAGGAAACCGATGGTCTTGCGTGGATGGATGGTGAGGCTGGTCTCGGCAGGTGGCAGCTGGTAGGGACGCTCGGGGGTGCTCTTCTCCCGCGTCACGTCCCTTTCGATTCCCGTCACGAGCGTGTTGGCCTCGTCGCTGCGGCCGTGGATGAACAGCCAGCGCGGACTCTCCGGAACGTTGCGGCGTACGAGGAGGATGACCAGGCCGAGGACGACGCCGAGGGCGAAGGTCAGGCGCCATCCGACGTTCACGGCGAAGATCGCGGTGTTCAGCATGACGATCGACAGCAGAGACCCGCCGATGGCCCCGAGCCAGAAGCTGCCGTTGATGATGAGGTCGACCCGGCCCCGGTAACGGGAGGGGATCAGCTCGTCGATGGCGGAGTTGATGGCCGCGTATTCACCACCGATGCCGAGACCGGTGAGGAAGCGGAAGAGGAAGAACCACCAGGAGGAGAAGGAAACCGCGGTGAGGGCCGTCGCGGTGAGGTAGACCGCGAGGGTCAGCATGAACAGCTTGCGGCGTCCGAAGCGGTCGGTGAGGTGCCCGAAGAAGAGCGCCCCGACACAGGCGCCCGCGACGTAGAGGGCCGCCGCGATACCGGTGACCTGTGCCGACGTGATGTCGAGACCGCTGCCTTCCTCGGAGAGGCGCCCGGCGATGTTGCCGACGACCGTGACCTCCAGGCCGTCGAGGATCCAGACGGTGCCGAGCCCGATGACCACCATCCAGTGCCACCGCGACCAGGGCAATCGGTCCAGCCGTGCGGGCACTTCGGTCTCGATGGGGGCGAGAGGCCCTCGATCGGCAGTCGACATCACGGTCTCCTCAGTGATGAGCCGGAGGCCCTCGCCCCGGCATCGCTCACTGCGGATGCCCTCTGGCCCTCTCTTTCACACAGCGGTACGCCCAGGCGGTGGGGGTGGCCACCGCGCACTCCGGCCAGGGGGGTGCGTCCACGGGGTGCCTCCTCCCGGCCGCCGGACCCGTCGAGCCGTCGAGCCGTCGAGCCGTCGACTGAACGGTCGCCACTCGTTCCGGTGTACTACGGCACCCATACGAGCGAGATCGCATGACTCGCTGGGGCAACTGACGCAATGTTCTCCCGGTGCACGAGTGATCAGCACTCGGGTGTCGTGATCTCGAAGAGGAGATTTCCCATGTCCGTCCGCCATTTCCTGCCTGCCGCCGTCGGCGCCGCCGCTCTGCTGCTCGGCCTGCCCGCCGCGGCATCGGCCGCTCAGGGCCCCGTGACCTCCGCGATGAACCCCTGCGGGTTCTACGAGACCGGGAGCGACGCGCACTACAACCACTGCACGGGCGACGGCTCGCGTGTCGTCATCGAGGTCGAGGTGTTCGGCCCCAACTACGAGCGCTGTGTGGGCCCGGGCAACACCTGGCTGGGATCGGCGCGAAAGATCCAGGGTGCGCATTACGTCGGGCGCACCTGCTGACCTCGTCCTGACGGCGGGCCCGGTGGCTGCGGCCCCGGGCCCGGAAACCGAGAGCTACCACATCGCGGACATCTCTTCCCGTCAGGAAGGGCCCTGCGACCGCTCAAGGGCAGCGCGCACGACGGTGTTCAAGTCCTGCCCCTGCATGTTCAAGTGCACGGCGGCGTGCAGCAGGTAGCGCGGCTGGGCCTGCCAGCCCCGGGTGTGCAGGCGGGTATGCCGCCGGGCCGTCCGCTGGTGGAGATCGCACAGGAAATGCAGGCCCGTCACGTCCATGAACCGCACGTCCTGCATGTCGAGCACCAGGTCGGACAGAGTTATGGGGAGCGAGTCGAGGAGACGGTTCAAGTCGGGCTCGCAGGCGCGGTCGATCTCTCCGCGGGCCGTGAGCAGGAGCGTGTCGTCCAAACGCTGCGTAGTGGCGGTGAAAAGAATAGGTTCCTCGATGAGTTGGGGTGGCAGCTGCCCGGAGCAGCCTCTCTGCCGGGCGCACGGCGGGGGCCGCGTTGGTCCGGATCCGCGAGCCTCCGCCCGGGCAGGTAACTGCCGGACCGGATCCAGCCTCTCGGCGCACTGTGCGACTGAAACTGACGAGCCGGACCAACCGGGGGAATCACTTCACTGTCCCACAACCCGCTGCTGCCCCGAAACCTCGCCGTGTCGCGCCATGGGGATACGGCGTTCACGGCTGGGCCCGAGGACGACGACGTGCGGGCGGCAACGGCAGCATGGATGCTCCCGTCACCACCGTGTTGGATGTCGTCCCGATGCCCTCGACGGTGAGGGCGACGGTGTCGCCGGGCTTCAGCGGTGGCGGCGTCCGTTCGACATGGAGGGCCCGCAGAAGGGCTGGCGGCGGCGCACCACGCTCGCGGACCGCTACAGGGCGCTCGGTCAGCAACACACCATCGAACCGCGCCCGCGCCCCGTGTAGTCCCGCCATCGCCGACCGGCTCACAGCCGACGCATCCATCGTCGAGACCGGCACCGAGCCCTACCGGCAAGGCACCGCCGACCGCCGCCGCCCCTACACGCGCCGGCAGGGCCTGTCCCGTGGAACTCGGTGGGGCTTCGCCCCCACCGGAATGATCCACAAGGCAGGCCCTGGAGGCGCGTTCCCCCACAGGTGACGCGCTCGGCCGACGGCTTACCGGGCCGTTTCCGTCCAGGTGACCGGCAGTTCGTGTACGCCATAGATATTCATGTCGGTCTTCAGTTTCACCTCGCCTGCGGGGATGGCGAGTTCGAGGGTCGGGAAGCGACGCAGGAGTCCGTCGAAACCGGCGCGCATCTCGATGCGGGCCAGTTGCTGGCCGAGGCATTGGTGGATGCCGTGGCCGAAGGACAGGTGACCGCGGGCCTTGCGATGGACGTCCAGGGTGTCGGGGTCGTCGAAGCGTCGGGGGTCGTGGTTGGCGGCCAGCAGGGAGACAACGACGGTCGATCCCTTGCCGATTGTTTCACCGCAGAGCTCGATGTCCTCCGTGGCGTAGCGATAGAAGATGTCGGCGATGGACAGGTAGCGCAGGAGTTCCTCGACGGCATCCGGGAGCAGACCCGGGTTGGCGCGCAGTTCGGCCAGCTGCTCGGGGTGCTCCAGGAGCGCGAAGGTGCCCAGCGCCAGCATGTTGGCGGTGGTCTCGTGGCCCGCGAGCAGCAGCACGAAGGCGCTACCGGTCAGCTCCTCGATGGTGAGGTCGTCATGGCGGGCCAGGTCGGACAGGATGTCTTCGCCGGGGGCGGCGCGCTTGCTCGTGACCAGTTCGGAAAGGTACGTGGACAGTGCCGTGTACGCGGCTATCTTCTCGTCGAGCGACTGGTCCTTGACCAGGAACTTGGCGGAATTGACCTGGAAGTTCTCCCGGTCCGCGTAGGGGACACCGAGCATTTCGCAGATCACCAGGGAGGGCACCGGCAGCGCGAACTCCTTGACCAGGTCGACCGGCGGGGTGAGGCGCGCCAGTTCGTCCAGTTGCCGCTCGGCGATGTCGATGATGTGCTCTTCGAGCTGCTTCATGCGTTTGACGGTGAAGGCGCCGGTGAGTCTGCGCCGAAGCCGGGTGTGGTCCGGCGGGTCCATGGCGACGAACATGCCCGGAGTCTGCGGGGACGGTTCGGTGGGGGCGGGCATGCCGGGGGTCTCGAACGGCATGTGGATAATGCCGATGTCCTGGCGGGAGCTGAACCGGGTGTCGGCCAAGAGCCGGCGGACCGCTTCGTAGCCGGTGACGAGCCAGCCCTGGTGACCGTCGGGGAAGACCATGGGACTGACGGGGCGAGCGTCGCGCAGCCGGGTGATCTGGCGGGGCGGGTCGAAGGGGCCCGCATCGCGGTCCATCGGGAGGCCGTGCGGGACGGGAACCGTTTCACTCATCGGATTTCCTCTCGTGGCCGTTGATGCGGCCGGAAGGCGGCGGGCGACTGCGGACCACCCCGCCTGAGCATGGGCATGGGCATGGGCATGGGCATGACAGTGAAGCGTGAGGCCTTCCCGCTCGGACACTGAAGTGGGATGGCTATGGGGCGAGTTGAGGTAGCGCGGGGGTGAGCGGGGGCGCTCAGGACTTGGCGCGGAGGACGTCGATGTTGCCGTACCGGGTACGGGCGTGGACCTCGACGGTGTCCTCGCCCGTCTCCGGTGACTCGGACGCGGTGAGCGTGTTGCGCACCTGCCCGGAGCCCGAGCTGACGTCGAGCCAGGCCGCCGTGCCCTCGCGGACACCGATCTCGATGGCGCCGTAGGAGGTCTCCAACTGGACGGTGCCGCGGGCCACGTCGGCCACGCGCAGGGTGCCGTGCGCGGTGGTCGCGGCGACCGAGCCCTCGGCGCGCACGATGTCGATGTCGCCGTTGGCGCCGCTCACCCGCAGCTCCCCGTTCGCGGCGCCGACGGTCGTGGTGCCGTGCGAGTTCTTCAGGATCGCGGATCCGTCGACGAGGCCGACGCGCAGGCTGCCGGAGCTGGTGGTGATCTCGGCCGTACCCTCGACGCGGTCCACGGTGATCGAGCCGTGCGACGCGGTCAGCTGCAGCGGCCCGGTCGTGTCCAGGCGCACATCGCCCGAGGAGGTCTTCACCCGGACCTCGCCGAGCCGGCCCTCGCCGAGCACCTGGGCCCAGGCGCCGGTCATGTCGATGCGCGAGCCGGTGGGCAGGTCCACCGTCACATCGACGACGCCGGTGCGCCCGAGCAGATAGCGCTGCTTGGGCGTCCGAACGGTCAGGGCGCCGCTCGCGTACATCACCTCGGTCTGCTCGGCGGCCCGCACGTCCGCATCCCGCTGCGGGTCGCGGGGCCGCACCTCGACCACCGTGTCGAGGCGGTCGCCCGCGGTGAACCGGATGGACCCGGCCTCCACATGCGCCGTGGCCGAGATCGGTTCGGGAGTGTCGAAAGAAGGCATGGCTGTCCCGTCCTCTTGGGTCTCATGATCGTCCCCGCTGGTGGGGACGTGGTGTCGGTGACGCGGGGCGGGTCTGAGCGCGGCTAGTGCACCCAGCCCTTGAAGTTCTGTCCGACCGCGTAGGTCTTCTCCGTCGTACGTGGTCGCGCACCGCCGTCGACCGTCGCCGACACGGCGCGCACCAGCCACGCGTTGACCGACAGGCCCTCGCGGTTCGCGGCCTCCTCGGCGCGCGCCTTGAGGTGGGCCGGCAGTCGCAGATTGACGCGGGCGGTGCCACCGTCGTCGCCGTCCGTGGGGGGCGGCGGCGCGAGGGGTTGGGCGGGGGTGACCGCTGCTTCCGGGTGGCCGCTGTCACCGGGCGGCAGCGTCACCACGAAGTCGGGGTCGAGCCCGCGCAGCCGTACGTCGACCGAGCCGGGGGCGAGCTCGCGGGTGATCTCGTCCATCGCGGCGGAGAGCACATTGAGCATGGTCAGTCGGGTCGCCGACTCCAGAGGAGCGGTGAGCCTCTCTGCCAATTCGCGGGCTTCGTCGCCGCCGGCTTCGGCGGCCACCGCCAGTTCGCGGCGGAGGGTGTCGACATACGGCGTGAGGTCCATGACGCCATGATGGCACCATGATGGCCCCACGGGCAAGTGGCGAGGCGACATCTCTGGGTCGACAACTAGCGAAGCGGCTCTGACCTGCGAAAACATACTGACACCTACCTGAGCGGCCGTGGTGCCATGCACGCCCCTTCGCCTACCGGGGCATGGAATGGCACCGGATGGCACCGGAAGGCGTCGGATGGCGCCAAGCCGCGCCATCCGACGTCACGTGACGCCAGCCGACGCCGCGTGACGCCATGCAACGCCACAAGAGGGCACCCTGCCGCGCCTCGCAACCCGCCGCTGTTCAAGATCAATTACTCGTGGCCTTCGAGCTGGCCGACTCCGGCGATAGCCCCTCAGAACGCCGGCCTGCGGCACTTACCCTCGACCGCGCCCCTAGCCCGCTCACAGTGGCTGCCCCGCATGCCCTACGCCCTACTTCGCGGTCGCGTCGGAGCCGCACAATGCAGAGCAGGTATGGCGAGCTGTTCACCCACCCTGGCCGCCGCCTCCCGCAGCCAGATGTGGGCGGCGTCCTGGGTGTGCACAGGATGCCACCACATCGCCTCCTGCACGGGGACGGCCTCGAAGGGGCAGGGCAGGGTGCGGACGGCGGACACGCCCTGGAGGCTGCGGGCCAGGCGTTCCTGGATCATGGCGACCCGGCGGGTGCCGGCCACCAGGGGCGGCAGCAGCTCGAAGCTCTGCACCGACACCTCGGCCGCGGGCTCGATGCCGAGCGTGCTCAACTGCTTGGCGATCGGGGCGTCGTACGGCCGCTGATAGACCGCCCACGGCAGCCGCGCCAGGTCATCCAGCGTCAGCTCTTCCCCGATCTCCGGGTGGTCGTCCGCCAGCAGGCACACCCAGCGGTCGCTGAAGAGTTCCACCGAGGGGAAGCCGTTGATGATTCCGTGGGGCATGAGCAGACCGTCGACGGTGCTCAGCATCGCGGCGGTGTTCTCCACCATCGCCGGGCCGGGCTGTTCGAAGCGGAGCCGGATGCCCGGCGCCTCGCGGTGCAGGAGGCGGGAGAGCTCCGCGCCGAAGACCGCGACGCCGTAGTCGGTGCCGAGCAGGGTGAACTCGCGGTCCTCGACGGCGGGGTCGAATACGGCCTGTGCGGTGAAGACGCGCTCAAGAAGCGCGCAGGCGGCGGCCGTACGGTCCAGCAGGGCGGCCCCGAGCGGGGTCAGCTCGTACGCGTTTCCGCTGCGGATCAGCAGATCGTCGTCGAAGTGCCGGCGCAGCCGTGCGAGCGCCGCGCTCATCGCCGGCTGGCTCAGCCCCACACGCCGACCGGCCCGGGTGACGTTGCGCTCCTCCAGGAGCGCGCGCAGGGCAACGACCAGATTGAGGTCAAGGCTGGCGAGGTCACGGAAGTTCCCAAGTCGTTCGCCCGGTCGAGGGCGGCCCCATCCACCACATCGGTTATCGGATGGGCGGATCAGGGCCAGAGTAGCCGCAATGCAGGGGAGTTTCCGGGGCCTTACGGGGGCTTACGGGGCTGGGGGCCGGGGAGCACGGCGTGCGGCGCCCCGGGGCCGGCCGGCAGCTCGGAGGGTCAACCGTTCCGGCACGCCACACCGCTGTGAGCAGGCAGCTCCGAGAGCGCTCTCACCAAGTCATTGACAGGGCCGCGCCAACGGCGCTTCACTTCCCGATGGCAGGTCCATACCAGACCGACCGCACCGATCGGCGTCCGCCGCGCCCCCTGCCCGGCGGCTCCTCGTTCGGTCGGCAGCCCCCTCCCCCACAGACCGAGGCGAGTCATATGTCCCCTTGGAAACGCCCCCGCTCCCTCCGCGGCATCGCCCTCGCCGCCGCGGCACTCACCGCCGCGCTCAGCTGGGCACCCGGCTTCGCCTCCGCATCACCCCCAACGGCCGTTCCCGACAAGGAGGTTCAGGCCGTGGCCTTCGAGGACACCTTCGACGGGCCCGCCGGATCAGCGGTCGACGGCGGCAAATGGCAGATCGAAACCGGCGACAACGTCTCCAATCACGAGCGCCAGTACTACACCGCGGACAATGCCAACGCGGCCCTGAACGGCCAGGGGCAACTGGTCATCACCGCACGCCGCGAGAACCCCAAGGACTACCAGTGCTGGTACGGGCGGTGCGAGTACACCTCCGCCCGTCTGAACACCGCTGGCCGCTTCACCCAGACCTACGGCCACGTCGAGGCCCGGATGAAGGTGCCGCGCGGCCAGGGCATGTGGCCGGCGTTCTGGATGCTCGGCGATGACATCGGCCAGGTCGGCTGGCCGAACAGCGGCGAGATCGACGTCATGGAGAACGTCGGCTTCGAACCGAGCACGGTGCACGGCACCCTCCACGGCCCCGGCTATTCGGGCAGCGGCGGCATCGGCGCGGCGTACTCCCTGCCCGGAGGACAGGTCTTCGCGGACGACTTCCACACCTTCGCCGTCGACTGGGCACCCGACTCGATCACCTGGTCCGTGGACGGCAACGTCTTCCAACGCCGTACCCCCGCCGACCTCGGCGGCAAGCAATGGGCGTTCAACAAGCCCTTCTTCCTCATCCTCAACCTCGCCGTCGGTGGCTACTGGCCCGGCGACCCCGACGGCTCGACCAGCTTCCCGCAGCAACTCGTCGTCGACCACGTCCGCGTCACCACCTCCAACACCAGCCGAACGACCGGGTGACCCACCTTGTCGACCTGAGCCGCCGCTGACCTGGACAGTTACGCGCCGTGCCTCAGCGCAAGGGGCGCGCGCCTTCCGGCCGGCAGGCCACGGTGCGCGCCCCCTCGGCTGCTCGGGCACGCGTGGGTGGATGTCGTACAGCCGAGATGCCACGCATCCGAGATCACGCGCGCCGGCTCATGGGTGAACCGCCGCATGCTATGGCGCGCGTGTCCCGGAAGCGGCAAGATCCATGGTCATGGATCAGGGGGCTGCCGCCGTTTTAGCCGCAGGTGTTGCCGGCATCACCGGTGCCGTCGGTGCGGCCGTGGGAGCCGCGATCGCCGGCCGCGCGACGCGGAACCAGGTGGTCAAGGAATACGCAGTGCAGAGGGCGGCCCGCCTGGAAGAGCAGATACGGCTCGCCTGCGACACCTTCCACGAGCGGGGCATGGCCGCGCTGCAGGCCGCCAAAGCGCTGGAGGAAGCCATCTGCAGTGCGCGCAACGACGTCGCGCAAGAGCAATCCTTCGCCGAGGCCATCAGCGCCGCCCTCTCGGCCACCTCCGCTGTGCGGTGGTGCCGGCCCGAACTGGAGCGCCCCGCCCGCGAGTGGTGTGTGGCCATCAAACAGGCAGCGGACGCTGCGCGAGCCCTCCGTGGCGCCCCTGAGGCAGCAAGGAACCCTGACTCCACGCTCAACCTCCGGCGGACGGCGGCATGGGCGCGGGAAGACCGCGCGCTGCAGACCTTCTGGCAGCACGTCAAGGACGCCAAGTTGAAGTGCCTGAGTGAGGCGACGGAGACATAGGCGCAAAACGCAATGTTGATGTGCCGTCAGTGCTGCGCCTCCCTGATGGTCTCAGCGGCCGACCGGGCAGAGTGTGCGCTGTTGGGCCCAGTGGGCCTGCCTTCCGGGTGACGGGGAGGCGGGGCAGGGGGCACCCCCTCATCCGTAGCCGTGCTAGGTGGCGTTGAGGCCGGCCAGCCTCAGCACAGCGTCCAACCCGCGATGTGAGCCTGCGGCGGCGCCCGCGGGAAGGACGTAGGAGCGGAGGCCGGAGCCTGCCGCGCCGCCGTCCTTCGCGGGGTGGTCGCCCACCATGAGCGTCGACGCCGGTTCGACACCCAGCTCTCGGCACGCGTGCTGGAAGAGCGCCGGGTCCGGCTTCTCGGTCTTGTGTTGGTAGGAGTGCACCCAGGAAGTGAAGTGGTGGTCCAGGTGGTGATGGGCGAAAGTGGGACGCAAATCCCACCCCACGTCGCTGACCACCCCCAACGCCACGCCGTTGGCGGTGAGTTGACTCAGCGTGGACGCGGTGTCCGCATAGGGCACCCAATGCTCGGGGGCCTGCAACTGCGCGTAGAGGGCGTCGGCGACCGGGGCGAGCTCGGGAACCGAGGAATACCACGTGGTGAAGGCATGGCGGTGGGCTCGCGACGACACGTCCCGGGCATGCTGAGCCGCTACCACGGACGGGTCGGACAGGCCGGCTTCGAGTCCGCTCAGGATGAGGTCCATCCCTACGTCGTCGACCGGCCGCGGCAGCGCCGCCCGGATCCTGTCCGCGTACGTTCCGATCTGGAACAGCGTGCCGGAGAAGTCGAACAGTACGGCCCGGACGGCGGACGGGCGTCCGGAAGTCGTGGCACGGATGGGCCCTTCCGGACCACAGACAGGGAGACGGCTCATGCACGCTTCCTATCGCAGCGTCGGCGGAGAGGCCAGGCGCCCGCCCCGCTACCGGGTCGCCGCGCCGTGAACGACCTGGGCACCGCCCTCTGCTCTGCGGGGGAAAGGCCCGGCTCACCATCGTGGGCGCCCGGCTCTTCCCGCGCGACGGTCCGGCCGTCGTGCGGGTAGAGCCGGGCGCCCACAAGCTGCCCCAACGGCGATCAGCCGACCGGCACCGTGGAGGTGTCCTTCCTCTCCATGGGGCCGGCCCAGGTGCGCCGCGGCGGGAGGCCGACGAACTTTCCGAAGATCAGGGCCGCGGCCGTGGCCGCCACCACGCCCGGCACGATCTCGTAGATGCCCGACTGGAGCGGCCCGAGGAGCGGGTCGATGTGCTTCCACAGGACGACGGTGACCGCTCCCGTCACGATGCCGGCGATCGCGCCGGCCCGGGTCATGCGCGGCCAGTAGAGCGACAGGAGGATCACCGGGCCGAAGGCGGCGCCGAATCCCGCCCAGGCGTAGGCGACGATGTCCAGTACGGCGCCGCCGCTGAGCGCGATGACGTATGCCACCAGTGCGACGACCACCACCGTCGCGCGGGCCGCCAGCACCATCGCCGCGTCCCCTGCCCGGCGCTTGACGAATGTGCGGTAGAAGTCCTCGGTGAGCGCCATGGCCGAGACGAGCAGCTGGCTGTCCACGGTGGACTTGATGGCTGCCAGCACGGCGACCAGCAGGATGCCCGCGATCCAGGGGTTGACCAGCTGGGCGCAGAGTTCGATGAAGACGGTCTCCGGATTCTCCAGCGTGTTGTCGAGCGCGGCGATCCCCACCAGACCGACGAGGGAGGCGCCCGCCAGGCAGACGACCACCCAGCTGACGCCGATACGGCGGGCCAGCGGGATCTCCCGTGTGCTGCGGATGCTCATGAAGCGGACCAGGATGTGGGGTTGGCCGAAGTAGCCCAGGCCCCAGGCGAGCAGGGAGATGACCGCCACCGCGGTGAGCGGCTCGCCGGTCGTCCAGCGGCTCCCGTCGAACTCGGCCTGGCCGGCCATGTCCAGGAGGGATGCGCTCTTGTCGGTGATGGCGCCGCGCAGGGCGCCGAAGCCTCCGAGCATGCCGATGCCGATGGCAGGCAGGGCCAAGGCCGCGAGGAACATCAGCGTGGCCTGCACCGAGTGCGTCACGCTCACCGCGCGGAAACCGCCCAGGACGGTGTAGAAGACGATGACCACGGCGAAGACGGTGAGCGCGAATTCGAAGCCGCCACCGAAGATGCCCTCGAACAGGACGCCACCGGCCAGGAGTCCGCTGGCCACGTAGACGGTGAAGAACACGACGATGACGGTTGCCGAGAGCAGGCGCAGGACCCTGCTGCCGTCCTCGAACCGCTCCTCCAGATACGCCGACAGCGTCTTGGCGTCGCCGGCCAGCTCGGTGTACGTCCGCAGACGCGGCGCGACCAAGCGCCAGTTGAGGTACGTGCCGGCGGCGAGGCCGACGGCGATCCACGTGGCGCCGATGCCGGCCGCGTACACGGCGCCGGGCAGCCCGAGGAACAGCCAGCCGGACATGTCACTGGCCCCGGCCGACAGGGCCGCAACGGGTGCGCTCAGGCGGCGCCCGCCGAGGGCGAAGTCGGAGAACGTCACGGTGTCCTGATAGGCCCAGATACCTACGGTCACCATCGCGAGTAGGAATACCCCGAAGATGATCATTACGGGTACGATCAGGAGTGTCACCACTGCTCCCTTGATACGGGTACTGCCAAGGATTGCGGGGCCCCGGAAAGGGGAGAGCCCACGAGGAGTCCCGGAGCGACAATGATCCGGCGCGTGCTGACAATACGGATCAGCCGTCGAAAGCGGCACCCCTTTGGCGGATCTCCTTGGCGTTCCCAGCCCCTTTGACCTCGGGCTTGCCCCTCCACCGGCCCTGCCCGACTCCCGTTCCGCGCAGCCGGCAACACCCGTCGGTCCAGTAATTTGCCGATTCGAAGCCGAAAAGAGACTCGACCGAACCCGGCCCTTGCCGGACTTGTCGTCGATGTCGACCCGCTATCCACTACACGGCATTTCCTGAACGGGAGTTACTGTCCGGTCTGAGGAAGTCAATTTCCAAACGATAACGTTGAACACGCAATTGCTGTAGGGGCCCGCGAAATTCCGGCGGCCTGCCACACTCCGGAACTTTCCCCCGTCCCTCCCGCTCCCCAGCCCCATCCCAGCCCCCAACTCGCCGACTATGGCTGGTTTCCCGGTGTGATCAAGCCCGCGCGGCCACTTGGGTGGGAGGGACGGCCGAGCTGGACGAGGGGGATGGATGTACGACTACATCATCGTGGGTGCCGGTTCGGCGGGGTGTGTGCTCGCGGCCCGGCTCACCGAGGACGCCGACACCCGGGTGCTGGTCGTCGAGGCCGGTCCCCCGGACGACGCGCCGGAGATCCACATCCCTGCCGCCTTCGGCAAGCTGTTCCAGACGAAGTACGACTGGAGCTACCTCAGCGACTGCGAACCCGGCCTGGACGGCCGCCGGCGGTTCCTGCCCCGGGGCCGGATGCTCGGCGGTTCATCGTCGATGAACGCGATGATCTACATCCGCGGCAACCGGCAGGACTACGACGGCTGGGCCGCCGGCGGTGCGGAGCAATGGGGCTGGACGGACGTTCTCCCCTACTTCCTGCGGGCCGAGGACTTCCAGGGCCCTTCGGCACCATGGCACGCCACCGGCGGTCCGCTCACCGTCAGCGAGGGCCGCTCGCGGCATCCCCTGATGGCCGCCTACGTCACTGCCGCGCAAGAGGCAGGCCACCCCCTGACCACCGACTTCAACGGCCCGGAACAGGACGGCGTCGGCTACTACCACCTCACCCAACGGGACGGCATGCGTTGCAGCACCGCGGTCGCCTACCTGCGGCCGGCCCTGGACCGTCCGAACCTCGACGTGCTCACCGGGGCCCAGTGCACCCGCGTCCTGTTCGAAGGCGACCGCGCGACCGGCGTCGAGGTGGACCGGGGCGGCGAACTGCTGGCACTGCACGCCGAACGGGAGGTGCTGCTCTCGGCCGGTGCGTACAACTCCCCGCAGCTGCTCATGCTTTCCGGTATCGGTGTGGCCGGTGACCTCGCGGCCCGAGGCATCACGCCCCGCGTGGACCTCCCGGTGGGCGAGAACCTGCAGGACCACCCGCATGTCGGGCTGAGCTATCTGACCGACAGCGAATCCCTGATGACCGCGCAGACCGCGGACAACGTCCGGCTGCTGGAGGCCGAGGGCCGCGGACCGCTCACCTCCAACGTCGGCGAGGCGGGCGGCTTCCACCGCACCCACGAGGGGCTGGCCGCCCCCGACATCCAGGTGCACGCCACGCCGGTGATGTTCCACGAGGAGGGCATCAGCCCGGTCACCGACCACGCCTTCATGTTCGGCGCGGTGCTGCTCTCCCCCACCAGCCGCGGCAAGGTCTCCCTGCGGTCGGCGATCCCCAGCGCCAAGCCGCACATCCTCCACAACTACCTGACCACCGAAGACGATCGCGCCACCATGGTCCGCGCGCTGCGCCTGCTGCTCGACATCGCCGACCAGCCCAGCCTGCGCAAACAGCGCCGCGAGGACTTCCTGGTCCCCCGCTCCCTGGACGACGCCGGCCTACTGGCCTTCGCCCGCCGCGAGTTGCAGACCCTGTACCACCCGGCGGGCACCTGCTCCATCGGGCCCGTCGTCGACTCCCGCCTCCGGGTGCACGGTGTGCGCGGCCTGCGGGTGGTGGATGCCTCCGTGATGCCGACCATCGTGCGCGGCAACACCAACGCCCCCACGATCATGATCGCGGAGAAGGCGGCGGATATGATCCGCGGCCTTCCGGCGCCGGCCTGACGGGAGAGGCCGCCGCGCGTGCACGGCGGCGCCCGGGCACCTCCCCCGGGGCGTCCCGGCGCATCGTCTTTGCGTACGCGTGTCGGTAGATGTGGCGCAGGCAACAACCAAAAACGGATGATGCCTCCGGTCCCGCGTTGTTGAGGAAGCGGAACGCTGCCTGCAAGCGGCGCTCTCCGACCGCGCCTCAACCTAGGAGACCCACACGTGAATGCCAGCGACACCGCCGCCCGGGCGGCGCAGGTGCTCTCCCGCACCTTTTCCCTGGACGGCCTCACGGTGCCGAACCGGATAGCCATGGCACCGATGACCCGCGAGTTCTCGCCGGGCGGCGTCCCGGGGGCGGATGTCGCGGACTACTACGCACGCCGCGCCGCCGGCGGCGTCGGCCTGATCATCACCGAGGGTACCTACGTCGATCACGCGGCTGCCGGAACCAGCGGCGCCGTCCCCCGCTTCCACGGCGAGGACGCGCTCACCGGCTGGCGAGGCGTGGTGGAGGCGGTCCACGCGGCGGGCGGGACGATCATGCCTCAGCTGTGGCACGTCGGCATGGCCCGTAAGGCGGGCGCTCCGCCGTTCCCCGACGCACCGCCCTCCGGGCCGTCCGGTATCTCCCTCGACGGCGGGCCGGCCGGGCACACCATGACGCAGCAGGACCTCGATGACGTCATCGCGGCGTTCGCCGAGGCTGCCGCCGCCGCGGAACGCCTCGGCTTCGACGGTGTCGAGCTGCACGGCGCGCACGGCTATCTCATCGACCAGTTCCTCTGGTCGGGCACCAACCGGCGCACCGACGCGTACGGCGGCGACCTCACCGCGCGCACCCGCTTCGCCGCCGAGATCGTGGCGGCCTGCCGCGCGGCGGTCTCGCCGGGCTTCCCGGTCCTGTTCCGGATGTCCCAGTGGAAGATGGGCAATTACCAGGCCCGCCTGGCCGACACGCCGGAGGAGCTGGACGCGATCGTGGCGCCGCTCACCGAGGCGGGCGTGAGTGCCTTCCACTGCTCCACCCGCCGCTACTGGCTGCCGGAGTACGAGGACTCGGACCTCAATCTCGCCGGCTGGGTCAAGAAGCTCTCCGGCAGGCCGACCCTCACCGTGGGCTCGGTAGGACTCGACAACGAGTTCATCGGGACCTTCAAGGGCGAGCAGGCCGGGGTCGCCGGCATCGACCGGCTGCTGGACCGGATGGAGCGGGACGAGTTCGACCTCGTCGCCATCGGCCGGGCTCTGCTCGGTGACCCGGAGTGGGCCGCCAAGATCTTCGAGGGCCGCACCGGCGAACTGGTGCCGTTCGACGCCGCGATGCTGCGCTCGCTCAGCTGACGCGGAGGCGGGGGCACGGCGCCGCTCCGGCGCCGTGCCCCGCACCGAGACGACCGTGTGACCGCGACGGGACTACCGGAGCGCATACGTGCGTCGGGCAACCGCTCGTGAGCGATACGCCTAGTGGGCGCCCGAGAATCGGGTGATGGCCGGGACGAGGTCGCCGCGTGTTTCGATGCCCGCGACCCACAGCCGGGAACTCTCCGGAACGGTCGCGAACCCGCGGACGACGACGCCCGGGTCGGTTGTCTTCTCCCACCGTTTGTCCGGCGCGTTCCATCGCAGAGCCACGGGAGCGGCCCCCTTCCCGCCCACGGCCCGCAGCGTGCCGTCCGCGGCCCTGCCCACAGCTCGCAGGCGGCCGTCCGGGACGTCTGGAGTCGTGGTCGCGGTCCAATTGGTGCCGTCCCAGTGGACCGCGTACGGGCTCTCGGAATCGCCTGACGTGCTGCTGCCGCCGCCGACCGCCCAGATGTCGTCGGCGCCGAGCGCGGTGATGCCGCTCAGCCAGTGGTGGGCGCCCGCCGGGTCGGGAGCGGTGATCCGCTTCCAGGAGGTGCCGTCCCAGTGCAGCAGCAGAGCCGTCTGCGGCGACTTCTCGTCTGCGGTGTACGACGTGCCCACGGCCCATACGTCGTCGGCGGCGACGGCTGTCACCGCGCTCAGCTCACCGGTGCCCACGTCGGGCACGGTCTGTCGCTTCCATGACGTGCCGTCCCACAACTGGACGGCCGGCACGCCGTCCTTGACCGACCGGGCCATGGCCCGCCCCACCGTCCATGCCTGACCGCCAGGCGCGGTCGCCACGGCGTCCGGGACGACCCGGCCCGCCGGATCCCTGTCCAGGGGACGGGTGGTCCAGGTTTTTCCGTCCCAGTGCTCCGTCGCGGACCCGACCGCCCAGATGTCGTCGGCCGACCGAACCGCGAGGGCCTGCGGAAAACTGTTGGCCGGCAGCGTGGATTCCTGCGTCCAGGCCGCGCCGTCCCAGCGCAGGGCGACCGCCTCCAGGGCGGTGGCGCTCTTCAGCCGGTAGCCCACGGCCCATGCCTGTGTGTCGCTGAGTGCGGCGATGCCGGCCAAGTCGCCCTTGGCCACGGGCACCGGCGTGCGCTGCCATGTGCCTGCGTGCGAGGCAGCCGCTGCGGGTGCCGCCGATGCGGCGGGGTCACCGGCCAGGGCGGCCAGGGCGAGGGGCGCGGCCGCCACGGCGGCTGCGAGCGCCACGAGCAGGGGCGCCCGGCGGCGTATCGGCCCCCGCGCCGGGGCGGTGGATGACGATTTCGTCATGCTGTCCTCCGTCAGGTGTGGGTCTCAGGTGGTGAACGGCGGGTACTCAGGCCGTGGTCTTGAGAACGAAGTCGAAGGTGCCGGAGTAGGCCCCGCCGGGTCGTGCGGTGAGTGCGATGGTGCAGGCGCGGTTGTGCAGCCTGTCCGCGACGTTGAGGGCGGCGAAGTCCCGGCCGTATGCCTCGGTGTCATCGGGGAAGTACAGCTGGGTGACCAGGACGGGACTCCCGGGGGCCTGGACCCGGGTGTGGATGTGCGGTGCCCGTTGCCCCCAACGGCCCCAATAGTCACGGGGGATGATGGTCCGGAGCAGGTAGACGCCCCGGTTGTTGGTGTACTGATGGCCACGGAGGGCGAATCCCGAGGTGTCGTAGTCACCGTTCCGGTCGCACTGCCAGAACTCGATCAGGGTGCCCGGCAGCGGGGTGCAGCCGGTGTCGTGGACGACTCCCGTGAGGTCGATCCGCACCCCCTGTGTACCCGGGGTGACGAGGTCACCGCGCTCGGGGGAGGCCGGCTTGAAGAGCGGGCCTTCGACGGAAGCCGGAGTCTCCTGCCCGGAGCAGGCGGGCGTGACGGCCTTCGTGAGCCCTGCGGGGCGCACGTGTGACGGCTGCTTCGGCGCGGAGGTCGGGACGGGCTGCTGCGCCGCGGCGGCCGAGGCCGCCGAGGCTGTGACGGTTGCCGCGAGAGCGACCGAGGTCACGCCCGCGGAAGTGGTCCTGAGGAACGCCCTTCGAGAATTGCCCTGCGTGACGTCGGTGACGTCCGTGACGTTCATGGCGTCCTGGTGCCGGGCTTCGGCGCCGTCGGCCGCCGGTTCCGCTTCGTCGTCGTACTGCATCGCATCTCCAGGTGAATCGGCATCGAGTCGAGCGTCGCTTCAACTCGGCGGGCAGGGCGCCCCGGTGGGAAGAGCCGCACGCTCAGGCAGCCGCGGAGCGCCCTGTTCCGCACAGTTTCCGGGGCCGCGCCGTTCCGTACACGGATCGGATGACCGGTGAGTTTGCGCGCGTGACGAAACCGCGAGCGGCAAGCCGGGCGGAGGGTGTTTGGCGGACTGTGGTTCCTCAGCGCGCGGGGCCCGGGGACCGACCTGAGATCCACAGCGCGATCTGCGTACGGGAACGGAGCCCCGACTTGTCACGGACCCTGTCGAGATGTCCCGCCACGGTGCTTCGGGAGAGGTCCAGGTGCGCGGCAATCTGACGGTTGGTCAATCCCTCGGCGACCAGCCGCGCGATCGCCGTCTCCCGCGCCGTCAACGCCGGCCCACCGCCCGCGTATCCGGCGTGCTCGGCGTCGCCGAGACCTTCCGGCGGGTCGGGGACAGACCCTTCGACGGCGGAGGGGTGGTGGCCGGCCGCGGCGGTGCGTGCGGGCGCGCTGTCCGCGTGTCGCAGGGCGTACGCGGTCAGCGGCTTTCCGCGCAGCCGGCGGCCCGCGGTCACGGCCGAGTCCGCGGCGGCGGGGCGCAGCCGCTCCCTCGCTCGTGCGGCGGCCGCGGCCACCTGCTGCTGCCAGTGCGCCTCGGGCTCCGTGTCGATCCGCCGACGCATCTCCACGGCCGCCGCGGACAGCCGCAGTGCCCGTTCCGCGTCACCCCGCTCGGCTGCCGCGATGGCGAGACCCTCCAGCGGATACAACGAGTGATAGCTCTCCACAGGCGCTTGGCGGAGCACCTCCGTGAACAGCCTTTCAGCGCCGCCGGTGTCCCCCTGAGCCAACCGGATGGCGCCGGCGGTGTGCAGTGCCGCCATCACCTGACCCGGAGGGGCCTCGGCCCGCAGCGTGGGCAGACACTCCGCCATCAGCTCGTCTGCCGCGGCCGCCCGGCCCGTCTGGAGCAGCGCCCAGGCCAGATGGTGCAGGCACAGGGCGGTGTCCAGCGGGTGACCGAGCGGGCGGACCACGTCGAGGCACTCGGCGAATGCGGTGACCGCCTCGGCGAATTCGCCCCGGCACAGGCGGGCGGCCCCCAGCGCGTCCAGCGCGTTGGCCACGTCTGCGGCCCGACGCCGCGCGCGGGCCACGGTGACCGCCTCCTCGGCGAAGGCGAGGGCAGCTCCGTGATCTGCCTGGAGACAGGCCGAACGGGTGGCCAGTGCCAGCGCCGCACCCCGGAACCCACCGTCCTCCGCCTCGGAGAGCACTCTGGTCAGCAGAACGCGGGCGAGCGTCAACTGCTCCTGGTGGTAGTGCAGTCGGGCCAGCGCGAGCGCGAGCGTGACATGGCGGGCGTCGGGCCGGCCGGTGGTGTACGCGACGGCCGCCGCGAGGTTCTCCCGCTCCGCGGCGAGCGGCCGGACGGCGGCGTCGGCGAATACCGAACCGTGATCCTCGGCGGCCTGGCCGGCCAGCCGGTCGAGCGCGCGGTGCCAGGTGGCGTGCAGCTCTCCCGCCTCGGTGAGTCTGTTGATCCCGTAGGCGCGAATCGCGCTGAGCTGCCGGAACCGAGCCGCGTTCGGTTCGTCGCCGGGCACCCTGACGATCAAGGATTTGGCCTCCAGCGCGCAGAGCACCCGCAGCACCTGGTCGGAAGGCACTCCAGCTGCCCGCGGCGCCCCGTGGCCCGCCTCCCGCACCGCCTCTGTACCGAGCTCCGGGCCGCCGGCGCAGACCGCGGCAGCCCCGGCGGCGTCGAAGCCGCCTTCGAGCACCGACAGGCGCCGAAAGACGATCCGCTCCACGGGCTCCAGCAGCAGATGGCTCCAGTCGATCGCGGCGCCGAGTCCGCGGTGTCGGCCCGGCCCCGTCCGGCTGCCGTCGGTGAGGAGGCCGAGCTGGTCGTCCAGCCCCCGCAAAATGTCCGCCGGAGACAGGGCCCCGACCCGGCGGGCCGCGAGTTCAACGGCGAGCGGCAGGCCGTCCAGCCGCCGGCAGATCTCGGCCACGGTAGGCGCGTTGCCGGGGCGCAGCGCGAAGTCCGGTGCGCAGGTCCGGGCGCGCGCGACGAACAGCCGGACCGCCTCCGCGGGCCGCTGCTGCCCGTCCGCGCCGGGCTCTTCGCCGTGCGGTGCGAGCGCGAGCACCCCCACGCGGAACACCACCTCGCCGGGCACCCGCAGGGCCTCCCGGCCGGTGGCGAGAATCCGCAGGCCGGGGCAGCGGCTGAGCAGGGTCGCGGCCAGCTGCGCACAGGCCTCGATCACATGCTCACCGCTGTCCAGCACGAGCAGCATGCTGCGGGTGCCCAATGCGTGGACGAGGGCCTCGACGCCGGCCCGGCCGCCGCGCTCGCCGACCCTCAGGGCGACCGCGACGGTCTGGGGCAGCAGCTCGCCGTCGCGGAGCGAGGCCAGCTCGACCAGCTGGGCGCGTCCCCGTCGGCCGATGCGCACCCGGCTCGCGAGTTCCAGCGCGAGCCGGGTCTTGCCGACCCCGCCGGGACCGATGAGGGTCAGTAGGCGGGTGGACCTCAACAGGGTGCGCAGACGGGCGAGTTCACGCTCGCGGCCGATGAACTCGTCGAGCGGCCGCGGCAGCCCACCGCCCGGCGCCTCCGCCGTCCCGTCGAGTGGATCTGTCGCCTCCGGCGCACCGGAGCCTCCTCGGACGATCTCCTGACGACCGGCGCGGCGGCGGAACGCGCGTTGCCGGCAGGCGCCGGAGCAGTAGCGGGCGGGTCGGCCACCCCTGGCCTTGCCGTCTCGCCCGTGCGGGATGGGGGAGGGCAACTCGGCGCCGCACATCTCACATGTCCGCGTCGTGGTCACCCGCAGCACTCTTCCCCAACTGCCGCACCAGCACCAGCAACCCCTGCGCTCTTGGCAGCTGTGATCCGGCCGTACACGGGAGCCGTCGGGTCCATGGATCTCCGGGTCAGCCCCGCGATCCGGCGTAGGTCTCCAGCAGCTCCAGGAACCGGCGGCTGAAGAGATAGGCGTCTCCCGGCCACCGGGCCGAGAGGTAGTTGCCGTCCTGCACGACGAACGCCGGCGTGTCGTCGGCCGCCGTGCCACGCGCGGTAAGCGTCCTGGGCCCCCGGACGAACCGCCCGTCCGGTTCGTCAAGAGCTGCCCTGACCTCGTCTTCCACGTACGCAGGGTAGGTGCGGTAGTAGCGCCCGAGGCGCCAGGCAGTAGCCAGGTAGGCGGAGCGCTCCATGTACTTCGGCAGGCAGGTCGTTCGCCTGCCCGCCAGCACACTACGGTCGCCGACCGCATCACCGGCTTCCGCCTGAGCGGCAGCGCAGGGGGCGCCGGATGCCGTACGGGTCCGCGCGGCGACCAGGACGCCGTGGCAGATCGCGCCGACCGGACGGTCCAGTGCCCAGAATGCGCCGACCTGCTGTTGCAGAACCGCCGAGCCCAGGTACTGCCGCATCCCCGGCGCGTGCCCACCCGGCAGGATCAGCCCGTCAAAGGCGTCCGGGTTCAGCTCGCCCCAGCTCACCGTCTCGGCGAACTCCGCGCTCTGGATGAGTTCGTCGTAGTAGCGCCTCGGCTCCTCCGCGGCACCGAGCCGGCGGAACAGGACTCCGGTCAGCAGCTTCGGATCGCCCGCGGGCCGGGTGCCGGCCCGCTCGGTGGCGAAGGTGACCCGGTGGCCGGCATCGGTGAGCAACCGCCAGGGCACCGCGACCTCGGTGATGTCGAAGTCGCGATCGGGAAGGGGGATCAGCACACGCATGCGGTCAGGATGCCAGCCGCCCGGGCGGACGTCGCGCCCCAGGGCACGAACCGAGGCGAGGATTCCGGTGGCCCGCGAAGCGGCATACCGCAGGCCCGAACGGCGCCCGAGCCACGGCGGATCGGGTCTCGTTTTGGAGCGGAGCCGGAATCTCATTACGATCCGGCGATGATCATAAGAAAACGGTGGGCGGCCGGGGTGTGCGGGCTGCTTGCCGCGCTGGCAGTCGGGCTGCTTCCCACACCTGCCACGGCTGATGAGCCGGATTCCCACCCCTCCCCCAAGGTCGAGTTGACGCTCGACGTCAGCGGCTCGATGCGCGCGCGTGACATCGACGGACAGAGCCGGATGACCGCCGCCAAGCAGGCGTTCAACGAAGTGCTGGACGCGGTGCCGGACGAGGTCCAGCTCGGCATACGCACGCTCGGCGCCAACTACCCGGGCGAGGACCGGAAGGTCGGCTGCAAGGACACCCGGCAGCTCTACCCCGTCGGGCCGCTCGACCGGACCGAGGCGAAGACGGCGGTGGCGACCCTTCGCCCCACCGGCTGGACGCCCATCGGCCCGGCCCTGCTGGGTGCCGCCCGCGATCTCAAGGGCGGCGACGGAACCCGCAGGATCGTGCTCATCACGGACGGCGAGGACACCTGCGCCCCGCTCGACCCGTGCCAGGTGGCGCGTGACATCGCCGCCGAGGGCATCCACCTCGTCGTCGACACGCTCGGGCTGCTGCCGAACGCCAAGACCCGCAATCAGCTGAGCTGTATCGCCGAGGCGACCGGCGGTACCTACACCTCCGTGCAGCACACCGAGCAACTACGCGACCGCGTACACCAGTTGGTGGAGCGCGCCGCCGATCCCGTCGTCACACCGGTGGCCACCAAGGGCACCGCGCAGTGCGCCGACGCCCCGAAGCTGGCCGCCGGGCTCTACACCGACCGGGAGAAGTTCGCCGAACACCGCTGGTACCGGGTGGAGGTCCAGCCCGGTCAGGAGCTGCGGGCGTCGGTGAGCATCGCCGCGGACCGCGCGGTCAACAACGACTACGGGGTCCTGCTGCGTGCCTCGACCGTGCACGGCCGGGAGATCGTCCGCGGCTCGGAGGCGGGCGACGGGCGCACCGATGTGATCTCGTCCGGACTGCGCTACCCCACCGCGCCACGCGACGCGGGGGACGACGACGCGAAGCCCGCGGCGGAGACCGTCTGCCTTCAGGTCAGCAACTCCTTCTCGGCGCCCGCTTCGGTCAAGACGGATCCGGGCCTGCCCGTCGAGCTGACCGTCGACGTGGTGGACGGGCCCGGCGACGCTTCCGATGTGGCCTCCTTCGGCCTCGGCCACGGCTGGTGGCTGCTGGGGTTCCTGGCCCTCACCGGACTGCTGGCCGGACTGCTGTGGGGCTGGATCTCCCGCCTGCGCGTCACCGTATGGAGGACCAACTGATGCGTACCGTAGGCGTATTGATGACCGCGGTGCTGGCGGGTGCCGGTCTCTTCGGTATGGCGCGAACCGCCGCTGCCGACAGCCCCGCACCGAGTCCGAGCGCCGGCGTGGACGCCGAGGCCGCCGCTCCGACCGAGGCGGGCACCTCCTTCCGTACGGCGACCGCCGTCCGGCCGGGGCAGCGGGCCACGGCCGACGCGTCCACCGGCGATTACCTGTACTGGGTGGTCCCCGTCGATGCGGGGCAGCGCGCCACCGTCACGGCGAAGGTGAAGCTGCCGGAGTCCGCCCGGCAGGGCGCGGCCACCTGGCGGCTCGATGTGTTCGACGGGCTCCGCCGGCGTCAGTCGTGCAGGTACGGCGCCCAGACGAAGGTGGCAGCCGCGGACGCCTCGTCCGTCGAGCTGTCCTGCACGCTGCGCACGGTCCGCGCCTGGGCGGAACCGTGGGCGAACGATCCCCTGCCGGGCAGCTACTACCTCCGCCTGACCGTCGTGGATCTTCCGCAGGATGATCTCGGTCTGCCGGTACACGCCGAGGTCGAGGCCACGACGACCGACGAGGGCGGCGCACGGGCCGTGGACGGCTCGCTCGCCGCTCCCCTGGTCCCGGGCGCTGCCACCGCGTCCTCGCAGCCCGATGAGAGCGCGTCGTCCCGGCCGGCCACGGCCATGGGCGAGCCGGAGGGCGGCTGGTCCTCCGGGCGGTGGTCCGACCGGTGGATCTGGACGGCGGTGGGAGGACTCCTCGCCGCCCTGGCGGGGATCGGGGGATACCGCCTCACCCGGGGGACCGGCCGGCCGGCCGGGGTGCCCGCGTCGCGGGTGCCACCGGGCGCCTGACGTATCCGGCGGGGCGGGACAGCGGGACGAGGCCGGGACGTTTCTGAGGGCGAGCGGATCAGCCCTTGGAGTCGAACCCTTCCTGCCCGTCCGGTCCCGTCCGGCCCATCAGGCCGGCCCATCAGGCCCAGCCGGTCCTACGGGCCCAGCCCACCGGACCTGCTGTCAGGCCCGGCGCACCGGGCGGCCGCGGCACATCGCCGTGGCCGCCCACCCGACCAGCTGCCCCCTGGCCCTTCCCCGAGCCGCCGCGCGCCGATGACCTCGCCTCCTCTCACGTCGGGCGCGGCACCCCGGGCACAAGTTCCGCCATGGAGATCGGCCCTACCGGCCCCCCGGGAACGGTTTCCGGGTGTGTCAAAGTGGAATAAGCACGGAGAATGCGGTACAAGGCGGACGGCTCGGTGGGAGCCAGATGATTCCGTAGCCGGGCGGAGAGGGCGGTCATGTCCATACGGTCTGAGCGTGTCGCGGCGGTCACGGAACCCCAGCAGTACGCGAACGCACGTGACACCGAGTACGCGGACCTGTTCGGACAGGCACCGGTGATCTTCGCCGCGCTCCACGGCCCGGAGCTTCTGCTGGAGGCCGCGAACCCGGCCTTCTTCGAGGTCTTCGGAGGCGACGCCACGAGCGTCGGCAAGCCGGCCCGTGAGGTGATTCCCGAACTCGTACCGCAGGGCGTCCTGGACCGGCTCGAAGCGGTGTACCGCACCGGGACCGCCTACCGGGCCCGAGGCGGGCGGCTGGTCATCGGCGGGCCGGGTGAAGAGCGAGAGGGATTCTTCGACGTCACCTACGAGCCCCGCCGCGACGGGGCGGGCCGCATCGACGGGGTGATCGTGCTCGCCGTGGAGACCACCGCCTTCCACCACGCCCAGCTGCTGGCCTCCGAGCAGCGCATTCTGCTGGAGCAGATCGCCCGCGACGCCCCACTGCAGGAGATCCTGCTCGGGATGGCACGGACCATCGAGGAGCTCTCCCCGGACACCATCGTCTCGGTACTGCTCGCCGACGTCGACGGGCTGCACCTGCGGCACGGCGTCGCCCCGAGTCTGCCGCCCTTCTACAACGAGGCGATCGACGGGATAGCCATCGGTGAGGGCGTCGGCTCATGCGGGACGGCCGCCCATAAGCTCGGGACAGTCATCGTCACCGATATCTTCACCGATCCCCTGTGGGAGAACTACCGGGACCTGGCGGAGCGGGCCGAGGTCGCGGCGTGCTGGTCCACCCCGATCCAGGGCGCGGACGGCCGGCTGCTCGGCACGTTCGCGATGTACCACCGCTCGCCCAAGGCTCCCGAGCCCAATGACATCGCGCTGAGCACCGCCTTCGCCCGCATCGCCGCCCTCGCCATCGAACGGCACCATACGGCGGCGGCCCGCCGTGCCGCCCAGGAGCGGGAACGGGCCGCACGGGAGGACCTGGCCTTCGTATTGGAGGCCAGCACCGCCATCACCCGCGAGCCGCACTATGCCGACTGTCTCCAGTGCCTGGCCCGGCTGACGGTGCCGGCGCTCGCGCCGCTGTGCACCGTCCACGTCCTGGAGGAGGGCCGGATCCGGCAGATCGCGGTGGCCGCCACCAGCCCGGCCAAGAAGGACCTGCTCGCTTCCCCCGCCATCCGCGGCAAGGTCGACGAGGCGGTTGCCCGGGTACTGGCCTCCGGCGCCACCGAGACCGACCACGGCGGCGACTCGCCGGCCGGGCTCTGCGGGCAGCCGGGCGTCAGCGGCTACGTGTGCGCCCCGCTGACCACCCGCGGACGCACCTTCGGCGTCATGACGCTCCTGGCGACCGACCGGCCCCCGGACCAGCACCTCATCGCCCTCGCCGAGGAGCTCGCCCGCCGGGCCGCCTCGAGCGCCGACAACGCCCACCAGTTCAGCGACCGCGTCCAGCTCGCCCGCGATCTGCAGGCCGGCCTGCTGCCCCCCGCACTGCCGGTGATCCCCGGAGCCGACCTGGCGGCGTCCTACCACCCCGCGGGCGAAGGGCTCGACGTCGGTGGCGACTTCTACGACGTCTTCCCGCTCCCCGACGAGCGCTGGGCGATCATGATCGGCGATGTGTGCGGACGCGGCGCCCGGGCGGCCAACACCACCGGCCTGGTGCGTCACACCACACGGGCCGCCGCCCGTCTCCTGACCGACCCGTCGGCGGTGGTCGGCGCCGTCAATGACGCGCTGAACGCCGACCCCGAGGACGTCGACACCTTCGTCTCGCTGGTCTACGGCGAGCTGCGGCACGCCTCGTCCCACCTGTCGCTGAACCTGATCCGCGCCGGCCACGTGCCCCCGCTCGTACGCCGCGCCGACGGCACGGTGGAGGAACTCGTGCAACCGGGCCTGCTGTTGGGTATCCACCCCGGCTTCGAAGGCTCCCCCGGCAGCGTCGAGCTGTATCCAGGTGACAGCCTGGTGCTGGTGACCGACGGGATCACCGAAGCCCGCTCCGCCGACGGCGAGTTCTTCGGGGAGGAGCGCCTGGTGGACGCCCTCGGCGTGTTCCGGCCGGCTCCCCCCACCTCCGCCGCCCTCCTGCACTTCCTCACCTCCGCGGTCACCGCCTTCGCGGGCAGCTCCACCCTCGACGACCAGGCCGCACTGGTCATCACCGCCACCTGAGACGCCGCACCGGGCGGCCGGTTCCGTGGCATCACCGAGGGTGGTGGAGCAGAGGGAACCTTTTGGGGCGACCTTCCCATACGACTCCATGGGTGCAGGTCAGCGCCGGGGCGCCGGGGCGTGCGGCGCTGCCGACCGCCATACTGCGAGGACTCCTTCTCCCCTGTCCCGAAGGGAACTTCACGTCGTGTCCTCCTCCTCGCCCACCCTCACGCGCACCTCCGTCGCGATCGTCGGTGCCGGGCCCGCCGGGCTGACGGTCGCAAATCTGCTGCGGAACGCCGGGGTCGACTGCGTACTGCTGGAGGCGGAGAGCAGGGAGTTCATCGAGCAGCGGCCACGTGCCGGGTTCATGGAGGAGTGGGCGGTACACGCGCTGGCCCGGCACGGGCTGGCGGATCGCATTCTCGAACGCGCCGAGAAACAGGAGCAATTCGAGTTCCGGGTCGCCGGGCAGCGGCATACCGTGCGGACCGCGAAGCTCTCGGGCCGACGCCATTTCGTCTACCCCCAGCCGCTGCTGGTCACCGACCTCGCCGCGTCGTACGTGGACCGGGCAGGCGGCGATGTGCGGTTCGGCGTGCGGGACGTGGTGCTGAGCGGCCTGGACGGCGAGCGGCCCGCCGTGTCCTACACCGATCCGTCGAACGGCGAGCGGCACCGTGTCGAGTGTGACTTCATCGCGGGCTGCGACGGCGCGCGCGGGGTGACGCACGCGGCGATACCCGCCGACCGGTCGGTCATCACCCGTCACCACCACGGCGTCGCCTGGCTGGCGCTGCTCGCCCAGGCGCCGCCGTCCGCGGACGGTGTCGTCTTCGGCATCCACGAGCAGGGCTTCGGTGCCCATATGGCCCGCAGCCCCGAGGTCACCCGTTACTACCTGGAGGTTGCGCCCGGCGACGACCCCGCCAACTGGCCGCACGCACGGGTGTGGGAGGAGCTGCGCATCCGGCTCGGCGCCGCCGGTGCCCCGCCGCTGTCCGAGGGGCCGCTGATCGAGCAGGTGGTCCTCGACATGCACAACTACGTTGTGGAGCCCATGGCGTACGGCCGCCTCTATCTGGCGGGCGACTCGGCCCATCTCGTCGCGCCCATCGCGGCGAAGGGCATGAATCTCGCGATCAACGACGCGCTGTTGCTCGCCGGCGCGCTGATCACGCACTACCAGGGCGACGACAGCGGCCTGGCGGGCTATTCGGAGGCGTGTCTGCGGCGCGTCTGGCAGTACCAGGAGTTCTCGCAGTGGCTGTCGGAGGTGATGCACGGGGCCTCGTCCGGTGACCGGTTCCGCGCGGGCACCGCCGCGGCCCGGCTCCGGCGGCTGCTGGGCTCCGAGTCCGCGGCCCAGGCGTTCGCGGGACTGTACCTCGGCGAGGAGGCCGACCTGTGACGGTCTGACACGTCGCGGGCGGAGCAGGCTCCGTGTGTGGTGCGGGTGTTGACGCTGCGGGTCCGGCAGGTGCACCGGGCCCGCAGTCGTACGCCGGGTGCTGTCAGCGGGCCAGCAGCCGGTGGAGCGCCAGCGGCGTCACATATCCGGACCAGCGGCCGTCGTCGAAGAGGTGAACGCCGGCGTCCTTGTAGCACTGGTCGACGAGCTGGGAGCAGATCATGTGCCCGGTGGCGGAGATATAGCGGCGCAGCCCCGGGACGGGGAGATGGATCCGGTGGGCGGCGATCGCCACGTAGTCGAGGAAGCTGTACGGCACGTCCACGTATGCCCGGGACGCGGAGCAGATGTCCGCACGCTGCCGCTCGGAGAGGCCGGACGGGCAGACGTACAACACCTCCACGCCCTCGTAGGACGAGAGCGGCCGGACCCGGGCCCCGCCCGGTTCCGCTTCCAGCAGCTGGTTGTCGGGCAGCACGAGGAACGCGTGCTGATAGTCGGCGAATCCGTTGCCGTTCAGCCATTGGCCGATACGGATCAACCGGCCCACATGGCCGGAGATTTGAGTGAGCCCGATGTCGCCGGGCAGGGGATCGGAATGAATCATGTGCGACTCCAGGAGACGCGAGAGGGGATTCGCAGAGGTGATACCCCTCTTCCGGGCTGATGGAGCGTCCGGACGGTGACGAGTACCGCGGGATGCGGCGAGGAAGACGGTCCGGGGTCCGCGCATCCCCGAAGCGCTTGTGGGGGACGGCAATCGAAGCGGGTGTGGGACCAGCGCCGGGTGCGCGCGTAGACAGTGTCTACTCGCTCCTGGTAGACAGTGACCATGAATGCTCAGGACGTGGGACTTCGAGCCCGTCTGGTGGACGTCGGGGTCGACCTGGTGAACAGGGAAGGGATATCCGCGCTGTCCCTGCGGGAGATCGCCCGCCGCGCCGGCGTCTCGCACGGCGCCCCCCGCCGCTACTTCCCGACCCACCTGGCCCTGCTCTCCGCCATCGCCCGACAGGGCTTCGCCGAACTCACCGGCGAGGTCGGCGACGCACTTCGGGACAGCCAGGCGAGCCCCCGCGCGCAGCTCATGACGCTGGGCCACGTCTACCTCGGCTTCGCACTGTCCCATCGCGGCATGTTCGAGCTGATGTTCCGTCACGACTTGTTGCGCAGCGATCATTTGGGGCTTCGGGAGACGAGCCTGCCGCTCTTCCACACCCTCGTCGACCTCGTCACGCGGGCACAGCCGACCCCCGACGCGCCGCCGCCCGTGGTCGCGGGTGCCCTGTGGGCGAACCTGCACGGCATCGCCCAGCTGTGGGGCTGGGGCAGCCTCCAGCTCGCCTCCGGTGTGGCGGATGTCGAGCCGCTGCTCCACGCCGCGTTGGCAGCGCATCTGGGAGCGGACGACTCATGAGTTCACGGCTCGCTCAGCGCCTCACCCTCGCCGGCAGCATCACCGGGGCCGTGATCGTCGCCCTGGACGGAACCTTGCTGACCGTCGTGCAGCCCACCCTGCAGAGGGATCTGCACGCGACGTTCGCACAGGTGCAGTGGACCAGCACCGGATATCTGATCGCCGTGGCGAGCCTGCTCGTCTTCGCCGGTCGCCTCGGCGACCGGTACGGCCATCAACGCGTCTTCGCCGTAGGGATGCTGGGCTTCGGCGCGACGTCCGCGGGAATCGGCATGGCAAGCGGCGTCGCGTGGGTCATCGGACTGCGCGTCGCCCAAGGAGTCTTCGGCGCACTGCTCCAGCCGGCCACGCTCGGGATGCTGCGCGCCGCCTATCCGCCCGACAAGCTCGGCATGCCCATCGCCCTGCGCACCAGCGCCATCGGAGCGGCAGCCGCGGCCGGCCCGGTCGTCGGCGGGGCGCTGGCCGCCCCACTGGGCTGGCGTGCCGTCTTCTTCCTCAACGTGGCGCCCGCCCTCGTGATGGGTGTGCTGGCCCTCGCCGTACGGATCCCGGCACCGGAGAAGACCCGCGAGGTCCGGCTCGACCTTCCCGGCGCCTGCCTTCTCGCGGTCGCCCTGGTGGCTCTGGTGCACACCCTCGTCGGCGTACCGGACACCGGCTGGACGGCGGCGACCGCGCTGGGACTGCTCACGATGACAGCGGCCGGTGCCGCGTTCGTCCGGCACGAGCGGCGTACCGCGAGCCCGCTGGTGCCTTCGACCGTGCTGCGCGCTCCGGCCATCGCCGCGGCGCTGGGCGTGCTGGTCGCCGCATCGGCGTCACTGTTCGGCGCGCTGTTCCTCGGAACGTACTTCCTGCAGGACGTCCTCGGGCTGGACCCGCTCCGTACCGGCCTGAGAGTGCTGCCTCTGGCCGCGATGATGGTGCTCGGCGCGCCGGTTGCCGCTGTGCTTCTGCGCCGGCACGGGCCGCGCCGGACGTCCGTGGCGGGGATGATTCTCGTCGCCGTCGGCCTGCTGGTGATGTCCCGGCTGGACCAGGCGTCGACCGCGGTGACGACCGGCGGCTGTTTTCTCTTGCTGGGCGCCGGTTTCGGCACGGTGATGGTCACCGCGACAGCCGTCATCGTGCGCCATGCGCCGGTGGACTCCGCCGGTGTGGCAGGCGGGCTCCAGCAAACCGCGATGAACCTCGGGCCGGCGCTGGGGGTCGCGGCAGCCACGATGCTGATGGCACTCGCCGCGCCCGGCACCGCCATCCACCGGCCACACCACACCGGACCGCACACGCCCGACGCCTTCACCTCCGCGATGGGCCCGACGTTGCTCGTCCTGGCGACCGTGGCGGTGCTCGGGGCACTCCTGGCGACAAGGCTGCCCGGCCGAGGCGACACCGCGCCTCACCCGGCGCCCGCCGCGCCGCCGGCAGTCAGCGGCTCCGGGTCTCCGATGCCCTGAGTACGCCCCACGGCTCCGAGACGTTCCGGTCCCCCGTGCGTCTCGCGTCGGCACGCCCCGCCGACGTGGGTGGCCGTAGCGCGCGGGCGACAGCGCAACGGCCCCGGACGGTCGGATTCCTGGGGGTGGCGTCGGGTACGCGACGGGTGGAAGGGCTGCTCAGCAGGGCCGCCACCATGGCGTGGCGCCTCGGGCCGGGAGCCGCGGGCCCGGAAGGGAGGCATGCGCGCGGCGATCGCCGCGGCGTTGCTGGACGCCGCCGGGCGGGAGGTGGTAAGCGTCGACGACACCTTCGCGGACGCCGAAGCGGCCGGCCCGACCGTCGTCACGCACGCAATGCTGCGGTCACAACCCCCGGGTATTTTGATCTGGCCGGGTCACCCCGGCAAAGGAAAGGAACCACCACCCATGACGACGCCCACCGCCTTGCATCCCGACCAGGCGGCCACCCGCCTCGACGAGTACACCGTCATCGACGTACGGACTCCCGGCGAATACGCCGCCGGCCACCTCCCGGGCTCCCACAACATCCCCCTGGACCACTTCGGCACCGCGCTGGCCGCCCTCAAGGCCGCGGCTGCCCGCAGCGAGCTGCTGCTGGTGTGCGCCTCGGGCAGCCGCTCGGTCTCGGCCTGCGAGAAGCTGGCCGCCGCCGACGTCCCGGCAGCCACCCTCACCGGCGGCACCAGCGCCTGGGCCGACCAGGGGCACGGGCTGGAGCGGGCCGAGGGCGCCACCACGGTGTGGCCCATGGAACGCCAGGTCCGGCTCGCCGCCGGCTCGCTGGTCCTCCTCGGCCTCGCGGTCGGCACCCGCTACCGCGCCGCCCGCTGGCTGTCCGCCGCCATCGGGAGCGGACTGGTCTTCTCCGCGGCTACCGACACCTGCGGTATGGCCGCCGCCCTGTCCAAGCTCCCCCACAACCGCCCCCGCACCACCGACCTCGATGCCACCCTGTCGGCCCTCCAGCAGTAGGGCAGGACGGGCCCCGGCGCCACTGGTGCGTTTCACGTCTCCCGGTTGTCGCCTTGTGGCAGCAGGTCAAGGGAGCCGGCCCGGCCTCCCGAGGACCTCGCCGAGCGACGCCCGGTCGATCTTGCCGTTGCGATTGAGGGGCAAGGCGTCCATCCCCGTCAGGGTGGCAGGCACCATATAGGCAGGGAGTCGGCGGCGCAGGGCCGTGCGGAGAGCGTCCTCCTGGGGCGCGGAGCCGGTGTAGGCGGCGGCGAGTTCGATGCCGGCGGGGGTGGAAAGCGGGAGGACGGCCGCGTCGATGACACCTGGCACCTCCCGCAGGGCCGCCTCGACCTCACCGAGTTCGACGCGGTAGCCATGGACCTGGACCTGCTGGTCGCCCCGCCCGAGGTGTACCAGGGGACCACCGGTCGGGGCGTCCCGTCCGCCGGGGTCACCAGGAGCCTTGGGCAGGGGTCCGACGCGGTCGCCGGTGCGGTACCAGTGGGCGTCGGTCAGCGCGGTGGCGGGATCGTACGGGGATCCGTCGGGCGCGAGAAAGCGGTCGGCGTTGTTCGCCGGGTCGAGATAGCCGGGGAAGCGCTGGAGGCCTCTTACGCACAACTCCCCTTCCTGAAGGCGTAGTTGGAGACCTGGGTGCAGGGCTCCGATCGGCACCGTGCCGTTGGCGGGCTCCGGCCAGCTCGCGCGGTCTTCGGGAAGCCGGTAGGTGCTACAGGTGACGGTCAGTTCGGTCGGGCCGTAGGCGTTCTCCACCGCGCTGTGCGGAGCTGCCTCCTGCCACGCCGCCGCCTGCTGGAGCGTCAAAGGCTCCCCGCAGAACATGCTGCTGCGCAGCGTCGGCATGCTGCCTGGGGCAAGGGCCCGCAGCCGCTGGGCAATCGAGATGACCGAGGGCACGGAGTTCCAGTGCGTGAGCGCGCGCCGGTTGACGAAACGGACCGGTGACAGCAGCTCGCCCCGGGTCGGTACGACCAGGGTGGCGCCGCTCCCCCAGGCGGTGAACATGTCGTGGACCGAGGGGTCGAAGGTCAGGTCGAAGGTCTGCGAGAAGCGGGCGCCGGGGGCGGCACCGCTCCGGGGGACGACATGGTCGAGGTATGCGCAGACGTTGCGCTGCTGGATGGGTACGCCCTTGGGGACGCCCGTCGAGCCCGAGGTGAACAGGATGTAGGCGAGGTCGTCCGGTCGTGCGGGAGGACTGGGAAGCGAGGTCGGGAGCGAGGCCAGGAGAGACTGGAGTTGGGGGTCGGTCAACGTCAGTGTGGGAGCGGCGAGTTGGCCTGAGTGGTCGGCGGTCGCGTCGGCCAGTACGGCGTCCAGTCGCGCGGCCCGTGCCACCGCGGCGTTGCGCTCGGCCGGAAAGGAGGGGCCGAGGGGGACGACGGCGGCGCCGAGGCGCTGGACGGCGAGGTAGCCGGCGTACGCGACGACGCTGCGCCCGGCCAGCAGCCCCACCCGGCGGGGCGGCGCGTCGTGCAGGTGGCTCAGCAGCCGGGCGGCCAGGCCGTCGGCGAGGGCCGAGAGTTCGGCGTACGTCAGCGTGACGTCGCCGACCTCCAGGGCCGAGCGGTCCTTGTGCAGGGCGGCCGAGGCCGCGAACCAGTCGTAGAGGGTGTGCCGTTCGGCGGGCATGCTCACCGTTCGCCTTTCTCGTGTGCGGGGTCTTGTCGTCCGTGGGAGGCCCGCGCGGTGTTCGGGTCGCCGCGGCTCGTGGTGCCCTCGGCGAGGGACTGTGCGGGATGCGCGACGGGTCAGCTCGTCGTCACGTGCTTGGCGGAGAACGCGCAGCTCAGCGGGAGGGGCGAGTGGTCGCGCAGGCTGAGCCAGCGGTAGTCGCCCCAGCTGCCGGCCCGCGCTCCCGGCGGCACGTCGATGGTCCAGGGGCGACCGGAGATGCCTTCCCCACCGGCCTTCACGCACGCCTCCTGGGCGGTCCACACCCACGCCACCTCCTCGGCGGCCCGCGCCGGGGGAAGTGCGGTGATCCGGTGGGCGTGCCCGTGCAGGAGTCGGCGGGCGAACGACGGAGTGACGGCGGAGTCGGGCCGCTGCACATCCACGCCGAGGTCGCGCCCGATCGCGACCCCGGCGGCGACCGCGCCCCCGCTGTGCGAAACGCTGATGCCGACCGTGGGGTGGCCGTGCAGCCGGGGCTTTCCTCTCGGGTCGGTCGTGATGCCCGCGGCGGCCAGGGCCGGGCGCACCTCGGTGATCAGCTCTCGCAGCAGTGCGCGGCCGGCGAGGAATTCGCGGGCACGCCACTCGGGCAGGGCGTCCGCGCGGCGCAGGTCGTCGCGGTGGGCGCTGGGCGCCACCCGGCCGACGGCCGAGGTGCTGACCCAGACGTGGTCCTCGACCATGAGAGCTGCCGTCACGATCGCGCCGTCCATGCCATGTCGGCCAGTACGGTATCGGCGACGTCCGCCACGGCGCCGAGGACCACTTCGTTCGCCCCGCCGCCGATGCCGAACAGCGCTGCCTGCGCCCGGAGTTCCTGGATGCCGCCGGTGGCGAAGCCGGCCGCTCCCCACAGCTGGCCGCATTCCGTGAGGACGTGGTTGACGGTGGCGCCCGCGGCGGCCTTGAGGGTGGCGGCGGCCGTCGTGTCGTGGCGGACCGCCACCTGATCCGCGTGGTACACCACCAGTGCCTGGAGTTCCCGCACCCGTACGAGACAGGCGGCAAAGCTCTGGCGCACGCCGTCCAGGTCCCACAGTGTTCCCTCGCCGTGCGGGCGCCCTGAGAGGTGGCGGAGGGTGTCGTCGAGGACCCGGCGGCACAGGGCGACGGCCCATTGCGCTCCGGCGAGCCGTTCGGTGGCGATGTGGCGGGCGAAGAGCGGGAGCCCGAAGCCGACCCGGCCCAGGAGGTGGTCGCGGTCGAGCCGCACTCCGTCGAGGACGACATGGCCCGCGCCCGAGTCGGCGAACAGGACGGAATCCGCGGGGCCCGCGGTGACGCCCGGGGCGTCGGCGGGCACCAGTACCCAGGTGAAGTGGGTGAAGTGTCGGCCGGGGCGGTGCCGGGCCAGGACGAGGAAGAAGGCCGCCGTGGTGGTGTTGGCGATCCAGTTCTTCTCGCCGGTCACCTCCAGGGCGTCATCGTCGATCCGTACCCGGGTGCGCAGGGCGGTGAGGTCCGTGCCCGCGGTGACGTCGGTGGCTGCCAGGGCGACGGTCGCCCGGCCGGTGAGGGCGCTCGCGAGCGCGTCCTGCGCCACCTGCGAACGGCCCGTGGCGAGGATGGGCAGCGCGGTGGCCAACTGGACGCTCACCGACAGGGTGGCGGCGAGGGAGAAGCGGGTGTCGACGGCGGCGAGCAGCTGCGCGAGCCCGTCGGGATCGGCTCCCGTCCGGACGTCGCCGTCCCGGTAGGCCGGGGTGATCAGGCCGGCGCGGCCGAGCGCGGCCCAGACCTGCGCGCCGCTCGCGGTACGCGGCAGCGCGTCGAGCGCGGCGTGGCCGGTGGCGCCGGGCAGGGCCGTGACGGTCGACGGCGCGGACACTTCCCGCGCGGGCGGTTCCTGCGGCGTGTCAGGCAAAGCTGACTCCTTGGTCGCGCAGTGCCAGCCTGCCGTCGGCGAGGAGCAGGCGGTCGTTGCTGTAGTTCAGCGCCGCGGAGCGCAGGTCCCGCAGGGCTCGTTCGAGTCGGGTCGGCGAGTCCTTGAGGTAGCCGTGCCGCAGGCCGAGCGCGGCGATCAGGTCGTCCACCGCGGCGAAGCACTGCTCGGACGCGGTGATCTTCAGGGCGTTGAGCTGGAGTTGACGCGCCGGGGTGGAGAGGTCCTGGCCGGACTCCAGCGTCCGGAGGGTCTGTTGCAGCAGGGCGTGCACGGTGTCCAGGCGCTGGCGCGCGCGGGCGATGCGGGTGAGCAGCAGTTCCGAGGTGAGATCGAAGCGGGCGCGCCCGTCCGGGCTGCGCAGGAGCCGCAGCACGCGCGACAGGGCCCCCGCGGCCGTGCCGAGCCACGCCGCCGACCAGCCCAGGTGTGCCAGCGGGCCGAAGATCTCCGCGGCGATGCGGTGGAACTCGCCGTGTTCGCCGACCACGTGGTGGGCGGGGACGCTGCCGGTCAGCCGGAGCGCGACGCTGTGGCTGGCGCGCATGCCCATCGGCTGCCAGTCCCCCGATCCGCTGATGTCGAGTGCGTCGCGGTGGGCGTAGACCAGGGACACCTCGTTCGTGGCCTCGGCCCGCGGGCTGCGCATCGTGATGAGGAAGCCGTCGGCGTGCAGGCCGCCGGTGACGATGGGAGCGAAGCGGTCGAGCACCAAGTCGGCGCCCACGTCCGCCAGTTGTGCCTGCGCACTGAGCAGATGGCCGCCCTTGCCGGCTTCCGTGGTGACGGAGGCGAGATAGATCTCCCCCGCCGCGATCCCCGGCAGGAGTTCCTTGCGCAGCCGCTCGTGCCCGTACCGGATGACCGCCTCGGTCTGCTGGCAGTGCATCGCGAAGATCATCCCGACGGACATATCGCTGCGCCCGAGGGTCTGTGCGGCGGACACCAGATCCCGGACGGTGCCGCCGAGCCCGCCGTGGGCGGTGGGGACGAGGAGGCCGAGCAGGCCGGTGCGGCGCAGGGCGGCCAGCGCCTCCACGGGGAACTGCGCGGACTCGTCGGTGCGCGCGGCATGCCGCTCGGTGACCTCGGCGACCTCGGCCAGAGCGTCCGTCATATCAAGGGGTGCGGAGCCCGACGGTGCCGTGGGCGGGGTACTCATGCGGTCACCTGGCCTGTCGGCGCGTCGGGGAGCTGGGCGCGGATGACGCCCCAAAGGCTGCCGGCGGTGGCGAAGGTGGCGTCGTTCAGCTCCTCGTCCGGCAGGGATATCCCGAACGTGTCCTCGACGGCGAACAGCAGCTCGATGGCCTGCATGGAGTCGACGCCCAGCTTGCGCAGGTCGGTCTCGGGGGCGATGACGGTCTCGTCGGCGCCCGCGTGCTTGAGGAAGGGGCGCAGCAGCTCGGTGAAACGGGAGTCCATGGCGGAGTCCTCTCGTGGGTGGCGGGGTGGGTTCAACTGGCGAGGCGGCACAGGTCGTCGACCCGGCGGAGGTTTTCCGGGATGAGGAGGTCGGCGTCGAACTCCCGCTCCAGCTCGTTCTCCAGCCGCTCGATGATCTCGATCAGCCGGAAGGAGCTGAAGGAGGCGAAGGAGTCGAGTGGTGCGCCGGTCAGCAGGTCGCCGGCGGGCACGCCGAGCACCGCACCGGCGACGGCGGCGACGCGGTCGCGCAGCGCGTCGTCCGGCGCCGAGGGGGCGGCGGGCTCGGCGCGGAAGATGGTGCGGTCGGCGGCGAGGGCCTCGCGCAGCCGGTCCACCAGGCCCGGTGGCTCGGCGCGGCCCCGGGCAACGCGGCGGTGGGCGAGGTAGGTCTGCTCGACGACCTTGTCCCAGGCGTGCAGGTGCGCGCGCTCGGCATCGGTTTCCTCGCTCCGGCCGGCGCACCGCGCACGGTACTTCGCATGGAGTTTGCGAGCGCGGGCCAACAGCCAGGTCTCGACGGTGAGTTGCTCGACGGCGCGGCCGCGGTCGGGGCAGGCGTCGTACGCGTCGAGATACTTCTGCACCGCGGCCTCGTCCGCGGAGAGCGCGGGCGGCGCGGCGGAGAGCGGTTGGCCCGTCCGCTCCAGCGTGAGGACGTCGGCCGACTCGATGTCCGCCAGGTCCTTGGCCGACAGCAGCCAGTGGCCGGGCTCCGCCGGGCCCCACTGGGTCTCGCTGCGGTAGGCGTCGGTGATGTGCCAGCCGCCCGCTCCGGCGGCGATCAGGAAGCTGTGCTCCATGTGCGTCTGCCGGTAGTAGGGCAGCCAGGGAAGGTGGAAGGAGTCCGCGACGGCGTAGTGCGTTCCGCCCCGTTCGGTGAGCGCGGCCAGCATGCCGGCGCGGGGCAGGCGCTCGCGGGTGACCACCCGCAGCCCGAGGAGGCGGGGCGCCGCGCCCAGGTGCTCGGCCAGCGGCGGGTCGACGGTCGGTAGCCCGCCCGTCCCTTCCCAGGAGCGGAAGTGCAGGGCCGCACCGAGGCGCAGATGCGTCCCGGCCCCGTGGTGGTGGTCGGCGAGCACCGCCAGATTGACCTGGACGCAGTCGAGCAGGCCGGTGTGGACCGAGCCGAGCGCGAACTGTTCCCGTTCCGCTGTGTCTGCCATTTCCGTTCACGTTCCTTGGTCGTCGATGCTCGGAGGGGGTGGTGCGAAGTGCGGTTCTCTGCCGGGCCGTTCAGAGCCACTTGGGCAGTACGGGCAGCTCCCCCGTCGAGACGAGACCCGACCCGGCGGTGCGGCCGGAGAGCCAGCCGAGCGCGGCCGCGCGGCTGCCGGAGACGACCGGGCCGCCGGTGCCGAAGCGCGCGAGCACCGCCCCCTGACCGTCGCGCAGGGTGAAGTCCGGTACGTCCGCGGCCTCGGCGTAGTAGCCGAGCACATCGGCCAGAATGATCTCCAGCGCCGGTGCGGGGATGTCGTCGACGCGGTAGCCGATGGCCAGGTCCACGTGGTGGAGTTCGAGTTCCCGCAGGCGGATCACCAAGATCCGCCGGGGCGTGCACAGTTCACCGGTGAACGGGCGGATGGTGGCCTGCCAGGCCGGCGCGGGCAGCCGCGCGACGGTGCGCCGGAAGTGCGCCGCGGTCTCCCGGACGTCCGCCACCAGCGCCGCGGCCGTCCGGTGGGCGCCCGCCTCGATCTCGGTGTCCCGGGCCTCGCGGGACGCGTACTGCGGGGTCTCCACCCCCGTACGGGCCCATTCCAGCAGCCGTTCCAGGGCCGGGGCCTGGCGTGCCAGGTGGCTGAGGACGTGGCCGCGGGTCCAGCCAGGAAGCGTGGAGGGCTGCCCGATGCCGTGGTCGTCGAGGCCCACCAGGCCGGCCAGCAGCCGCTCCGCCGCGGCGTCGAGTGCCGCGAACGATTCCCGGGTGGGAGGGATTTCCTTCAACATGTCTCCTCAGGACGACGGTAGGACGGCGGTTGTGGTCGGTGGCTCACCCGGCGGCTGCGAGCCGGTCGAACGCCTCGGCGATCCTGGCCAGTTCACCGGCGATGTGCGGCAGACGCGTCGGGTCGTCCGCGTGCAGTGCCTCCTCCTGTTGCCGCGGGTCTCCGTACAGCAGGCTGGTGGCGGCCTTGAAGCGCAGCGCCCGCGGGTCGTCGCCGAGCAGGTGACCGGCCAGCACGACGATTCCCGAGTCGTCCAGGAGGCGGCCCGCGAGGGAGGCCGAGTCCGTGACTCCCCGCCCGGCCAACCGCTCGCGCAGCGGCTCGAAGTCCGGGTAGACGTAGAAGCCGCCGGTGGGCGGGCGGCAGCTGGCGCCCGCGTCGACCGCGACGCGGTGCACGGCCCGTGCCACCGCGCCGTGCAGCCGCGCACTCGCCCGCATCCGCTCGACGATCTCCGGCGGCTCCCCGAAGGCGTACTGCGCGACCTGCTGCATCGGCCCGGCGAGCGTCGACCACAATTCGCTGCCCGCCGCGACCACCGCGTCCCGCAGCAGTGCCCCGGTACCGCCCGCCGGGAACCGTGCCGCACCGATCCGCCAGCCGCCGAGGCCGAGCGTCTTGGACAGTCCGGTGGTGACGACGGTGCGGTGCGGGGCCACTTCGGCCGGGCTGAGGAAGGGCGTGGCAGCCGGGTCGTGGACGATGTCCCGGTAGATCTCGTCCGAGACGATCAGCAGGTCCTCGGCCTCGGCGAGCGCGCACAGTTCGCGGACGACCCGGGGCGGGGCGAGGGTGCCGGTGGGGTTGTCGGGCAGGGTGAGAACCAGCAGCCGGGGGTCGCCGCCCCCGGCCCGCGCGCGGTGGATCGTCTCGCGCAGTACACCCGGGTCGGGAACACCGCCGCACTCCGGCGGGATCGGCACGCCGAAGACCCGCTTGCCCGCGTACGCCGCCTGGGGTGCGTAGGTGTTCCAGGCGGGCCGCGGGAGCAGCACATCGCCGGGGATGACGAGTTGCAGCGCCATCAGCAGGGGCTTGCTGCCCGGCGCCACGACGATCCGGTCGGCATCCGTGGGCAGCCGGCGGCGGGTGAAGTAGCCGGCCACCGCCTCGCGCACGTCCTGCGCGCCCGCCACCGGACCGTAGGCCGAGCGCGCCGCACCGGCGGCCAGCTGTGCGGTCAGCTGCGGCAGCACCGGCAGCCTGGCCTCACCGAACGCGAGATGGACCAGTCGCTCCCCGTCGGCGCGGCGCTGGTCCACCAGCTGGTTGAGCGCCAGGTTCGGGGAGGGCGGGGCCACCCTGACGGCCGTCATGTCGCGTTCCTTTCGGTGCGGGCTCCGGAGCGGGCCGGTCCGGTCGCGGACGGCGCGGCTCCGCTCACGGCTGCCGCGATGTCGGCGGGAGTGGCGGGGTCCAGCTCCAGGTCGTCGAGCCAGGCGGCATCGGCCGCGTACCGGGCCCGGAACGGCCTGCCCACCAGGGCGGGCGTGCGCGCCTGGAGCATCCGCAGCTGGAAGTACGATCCCTCGGGCGTCTCCTCGACCCCGTCGACCACGACCTTGCCGGGCGTCGCCGACATGACCGGGCCGCGCACCGTACGGGCGAGTCCGGGCAGCGTGCGGTACGCCTCGGTGAAGATCTCCACCGCTCGGGCCAGCGGCACCTTGAAGTAGTCGTACGGTCCGGTGTCCCGCTCGACGAACAGGTAGTACGGCACCGCGCCGGCCGCCAGCTCGGCCCGCCACAGCTCGCTCCACACCCGGGCGTCGTCGTTGACGTGCGCGATCAGGGGCGCCTGGCAGTAGACCACGGCGCCGGTGGCCCGGATCCGGGCCACCGCCCGTTGCGCGAGGTCGGTCTCCAGCTCGCGCGGATGGCTGAAGTGGGCCATCACCGCGAGCTGCCGCCCGGAGGCCACGACCTGCTCGAACAGCCGCAGGACGTCGTCGGCGTCCGGGTCGGTGACGTAGCGCTGCGGCCAGTAGGCCACCGACTTGGTGCCGATCCGGATCGTCCGCACCGAGTCGACGCCCAGCAGTGGCTCCAGATGGCTGCGCAGGCGCTCGGTGGACATCACCATCGGGTCCCCGCCGGTGACCAGGACGTCGTGCACCTCGGGGTGCGCGCCCAGGTAGTCGATGAGGCCGCGGGGGTCGGGGGCGGCGAAACGCAGATCCGCGTCCCCGATGAACTGCGCCCAGCGGAAGCAGTAGGTGCAGTAGGCGTGGCAGGTCTGGCCCTGGCCGGGGAAGTAGAGCACCGTCTCGCGGTATTTGTGCTGGAGGCCCGGCAGTTGCACGCCGTCGCGGCTCGGCACGTTGAGCTGCTGCCCGGAGGGGTGTGGGTTGAGGCGGCCGCGTATCTCCTGGACCGCCTCCCTCAGCAGCAGCTTGTCGGCGGGGTCCGCGGACAGCTTCGCCAGCTGGTCCTCGTCGGACCCCGCCAGCATGCCGCGCTGGGGGAAGGTCAGTTGGAACATCGGGTCGTCGGGCACCCGGTCCCAGTCGATGAGGTGGGACAGCACATAGCTGTTGACGCGGAAGGGCAGCACCAGCGAGATCCGGCGCACCGTCTCCCGGATGTCGTCCGGCAGCCCGTGGCGAGCGGCGATCTCGTCGATGTGGCGCGGGCCGAAGGCACGGAACCTGGCCGGTTCCGCCGGAGCGGCCGGCATCAGCGCACCCCTCCCGTCCGGTCGCGCTTGCGGTACAGCTCTTCGCCGAGCACCAGGAAGTCCAGGTCCATGGCCTGGAAGGCGCTCAGTGCGTCGGCCGCGGTGTTGACGATCGGCTCGCCCTTGTCGTTGAAGGAGGTGTTGAGCAGGACCGGGGGCACGCCCTGCCGCTCCAACGCGTCCAGAGCCGCACCCACCGCCGGCGCCTCGTCGGAGTGCAGCACCTGCGGCCGGGTGGTGCCGTCGATGTGGACGACACCGGGGGCGACGCTGCGGCCGAGTGCGGTGGCCCTGGCCGCACCGAGCATGTAGCGGCTGAGGTGTTCCTGCTGCTCCCAGAGCCGTGCGCCGTATCCGGGCCGGGTGACGCCGGCGAAGGGGCGCCACTGCTCCCGGTTCTTGATGACGTTCACGCGGGTGTTGACGTCCGCGGTGTTCGGCACGGCGATGATCGACCGGCGGCACAGGGCGCGCGGGCCGACCTCGGCGCGGCCTTGGGCGACCGCGCCGACCCGGCCGTCCAGCAACAACGAGGCCAGCTCGTCGATGTCCAGGTCGCTGCGGACGAGATCCGAGGTGTCGAGCCCGGCCCGGACCGGGGTGCCGCCGGGGCCGTCGATGTCCGTTCCCAGGTAGGGGCTCAGTGCTCCGGTGCGCCGCTTCGGCGGGCGGACGGTCCACGCGGCGCCCAGCGCGACCCCCGCGTCGTGCGGCACCGGCGGGACGTACAGCGGGCCGGGCAGGGTGCCGTTGGTGCTGCAGTTGAGCGCGACGCCGCCGCTGAGGCACAGCTGCTCGACGCCCGACGCCTTGCGGGTCAGCGAGGCGAGATGGGTGACGGTCTCCTCGATGAGGCGCTGCGCGGTGTAGGCGACGAGGATCGCGTTCGGGTCCTCGGTGAGCCGCTCCTCGGGGGCGCTCGGGCCGTCCGCGCCGGCGATCTTCGTGTAGCGCTCCCGCCACCGGCCGACGACGGTGTCGTACTGCTCCTTGATCTCGTCGGCGGTGGCACTCCCCCGGCTCTCGGCCAGCGGTTCGACGGCGAGGCGGAAGTCCTCCGCCTCGATGTCCACCAGGGATTCCACGTCGAGTTGCCCGGCACGCCCGTAGGCGGCCAGGCCCATCGTCTTGCCGGCGTTGAGGAAGGAGAAGCCGAGCCAGGTGGAGGCGGCGTCGTAGGCGTAGCCGAGCGAGGCGGTGCGCTGCCAGGTGCGCTCCTGGCGGGGTTCCGCGCCGTCCTCGTAGGTCCAGATGGTGGAGGACTCGTTCTCGCCGTGTCCGTCGATGACCAGCACGCCGGCCTTGGAGAACGGGGAGGCGTAGAAGGAGGAGGCGGCGTGCGCCTGGTGGTGGGGGACGCGTACGACCTCCGGAAGCCGGTCGCCGAAGTCCAGTCCGACGGCGTAGGCGAGGAAGGCGGCGTCGTCGGCGAAGCGGCGCGGGTAGAGCTGCTCGCTGTCCCAGCCCAGGGCGACCACGTCGATGTCGGCCGCGCGGATGCCGGCCTGCTCCAGGCAGAATCGGGCGGCGCTCAGCGGCTTGCGGTAGAGGGAGTGCCGGTGCCGGTTGCACCGCTCCTCCTCGGAGAAGGCGATGATCTCGCCGTCGCCGTCGAGGAGGCAGGCGGCGCTGTCGTGCCAGCCGGTGGGCGGCGCGTTGACTCCCAGAATCCAGGTCATGGGTTTCTCTCTTCGTTGGCCGGTGGTGGGGTCACGGAAGCGGGATGAGGGTGTGCCGTACGCCGTGCCGGGCGCGGTCGAGGGCGGCGGCGCACTCCTCGGGGGTCTCGCCGACGGCGAGCAGGGCGGCGAGCCGCGGCACGATCCCGCGGGGCGGCAGCAGCAGCCGGCTGCCGGGAGCGGCGAGCGCGACGGCTTCGACGATGCCGGGCTCGGCCGCGGCGGCGGACAGGTCGAGGCTGTCCACGACGCCGTCGCACTCGGGGTAGACGAAGCGGACCTCGGCGCATCGGTCGCGGGTGGGACGGAGTTCGGGCGTACGGCCGAGGGCGATGTCGGCGGCCGCCGCGACCGGGTCGACGCCGGTGGCGAGGGTGCCAAGCAGCGGGATGAAGTCGCCGCCGAGCCTGCCGTTGACCTCGACGACGCGTGGCCCGGTGGGGGTCAGACGCAGTTCGGTGTGGGTGAGGCCGGTGCGGATGCCGAGCGCGTTATGCGCGTCGGTGACCACGGCTTGTACCTCGTCGGCCCAGGGCTCGGCGCGCCAGGGGGCGACGAGATGGCCGGTCTCCTCGAAGTACGGCGCGAAGCCCAGGCGCTTGTGCGCGACGTTCACGACCCGTACCGCGCCGTCGAACACCGCGCAGTCCACACTGATTTCCGGCCCGGACAGATACTCCTCCACGAGGGCGCCGTCCCGTGCGCCGATGCCGGGGAAGGTGGCGGTGAGGGCCTGCTCGACGGCGTGCGCGAGCCGGCCTGGGCCGGCTGCGAGGGTGACGCCGATGCTGCCCGCCAGGGCTCGGGGCTTGACCACAACCGGCCAGCCGAGCGACTCCGCCGCCACCAACGCCTCCTGCGCGGTGCGCACATGGCGGAATCCGGCCGAGGGGACTCCGGCGGCTCCGAGCAGCCTGCGGGTGGTGAGCTTGTCGCGGCAGCGCCGCACGGCCTCCGGGCTCATATGCGGCAGGCCCAGCCGTCGGGCGGCCTCGGCGGTGGTCTCCAGGAGCGTTTCGTCCCAGGTCAGTACGGCGCCGGGGCCGGTGTGGGAGGCCAGCAGGGCGGCGACCGCCCCGGTGACGGCGGAGGGGTCGGAGGTGTCCGCGACACGGAACCGGTCCCCCACGTACGCGCGCTGCCAGTCGACGTCGGTGCGCTGGACGAGCCCGGTGCCGACCCGTGCGGCGACAGCGTCCAGCGCGTATCTGCGGTACGGCGGATTGCCGCAGCCCACGATGACGAGCTGTGCGGGTTCCTCGCGGTCGACGGGCACGCACCGCAGAGCCGTGTCCCGGACGGTGCGCTGCACGGCGTCCGCCACTTCGGCGCTGCTGCCCCCGCGGAAGCGGAAGCGCGCCCCGGCGTGCTCGTATCCGCCGCCGCTCAGCAACGCGCCGACCTCCGGGAGGACTTCGGCGTACCGAGTGGGCTCGTGGCGGGTGGTGAGCGAACGAACCCGGCACGGCATCGGCGCGGAGGGCGGTACGAGCAGCCAGCCCGCCACCCGGGTGGGGTCCTCGACACAGCGGGCGGAGGGATCCTCGGCGCCGGTCTGGTGGGCGAAGGCCGCGGCCATCAGGTCGATGCCGTGCACTTCGCGCCAGATGAAGGGGACTTCGGCGCCGCCGGGCCTGGCCCCTATCTCCAGGACCGTCAGTGCGCCGGTGTCGCTCGCGAAGAGTTCCAGATGGAAGACGGAGGGGCCGGTGAACATCGCGGCGACCGTCGCGGTGGTGATCTCCTCGATGCGGCGCAGGAGTTCGGGGTGGTCGATCTCGACGGACCCGAGGGCGGCGCCGGTGGTGAACTCCAGGCAGGTGCTCACATAGCGCGAGGCACGCCACGCGCCGAGCGCCTCGCCGGTGAAGATGCCGTCGACGTGCAGGACCTCGTCCGGCAGCCACGACTGCACGAGCAGATCGCCGTCCCGGGGGAAGCGGTGGTCCCGGAGCGCCGCCGGGGAGTCCAGCCGGGTGATGCCGGCGCTGGCGGTGCCCCGCCGGGGTTTGAGCAGCACCGGCCAGCCGCGCCGGGCGGCGAAGGCGGCCACTGCGTCGTGGTCAGGCGCCCCGGCCGTCGCGGGCACCGCGATGCCCGCTTCGTCTAGACGCTGCGCCATCAGCAGTTTGTCGCGCAGCGGAGCCAGGTCCTCGGCCCGCGGGCCGGGCAGCGCGAACTCGCCCCGCAGGTCGGCCGCGAGGTCGAGGTCCGTCTCCTGGAGGGCGACGATCCGGGTGGGCGGGCCGACGCGTTCGACGAGGGAGGCGATGGCGTCGCGGACCGCTTTGACGTTCTCCGTGCTGTCCACGAGCCGTACACCGGCGGCCAGTTCGGTCGGCAGGTGGTGAGCGGCCCGCTCGGTGGTGAGGTAGCTGACGCGGTGCACACCGTGGTCGATGTACGCGGCGTAGTCGGCGTAGTGGTCGGTCCAGCGATGGATGATCATCACGTGTTCGGGCACGGGGAGGGCTCCTGGGGCAGTACGGGCAGAGGCGAGGCGGAGGGGTGGCCGGGGCGGCGGGTCGGCCGCAGGGCGGTGTGCGCGGCACGGCTGCCGGATGCGGTGCGGCGACGTCGCCCTCGTCGTACGGAGGGCGCCGGGTCAGCGACTCCCCTCAGGGCGCGTGTGGGGAGGAACGCTGCGCGAACCCGGACGGCGGTGGGACCTCGCATCCGCCGTGTCCGGTCCCGCGATCCGGGTACACCCTCCGTTCGGTCAGCGCCGTTCGGCGGTCAGCAGGGCCTCGTGGATGCCCAGGAGCACGTCCGCGCACTGCTGCCGGCCGATGTCCTTGGCGGTGAGCCGCACGGTGAGGGTGTCCGCGGTCTCCAGCGCGCGGGCGTAACACCGTGGACCGATCGTGGTGAAGGGCTCCTCCCAGGTGATGACGGGTGCGTCGTCGCCCGGTTCCGGCCGCCCGTCGGAGGCGCCGGGTGGGGTGTTGCCCGGTACGGCCACGTAGTTGAAGGCGCAGGTCGGCTCGGGGGCGTCGGGCAGGCGCGCGCGCAGCGCGGCGACGGCGGTCACGTCGTACATGCCGTGCCGGACGGCGGTGAGACCGCTCCAGTGGACTGCCGCGGCCAGCGCGTGCAGGTCGTCGTTGCGGGCGTCGTCGAGCAGGGCCGGCACCCACTGGTTCATCGAGGTGACCACGCCCTTCCAGCGACCGGCGAACCGGTTGGCGCTCATCAGCTGCACCAGCAGGGCGTCGGTGCCGCACGTCCGGGCCACACTGCGGGCATAGGCCGCCAGGACGACGCTGGAGACCGACACCTGCGCCTGCTCGGCGACGGCGTGCGCGGCCCGGCGGGCGGGAGCCGAGCGCAGGGTGCCCTGGAGGACGCTGCCGGCGCTGTCGGCGGTGCGCGGCAACGGGGCGGACGGAGCGCGGGCGAGGAGCCGCGTCCAGTGGTCGAGGGCGGCGGACTGTCGCCGTAGGCCGACGGGAGTGTGCTGGTCCGCGGCGAGTTCGGCGGGGCCGGGCGGGGGCGGGCCGAGGCGTGCGGGGTCGGCGAGTGCCTGCCGGAACTCCTGGTGGAGCAGTTCCTGTGCCCAGGCGTCCGCGGCGATGTGGTGCTTGACGAACAACAGGTGCGACGGGGTCCCCCGGCGGGTGAGCAGTCGTGCCCGCCAGCCGTGTCGGCGCCCGAGGTGGAAGGGCTCGGCGGCCAGCTCGGCGGCGACCTCCTCGGGCCGGGCGCCGCAGTCGTCCACGCTCCGGAGGTCTTCGTCGAGGGGATCGTCGGGGGCCAACTGGCGTGGCACGTCCGGGTCCTGAAGGGCGTAGCGCGTCCTCAGCGAAGGGTGGCGGGCGACGATCGCCCGCAGCGCCGCACGTACCTGCGCCCGGTCGACACCTGGCGGCAAGGGCCAGACCGCCGCGTTGTTCGGCTCGTGCCACCGCGCGGCCGGCAAGCCGCGGATGTCGTGCCAAACCGAGAGCTGACCCAACGAAAGCGGTCTCGCCTCGGACATACGCTCCCCCATATGAGCAATTCCAGCATACGAAAACTAAGTTCCATGCATGCCCGACGCTGCCACAGTCTGTTGAAGCCTGTCCAGATCGAATTCCTCACGAAGGCGCCCACCGGCGCCCCCGGAGCCCTCAACAGGAGCCAAATCCCCCCGACTTGGCGGTCCGTTCGGGCCTCCACCAGCCCCTCTCGCGTGGTCGGCACCCTTTCGACTCGACAGTGACCCACCTCACACGCCACACCCTCCGGCAACATGAGAGCCTGATCGCCAATCTCCGGAAGTAAGTTTCCGGACAACGGAACATTGGGGCGGTGGCGATGCCACCCGTCGACCGGGCCGATGACCAGGGCCCGTTCCGACTGACGACGCCCCCACCCGCCGGTGGGCTCAGGCCCGCCCGGCCCGGGTCACCGTTCGCGCAGAAACGAGGGGTCTCATCAACGTGAGTCAGCAGCCGCACAACGGGCCCGACGCCGTGGGGGAATTCCTCCACGACCTCCTGCTCGACCCGGCCCGGCACACCCCCGGCGACCCCGCCGTCATCGAGCCCGCACAGCCCGGCCACGCCCCGGCCGTGACGACCTACGCGGAACTCGGCGCCCTGGTGGACAGTTACGCGGCCGCACTCGACGCCCTCGCCATCGGCGTCGGCGGCCGGGTCGTCCTGGAGGCGGACACCACCGCCCTGTCCATCGCGATGCTGCTCGCCTGCTCCCGAGCCGGCCTCACCTTCATCCCGGTGAGCCCGGGGACACCGCACCCGCGGCTGCTCTCGATCATCGAGGCCGTCCTCCCGGACCTGCATCTGCAGTCGGAGGACGGTGAACGCGCGGACGTCCCCGCGTCCGTCGCGACCGCCCGGTTCGGCCCGAACGGCCTGCTGGTCGCCCGCTCCCCCGCGCCCCGCCGGCCCAGGCGCCGGGCGGCCTGTGTCACCGACCCCGCCTACATGATCTTCACTTCGGGAACCACCGGGCATCCCAAGGGTGTGGTGATGAGCCACCGCGCGGTGGTCGCGTTCTACCGGGGCATGCTGGCGTACGGCATCGCCACCCCCGAGGACCGCATCGCCAGCACCTCACCGCTGCAGTTCGACTTCTCGCTGCTCAACATCGGCCTGGCGCTGGGCAGCGGCGCAGCCGTGGTGCCCGTCCCACAGCAACTCGTGCGCTGGCCGCGGCACTTGATCCGCGTGCTGCGCGAAACCGGGGCCACCCAGGTCAACGGCGTCCCGTCGATCTGGCGACAGGCGCTGCGCCACGAGCCGGACCGGCTGGCCGGACTCGACCGGCTGCGCGGCATCCTCTTCTGCGGCGAGGAATTCCCCCTTCCGGAACTGCGCCGACTCCAACACCTGCTGCCGCACGCCCGCGTCATCAACTGCTACGGCGCCACCGAGTCGATGGCCTGCTCGTTCGAGGAGGTGCCACGGCCCCTGCCCGAGACGATGGAGAAGCTCTCCATCGGGATCGCCCACCCCGGCGCCGAGATGCTCCTCGTCGACGACAACGGCGCGGTGATCGAGGAGCCCGGCGTACCCGGCGAGATCCATCTGCGCAGCCCCGCCCTCTTCTCCGGATACTGGGACGACCCCGAGGCCACCCGCTCCGCACTCGTCCCCGATCCGCTGTCCCCACAGTCCGGACAGCCCGTCCTGCGCACCGGGGACCTCGCCTTCCAGGGGCAGGACGGCCGGTTCTACTTCTGCGGCCGGACCGACGCGCAGGTACAGATCAACGGCAACCGCGTCGAACTGGGCGAGGTGGAGCGGCGGTTGGCGGAGTTTCCCGGAGCCGCCGCGGCGGCCGCGCTGCCGTTGGCGCAGCCCGGCGGCGGGCTCCAGCTGACCGCCTTCGTCGTCCTCGCCCGTCATCACGAACTGCGGGACGTGGGCGACCTCCGGGAGTTCTGCGCCGAGACCCTGCCCGCGTACATGGTTCCGCAGGAGATCCACCTGCTGGACGGCCTTCCCACCACCTCGAACGGCAAGGTCGACCGCGCGGCGCTCGCGGAACGGGTGACCGACGGTCACCTGACCCGAGCGGACCCGCCGCCACCCACCAGCCGACCGGCCGCCGCGCCCACACAAGGGCGGGCCGCGCAGGAGCCACCGACCGCGACACCGGCCACCGGGCACGGCCGTGCGCGCTGACCAGCCCGTACGACGGCACCGGCGCTGCCCGACATCATCCACGCACCCGACGACGACCGCGTGCCCACACGTCCCACCGGGCAGCAGCAGGACGGTCTTCGGACGACCCGCGGCCGCCGCGCGACGCGTCCTCCCCGCGGCCTGCCGCCCGTCCCCCAGGAGTGAACCGTGAGCCGCACCGAAGTGCCCGTCCCGAAGACCGGCGTGGACGGCGGAGGGCGACTGCGCGCGTTCGTCCGGGTGCGGGTGGGCGGACTGCCGGGCGCGTTCTGGGTGCTGTGGGCCGGGTCCCTCGTCAACCGCCTCGGCTCCATGGTCAACCCCTTCCTGAGCCTCTATCTGACGGGCGTCAGAGACGTCCCGATCGGCACCACCGGGATCGTCCTCGCCGTGGTCGGCGTCGGCTCGGTGATCTCCCAGCCGCTCGGCGGCTACCTCGCGGACCGCTTCGGCCGCCGGGTGGCACTGACCGGCGGGATGCTGGCGAACGGCGCCACACTGCTCGCGCTCGGCCACGCCCAAAGCCTCACGGTGCTGGTGGCCGCCTGCTTCGTGCTCGGCGTCACCATCGACCTCTTCCGTCCCGCCGCCCAGGCGCTGGTCGCCGACGCGGTACCGGCCGCCGACCGGACCCGCGCCTACGGTCTGCTGCTCTGGGCCATCAACCTCGGCTTCTCGCTCGCCATGGTGCTCGGCGGCTATCTCGCGTCGCACGGGCACCAGCTGCTGTTCTGGCTGGACGCGGGGGCCTGCACGGTCTTCGGGGTGCTGGTGTGGCTCGCCATCCCCGAAACCCGGCCGGCCGTGCGGGAGCGCGGCGCCGGCGGTTTCCTCACCGTCTGGCGCGACCGGGTGATGCTGGCCTTCGCCGGGATCATCGTGCTCTACGCGATCGTGTTCCAACAGGCCTTCGCCACGCTTCCGCTGGCGATGACGGGCACCGGCATGTCCAGCAGCGCGTACGGCGTCGTCATGGGCATCAACGGCGTCGTCGTCATCGCGATGCAGCCGCTGATCGGCCATCGGCTGGCCGCCTTCGACAAGAGCCGGGTGCTCGCCACCGGATTCGCCGTCGCGGCCTGCGGCAACGCCGTGGCGGCCGCCGCCTCGACGGCCGCCGGATACGCCGTCGCGGTCGCGGTGTCGACACTGGGCGAGATCCTGGTCTTCGCGATCACCGCGGCAGTCGTCGCCGACCTCGCACCCGCCTCTCTCCGCGGCCGCTACAACGGGCTGATCGGCATGGCCTGGGGCACGGGCTTCCTGATCGCGCCGATCGCCGGCACCCGCCTCCTGGTCGTCGGCTCCACCACGCTCTGGCTCAGCTGCGCCGCGCTCGCCCTCGTGGCGGCGCTCTGCCAGCTGGGGCTCGCTCCCGCGCTCCGCCGACGAGCGGCACGGTGAAGCCACCAGCCGTCCCCACCCGCCCGTTCTCCCGCACCGGAAGGAACCCACCGTGCAGAAAGTCCTGCTGATCGAGGCCGACGTCGCCGCGGGCGAGGACATGCTGACCGCCGCCGCCGGGCTCGGCCTGGAGACCTATGTCGCCACCCACGAGGAGCTGTACGAGCGCTACCGCCCCGAGTTGCGGACGAAGGTCACCGGCACGGCCTTCACCGACTTCGCCGCTCCGGAAAAGGCTCTCGACGATCTGGAGACCTTCTGCCGCGCGCGGGGCATCGACGGCATCGTCGCCGTCTGGGAGTTCCTTTCCCCCCTCGCCACCCGGCTCGCGGCGAGGCTGGGGCTCCCCGGCCATCTCCCCGAACGCGCCGACCACTGCCGCAACAAGCGGCTCATGGCCGAAGCCTTCGCCGCCCACGGCGTGCCGGCCCCGCGCACGGTGAGCGCGGCCGACCCACAGGGCCTCGCGCAACGGATCGAGGAGAGCGGCTGGGACTACCCCCTGGTCGTCAAACCGGCCGAGAACGCGGCCTCGATCGGCGTGTCCGTCGTCCGGTCGGCCCAGGAACTGCCCGACGCCGCCCGGCTCGCCCAGCACCAGACCCACAAGTACCCGCACGGAATTGCCCTGGACACCACCCTGCTCGCCCAGGAGTACGTGGACGGCGATGAGTTCAGCGTAGAGACGGTCCTCTTCGGGGGCGCCGTACACCACTTGGTGATCACCGAGAAGTTCACCACCGCCGGTACGAGCCGCGCAGAACTCGGCCACACCGTCCCGGCCGAGCTGGCCCCCAACGTCCGCGCCTCCGTGTACGCGGCCACCGGCCGGGCCCTCGCCGCGCTGGGACTGCGCGACGGCCTCGCCCACACAGAGGTGAAGGTCGACGGCCACGGGCACCCGAAGGTCATCGAGGTGGGGGCCCGTCCGCCCGGCGACCACATCATGCGGCTGGTCCACGACGCGCTCGGCATCGACGTGGCGCGCGCCTACCTCCAGACCACACTGGGCCGACGACCCGACGTGACACCGCGACGCGAGGCGGCAGCCGCCATCCGCTTCATCACCGCACCGCGGGCGGGCACCCTGCGCGGCGTCGGCGCACTTCCGCAGGGGGAACACGTCGTCGCGACCTCCGTGACGAAGGCGCCAGGCGACGAAGTCGGCGACCCGCAGGACAACATGGGTCGCATCGGGCACGTCATGCTGCGCGCCGACTCGGCCGCGGAGGTCAACAAGGCAGCCGTCGAGGCCATGGGCTCCCTCACGGTGGAGCTTGCGAACGAGCGGTGAGCAGGTAGCCGTGTCGTCGTAACTCCGCTTTCCCTCAAGGCTGTTGAGGGAAAGCGGAGTACCACGTCTCAACTCACTGTCGCCCCGGGAGGTGCAGCAGCTCCCCCAGCACCTCGCCGATCTCCGTCTCCGGGTCGGTCCCGGCGCCGGACGCGCGCCAGGCCACGAACCCGTCCGGGCGGACCAGTACCGCGCCCTCCGGCGTGGTCCCGTGGGCCTCGGCGAAGTCGGCGCCCTCCTCGGGAGCCAGATCGTCCTCGGGGCGGGTGCCGACGCTGTAGATGTCCAGCGGCACCGACAGGCGCTCGGCCACGCCCGCCGCGGCAGCTCGCCATGCCGCGCCGTCCGGGCCCGTGAGCAGGACGAACGTCCGCTCGTAGAGATCGAGGGTGGACAGCCGTTCGTCCGCCCGGCGCAGCCACATGTGCGGGGCCCTGCTGCCCGGCTCGCCGGTCAGCCGCATCCCTTCCGGCACGACCGGCAGTTCCGGGTCGACGCCGATGACGGCGCCGCGCGGATAGCGGTAGGCCAGCGCAACGGTGAGCACACCGCCCGGCTTGCCGCGGCCCCCCGCCCCCGGAGCCGGGCTGTACCCGGGGTGGCTGTGCTCGGCGGAACGGGCCGAGGCCCGCGCGCTCGTCGCCCGCGCCACCGGCTGCCGTTCCGATTCGTAGGTCTCCAGCAGGCCGGGCCCGGCCGAGCCGTGCAGTACGGCGGCGAGCTTCCAGGCGAGGTTGTGTGCGTCCTGGATACCGGTGTTGGAGCCGAAGGCACCCGTGGGGGACATCTCGTGGACGGAGTCGCCGGCGAGGAAGACCCGCCCGGAGGCGTACCGCTCGGCGACCCGCTCGGCGGCGTGCCACGGAGCCTTGCCGGTGATCTCGACGTCCAGGTCCGGCACGCCGATCGCCCTGCGGATGTGGTCCGTGCACCGCTCGTCGGTGAAGTCCTCCAGGGTCTCGCCACGGTCCGGGTGCCAGGGGGCGTGGAAGACCCACTGCTCGCGGTTGTCCACCGGCAGCAGCGTGCCGTCGGCCTCGGGGTTGGTCAGGTAGCAGGCCAGGAAGCGGCGGTCACCCACCACATCGGCGAGTGCGGGCGCCCGGAAGGTGATGCTGACGTTGTGGAACAGGTCGCCCGGACCTGTCATGCCGAAGCCGAGCCGCTCACGGACCGGGCTGCGCGGGCCGTCGGCCGCGATGAGGTAGTCCGCGCGCACCGTGGTGTGCTCCCCGGTCTCCCGGTTCTTCACCACCGCCGTCACGCCCTCCGCGTCCTGGTCGAAGGTGAGCAGCTCGGTGGCGAAGCGCAGATCGCCGCCGAGTGCGCGGGCCCGGTCCACCAGCACGGGTTCGAGGTCGTTCTGGCTGCACAGGCACCACCCCGAGGGGCTGAAGCGGGCCAGCGCCCCGCCGCCATCCATCTCCTTGAACAGCCATTCCTGGTCCTCGCCGGTGAGCGAACCGGCCTGCAGGATCCCGTGGTTGTCCGCCAGGACCGAAGCGGCCTGCCGGATCTGACCTTCCGCGCCTGCCACCCGGAACAGCTCCATCGTGCGGACGTTGTTCCCGCGGCCACGCGGATGCCGGGAGGTGTCGGAGTGCTTCTCGACGAGAAGGTTGTCGATGCCGAGGCGCCCCAGGAACAGCGAGGCCGACAGACCCACCAGGGATCCGCCCACGATGAGTACCGGGACCCTGGCTTCCGCGATGGGATTCATTGGGGCTCCTGCTCCCGAGGTGCGTACGGAGTTGGCGGTGTGGTGGTACCCGGCCCGGGACGGCTTCGCTCGCGTTTCACCCGACTGGCTCACAGATATCGCGCCGTATCCGGCCCGCGATCACCATCGAACCCGGGACGGCCACCCCCAGGGGCGGCCGTTCACACACGCCGGGTCCCTCGCTCGGCACCGCGGGAGGCCGACCACCCTCGCCAGGTGCCACCCGGCCCGAAGGAGAGGCGTAGCTGATGACGACGATGACCAGGCTGTCGGACCGAATATCGCAGTCCGCCTTCGACGGCTCCCGGATTCGGGTCGTGTTGCTGCTGGACCTTTACGAAGGCGCTCAGCAGCGCTTTCTCGCGGCGTACGAGCATCTGCGCAACCAGGTGGCCTCCGTCCCCGGCCATCTCACCGACCAGCTGTGCCAGTCCATCGAGAACCCCTCGCAGTGGCTCATCACCAGCGAGTGGGAGAGCGCCCCGCAATTCCTGACGTGGGTGAACAGTGAGGAACACGTCGAGATGGTGCAGCCGTTGCACGGCTGCGTGCGCGAGACCCGGTCGCTGCGCTTCAGCGTGCTGCGGGAGACCTCGAACGTCGCCACGGTCGCCGCCAAACTCCCCAAGGGCGGGCTCCAGTCCTCGCCCCGCGTCGGCGACGGTGTCGTCCGGCACGCCCTGACCTTCACCGTGAAGCCGGGCAGCGAAGCGCAGGTCGCGGAGATCCTGGCGGGCTACAGCTCCCCCGAGGCACGCGTCGACGACACCACCCGGCTGCGCCGCACGTCGCTCTTCATGCACGGCAACCGCGTCGTGCGCGCCGTGGAGGTACAGGGCGATCTCGTCGCGGCGCTGCGGCACGTCGCCCGGCAGCCCGAGGTCAGGGCGGTCGAGGAGGCCATCGACCCGTTCCTGGAGCAGGAGCGCGACCTCAGCGACCCGGACTCCGCCCGGCGGTTCTTCACCCGGGCCGCCCTGCCCGCGGTGCATCACGTGACGGCCGACGACCAGGGCCCCGGCGAGGTGCGCCGGCACGCGCTGTCCTACCCGGCCCGCCAGGGCTGCGGTATGACGCTGGCCCGCATGCTGGCCCGGCAGGACGAGCTGGCCGCGGAGGACCCCGCGAGCCCCGTCGTGGGCAGCACCATCTTCCAGCGGGACGACATCGTCGTCCGGCTCATCGACCTCCGCGTCCCCGTCGGGAGCGACCCCGTCCGGGCGCTCGGGGTGGCCGGTCCTCGCAAGCGGGCCGTGATGGCGCGGCTGCTCGAAACCGACGTGGCCGGCGCCCTGTCCTCGGACCAGGATCTCGCGCGCTTCCTCACGCGGATCGACATGGACCTCATCACCGACCGCCGGGCCCCGGACGCCTGACCGCGCGTCCGGCCGCACGGGCCCCTCGCCACCGCGACCCGGGCCTCTCTCCACCGCCACCACACCTCTGGAGGCACAGTCATGAGCACGCACCGCCCACGCATCGTGGACCTCAGCCAAACCCAGCCCAACCGCCGTCGCGGAGGCGATCTGCGCGCCATGCTGACACCCGGCGCGGTGGGCGCCACGAGCGGCTTCATGGGCATGGCTCTCGTGCAGCCCGGTGAGCGCATCGGCGAGCATTACCACCCGTACTCCGAGGAGTTCGTGTACGTGGTGAACGGTCTGCTCGAAGTGGACCTCGAAGGTGAGCCGCACCCGCTGCGGCCGGACCAGGGGCTGCTGATCCCCCCTTACACACGGCACCGTTTCCGCAACGTCGGCGACGAGGAGGCCCGTATGGTCTTCCATCTCGGCCCGCTGGCACCGCGACCGGAACTCGGCCACGTGGACACCGAGGGCACCGACGCCGCCGCGCCGGAGGAGCCCCCCGAACGGATAGAGCCGGTGTCATGACGCGGCGGGTAGCGGTCACCGGCGTCGGCATCGTCGCCCCGGGCGGCGTGGGCGTGCCGGCCTTCTGGGACCTCCTCACCTCCGGCCGTACGGCGACCCGGGGCATCACCCTCTTCGACCCGGCGGGGTTCCGCTCCCGCATCGCCGCGGAGTGCGACTTCGACCCCGCGGCACACGGCCTGACCCAGGAGCAGGTGGACCGCTCGGACCGGTACATCCAGTTCGCGCGGGTCGCCGCCGACGAAGCCGTCCGCGACGCCGGCCTGGACACCGGGGCGGAGAACCCGTGGCGGATCGGGGTGTCGCTGGGCACCGCGGTCGGCGGCACCACGCGGCTGGAGCACGACTACGTCGCCGTCAGCGGCTCCGGCGACCGGTGGGACGTCGACCACCGGCCGGCGGGTCCCCATCTGCAGCGGGCCTTCTCACCCAGTTCGCTCGCCGCCGAGATCGCGGACCAGATCGGCGCGCGCGGCCCGGTGCAGACCGTCTCGACGGGGTGCACCTCCGGCCTCGACGCGATCGGCTACGCCTTCCACTCCATCGAGGAGGGCCGCGTCGATGTCAGCGTGGCGGGCGCCTCGGACTCGCCGATCTCACCGATCACGGTGGCCTGCTTCGACGCGATCAAGGCGACGTCCGCCAACAACGACGACCCCGAGCACGCCTCCCGCCCGTTCGACGCCCACCGCGACGGCTTCGTGATGGGCGAGGGCGGCGCCGTACTCGTACTGGAGGAGCTGGAGCACGCCCGCGCCCGCGGGGCGACCGTGCACTGCGAGATCCGCGGCTACGCCACCTTCGGCAACGCGTACCACATGACCGGCCTCACCCAGGAGGGGCTGGAGATGGCCGAGGCCATCAACCGCGCGCTCGGCCACGCCCGGCTGGACGGCTCGCAGATCGACTACGTCAACGCACACGGATCGGGCACGCAGCAAAACGACCGGCACGAGACGGCCGCGGTCAAGAAGTCCTTGGGCGCGCACGCCTACGAGGTGCCGATGAGCTCCATCAAATCGATGGTCGGCCACTCGCTCGGCGCGATCGGGGCGATCGAGATCGTGGCGTGCGTCCTGGCGCTGACCCACCAGGTCGTCCCCCCGACGGCCAACTACACCACCCCGGATCCGGAGTGCGACCTCGACTACGTGCCGCGCACCGCGCGGGAGCTGCCGCTGCGGTCGGTGCTGTCCGTCGGCAGCGGGTTCGGCGGCTTCCAGTCAGCGGTGGCACTGACCCGACCGGGTGGGAGGACACGATGAGTTCCTCACGTGAACGTCGTTGCGTGGTCACCGGCATCGGTGTGATCGCGCCCAACGGCGTGAGCACCGAAGCCTTCTGGAAGGCGACCAAGGAAGGCATCAGCGTCCTCGACGTGGTCACCCGCGAGGGGTGCCAGAATCTGCCGCTGAACGTGGCCGGCGAGGTGCGCGACTTCGACCCGGGGGCGCTGATCGAGGAGCGCTATCTCGTCCAGACCGACCGGTTCACCCACTTCGCGATGGCGGCGGCCAACCTCGCGCTGGACGACGCCGGCCTCGGCCGCGCCGACTACCAGGACTCACCGTTCGCGGTGGGCGTGGTGACCGCCGCCGGGTCCGGCGGTGGCGAGTTCGGCCAGCGGGAACTGCAGCGCCTCTGGGCGCAGGGCTCCCGCTACGTCGGCCCGTACCAGTCCATCGCCTGGTTCTACGCGGCCAGCACCGGACAGATCTCGATCCGGGGCGGCTTCAAGGGGCCCTGCGGGGTCGTGGCCAGCGACGAGGCGGGCGGTCTCGACGCCCTCGCGCACGCCGGCCGTTCGATCCGCAGGGGCACCGACGCCGTCGTCGTGGGCGCGGCCGAGGCGCCGCTGGCCCCCTACTCCGTCGTCTGCCAGCTCGGCTACGACTCGCTGAGCACGGTCGCCGACCCGACCCGCGCCTACCGCCCGTTCACCGCCGGCGCCTGCGGCTTCGTCCCCGCGGAGGGCGGCGCCATGCTGGTCGTCGAGGAGGCGGAGGCGGCCCGCGCACGCGGGGCGACGATCCGCGCCGTCGCGGCCGGTCACGCCGCGACCTTCACCGGGCCCTCCCGGTGGGAGGAGTCCCGGGACGGGCTGGCGCACGCGATCCGCGGCGCCCTGGAGGAAGCGCAGTGCGCCCCGGAGGAGATCGACGTGGTGTTCGCGGACGCGTTCGGCGTGCCCGCGGCCGACCACGCCGAGGCCCTCGCGCTCGCGGACGTCCTCGGCCGGCGCGCGTCGCGGGTCCCGGTGTCCGCGCCCAAGACCGGCACCGGACGGGCGTACTGCGGTGCCCCCGTCCTGGACACGGCGGCCGCGGTGCTCGCCCTGGAGCACGGGTTGGTGCCGCCCGCCCCCAACGTCGTCGACGTCTGCCACGACCTCGATCTGGTGACCGGCTGGGCACGCCCGGCCGAGTTGCGTACGGCCTTGGTGCTGAGCCGTGGACTGATGGGTTCGAACGCGGCCCTCGTGCTGCGCAAGACCCCCGAGAACCTGCGCTGAGCAACGGCACCGAGCCCCCTGTGAAGAGGAGAACCCGCTCATGAACGCTCAACTGACCCTCGAAGAGCTGGCCTCGCTGATGAAATCGGCCGCCGGCGTCACCGTCGACCCGCGGGATCTGGCGAACCGGTCGGACGCGCCGTTCGCCGACTTCGGCCTCGACTCGCTCGGCCTCCTCGGCATCGTGGGCGAGCTGGAGAACCGGCTGACGCTGACCATGCCGACCGACGCCGAGCGCTGCAAGACACCGCGCGACTTCCTCGAACTCGTCAACACCGCCCCCACGACAGGAGCCTGACATGTCCGGTCACACCGAGAACGAGATCACCATCGCGGCCCCCCTCGACCTGGTCTGGAACATGACCAACGACCTGGAGAACTGGCCGCGGCTGTTCAGCGAGTACGCCGCCGTCGAGGTGCTCTCCCGGGAGGGCGACAAGACGACCTTCCGCCTGACGATGCACCCGGACGACAACGGCAAGGTCTGGAGCTGGGTCTCGGAGCGCGTGACCGACCGCAAGGGGCTCGCCGTCCAGGCCCGCCGTGTGGAGACCGGCCCCTTCCAGCACATGGACATCCGCTGGGAGTACTCCGAGGTGCCGGGCGGGACCCGGATGCACTGGACCCAGGACTTCGCGATGAAGCCCGAGGCCCCGGTCGACGACAAGGGCATGACGGTGCACATCAACAAGAACTCCCGCATCCAGATGGAACTCATCCGGGACAAGATCGAACAGCGCGACCAGGAACTGCGGGCCGCTGCCGTCACCGCCACCTGACCGTCACCCGACGCTCCGTCCGGCCACGTGCCACCGGCCGGTCCGGTGGCGACGAAGGGATCTCCCTGATGCACCACGCTCTGATCGTCGCTCGAATGGCACCGGGATCGGCTCCGGAGATCGCCGAGCTCTTCTCGGCCTCCGACCGCACGGAACTGCCGCACCTGGTCGGCGTCACCCGGCGGACCCTCTTCCAGTTCGGGGATGTGTATCTGCACCTCATCGAATCGGAACGGCCCGCCGGCCCCGAGATCGCCAAGCTGACGGAGCACCCGGAGTTCCGCAACATCAGCGAGCGGCTGTCCACGTACATCAGCCCGTACGACCCGGAGACCTGGAGCGGACCCAAGGACGCCATGGCCCAGGAGTTCTACCGCTGGCAACGGGACGGCACCGGCTGACGCACATCCGGCTCCGCCGCTTCGGCGGCCCCGCTGCGGCGACAGGCCACCGACAGGCCGCCGCGAGGACGACCACTCCTCGCGGCGGCTTCCGTGCCCGCGGGCTCGAAGAGGTCGGTCACCTGCGTACCGGCGGATTTCGGCCCGCCCCCGCGCCGTGGATAGGCTTCGGGCCGCGTCCGTGCATCGGCACGCGGCGCACAGCGCGCACCCAGGGATGACCACCCAAGGACAGGAGTCCGATGATTTTCATCACCGCCAAATTCAGCGTCCGCCCCGAATCCGCCGACCGCTGGCCGGAGATCGCCGCCGACTTCACCGCCGCCACGCGCAACGAGCCGGGCTGCCTGTGGTTCGACTGGTCCCGCAGCGTCGAGGACCCCACGGAGTACGTCTTGGTCGAGGCTTTCCGGGACGACGATGCCGGGGCCGCGCACGTGCAGTCCGAGCACTTCAAGGCCGCGCAGCAGACCCTGCCGCCGCACCTGTCCCGCACGCCCCGCATCGTGAACATGAAGCCGGAGCAGGACGACTGGTCGCTGCTGGGAGAGATGGCCGTTCCGGAGAGCTAGGCGTCACGCCTTCCGGAGCACCACGACGCGGCAGGTCACGGGCTCTTGCGTGTGGTAGGTCTGATCGGCCCGGTCCTCGATGAGGCGGGCGGTTTCACGTCGCGCCAACTCCTCGATGTGCCGGTGGAATCCCATGCGCTCCCAGGCGGGCGTGAGCACGGTCATGACCAGGTGGCCCCCGTGCCGCGCGACCGCCAACAGCGGATCGATGCCCTCGGGCCCGACGTGTCCGGCGGTGAAGGTGCCGGCGCAGACGACCGCGCCGTAACTGTCCGGGTCGAACGGCAGGGGACGGGTGATGTCCGCCTGTTCCAACCGCCGGTAGACGCCCTTGCCCCGGGCGACGTCGAGCATCCCTTGTGACAGGTCGACTCCGTCGACCGTCGAGAAACCGCGCCGCGCCAACTCCGCGCCGACCAGGCCCGTGCCGCACCCGGCGTCGAGAATCGGGGTCCGAGCCGGCACGATGTCCGCGACCCGCTCCGCGACCAGTGCGGGACCGAGGTAGCCCAGGCCCTCGATGGTGTCCTCGTCGTAGCTGACGGCCCAGTCGTCATAGATGCCGGTGCGCTGCTCGACATCACCGTCGAGGGAGTACATCCGCTTCAGGATCGGGTGCTGCACGGAGAACTGCTCGCTCACGGCGTCTCGCCTTTCGTGGACCCGAGCCCCGGCCAGGGGCATCGGACATGCAGCGATGACGGCTCGTCGGCGGGACGCTGACGGGCCGTCGGAGCTGCAGGAACGGGCTGCCGACCGCGCCTCTCGGAGCACGGCGATCGGCCTGCGGACGGGCGCGCCGCCCGTGGATGGCCGCGAACTCCCCAGGGACAGGGGCGAAGACGGAGCCCGGGGCCGGTCACCCGGCCCATGGCGCGGAGTGGCCGGCCGACCGCGGATCCTGCACGGTGCGGCGCGTGTGAGCCCGGGCGTCCCCGAGCCCACGACGACGGCGCTCAGCGGGACCTAGAGGATCCCGAGCAGGCCGAGCCCGAGCAGACCGCTGCTCTCGGACGTCTCGACCGGACGGCTCTCGCGGTCCATGCGCGTGTCCTGCTTGGTGCTGTGCTTCTTGCCGTGCTTCTTGTGTTGGCAGTCGCGAGGGTCGGCGTGACGGTGCATACGGTCGGCCTGGCGCTGCATGCGGTCGGCCTGACGGTGACGCGGCTCCGCCTGGCTCTGCACACAGCGATCTTGCGTACCGCAGGTGACGCTCTGCGCAGCACTGGGAGCAGCGGATGCGGCGCCCGCCATCGGCACCGTGACGGCGGCCACGGTCAGACCTGCCACGGCGAGCCCGCGAGGAATCGAACGGAACATTCTTCCACCTTCATCTCAGGGGGCAGGAAAAGGATATTTCCCGCAAAGCAGACAATAGGATAAATACTCCGTGACGACTTGCGACCCACCGGAGAGTCACTGGAACGCAGCAGACCCCGCGTCACCCGCTGCGCCCTGAAAGGGTCGACACGCCCCTGAGCGCGGCCGCCGCCCCTTCGAGGCCGCTGGGCATGTCTCGGGAGGCGTCGACCGTGCGCGACTCAGCGGCCCGGTGGCGCAGCCGGGCAGCCGGCGGGCGGGCCGCGTCGGGCGAGCGTGCCACCGAAGTCGAGCACACCTCGTGACCGGAGCCCGCTCGCCTGCGACGGTGCGACACGTCGTCAACCAGGGCTTGTCCGGGCCGTCATGTGAGCCGGATGACGGCCGATCAGGCCGGCAGGCATTGGTGGTTGCCTCAGTGCTGGATCAGGCCGCCGACCGGGATGGGCCCCACGTGGCCGGTCGCCGGGAGAGTCTGCGCCAGGGCGAGGCCGATGTCGACGAGCGATGACCGGCGCAGGCCCGATACATCGAGGATCGGAGTCCGGACCAACTCGGCGATTTCGCCGTTCGGCTCGGGCCGGAGTCGGCCGCCGGTGATGCGGACCTGGTAGAAGATGCCAACGTTCTGATGTTCCGGTCCGCCGGGGATGGTGCGTTCGGCTGCGGGGATGATCCTTGAGTCCACGCCCAACAGGCGTTCGACCACCGCGTCGCAGCCGGTCTCCTCGGCGACTTCCCGGATCACCGCATCGAACGGATCCTCCGCGTGCTCGACCCTGCCGCCCGGAAGAGTCCAGGTGCTCTCGCCCTTCGGCGGTTGGTGACGGGCGAGCAGCACCCGCCCGCCTTCGATGCACACGGCGTACGCCGCCAGCCGGAAACTCATCCCCAACCCCTCCCCGCCGGACGCCATCGCGACGTCCGAGATCCTTGCATCGCCAGTTCTGTCGGCCGGTGAAATCGCCTGAACGACCTCGCGCCCTATCGGGCCTCGCCCTTCAGCAGCTCAGTCAGGTCGGCGAAGGCCGCGCGGACCGCTTGGGGGTTCTCGATCCAAGGAAAGCGACCGGCACCGTCGATCGTGCGACGCAGGGCGCCGGGCTGCCCGAAGGCGGCATCCTCCCGCCACAGTCCCTGATCGACCACGTGGTCCCGGGCACCACTGATGATCAGAGTCGACAGGGGCCGCTGCCGGTCGCCGCGCGGCGAGGAGGAGGATGAGAGCGAGCCGCAGAGGCGGCTGCCGCGCCGCGGCCCGGACGCGCGGGCCGGCGCGGTCCGCTACGCCGCAGCCCGTTCCCGAGTCATTGGACCTTGTGATGTCCCCAGCACTGCAGACCGGAATGCCCGTACCCGACTTCACCCTGCCCGGCGGTGTCCTGACCGACGACCGGTTCGAGCGCAACACCTACACGCTGTCCGAACGGCGCGGCCGGCCGCTGGTCCTGGCCTTCTACCCGGGTGACGACACCAGCGTGTGCACCAAGCAGCTGTGCTCCTACTCGTCCGGCCTGGAACAGTTCCAGGAGCAGGGCGCGGAAGTGTGGGCCATCAGCCCCCAAGGCGTCGACAGCCACGAGCAGTTCGCCCGCAAGCACGGCCTGCGCATGCCGCTGCTCGCCGACACCGACCGCCAGGTCGCCCGCACTCTGGGCATCGCCGCGCCCGGCATCGGTCTGCGGCGCTCGGTGTTCCTGATCGCACCGGACGGCACGTTGCGCTGGAAGCATGTCGCCCTGTTCGGTGCCACCTTCCAGTCCCTGGACACCCTCACCGGCCACCTCGCCTCCCTCGAAGAGGCCTGAACCTCCTCCGCGGGCAGGGCGTGACGGTCGGCCCTGCGGGCCTTCGCCGTGCCCGGTCGAGGCCCTGACGCCGTGGCGCCGGCACGTCCGCCACGGCGTCACCCGTCCCAGAAGTGCGGCCACTGCGGCCGATCGGCCGCGGCAGCGCGTGTCAGCCCGGCCGCCGCGCAATCCTCTGCTTGCCTTACGGCATGGGTGCGGGGCGGCCGGGGCCCTGCCCGTCCCCGGCGGACGGGCTTCACGACGGCGGTACCCCGTACGGTCCGCTCCTGCCACGCCCTCCCGGAAAGCACGACGCTCCGGAGAAGGAGCCCGGCGCCCCGGGAAGCAGACTCAAGGCGTCCGCGAAGCCCCGACTCCGTAAGTCCCCCATCTCCGTCGCCCGCAGAGGAGCCGCTATGACCACCAGCACGGACCTGCTCGTCGATGCCTTCGGACGTATCCGGGAGGTCGTGGACGACGTGGTCACGGGACTGAGTCCCGACGAGCTGAGCGCCCGTCTCGACGAGGGCGCCAATTCGATCGGCTGGCTCGTCTGGCACCTCACCCGCATCCAGGACGACCACATCGCCGCGGCGGCGGGCACCGAGCAGGTCTGGGTGGCCGAGGGGTGGTCCGACCGCTTCGACCTGCCGTTCGCCACGGACTCGACCGGCTACGGCCACTCACCGGAGGACGTGGCAGCGGTGCGGGTGAGCGCACAACCGCTGAACGACTACCACGGGGCCGTGCACGACAACACGGTCGCGTACGTCTCCGCGCTCACCGACAAGGACCTGGCGCAGGTCATCGACCGGGGGTGGACGCCGCCGGTGACGCTCGCGGCCCGGCTCATCAGCGTCATCGCCGACGATCTGCAGCACGCCGGTCAGGCCGCCTTCCTCCGGGGCATCCTGCGGCGCCGGTAGGCCGGGCGACCGTACCGGAGAGGCATGCGCTTCCGTCACGCCTTCCGGGCCACGACCAGCCGGCACTTGGGGCTGTTGTCGGCGCGGCGGCCCAGCTCCTCCAGCGGCAGCAACTCCACGCGGAAGCCGGCCCGGAGCAGGTCCTCGCGCACCGGACCCAGCGGCCAGGTGCGGTAGTACATGACGAACGGCGGCCGCCACAGCGCGTTGCGTACACGCATCGCCGTGTCGAAGCCCAGGAGCGTCCAGTACAGGGGCGAGCGGAACGAGGGCGGCGCACCGACCGGGAAGGCGAAGACCCCGCCGGGGCGCAGCGACCGGTGGACCTCGGCGAACAGCCGGGGGCGCTCGGCCGGGAGGAAATGGCCGAACGCGCCGAAGCTCACGGCGAGATCGAAGGCGGACGTGAACGGCAGGGCGCGGGCGTCCGCCCGTACCCACTCGACCGCCGGTGACCCGGCCGAGGGGACGGCGTCCCGGGCCGCGGCCAGCATCCCGGCGCTGAAGTCGACCCCGGTGACCCGTTTACGGCACAGCGGTTGCAGCGCCCGCAGGCCCGCTCCGGTACCGCAGCAGAGGTCGAGTCCCGCCTCGAAGGGGCCCAGGCGGCGCAGGCTTCCCGCCACCGCGTCCAGGATCCGGTCCGGGGTGCGGAAAGAGGTGTGGTTGAACTTGGGAGCCAGCAGGTCGTATCCGCGCTGGACGGAGGAGAGCGCCTGCACGGTCAGTTCGCGGATGGTGGGTCCCTCGGCGGTGAACACGGGTCAAGGGTAGTCAGCCGGGCGGCGGGGGCTGCGTCGCGGCACGGTCGCGCGGGCACGGCACGTTCCGCGGGGCCCCGCCGGTGATCTTGCGCGGGCGGGCCGACCCGGCGGGCCGCGGGGCTCCTGCCGGCCGCGGAGTGCCGGGCCCGGGTACCGGCCGCATCATGGAAGGGGTAAGGCAGCGCCGGACTGGAGGCTGCGTATGGGTGGCTGGCACCTACGGGACTTCACCCCGGACGACCTCGAGGCGATCGTCCGGCTCGACGCCGAGAGCGCGGCCGGCGACCCGCGCGGCGTCTTCCGTCTGTCCGATGTCGTCGCGGCGCTCCAGGGCCTCCACCCCACCATCGTTGCCGTGGCCGACGGCCGCCTGGTGGGTGCCGCGGTGGGCCGGGTCGAGGGCGACCGGGCGTGGATCCTGCGGATCGGCATTCATCCGTCGTGGCGGAATCTGGGGATGGGCAGTGCGATGCTGTCGGCGCTGGAGCACCGTCTCCAAACGGCCGGCGCGAGCACGCTGGCCGCCGTGCTCCCCGAGGGCGAGTGCGGCTCGACGGCGTTGCACCGTTCCGGCTTCCGGCCCCTCGACGGCCTCACCTACTTCGAGAAGACCGAAGTGGTCACCGCGCAGGACGCCGCCCTCCTGGCCTCCTTGGGCGGGGTGGTGCCGCCCGCCGGCGGGTGGGGGCAGCTGGCGGGGATGGCGTCGGAGAAGCAGCTCATCGAACGCCGTCTGGTCCTTCCGCTCGCGCACCCGGAGCTGGCGGCCGAGCACGGTGTCGAACCGCCCCGGGCCGTGGTGCTCTTCGGGCCTCCGGGTACCGGGAAGAGCACCTTCGCCAAGGCGGTCGCCAGCCGCCTCGGGTGGCCCTTCGTGGAACTCCTCCCGTCCCGGCTCGCGCTGGAGGACGGGCTGGCAACCGGGCTGAGCAGGCACTTCGACCAGATCGCGCAGCTCGATCACGCGCTGGTCTTCATCGACGAGGTCGAGGAGGTCGCCGGTCTGCGCAGCGGCTCCGACCCGGCGTCCGTCGGGGTCGTCAACGAGCTCCTCAAGTCGATCGTGCGGTTCCGCGACCGCGATGGCCGGCTGCTGATCTGCGCCACCAACAACGTGTCCACGCTGGACCCGGCGTTTTTGCGCCACGGCCGCTTCGACTACGTCCTGCCCGTCGGTCCGCCCGATGCCGAAGCACGCCGCGCGCTGTGGACGAGCTACCTGGCCAGGGCGGGCGCCGAGGCCGACATCCCGGTGCTCGCGGAAGCCAGCGAGGGGTTCACCCCGGCAGACATCGCACAGGTGGCCCGTGTGGTGGCACAGACCGTTTTCGAGCGCACCCTGGATACGGGGAACCGCTCCCGTCCTGTCACCGACGACTACCTCCACACCATCCGCCGCACCCGCCCCACCGTCACGACGGAGATGGCGCTGGCGTTCGCCGACCAGACCAGCCGGTACGGGCGTACCTGAAGGAGCGGGGCGGCTGCCACGCGGCCCGCCGGGTGCTCGCGAAGGAGGTCCCGCATGCGCTCCGTATCCAGCCTCCGGGCTCTCGCCCTGCGCGCGGCCTCCCGGTGGCACCTGCGCCCTCCGCGCCGCCCGCCGCGCTCCGGAGCGGCGCCACCACGGGAGAGGTTCGCCATCACGGTGACGGAGAACCGGACCGGAGTCGGGGGCCGGTTCAGGTGCGGCAACAGCGCGCTGGGCTACCGGGTCGACGTCACCGATGTCACGACCGGACGCACGCAGTACGTCTCGGAGAATTTCACCTACCGGCTGGCCTACGCCGACGGCGAGAAGTACCTCCGCAAGCTGGTCGCCGGGACGAAGAGGCTGCGCTGAACCGCCGGGGGCTCGTGACGCGCCCGCAGACATGAGCGGGGGGAGTGCCGGCGGAGCGGACACTCCCCCCGCTGCCGAGGGAGACGGAACCGCGACTCCCTCTCCCCCTCAACCCTTGTGCCTGAACATGTCCTTGACCTTCTCCTTGGCCTGGCGGGCGGCGCCCATGCTCCGCTCGGCCTGGCCTTCGGTGGCCATCCTTTCGTTCCCTACCGCACGACCCGCATGCCGCTTGAGCGTGCCCTTGAGCTCTTCGGCCCTTGCCCTGGCCTTTTCGCTCCGACTCATGGCGTGGTCCTTCCTCATCACCCGGCGCCGGCCCGCTCCTCCGGTCGACGCGGGGTCCGGCCCACTCACAAGAATCGCACACCCAACACACAAACAGGACAAATCACCGAGGTGATTGCGGGAAGCCACCGACGGCTACGCTCCGCTGCCACGACCGCCCTCCCGGCAGCCGAGCGCCCCCGCGACGTACCGGGGCCGCTTCCTCAATCCCGCGGCAGGAGCGAGCCCAGCGGACCGAGGTCGAGATTGAGGTCTTCGAGGCGCAGGCCGTGCTGGTCGCAGAGTTCGTTCATCCGCTCGTCGAGGAGCATGAGCGTCTCGCCGATCCGGTCCACCTGCTCCTCGCTCAGATCGCCCTGTTCCACCCGGCGGATCGCCTGCCGCTCCATCAGCTGCCGCAGCAGTTCGACCACGGTCAACACCAAAGCGACCAGGTCACGGCCCATTTGATCGCGATCGATGTCGAATCTGTTCTCGGCCGGCGTGGCCTTCCCGGTCACAGGGGACCTCCGTCCGACCAGGGCGCGGGCACCCGTTCGCTCACCGACGAGAGGAGCGCGTGCAGCGACAGCCGCACCAGGGGTACGTCGGCGATGGCGATGACCAGATCGCCGCTGATGACGACGCCGGTGGAGAGCACCCGGTCCAGCAGGTCCACCAGCGGGACCCCGATCGGTCCGGAGAGCGGCTCCGGTGTCTCCCACGGAACGGGCTTGTGCGCGGACACCGTCACACCTCCCCGGCGAAGGAGTACGGCGCCCAAGGCCCGGACATCTCGATCTGCGCGCCGGTCCTGCCGTGCAGGGCCGCCACCATGTCGGCGAGTGCCTGCTCGCGTTCCGCCGCCACCAGGTACGCGGCGTTGAGGACCTGCAGCCGGTGCTTCTCCCCCGTCACCTCCTGGCTGTGCGTGCGGAGCCGACGGGACGCGGTCGCCAGCCGGCACAGGGCGGCGTCGACATCCTCAGCGGTCTGCAGTACGCGGTCGTGACGTTCCTCGCGCGACCGCTGCAGTCCGCGCTTGCGCTCCAGATAGGCGCGACCGGCGTTGACGCTGCCGGCACCGTCACGGTCGGGCCGGGGGCCGGCGGCGCCACCTCCGGACGGCTCGGTGACGGTGGTGGCTGTGGAGCCGGAGGTGCCGGTAGTGGCAGCGGCCGGCAGGTAGACCTTGATGCCCCACTCGGCATGGCCTTCGATCCGGTCCAACGCCGCGGCGAATCGCTCCATGTCCTCGCCGAGGGCCTGCCGCGCCCGCTCGTCCCCCCGGTAGAGGGTGGCCAACGCCAGGGGGGCCGTCGGCCCGCAGGCCGCCGCCGCGGTCACCACCTCGTGGTGGGCGCGGGCGCAGCGCTCCAGCTCCTGGCGGTCCGACAGGCGCTGCTGCCAGGACTCCTCGGTGAATGCGGCGGCGGGGACGTGCTGGACGACCGCCGTGAGCGGTCCGACCGGCAGCGCGCGTACGGGCGCGCCCGCGGCGAGACCCGGCAGTCCGGTGAGGGCGGCGGGGTCGACCCGTCGGCACACGGCGAAGACGTAGGTGGCGGGCGCGTCCTCGCGGACGCCGGAGGACGTCTGCGTCGTCATGCCCCGGCCTTGTCCCTGCGTCGAGCGGGCGCGGACGCGCGGTCCTCGTCGGCGGACTCCAGCGCCTCCACCCGCTCGCGCAGGCGCTCGTTCTCTTCCCGGAGTTCGTTGCGGGCCGCCTTGGAGCTGAGCGCCGGGTCGGTCTCCCACCAGTCGATGCCGGCCTTCCTGGCCGTCTCCACGGAAGAGACGAAGAGGCGCAGCCGGATGGTGAGGAGTTCGATGTCGAGGAGGTCGATCTTGATGTCCCCGGCGATGACGATGCCCTTGTCGAGGACGCGTTCGAGGATCTCGGCGAGGTTGGTGGTACTGGGACCGTTGGCGGGCGCGGCGGCCTGCCTGAAGTCGACATCGGTCACGTGGTCACTCATTCCTCTTCTTCGTCGTCACGCTCTTCGTCGGCCTCTTCCCATTCGCCGTCCTCGTCCTCCTCGGGGTACTCGTCCTCGTCCTCGTCGTACTCGTCCTCGGCTTCGCCGTCCGCCGCCTCGTCCTCGTACTCGCCGTCTTCGTCCTCCTCTTCGCCCTCTTCGCCCTCTTCTGCCTCAGCATCTTCTTCCTCGACGGCTTCTTCGTGGGTGCGCACGACCTCGCCGTCGCGGATTTCACCACGCCAGCCCTCCGGCTCTTCGTCGGTCAGGGTGACGTAGCGCTGGAAGTGTTTGAAGTCCAGCCGCAACCGGCGGCCCTGGGCGCGCCAGATGTTCCCGGTCTTCTCGAAGAAGCCCGAGGCGTAGTACTCGACGACGAGGACAATGCGGGTCAGGCCCGGGGTCAGTTCATGGAAGCTGACCACTCCTCGGGTGGTGCCCTTCGCTCCCTCGGACGTCCAGATGATGCGCTCGTCGGGCACCTGCTCCTGGACGGTCGCCTTCCAGCCCCGGGTCGACGGGCCGACCTTGGCCTTCCAGTCGCTCGTCACCTCGTCGCTCTGCGACACATCGCGCACGCCCTTGGTGAAGCCGCTGAACTTGTCGTAGCGGGTCCAGTGGTCGTAGACCGTACGCAAGGGCAGGCCGATATCGAGGACCTCGATGATATTGGTGACCTTCGTATCCCCCGGTTTGCGGCCCTTACCGGCGCTGCCGCCGAGGGCTTCCTTCGCCTTCCCCACGACGTTGTCCTTGACGCCCTTCGCCTTCTCGGAGAGGAACGCCTTGACCGGGTTCTCGCCCTTGAGGAGGCGGGAGCCCATCTTCAGCATGCCGCCGCTCTCGCCGCCCTCGGCGAGCTGCTGGGTCACATCGGTCAGCTTGCCGCCCGTCTTCTCGGCCAGGTCCCCCACCTTGGCACTCAAATAGTTCCCGAGTTCCGAACGCACCCGGTCCATTCCCGAGTCTCCGGCGTCCTTGTCCCGTCCCGTCTTGGCCATGACGGTTACCTCCGGCGGTCGGCGCGCGATGTGGTCTTCTTGGCGGTCGTCTTCGACGACGAGGCTGCCTTCTTCCCTGCGGTGGCCTTCTTCGCCGCGGTCTTCTTCGCCGGGGCTTTCTTCGCCGGGGCCTTCTTCGCTGCGGTCTTCTTGGCAGCGGTCTCCTTCGCGGCGCTCTTCTTGGCCGTGGTCTTCTTGGCCGGCGCGGACTTCTTCGCCGCCGCCTTCTTCGCGGGTGCCGACCTCTTCTGGGCCGTCTTCTTGGCCGGGGCCGACTTCTTGGCGGCCGTCTTGCCGGTGTCGGCGGACTTCTTGGCCGCGGGCTTCCCGCCGCGCTTCTTCGCTTCCTGCTTACCGGAGTCGCGCTTGCCGGTGTCCCGCTTGCCCGACGCCTTCGCGCCACGACGGCGGGACGGCTTCTCGGGCTCTTCCTCCTCGGGCTCCTCTTCTGGCTCCTCGTCCTCCTCTTCTGGCTCCTCGTCCTCGTACTCGCCCTCGCCCTCCTCGTCCTCCGGCGGCTCCTCTTCCTCCTCGTACTCCCCCTCCGGCTCCTCCTCGTCCTCGAACTCGCCCTCTTCGTCCTCGTACTCGTCCTCCGGCCCTTCCTCCTCGGCCACGCCGATGCGGAGTGTGCGGTCGTGGAGGGAATCGGCGAACGAGGAGAGACGGCGGTTCGCGGCAGCGGAGACGGCATCCCGGCCGGCATCCAGCAGTTCCCCACGCACCTGGTCGCCCAATTCGGCGACCTGCGGGATCTCACTGATCCTGCGGACCCCTTCGGCGACGAGCTGGCGCGGTTCGAGCCCGAATTGACGCCCGGCGAGATAGGTCGCCGCGGTGAGAGCGAGCCGACCCTTCTTCGTGCGGCCCAGTACGTAGCCACCCGCGACGGCGGCCGCGAGCAGGACCTTGGTCCGGTCATTCATGGGCAGGTCACCTCTTCATTGGCAGACAACCGATCGCCGCCCGTGCAAGAGATCGAGCAGCCGATCCTCTTCGCGTTCGAACGCCTCCGTGCTGAGGTGTCCTTCTTCGTATTCCTGGTTGAGCGCGGCGAGCCGGCTCCGGATGACGGCGGGGTCGTGCAGTTCGCGATCGGCCGCCAGCGCCAGCTGGTCGGCCACCCAGACCACACCGTGTACCGGAGCGAGCGGCAGGGTGAGAATCCCGCTGATCAATCCCATGTCACGCTCCGAAACTTCCGGCCGGTACATCGGCCTCCAGAAAGCTGTAGCAAGGCAGCGGGCCCGCCACCCGCAGCTCCGCCCGGTGGCGGTGGTGGGCGGCCAGGCGCTCGACTTCCGCGCGGAATTCGGCGCTGTCGCGGCGGTCCACCAGGAACGACGTGTTCACCACGCATCCGGCGACCTCCGGCCCGGCAGCGACCGCGTGGGCCGAGGCCGCCAGGTGGCTCACCACCTCGCGCCCCGCCTCGTTGGCCCGGCGGGCGAGCGCGCCCGCCACGGCCTCACCCAGGCGCAGATTGGCCTGGTAGCTCGGCCGGCGGCGTACCGCGTCACGCAGTCCGCGGACGGTGGCGTCCTCCTGGACGAGGGCCGCGAGAGCGTCGTTGGCGGGCAGCACCTTGACGTTCATCTCCACGCGGCCGGCAAGCCGTTCCAGGACCGCGAGATGACGGTCCTCGGCGTCCACCAGCTGACGGCGTACCGCGGACTCGTCCGCCGCGACCATGCCGAACCGCATCGGGACAACCGGCCCGTCGTCGGCCAGCCGCAGCAGCAGTTCCTGGTGCGCGAGCAGATCCCGACGACGCGCCCGCAGGTCGGGCGGGGCGGCGCTGATGACAGCGGTCAACTGCCCCAGGGTGAGTGCCGTCACCGCCCCCGGCGGGCTGCCCACCCCGCGCAGGCCGGAAGGTACCGGGTGGTCGGCCAGGACCGTGCCGTAGACGTAGCAGCCGGCATCCGTCACGGGTCAGTCCTCCTCTGACCTGCGCCGGCGGGAAGCTGCTCCGGACCTGGCGGGCGCGCGCCTGCGCCGCTGGGGCTGCTCGTCGCCCTCGTCGTCCTCGTCGGAGCCTTCGCCGCTTCCGACGGCGGTGCGGACGGTGTCGCCGACGGATTTGGCCGCCTTTTGGACCTTGCGCTTCCCTACGCTCTTCGCGGCCTGGCCGCTGAACAGTTCGGGAACGGTGACGCTGCCCGAGTCCCGCTCCAGGTCCAGGCGGTTGCACGCCTCGGCGAAGCGGAGATAGGTATCGACGCTGGCGACCACGATGCGCGCGTCGATCTTGAGGATTTCGATACCGACCAGCGACACCCGGATGAACACGTCGATGACCATGCCCCGGTCCAGGATGAGTTCCAGCACGTCGTACAACGTGCCCGCCCTCGGCGGGCAGGGGACTACCTCGCCCGCGTAGCCGGAATAGGTGGTCGTGGTCATCAGGGTGTCCTTTCAGCCGGTCGGATCGGTGGGATCACTCGTCAGCCGCGCCCCGCCGATAGCGGCGGGTCCGGTAGTACTCCAGAAGTTGGCCCTCTTGGTCGAGCTGGACCTCATAGCTCGCGAGCAGGCTGGTGGTATCCGGAATGCGTTCCAATTCAAGAACCTCCACCGCGACGCACCATCCGTTGTCAGTGCGCCGGACAGCGGAAACGCCCTCCACCCGGTGATTGATCAGGCTCTGCAGCAGTTCGGTGGCATCGCGTGCCATTGTTCCGGGGCCGTTCTCCGGCTTCTTGTGCTTTCGGGCGGCCGTCGATGTTGACCGAGTCCGCGTTCGGGTTTGCTCTGCCATATTTCAAGTCTGATCTTCTTCTCGCACCGCGCATCCTGAGCGGGGCCGAATACGTCGGACCGCGGGGACAGAGAGCCCGTACGGCGTACCGAACGACGCCCATGCAGCCGCCGGTGGCCTCCGCCCCTGAGGGCGAAGAGACCACCGGCGACTTCGGTGCCTTGCACGCGGCTGAGCTCACAGGGAGGGGTGGATGTCTCCGCTGCCCATGCCGCTCTGCTGCTCGCTCTGCTCCTGCAGCCTGCGGGCCTTCTGCTGAAGCCGCTGCCGCTCCTTCGGGTCGGTCGCGTGCTCGGCGGCGTCGTTCAACTCCCGGGCCTTGTCACGCATCTGCTGGGCGCGCTGACGGGCTTCGTCTGCGGGGCTCATTGGTCACTCCTTGCTCGTTCGTCGAGAGCGTTCGTCGAGAGAGGGAACTGCCCCTCAGCGAACCAGGACCGGTCCGGCCCGGCACCTCGAACGGTCACGCTCCGCGACCGCCACCGGGGGTACGTCGTCCACGCCGCCCCGCCAGGGCCTCCCCCGGGCCATCCGGACGCCACACCGGCCATGCGCCGGCCGGCGTGCCGCTCCGGTGGCCGCTTGCTACCGCGGGGGCGGATCAGGGCGGTGCATCCGGTCGAATTCCTCCTTGAGCCGCCTCCTGCGCTCCCAGCCGGACGTGCCGGTGCGCTTGGGTGACGGCTCAGCGGCCGAGGACTCCTCACGAGCGGCGGGCTCGGCCGGGTGGGAGTCGTGGCGGGAGTCTCCCGCCAGCATCTTCTTGAGCTTGTCCGCCATGCTCATGCGTGGCCTCCTCGACGCATCGGCGGCTCCCCCGTCCTCTTCAGGATCGGGGTCGGCGGGGCTCTTCGCACGCGGGCGGCGAAGTCGCAACCGCAGCCCGCGCCCGCGACGGGCGGGGTGACGTCGCGGAACGGGGCTCGGGGGCGTCCGGTGGGCCTCGACGACCCGATGGCCGAAAGTAGGCCGTTCGCGGGGCGGGGCAGGGCCGCACGGCGCGTGAGAGCGCGGTGCACGGGTAGCCGGGACGACCGGACAGAGGTTTGCCGGCGAAGTCGAAAAGCAAAGGAGCAGTCTCCATGCACGACGCCACCGCAACCGACCGCCCCGTGCTGGTGGGAGTCGAGGAAGACAGCGACCAGCAGACCGTCGTGCGGCATGCCGCACGGCAAGCCGAGCTGCACCGCAGGCCGTTGCGCCTCCTGCACGTGGTCGACGCGCCGGACCCCCAGGAGCGGCAGGCCGCCGCGACGGCGCACGGCTCCGGGGTCGTCGAACCCCTCACGGCAATGGTGAGGCTCGACTTTCCCCAGGTGCCGGTGACGGCGGAGGTGGTATCCGGCCGGCCCGCCGCGGTGCTGGTGGAACGCTCCTCGGGGGCGGCCCTGCTGGTGCTCGGTCATCGCGGCAGCGGCGGGTTCGCCCGGCTGCCGCTCGGCTCCGTGAGCTGGCAGGTGGCCACCCATGCCGACTGCCCGGTCATCGTCGTCCGCCCCGGAGAGACCTCCGCCGCCCCGGAGAACCGGGTCGTGGTCGGTGTGGACATCTCCGAGGTGTCGGAGGAAGCGCTGGACCTGGCGTTCGCCGAGGCCGATCTGCGCGATGCGCGCCTGGAGCTGCTGCACGCCAACTTCCACCTCGGCGAGCTGCCCACCGGCCCCGGCATGGTGGCGCCGGACTTCAAGGCCCTCGACGACGCGGCGCGGCGTCAGCTGGAAGCGATGGCGGCCGAGCGAGGCGCGCGCTTTCCCCGGGTGAAGGTGGACGTACGCGTCGAGCGTGTCCGCCCCGCGACGATCCTGGCGGAAGCCTCGCGCCGGGCCGCTCTGCTGGTCGTCGGCTCGCACGGGCGCACCGGCCTGCGCAGGCTGATGCTGGGGTCGGTGAGCGCCGCGGCGCTGCACACCGCCGCATCGCCCGTCGCGGTGGTCCCCACGGCGGACAGCGACTGACGCCCTCCCCGGGCCCATGACGGCCAGGCCACCCCCGGCTGCAAGGCCGCGATGGGCCATGAGCCCCCTTCCCCTCCGTGACACGCTGCCGCCCCGGGGCGACCGGGTTGTCGGTGCCCGACACCTGTGAGGCCGCCCGCAACCCGTACCGGTCGTGTGTGACGTCGCCCGTCCTGGGCACCCGCGAGGGCAGCAGCACAAGGAACCCGACAGAGCAGCATGTCGCGGCGCCGTCGTGACAGCGGAACGGACACACATGAGCAACGGTTTCATGGGTCCGGAGGGCTTCGGCCAGGACCCGTTCGACGACTTCCTCGCGCGCGTCTTCGGCCGTGCTGCGAACTCCTCCAAGGACGCACGGCGCCCCATGCCGCGGCAGGCGGACATTGCCCGGCTGATGAGCGGACCGGCCCGGCAACTGGTCACGGCGGCGGCCGCCTACGCCGCGGAACACGGGAGCTCCGAGCTCGGCACCGAGCACCTCCTGCGGGTGGCGCTCTCCACGGAGCCGACCCGCAGCCTGGTGCAGCAGTCGGGAGTCGACCCCGACGCACTGGCCGCCGACATCGACCGCAAGGTCGGCACCGGGCCCCATCAGACGAGTGTCGCCGTCACCCCGGCGGTCAAGCGGGCCCTGCTGGGCGCCCATGACCTGGCGCTGGGCACCGGAGCCACGTACATCGGCCCCGAGCACGTGCTCGGGGCGCTCGCATCCAATCCGGACTCGGCGGCGGGCCGCATCCTCAACATCGTCCACTTCGACCCGCAGACCGGCCCCCCGGCCGCCTTCGGGGCACCGCCCGCCGGTGCGGAGCACCCGCCCGCGCCGAGCCACGACACCCCCACCCTCGACAAGTACAGCCGCGACCTGACGGACATGGCGCGGGCGGGCCGGATCGACCCGGTCATCGGCCGCGACGAGCAGATCGAGCAGACGATCGAGGTGCTCTCCCGCCGCGGGAAGAACAACCCGGTGCTGGTCGGTGACGCCGGCGTCGGCAAGACGGCGATCGTCGAGGGCCTGGCGCAGCGCCTGGCCGACGGTGACGTGCCCGACCAGTTGGCGGGGCGGCGGGTCGTCGCGCTGGATCTGACCGGCGTCGTCGCGGGCACCCGTTACCGGGGTGACTTCGAGGAGCGGATGAACAACATCATCGAGGAGGTACGGGCGCACTCCGACTCGTTGATCGTCTTCATCGACGAGCTGCACACCGTCGTCGGGGCCGGCGGTGGCGGCTCGGAGGGCAGTTCCCTGGAGGCGAGCAACATGCTCAAGCCCGCGCTGGCCCGCGGGGAACTGCACATCATCGGCGCCACGACGCTGGAGGAGTACCGGCGCCACATCGAGAAGGACGCGGCGCTCGCCCGCCGTTTCCAGCCCATCCTGGTGCCGGAGCCCACCATCGCCGACACGGTCGAGATCCTGCGCGGTCTGCAGGACCGCTACGAGGCGCATCACCAGGTGCGTTACAGCCACGAGGCGCTGCTCGCGGCCGTCGAACTCTCCGACCGCTACATCACCCACCGCTTCCTCCCCGACAAGGCCATCGACCTGATCGACCAGGCGGGCGCCCGGGTGCGGCTGCGGTCGGGGACGAAGACCAGCGACACACGCAACCTCGAACGCGAGGCCGAGCAACTGGTCAGGGACAAGGACCAGGCGGTCGCCTCCGAGCAGTACGAGCGGGCCACCGAGCTGCGTGACCGCATCGCCGAGATCACCGCACGGATCGAGGCGGGTGCGAGCGAGAGCTCGGACCGGACGTCGGGCGACGGCCGGATCGTGGAGGTCACCTCGGAGGACGTCGCCGAGATCGTGTCACGGCAGACCGGTGTCCCCGTGAGCAGCCTGACCGAGGAGGAGAAGAGCCGGCTGCTCGGCCTGAAGGAGCGCCTGCACGCGCGGGTGATCGGCCAGGAGGACGCCGTCACGGCCGTCTCCGAGGCGGTGCAGCGCTCCCGGGCGGGCCTCGCCGACCCCAACCGCCCGATCGGCAGCTTCCTCTTCCTCGGGCCGACCGGCGTGGGCAAGACCGAACTGGCCCGGGCCCTCGCCGACGCGCTGTTCGGCAGCGAGGACCGGATGGTGCGGCTGGACATGAGCGAGTATCAGGAGCGGCACACCGTCAGCAGGCTGGTCGGTGCACCGCCCGGATACGTCGGCCATGAGGACGCGGGCCAGCTGACCGAGGCCGTGCGCCACCACCCGTACTCGCTGCTGCTGCTCGACGAGGTGGAAAAGGCCCATCCGGACGTCTTCAACATGCTCCTCCAAGTGCTGGACGACGGGCATCTGAGCGACGCGCAGGGCCGGTCGATCGACTTCAAGAACACGGTCATCGTGATGACGAGCAACCTCGGCTCCGACGCCCTCAGCGGCGGCCGCGGCATGCTCGGTTTCGGGACGGCCGGCTCCGGGGCGGACGCCGACGACGGGGCGCGTGAGCGGGCGCTGGGGACGTTGCGCGAACACTTCCGCCCGGAGTTCCTCAACCGTCTCGACGAGATCATCGTCTTCCGGCGGCTCGACGACGACCAGCTGCGCCGGATCACCGATCTCCTGCTGGAGGCGACCCGCCGCAGGCTGCACGCCCAGGACATCACCATCGACTTCGAGCCGGAAGCCGTGGACTGGCTCACCAGGCACGGCTACCAGCCCGAGTACGGTGCCCGGCCGCTGCGGCGCACCATTCAGCGTGAGATCGGCAATCCGCTCTCCCGGCTGCTGCTCGACGGGGCGCTGTCGGCCGGCGACCGGGTGCGCGTCGAGGAGAAGGACGACCGGCTGAGGTTCCTTACCGGCCGGGAGGAGGACGGAAACGGCGCCGGGAGCACCGCGTCCACCGAGACCTCGTGAACAGGAGCGATGCCCGGGGCCCTCGTGGCCCCATCGGTCACCGCCGCTGCGGCAACCGGTGCAGCTCCACGCCGGTGAGCCGGCCGTTCGTCACGCGCGCCGTCATGTAGGTGCAGTACGGCTGTCGTCTGCGGTCGGTGGGTGAGCCGGGGTTCAGGAGGCGCAGCCGGTCGTCCGCCGTGGAGTCCCACGGGATGTGGCTGTGGCCGAAGACCAGCACGTCGAGGTCGGGGAACCGGTCGGCGCACCGGCGTTCGCGCCCCTGGGCCTGGCCGGTCTCGTGCACGACGCCGAGCCGTACGCCGTCCAGTTCCGCGTGGGCCACCTCGGGCAGCCGCGCCCGGAGTTCGGGGCCGTCGTTGTTGCCGTACACCCCGATCAGCCGCTGGGCGCGGTCCTCCAGCAGGTCCAGGGTTGCGGTGTCCACCCAGTCCCCCGCGTGCACCACGACGTCGGCACGTGGCACCTCGTCGAGGAGCGCCGGCGGCAGCGCTTTGGCGCGCTTGGGCAGATGGGTGTCGGAGATGAGGAGCAGTCGCACCTGGTGACCGTAGCGGCCGGGCGGCGGCGTGGCCGTGCACGGCACGGGCTCGGCTCGGCTCGGCTCGGCGGAGGCTTCAGGCTCTTCGCCCGGGGTGCGGCGCGGCCGGTTCCGGGTCGGTGGAGCGGCTGTGCAGCCGGAACCACACCCACTTCCCCCAGCGCGTGCGGTCGTAGCCCCAGGAGTCCGCGAGGGCACCCAGAACCTCGGTTCCCCGGCCGTCATCCGGCAATGGGTCGTGCCCGGTGTCCTTGCTCATGGGCAGGGCCGCCGAGGAATCGCCGACAGCGGCGAAGAGGTGCCCGGAGTCGGCGATGAGCATCAGCCTGAGCCCCGTGGTGTCGGTGTGCCGGAGGGCGTTGGTGACGATCTCGGTGAGGCACAGACGCCCCGCGTCGAACCGCGGCCACCCGGGGTCGAGGACCTCGTCGAGCGCCTCCCTGGCCAGCGCCGGTGCGCTCTCGTCCTGGGGGAGCCGCATGGCCAAGGGGCGTACTGCCGCGTCGGAGCCGGTCGTGGGGGTGGTCGTGGGCATCACGGAAACCTTTCCTGGGGACACCCGCGATGTGCCCGGCGGGGCGGCGGGCCACTCGGGACTTCCGTCCCGAACCCAGGGGGCCGTGCGGCCCCTGCGGCACGCCCGGGCTCCTCACGGACGCGGGTGAGTCCGCGTCCGGCCGAGGCGGGCTTCGCTCCCTGCGCCCCGCGACAGTGCCCGGTGACGGCGGGCGGGGGCGACTCCGGGGACGCATCCCGTGCCCGCCAGCGCCACCGCCGCGCCACGCGCCGTCCTGACCGGTACGAACGGGTGGTGACCTAGCGTGGAGGGATGGACGAGACCGCAGCCGCAGGTCCACCGCCGCGCAGCAGCGATGCAGGGTTTCCGGCCCATCAGGCGGCGCGCTGCGGTGGACTGGACGAGCTCGACGCGCAGGTGACCCGGTGCCGGGCTTGCCCGAGGCTCGTGGACTGGCGGGAGGAGGTCGCCGCGACCCGGCGCGCGGCGTTTCGTGACTGGGACTACTGGGCGAAGCCGGTGCCCGGCTTCGGGCCGCCGGACGCGGCGTTGGCCGTCGTCGGCCTTGCGCCCGCCGCGCACGGCGGCAACCGCACCGGCCGTATGTTCACCGGGGACGCCTCAGGTGACTTCCTGTTCGCGGCGCTGCACGAGGTCGGTCTCGCCTCCCGGCCCACCGCCACGCACCGGGGCGACGGCCTGGAGCTGTACGGGGTGCGGGTCACCGCCCCGGTGCACTGCGCGCCGCCGGAGAACAAGCCGACCCCCTCCGAGCGGAACACCTGCCGCCCCTGGCTGGCGGCGGAGCTCGCGCTGCTGCGCCCGAATCTGCGGGTGATCGTCGCCCTGGGCGCCTTCGGCTGGCAGGCGCTGCTGCCCGTCCTCGCCGAAGCTGGCCGGACGATCCCCCGGCCCCGGCCCGCCTTCGGCCACGGAGCGGAGCTGGTGCTGCCCGACGCCGACGGGCGCGAGGAACTACGGGTCCTGGGGAGCTACCACCCCAGCCAACGCAACACCTTCACCGGGCGGCTCACCTCCGCCATGCTCGTCGAGCTGCTCACGCACGCCGCAGAACTGGCGGGCCTGGCGCCGGGCGAATGAGGCGACGCACGGCGGAGCCGGGGCCGGACGGCGGCCTTACCGCGCCCGGCCCCGCAAGTGGACTCCCCGGCAGCGGAGGTGAGGTCGTCCGCGACGGAGGTGTACCGCTCGTAGGCACGCCGTCCGACGTCGAGTCCGATGTCCTCGAAGCGGGCCGTCCCACGGTCCTTGACGATCTCCAACTCGGCGTTGTAGCCGATCAGGTCACGCTTGACGTCCCAGCGCTCCTCGACCGGCGTCAGCTGGGAGGTCTCGATGGCCGGGGCGCCCTCCGGCTCGTCGAAGGGGGGCGGCGGCAGGTTGTCCGGTGCATCCGCCGGACGCACCGGCAGGGAGAGACTGCTGGTTCCGCCGTACACGCTCAGCCGGACGGGCTTCGGCGGCGGCCAGGCCGGCGGCCAGTACGACGTGGACAGGGAGAGGCGGACGCGGTGGCCGGGCGGGAAGGACTGCGCCAGGCCGTTGAGCTGGGCGGTGGCCCGGTAGCGCCGTCCGGGCTCCAGTGGGTCCGGCTCGTCCGCGCCCTCGCGCCGGGTGAGGTTCAGCAGTCCGTAGCTGACGCGGGTGGCGCTGCCGTCCGGGGCCACGTCGGAGAGCCGGGCGGCCACCATGGCGACCGGTTCGTCGGCCGACAGCTCCAGTTCGACGGTCGGGGTGCCCAGCACCTCCAGCCGTTCGGTGAGCGGCTCGGTGTCGAACACCAGCGACCCGCCGTCCTCCTCACGCTGGTCGTACGGCAGGTCGGGCGGCGCGTTGTACGAGGCCCACTTGCCGGCGAACTGGCCTACGGAGAGCGGCGATTGGACCGTCATCGGGTTGTCGTCCCCGGCCGGGTCCGGCGCCGTCTCGCCAGGACCGACGATGCGGTGCCGCACGAGCGGATACGAGACCGGTCGGATGTGCGGTGAGGGCCATTCCATCTCGCCGACCCAGCGGCCGGGCCGCTCCTCGTAGGCGGTGGAGGGCGGCACGCTGTCCTGCATCCAGGTCCGGAGCATCGGCCCGTCCATGGCGTCGTTGTCGACGCCCTTGAGCCAGTGATCCCACCAGCGCACGACCTCCTGCAGGTGGCCGATGGCGGGGCCCGGCTCCCCGAGGTGCGGGAACTCGTGCGACCAGGGGCCGATCAGGCCCTTGCGCGGTACGTCCAGGTGGGAAAGCAGTCGCGTCACGGCGTTGGAGTAGCCGTCCGCCCAACCGCTGGAGGCCAGGACGGGGCAGGCCACGTCCTGGTAGTTCTCGCAGACCGACGCGTGCCGCCAGTTATCGTCACGGCGCTGGTGGCGCAGCCACTCCAGGACCCAGGGCTCGGTGTTCTCCAGCCGCTCGTGCCACATCTCTCGCCACCGGTCACCGACCACGGCAGGATCCGGCGGCAGCGTGGAGTAGGCGAACATGGTGCCCGCCTCGGCCGAGCTATTCCGAAGCGCCCCACGGACGTGCACCGCGGCGTATCATGCCCCGTCCGTTCGGACGCCCCGGCGGTCACGGCGGGCGAGGGCGCGCTGGGTACGGCTGAGCACCCCGCTCGCCGACCAGGTGCGCAGTGCCGCGTGTGCGGCGTTGGCGCCGGGGGCGCCGTGCACCCCGCCGCCCGGGTGGGCACCGGCCGAGGCCAGGTACAGCCCCTTGACGGAGGTCTCCGGGCGCCCGGTCCCGGGGAGGGGGCGGAAGACGAGCTGCTGGTGGACGGCGGTGGTGCCGCCGTTGATCGCCCCTCCGTGCAGGTTGGCGTTCATGGCCTCCAGCGTGGGCGGCGCGAGGATCCGGCGGGCACGGATCCGGGAGCGGAATCCTGGGGCGTAGCGCTCCACCTGTGTCTCCATGCGATCGGCCATGGCTTCGCGCTCGCCCTCGTTCCACTCCCCCGTCAGGCCGTCGTCGCCCGCGTCGCCGCGGACCCGGTGCGGGACGTGGGTGTAGGCCCAGGCGGACTCGGTGCCGGCCGGCGAGCGCGTGGCGTCGGCGGTGGTCATCTGCCCGAACAGCGCGAACGGCCGGTCCGGGACCTGTCCCGTGAAGAGCTGTGCGGCGAACCGGGTCAGGCCGTCGACCCCGTCGGCCAGGTGCACGGTGCCCGCGGTGGCGGCGTCCTCCGCGGTCCAGGGCACCTTGCCGTCCAGGGCCCAGTCGACCTTGAAGGTGGCGAAGTCCCACTGGAAGCGGCGCAGATCGGCGAGGGCTCGGCCGGGAACGTGCCGGGCGTCGACCAGTTCGCCGTACAGGGCCGGTACGGAGACGTCCGCCAGGACGGCCCTGCCCGCCGGGACCGTCTCGCCGCCGGCCGTGCGCACCGCCACCGCGCGGCCGCCGCGCACCACGACTTCGACGACGCGCTCGTCGCACCGCACCGCGCCGCCCCGCCGCTCCAGCCGGCGCACCAAGGCATCGGTGAGGGCTCCGGCGCCCCCTGCCGGGACGGGAAAGCCGACGGACTGGCCGAGCATCGACATCAGCCAGCCGAAGCCGCCGCTGCCCGCGGCCTCCGGGGCGAGGTCGGCGTGCAGGGCATTGCCGGCGAGCAGCAGCCGGCCCGCCTCGCCGCGGAATTCCTCCTCGCCCAGGCGCCGTACCGGCAGCAACATCGTCCGTGCCAGGCGCAGTCCGCCCGCCCCGCGCAGCCGGGCCAGCAGCCGCGCCCCGGCACGCACCGGTGGGAAGGGGGTGAACAAGGCGCCGATGAGATCGGGACCGACGCGGTCCCAAACGTCACACAGATCGCGCCAGGCAGCACCGTCACCGGCGGCGAAGCCGTCCAGGCCGCGGGCGGTGTCCTCGACGCGCCGCTCCAGAAGCGCGCACCGGCCGTCCCGCAAGGGATGGGCAAGGACCCGGGGGGCGTGGCTCCAGCGAAGCCCTTCCTCTTCGAGGTGGAGCGCGCTCAGCACCGGTGAGGCGGCGGCCAGCGGATAGAAGGAACTGCACAGGTCGTTGACGTAGTCGGGGTGGACACCGCGGTCGCTGCGGACCGCGCCGCCCGGGTCCGGCTGTGCCTCCAGGACTTCGACCGTCCACCCGTGGTCCGCCAGCAGGTTCGCGGCGACCAGGCCATTGGGGCCGGCGCCGATCACCACCGCGTCGGGCATGGCTGTCTCCTGTTCACCGTGGCTGCGGCGGCCCGTGCCGTCGCGCGGCCGGCCCGTGCCGGCTCAGTGCATGTCGCTGAGGTCCCGTGGATAGTTCTCGACCACCGTGGCGAGCCGGCTCAGCATGCTGCGGTGGCGGAGCTGCAGGAGGGCGTCCAGGGCCGCGTTGTGCAGGAACCCGCCGGGCCCGGTCAGGGGGTGCTCGTCGACGATGACGAGGCTGTGCTCGCCCCACGGGCGGACATCGATGGCGATCCGGGCGGTGCCCAGCGGGCCGCTGTCGACTTCCAGCTCCAGCTCCCGGGGCGGGTCGCAGCGACGGACGATGGTGTGGCCGTTCAGCGGCCACGGCCCGATGCGGACGGTGTACCCGATGGTGGAGCCCAGCGCGGGCCAGATGCCCTCGTCGGGCCACGATTCGTCCGTGCCGACGACCCAGTCCGCGTAGCGCGAGCCATCCGCCAGGATCGCCCAGACCGCTTCCGGAGCCCTCTTGATCAGCTGATGCCTCACAGCCATGCGCTTCGCCCTCCGACATCTCGATGGAGCTGGTCGTCAGCGGTCGAAAGTCAGCCTAGGACGGCTTGTCGCGCTCGGCCGTCCGAAGACGGCCGGTGGTGCACGCGCCCGCGGCGGGCGCCCGGGCCTCTGGTCACCGCCGTGCACAGGAACTCCTGACCGTTCGGCCTTAGCTTGGAAATCCCCCTCCACGTCGGAATCCCGCTCCCGCCACCCACCTTCCGGCGGGCATCAGCAGGCCCGGCGGGGCGCAGAAGACGGAGACGTGACCATGGCCGAAGCGCTGCCTCTGCTGGGGCGCATCGCCGTGGTCACCGGCGCCGCGCGCGGACTGGGTGAGGCCATGGCGCGAGCGCTCGTACGGCGGGGCGCAACGGTGGCCCTGCTGGGGCTGGAGGAGCGCGAACTCGCCCGAGTGGCAGCCTCGCTGCCCGGCGGGAGCACGCATTGGCCGGTCGACGTCACCGACGATGCGGCGATGGCCCGGGTCGCCGCCGAGGTGACGGAACGCCTCGGGCCGCCGTCCGTGGTGGTCGCCAACGCCGGGGTCGCGGCGGGGGGACCGTTCCTGGACACCGCCCCGGCGACCTGGCGCCGTGTCGTGGAGGTCAACCTGCTCGGCAGCGCGGTCACCGCCCGTGCCTTCCTCCCCGGTCTGTTGCGTACGAGGGGCTACTACCTGCAGGTCTCCTCCCTGGCGGGCATCGCCGCCGCACCGATGATGTCGGCGTACTGCGCCTCCAAGTCGGGGGCCGAGACGTTCGCGCACTGCTTGCGCGCGGAGTTGGCGCACCGCGGCGTGGGAGTGGGCGTCGCCTATCTCAGCTGGGCCGACACGGAGATGATCAGAGCCGCCGAAGGGCACGCGGCCATGCGGGTACTGCGCACCGGGCTGCCATGGCCCGCCTCGAAGACGTACCGCGTGGATCCGGTGGCCGCCCGCCTGGTCCACGGCATCGAGCGACGCTCCCCCGCCGTTTACGCCCAGCCCTGGCTGCGGGCCGCCCAAGCGGTACGGGCGGGCCTGCCGGGGATCGTCGCGCGCCGTTCCCGGCGCGAGTTCGCGCGCCTCACCGGCCGCTCCGACGTCACCGCCACCGGTCTGCTCGGGGCGGGCGGCGAGGCGGCGGAACGCCCGCTGCCGCCGGGTCAGGAGAGACCGCAGGAGCAAGAGAAGCTGCCGGATCAGGGGAGACCGCCGGATCAGGAGGCACCCGGCGGACCGGCCGGCTGAGCGGTCCGGGCCGCGCACGGCCACCGGTGCGTTACGCCGAACGGGTGAAGCGAGGGGAAGGGGGTGGAAGGTCTCGGCAGCGCGGCGAACGCGCCGTGGCCAGCTGCTCAATCCGCGCCGCCCCGCTCCGCGCCATCGTCCACGGCGCCGCCGGTGGCATGAGTCCTGCGGCGGTGGCTGGTGTCGCACCAGGGGTAGATCCTGCTGCGGCGGCATACGCACAGGGCGACCGTCGGGCGGTCGGAACGGGCGATGGTCCCGTCGGCCAGCGTCACCTCGACGGGCCCCTCGATCAGCATCGGCCCGTCCGGCTCCTGCGTGACGCGCCGGGCGTCACGGCCCGATGGCCTGATCGGGGCCGCCCCACCGGCCTCCGGGGCGGGCGGGTCACTCCGGTCGCCGCGCACGGATGACCACCAGCTCTTCCTTGTCCTGGCCCGGCGATATCAGCCCTCGGGCCTCCAACCAGGCGGCGCGGCTGCGCAGCACCGGCCCGAAGGGGACCATCCGCCGGTCGGTGACGGTCACGTCGAGCCCCGCGTGCTCCAGCTGCTCCACCGTCGGCGCGGTGCCGCAAAGGGTGGAGTGGACCAGCAGCAGCACACCGCCGGAACGCAGCATCGGTGGCGCCTGGGCGCACAGCTGGTCCAGCACCGCCCTGCCGTCCGTCCCGGCCTCCCAGGCACGCGCCCGGCCGCCCCGCGGCAGCTGGGGGGCGGGCGAAGGCACATAGGGCGGGTTCGCCATGATCAGGTCGAATCGCTGCCCGGCCACCGGCTGCAGCAGTTCGCCCCGGTAGGCGCGGATCCGGCGGCCGTACCCCGCGAACCAGGCGTTCAGCCTGGTGGTGAGAACCGCCGCGGCCGATACGTCGACGGCCGCGATCCGGGCCGCCCCGGCCCGCGCGGCGGCCACGGCCAGCGTGCCGCTCCCGGTACCCACATCGAGCACCGCAGCATGCGCCGGCAGCGCTTCCCGCGCCAGCGCCGCCACCATCGCGTCGGTGTCCCCCTGGGGTGCGTAGACGCCGGGAGGCCGTATGCAGAGCACAGACCCTGGATAGCTTCTTTGCGGGTACTCCGCACGTTCGACGTCAGATGTCCCTTGCCTCCAGAGGAGTGTTGGCCGGCCCTTGGAGCACCGAGCCGTCGGGCGCGAACCGGGAGCCGTGGCAGGGACACTCCCAGGCCCGCTCCGCGGAGTTGAAGGCGACCAGGCACCCGAGGTGCGTACAGCGTGCCGATACGGCATGTGTCGTGCCCGCGTCATCGCGATAGACAGCGCACCGGCGGCCCCGCACCCGCACGACCGCGCCGCTTCCCGGCGCGATCTCGGTGACCGAGTCGGCGTGCGAGGAGCGCAGTCGGTCGCCGACGAAATGCTGGGTGACCTCGGCCTGGTGCTTGAGGAACGCGGGCGCTTCACGGACGGCGCTCCAGAGCCGCCGCGGGTCGTAAAGCCCCGCCCATGGCGGTTCGTTCCCGGTGATCAGTCCGGTCAGCAGCTGCCCGGCCATCACTCCCCCGCTCATGCCCCAGCCACCGAATCCGGTGGCGACGTAGGTGTGCCGGGCACCGGGGTGGAAGTGGCCGACCAGCGGGACCGTGTCGGTGGCATCGTTGTCCTGCGCCGCCCAGCGATAGGCCACTTCGGTGCCGGGGAAGTGCCGCCGGGTCCAGGAGGTCAGACGTGCGAAGCCCTCGCGTGCGTCGCCCGTCCCCGGCTTGAAGGTCTCCCCCGTGACGATCAGCAGCCGCTGCCCGTCGCCGTACGGGGCGGTGCGCACGGACCGCTTGCCCTCCTCCTCGGTGATGTACATCCCGCCCGGGTCGCGGTCGGCCGCGATCGGCGCCGCCACCACGAGTTCGCGGCGTGGCGAGAGCCGGGTGAAGAGCAGGGCGCGGTCGAAGACCGGGTAGTGCGTGGCGACGACCACGTCCTGCGAGGTGACGACCGCCCCTGACTCGGTCTCCACCCGGCAGGGTGTGCCCTCGCTCAGTCCGGTGGCGCGGGTGCGCTCGTGAATGATGCTGCCGCGCGCCCGGAGGTCCTCCGCCAGCGCGAGCAGATACTTCCGCGGGTGGAACTGCGCCTGATCCTCGACCCGCACGGCCCCGGCCACCGGGAAGGGCAGCCCGGTCTCGGTGACGAACGACGCGGCCAGTCCCGCTTCCTCGGCGGCTTCGGCCTCCGCCCGCAGCGCGTCCGTCCCGGAAGGGTCGCAGCCGTAGGTGTACGCGGGGAAGCGCTCCAGCTCGCACTCGATGCCCAGCAGTTCCGCGACCTCGGCGACCCGTTCGACGGCGCCTTGCTGGGACCGGGCATAGGCGCGTGCACCGTCGGCTCCCCGGGTCCGGCGCAGCCGCTCGTAGACGAGGGTGTGCAGCGAGGAGAGCTTGGCCGTGGTGTATCCGGTGACGCCGGCGGCGATCCGGTCCGCTTCCAGGAGCGCGACGCGGCGGCCCGCCCGGGTCAGCTCCCACGCGCAGCTCAGGCCCGCCACACCGCCGCCGATGACGGCGACGTCGACCTCGGTGTCCTCGGCGAGTGGGGCGTAGGACGTGCTGCCGGTCGTCGCCATCCAGTACGACTCGTCTCGGCCGGTGGCCGCGGAAGATTGGGGCATGGTGTGACGGGTTGCCCGCATGATCCCCGACGAAGCACGAAACTCCCGCGTCTCCCCCGGGAGGGCGTAGTCCTCATGGGTGTCAGTGCTCTGTCCCCGGCGGCCAAGTGCCCTGTACCCGGCGGCCTTCAGCTCAGCCTCCGAACTGTCCGGCCTCAGGCGGTCGAGGTGGTGTCGCCCTCGTACATCTCCTGCGGCGTGAGGCCCGACAACAGCAGCTTGGTCTCCACCAGCAGCCCGCCGCTGACCTCGGCGGCAGGGCCGGTCTGCTTACGGAAGTCGGCGGCGAGGGCGTCGTAGACGGCCCAGGCTTCCTTCCACGCCCAGTCCTGCCGGGACCGCTCCTCCTTGGTGGACCGGGGCTGTTGCATCAGGTCGCGGTCCGCCTCGCAGAGCCTCGCCGACTGCGCGGCGAGGTCGGCGTAGCGGGTGAGGAACTCGGTGCCGGGGGCGGTCAGACGGGCTTTCTCTCCCGCCGTCCCGCCCAGTACCCGGGTGATGGCGGTGAGGTGGCCGACAGTGCGTTCCCACACGGCGTCGGCCTCCGAGGGCGGCGGCGGAACGGAACGCCGCAGCCGCCAGCCGGGATTGAACCGGGAACTCTCATGCGTCCACCGCCGGGCTTCGGCCAGGCCGTGCAGCACCTGGTCCAGCCGGCGGGCGCGGTCGTGCCACCCCGCGGCGTCCGACTCGCTCCACTCGCCGCGCAGGCCCTCCGCCATGGCATCCAGCAGATCGGCGCTGTCCCGGGACAGCCGCTGCAACTGGTCGCGCACATTGCGCAGATGAACCGGCGGAAGCACGAGAGCATTGACGGTGACCCCGATGACCGCACCGATCAAGGTCTCCATCAGGCGGTGGCCGACCTCGGTCAGGGAGTACGCGCCGTAGGAAATGACGAACAGCGCGGTGGTGGCCCCGTAGATCCCCTGGCTGCCGAACCTGCGGTAGGTGCCCACCAGGACCGTTACCGGGATCGCGATCAGCATCGCCCCCAGCGTGCTTCCGCCGGTCATCGCCATCGCCGCGGACGCCCACAGCGCGCCGGCCACGATCACCGCGAACTGCTGCACACCGGAGTGCAGGGACCGGTAGACGGTGGCGTTGACCAGGACCAGCGCCGTCCACGGCGCCATCAGCGCCAACGGGGCCTGCAGCCACCAGCCCGTCAGTGCCCACGCCAGAATGGCGGCTGCCGCCGCTTTGAGCGACTGGACCATGGTGTCGCGTTCCGGCCCCGACTCCCGCAACGCGCTGCGCACCGTACGGCCGATGGCCGCCAGCTCCCACCCCAGCCACCGCCATGCGATGGCCAGCTGCTCTGCCCCTGGCACTGCCCCTCCTCACGGATGATCCCTTGTGGGCGCCGCCGCGTCCTGCGGCTGCCGCCGTAACGCCATGGCGTGGCGGCGAGTACCCGCGGTGATCACGGATACTCCTGCGGGTCGCCCCGTAAGGCGCCTGGCGGCACGGATCGGGCGAGCAAAAGCCTGTCCCGGGGTGCGCGGCCGGACGGGCACCCGATCCCGCCGTTCGCTCACCCCACCTCCTAACGACAATCTTCCTCATACGGGGCTTGGCTCCGCATCTCCGCATACGCGGCCCGCCCCCACAGCCGCCGGTTGCCTGGAACCCCGCCGGAGTACGGGGCCGGGTGCCCATATCTCCGGCGAAAGCGTCATCGGGCAGCTCCGGCCCTGCGCCTTGGAAAGCCGAGAGCCCTTCCCGGTACGCACCTTCGTGGTGCAGACTCCCGGTGACACCACAAAGGAGGTGACCGCGGCATGATCATTCGCGCTCTGGGCCGTCGGCTGCACACCTGGTTCATCCGCACCTCTACCGCGCTCCCGGCGGGGCGCAGGTCGCACCACATCAGTTGACCCAGCACTCCCCCACGGCAGTGCAAGCCGGTCCGTAGCGCCGCCGCGAGAGGCGCGGACATCGCCCTCCAGGTCAAGCAGGAGCCCACCAGCAGGTCGACGGGCCTCAACCTGACCGACAGCCGCGGGCAGCAGGGGCGGTTGGCCGGCAACCGTGGCCGTCCACGCCTGCGCGGTCTCCGATCAGCGCGATGGATCCGTTGGCGCGTGCAGGACGTGCTTCACCTCCGTGCTCCGGTGGTGCGCCGGTCCGCGATCGCACTCGTAGATGCCGCCGTCGGGCGCCACCTCGCCGGGCCGAAAGTCCCTGTCTCACCCATACCTCCTGCCTACGCCCGACCTGCGGGCCGCGCGCAGCCCGACGCCCTTCCGGACCGGCATGCAAGCCCGGCTGGAGAGGGTCCAGCCGGGCTTGGGCTTCGAGGGCATCTGCGCGTCGACGCGCGCCGGCCTGTCAGTGGCGTCCGTGAGCGGAACTCGCGGCGCCGCCGAACAGCCGGGCCACGGCCGGGAACGGCAGCGTGACGACGGTTCACCCAGGTCAGGCTGGGTGCGGTCAGCGGCCCAGAGCCTTGCGCAGCTCCTGCTTGTTCATCGTCGAGCGGCCCTCGACGTGCTTCTTCTTCGCCTCCTCGTACAGCTGGTCCTTCGTCGGGCCCTGCGGGCCGGCCCCGCTGCCGGAGCGCTCGCCACCCCGCTGGGGGGCCGACTTCGGGTCGCGAGTCGAGACCTTGCTCGCCGACTTCGCCTCCCCGGATCGGGCCCGCTCCTTGTTGACGGTTCGCGCGGCGATCTCCTTCGCGCGTCCCTCGGAGGTGCCCCGTTCCTTGGCGCCTTCCTTGATGTGCTCGTACTGCCGCTCCCGCTTGCGGTTCGATCCTGCAGGCATGACCTGCTCCTCTCACCAACTGGACGTTCTTCGCGCGTGTGCCCGCAGCCATACGGGCGATGCCCGTGCCGGGGTGCACTACCTACTCCACGCCGAAAGGAGTCCACCCGCGACCGGGCGAGCCAGTCGGTCCCAGTGCTGCAGCCGGCGGCCGGGCCACGGCGCTTCATCCGCCGCCCCGGGGGCCGGTCCGCGCACCTCGAACCGCCGGTAGGGGGCAGGGCACCGACCGGTTGAGGAGCACCACAGGCCCCGGATGCGGTTCGGGGTCTTCGTGCCGAGGTTGGTCAGTGGCGTGGTGCCGATTCCCCGACGCACGATCAGCTCACCTTGGGGAAGGCAGCACGCAGCGCCGAGCCGCGGGTGATGAACGCGGATCGGATGATGGGCAGCATGCAGACGATCTGCAACACGGCGTACCACGGCGGGCAGATACCCGGGATCAGGTCGACGCCGATGATGGCGATCGGCATGATGACGACGAGGGCGCTCACGCGCTCGAAGGCCCGACGAGATCCCTGGGAAGCGGAGACGGTCATCCGGTGGATCACCACGGCGACCACAGGCAGCAGTACTGCCCGGACCCACATGAATGTGTTCACCATTTGACCGCTGCTCGACACCACGATGACCGTCAGGAAGGCGACGGCGCTGAGCACGCCGTAGACCTTGAGGCTGCGCTTCGCCGCGTCGAAGGCTTCTCGGGTGCGGGGGTCGTTGAGGAGTGCTGCGTCGGTCCCGGTGTGCGCGTTGTTTTCCATGCTCACCGACGCTACGAACCGCTTGGCGAAGGCGGTATCGGCCTGGACACACGGGTGGGTGGGGCTAGCCCTACTCCTTTGCCGATCCGGGCAGTAGCGGGCTCCGCGCGGTGCACAGTGGGAGCACCGAACGGAAGGCGAAGGAAGAGTCATGAGACAGCTGGGTTCATGGGTGGCGCGCGCCGGGGTGGGGTTCGTGCGGGCGTGCGTCGTGGCCGCCGTCAGCATGCTGGTCCCGGCCGTCTGGGCCGCCGCCGTGGCGCTGGGGATCTGGTGGGGGCCGGCAAACCCGTGGTCCTGGATAGCGCCCTTCATGCTGGTGTGCGTGGGCACGCTCGCCCTCTCCCGCCCGGTCTGCCGGATCGTCCGCGTCCTCGTCACGAGGTGGACCGCCACCGTCATCCCGGCCGGCTACCGGCAGGCCGGGGAGGTGACGCGGATGTCCACCGGGTACTGGTGGAACGGCTTTTCCTACGAGCGCAGCCGTCGTGACGCCCTCCTGGACCAGAAGTGTCGGGTCCGGTGGAGCGACCCCGCCAACTGGCGTGACCTGCGGTTCACAGGGATCGTGCCGCTCACCGCGGGCGTGATCGCCTCCCTCCCGCCGGCCGGGGTGGCCGCGGCGGTCCTCGGGCTCGGCCGGCCGGCCCCCGCCGCGCGCCTCGTCGGAGCACTCGGCGTGGTCGTGGCCGTCGCTTCCGCCCCGTATGCCTGGCGGGCCATCGAGCTGGTGGCCGTCCGCTTCCTGCGCCCGTCACCCGCGATGGAGCTGGCGGGCCGGGTGGAGGAGCTGACCGCCCAGCGTGCGGACGCAACGGTCGCTCAGGCCGCAGAGATCCGCCGGATCGAGCGGGACTTGCACGACGGAGCGCAAGCCCGCCTGGTTGCGCTCGGGCTCTCCCTGGCGACCGCCGGGAAACTGATGGAGACCGACCCCGGCGGTGCCAAGGCCCTGATGCGGGACGCGCAGGCCGGCGCGACCGCCTCACTGGCCGAACTCCGCGAGCTCATTCGAGGGATCAGCCCGCCGGTACTGACCGAGCGTGGGCTCGTCGACGCCGTCCGCGCCCTCGCCCTGAACATCCCCCTCGACGCGGCCGTCAGCGCCGACGCCCCACTGCGCCTGGAACCGCCGATCGAGTCCGCCATCTACTTCGGCATCTCCGAGCTGCTGACCAACGCCGTCAGACACGCCCAGGCATCCCGAGCGCACATCTCCCTCACACAGGACGACACCGGCATCATCGCCGAGGTCGAGGACGACGGCCGGGGCGGTGCCGACGTCCGGGCCGACGGCGGGCTGGCCGGCCTGCGCCGCCGCCTCGCGGTCTTCGACGGCACCCTGGAGATCACCAGCCCGCCGGGCGGCCCGACCCACGTCAGGATGGCAGTGCCATGCGCATCGTCGTAGCCGAAGACCTCTACCTCCTGCGCGACGGGATGGTGCGCCTGCTCCAGGCATACGGGCATCAGGTGGTGGCGACGGCGACCACCGGGCCCGAGACGCTCGACGCGCTGCGATCGTGGCGCCCGGATGTGTCCGTCATCGACGTCCGCATGCCACCGAACCATTCGGACGAGGGCCTGCGGGCGGCCCTCGCCGCCCGCGGCGAGATGCCCGGGCTGCCGGTCCTCATCCTCTCCCAGCACGTCGAGCAGCTGTATGCCCGGGAACTCCTGGCCGACGGCTCCGGTGGGGTCGGCTACCTCCTCAAGGAGAGCGTGTTCGACGCCGACCAGTTCATCGACGCCCTGGAGCGCGTCGCGGGCGGCGGGACCGCCATGGACCCGGCCGTTATCGCGACACTGCTGTCCAACACCTCCCCGAACCGGGGACTCAAGCAACTCACCGAACGCGAGTACTCCGTGCTGGGCCTCATGGCCGAGGGACTGTCCAACCAGGCCATCGGTCGCCGCCTCTTCCTCAGCGAGAGCGCCATCAGCAAGTACACCACCTCCATGTTCGACAAGCTCGGCATCACCAGCGACGACACCAACCGCCGCGTCCGCGCCGTCCTCACTTACCTGAACAAGCCCTAGCCCGCGGGTACTTCGCGGCGGCCCGATCCGATCGGCGCACCTATTGAGCGGCACAAGGACGTGAACCCGCTGAGAGTGGGAACACGTGTTTCCTCAGCCGTTGCCTCGCTTGGGGAGGACGCCATGACCGTGACGGGTGCGTCGAAGGCGTACATACCGCAGCACGAAAGTCTCTCCTGCCGCGGAGCGGATAACCCGCCGATCGAGGAACGGCAGGAGTCTGCGCGGGAGCGTGTGAACCGAAGATGGAACGAGATCCTGCAGGAGACGAGAGTCGCGCAGACCGGCGTACAGATCCTCTTCGGTTTCCTGCTCAGCGTGGCGTTCACTCCATATTTCCATGAACTGGGGGCCTTCGACCACGCCGTCTACGTGATCACCGTGATACTCGGGGCTTCCGGCACCGGAGCACTGATCGCGCCGGTGTCGATCCACCGCTTTCTCTCCGGTCAGCGCATGAAGGACGACATCATCGCGATCGCGGGCCGGCTGATGGTGTGTGGCATGGTCCTCCTCGCGTTGACGATCGGCGGCACCCTCCTCCTGCTCCTTCATGTCGTCGTACCGAGCCTCCTCGCGGAACTGCTCGTCGGGGGTGTCATGTTGTGGTTCGCTGTGTGCTGGTACGTCCTGCCTGTTTGGCTTCGTCGGCGCTCTGCCCGCCGAACCGAGGCATAGGCTGTAGTGGGTGAGACGTGACCGGATCCGGCGCAGGTTGTCCTGCCCGACCAACGCCAGCCCGCAGCGCCGAACTTCTCGCCGAGGCCCGCCGCGACACTCGGCTCACCTAGTATCCGTATTCACTCAGCTCCGTGATGCCGGCGTAGAAGTAGCTCCATATCTCGCCGCTGCGCGTCTCGGGGTTGAAGAAACCGGGCGCTAGCGCGTCCATCTCCGCCATGAACACCTCGGCCGCGTTCTCCTCGTCCGGGTACGGATACCAGCAGGCGTTGTTGTATCGGCGGATGCCTTCCAGGTATCGGGTAAAGACATCGAGATCGGGGGCAATTTCGATGGCCTCCCAGCCGTAGCCATCCTGTCCCTGCGAATCCCAGGCTGCGAAAACCGTGCCATCGCGGCGGTGCAGATAAAGATTGCCATGGTCGGATGTGCCCAGGCTCAACAGATCTGCAGCCTGAGTTCCCTGGGGCAACCGGACGCCTCGGAGGGCGTCGTCTCCTGGTGTCGTCAGGGAGTTGGTGGGGAGCAGGTCGATGCTCTCCCATCCGCACACCCAGCCCAGCGGCAGACCGATGTCGCGCAGATGCCTTCGGCTGGAGGGGTGCTTGAGTTCCCCGGGCAGTTCCTCTGCGGGTATCCGGCGTACGTCGTACGGCGCGAACGCCGCATCGACACGTTCGGCGGTGAGCGGCCCCGTCGGCGCCGCAAACGCCGGTACCCGTCCGGGCGTTCCCGCCCCCGCCGAGGAGTGGTCCATCTCCCCGCGTGGCCAGTCCCGGAAGATCTCCGGATCGGTCTCCAGCAGCGCGATACCGTGCGCGTCGCCATCGACGAGGTAGCGCATCCGGCCATCCGGACCCGAGACCGGGGTGCTCTCTGCCCAGTCCTCCGGCACGGACAGTTCCAGGTCGCTCAGGTAATCCGCCTCTCCATCTCCCGGGCGCGGACCCTTCACGGGCTGTGCCGCACCTTCCGCCGGAGGCGGAACCCGCGCGCCCGTCTCCAGGTCGAGCCAGACGTTCCCGCCCAACGTGCCGACCTCGATCAGCTCCCGCCCCTCGTGCACAAAACAGCACGCCCCACTGTCCATCAGGCGGTTCGGGTGCGCGTCGAACCTCCCCATCGGCCGCCACCAAGCCCACACCGTGCGCCACGGCATCCCCGTCTCGGCGGCCGCGATCCGCTCCGCGTACGCGTCGTGCCCGAGCGCCTTCGCAGCGAACTGCAGCCACGACGCGAACTCCGCACGCGAGACCTCAGATCCGCCGAACATCGCCTCGGCCTGCTGGAACACCTCACGCCCGACATGGTGCTCAGCGGCCATATCCTCGATGTGCTCCCGAACCTCGGCCCGCCCTGCGGCCAGCAGCCGCACCGGATCGTCCAGCACAGAATCCGTCGGTTCACCCGTACCACTGATCATGAACTCATCATGGCAGCAGATTTGACACCGCAGAGAACCTGCCGACCGGCCCCTGGAGCCCCGACGTCCAGTACTCACGGGCTGCTGGCGCGCTCGTTGTTTCCACTCCGGTCACGGCCCTGGCGAACCAGTCAGTGCCCGTCCCGCTTTCGCCTTGCTGAGGAGACCTCGCCGATCAGCGGGATTCCGCGCCTCGTACGCTCGCCCTTCAAGCCAACAGGCCGTCGGAGAGGGAGAGGGAGCGCATGACGGGGGACAAGAACATACGCGGGCTCGCGACAGGGGCCGGCCGAGCGGCCCAGCCGGTCGAGCACGCTCCTCCTCGACGCCGCCCGGGCCCCGTTCACTGGCTCTTGTTCAACAGCGCGTGCGTTGCGGCCTCTGCGGCCCTGATGTGGTTCTCGCCGGTGGTGCCCCTGCCGGCACTGCTGCGCGGCACGGGCTTCCTCATCTCCGCGCTGCTGATCCCCCTGGCGCTCATTCTGGTGCCGGTCTTCTGGTTCCGCCGCGTTCCTCGGAAGAAGCGAAAGGTGGCCTGGGAGCTCGTCATCGCCGTCATCGCCGCTGTTGGGCTTGCGGTCGTCTCCTATGGGGCCGGCGAAGATCGGGCAATGCAGGAACGTGGCCGGTGGACCAAGGCCGTCGTGGTCGAGGTCGAGGACCTCAAGAGCGACAAGTGCACGCTGCGCACGCGCGACGGCCAGGAGATCTCCCCTCGGCTGGGGGAGGGCGACGGCTGTGATGCGGATCGCGTTGAGCCAGGCGATGAAGTGCAGGTGTTGTACGACCCCGAGGGCGCGGCCGGTCCGGCGGACGAGATGGCGACCGGCTCGTACGGAGGGGTGATCGGCGGCCTGACAGCGCTGATCGTAGCGACGGGCACGTGCGCATGTGTACGGATGAATCGGTGGGACAACGAGTACGACGGGGACACCCCCTAGGACAAGGCGGTGGGGACGAGGCCCGCTGCTGCCCTGGCAAGGGACAGGCTGCCTCCCAGACTCATCAACATCACCCGACGTGGTTCGGGGTGCCTCCCAAACCCGTCGACAAGTGACGACACTCCTGGAGCTGCGCACACTGGAACAGCCGCTGAGCAAGAGGGGTGAGTCCATCGCAGCGGCGAATCGCCGGTCATGACGGGACCGGGTGACGGCAGGCCGGCCGTACCTCCACGAAGAGCGCCGCTGGGTTGACCTTGACGCTGCGTCAACTTCTAGCATCGGGGCCATGTCGATCACTGTTCTTGACACCTACTCCGCCATGAGGCGGATCCTGCTGGCCCCGGCCGCGGACCGCGTTGACCTGCTGGGTTCGATGCTGGAGCCCACCAGGGGCATGTACCGCTACCACCCCGGCGAGGTTGACCTGGTGGCCTTGCACCTCGAAGCGTCCGGGTTCCCCATCGACCGTGACGAGGAGCGTTGCCTCGACGCGCTCGAAACCCTGGCGGCGGCCGGAGCCTGGGAGCGGATGCAACGCGCCCTCGACGACGCTCTCACCGTACTGCTGGAGGCGACGCCGGGCCTGGAGACCCCGGACATCACCGTGCTGTTCGTGCTCGGCGATCCGGGAGACGAGCACTTCATGGGTCCCTGCCGAGGAGTCACCGGGTTCGGCGGCATCTCGGGCCACATCGTGATCACGTTCTGGCCCTTCCCCGAGAACGTGGAGCGGCTGGAGGCCACCGCCGCGCACGAACTCCACCACAACCTGCGATGGGCCCCGGGCGGGGTCGTGTGGGATCCGATGACCGTCACGGTCGCCGAGCACATCGTCGGCGAGGGCCTGGCCGACGCCTTCGCCCGACAGCTCTACGGCAACGAGCTCGGCCCCACCCGCATCGGCGTGCCGCACCTGCACGACGACGAGCTCTTCGGCAAGGTGCTCACCGGGCTCGACGTGACAGACATGCGGAACTTCACTGCCTGGGTGCACGGCGACCCCAGCGCCGAGCGCTTCGGCCTCACCCCGGTGGGACTGCCGATGGGCGCCGGGTACGCCGCGGGCAACAGGCTGGTCGACACCTACCTGGCGGCCACCGGGCAGACGGCGGCGCAGGCCCTGCACGCCGACAGCTCGGAGATCATCGCCGCCACGCACCGCCGCGGGTAACACTGGAATGATGGAGTGGACGATCCAGGAACTCGCGACGAGGGCCGGCATCACCAGCCGCACCCTGCGTCACTACGACCGCGTCGGGCTCTTGGCCCCGTCCCGGGTCGGCGCGAACGGGTACCGCTACTACGCCCCGGACGCGGTCGCCCGGCTCCAGCGGATTCTGCTCATGCGCCGGCTCGGCATGGGCTTGCCGGCCATCGCCGAGGTCCTGGCCGACGAGGTGGACACGTGCGACGGGCTCCGCGAACACATCGCCGCGCTGGAAGAGGAACGGGACCGCATCGAACGGCAGATCCGGTCCGTGCGTCATACGCTCGACGCCCTCCAGGCGGGGGCGGAACCGCGGATGGACGTGATGTTGGCGGGGTTCAACGACCGCTACAAGGACGAGGTGATCTCACGCTGGGGCGAGCGCGCGTTCCAAGAGAGCAACGACTGGTGGCACGGCAAGAACCTTGACCAACAGCGGGCCTGGAAGCAGGCCACCGAAGACCTCGTCGCCGCATGGGGCGCAGCAGTGAAGGCCGGGGCTTCTCCGACATCGGAACACGCTCAGTCACTCGCTGCCCGGCACGTCCGGTGGCTGAGCCAGATCCCGGGTACCCCCACGGCCGAGGGCGACCGGGAGCGTTCGATCGAGATGGTGAAAGGCCTGGGGGCCATGTACGTCGACGACTCACGCTTCGCCGGTATGTACGACGACGCCGCGGGGGCGAGGTTCGTCCGCGACGCACTGCAGGCGTACGCGCGGACCCGGATGTAGCTCGTGTGCTTCGCAGAAAGGACCGCTTGTGAGCAGCGTCCGGCTGCGGGCAGCGCGAGCGCTCCACCGCGACGGCCTTCCCGGACTTCATCCGCTTGAGCAGGTAGCCGATCTGGCCCTGAGGGTTTTGGGCGGCGGCCTCTCAGCGGGCTCTCCCCACACCGGCCTACCTACGCACAAGCATGCCCACAAATGTCCGATTAGGGAAAATTGGGCTGGGTACCGGTTCAGTGGCGGCGGAGTCCCGTGCGGTGGCATCCGTCGCTTGCGGGCATGGCCGTGCTCCGCGCGACAGGTGACCAGGGGCCGAGTTCGTCGCCCCTCCCCGGGTGACCCGGGCCTCCCGCCGGGAGCGTGAAGCTCCCGGCGCGCGAATCCTTGAGGCCGGGGCACGCTCAAGCAAAGGGAAGGCCCATGGAACACAGCCGAGACGTCATCGCCGAGCTGGCCGGTGACCACCGCGAGGCACTGGCACTGTTCGCGCGCATGCAGGCGCTGACATCCGGCGACAAGGCGCGCAAGCATCTGCTCGACGAGGTGACCATCGGCCTCGTGCGGCATGCGGTGGCCGAGGAGGAGTACCTCTACCCCGCCGTACGCGAGGGAATCGCGCACGGCGACGTCCTCGCCGACAAGGAACTCGCCGACCACATCCGCGTGGAGGGCCTGCTGAAGGACCTCCAACGGCGGACGGCGGACGATGCGGCCTTCGACCGGCTCGTGGACGATCTCATCGATGAGGTGAGCGCGCATATCCGGGACGAGGAACAGCGCGTGTTCGTTCTGTTGCGTCAGGCGTGTCCCCCGGAGGCACTCAGAGAGCTGGGCGAGAAGGTCCGCAAGGCGAAGAAGACGGCCCCCACCCGGCCGCACCCCGGTGCTCCGGTCATGCCCCCGGCCAACAAGCTGCTGGCAGCCGGGCTGGGCCTGGTCGACCGGGCACGCGACGCCCTGACCGGGCGCGGACGATCCTGACCTCGGCCGGCCGCCACCCGAGGCCAGGCGGCCCGCGCCCCGCGGCCCCGGTCGATTCCCGCTAACCGTGCAGTCGACGGGTACTCGCCGGGAGGGCGCGGCCCGCGTGGATGAGCCAGGCGTGCAGGCGCCGATAGAGCGCGCGGAAGATCATGCGGCCTCCGGCTCGGAGACGGCGGGGAAGGGTTCCTGGCTGGTCCTGCGGGCGCGGTCCAGCGGGCGGCGGGCCACGACGCTGCTGGGGGCGATGACTTCGAAGCCCGCTCCCAGGGCTCGCGCGCGCCGGTACGCGCGCACCAGCGCGGGGGCGCCACAGCACGGGCAGACCACGGCGCAGTCACTCAGGTCGACCAGCAGTCCGGAGGCGCCCCGGTTCAGCAGGATCAGCAATTGTTCGCGCACCTGGGCGGCCTCGCCACAGTCCAGGACGAGGGGGCGTACGACGAGCGTGCCCGTAGGCGTGAGCGTGTAGGGCACGTTCCGTCGATTTTTGTGCATATCGCTCTCCTCCCGGCCCGCTGACCGCGGACCGCCCCCTGGATTGCCAAGCTGTGCGAGCTGCGGACCCCCCGCGGGTCACCGCCCGCGCGTCACGCCGTTTCGGCCGAAGCAACTTCCGCACCGCGGAGGCCGCCGTCGACTATTTTCCCTTTCCTTTGCCCGGCAAAACGACCAGGTTCGCCCCCCGTGCTTCGGTGACCCGCCCTGGCGCGACGCTCACTCTCCGTGGCGTTCCTCGTCCTCGACCACATGCACGGCCGCTTCCTCGGCCGAGGCCGCGCCACCGTCGATGCCGACGTCCCGTGCGACCACGTCGTCGTTGCGGCCGGGGAGGCCCTCGTCCGCGCCGACCATCCGGCCGGCCCGCTCGTCACCGACCTCGCCACCCACCGTCTCGTCGTTCTCGGCTGGGTCCCCCGACCCGACGTCGGGCTGTTCCTTCGCCAGCCGCTCGTCCAGCGTCTCGCCGGCGCGCTGTTCCCCGGCGGTGACGCCCTCGTTCACGCCATAGGGCTTCTCCGGCGGGGAGTAGCCCTCGTCGAGGGTCTCGTCCAGGTCCCGCTCGTCGAGGGCGTTCTCCAGGTCGGGTCCCTGGGACGCGTCCTGCTCGTCGTGCGCGTCCGGCTGGTAGACCTCGTCGCCCATGGCTTCGTCGGACATGGTTCGCGCCCCTTTCCTCAGGACGGAGAAGGCGGAGAACGCGGCGGAGGAGGTGCGGGGCCGCCCTGTGGGGAAGGGGCGTCGGGTCGGACCACCCCTCCCCCCACCGTGGATGCCCCGATGGCCCGGCGCCTCCCGGTCCGTACCGGCCTTGCTCCAGGCGAGTTGCATACGGCGGTCATCGGAAGAATCCGCGGCCCGCCACAGAGCCCGCCGTACCGGGACGCGTCCGGGTGGCCGACGGGCACGCAGAACGACGTTGGCGCACCGTACTTGGCCGGTCAGAAGTCGCGGGAGATCGTCACCGCGCTCACATTGGAGGAGGCCGTCCGTGGCGCGTAAGTGGCCGGCTGACCGTCCCGGTGACGGCCGGGCGCGGCGGCTGCCCCGGGTCGTCCGGTGCGGATGTCTGACCGCGGCGGTCGGCACGCGGAAGAGAGCCACCCTGAGGAGGCACCCGCATGACCTCGGCCCGACCCCACTCGCCCACCCCGCCCGGCGACGCACGTCCGCAGATCCTGGTACTCCGGGCGCTCGGTCTCGGCGATCTGCTGACGGTGGTCCCGGCACTGCGAGCCCTGCGTGCGGCCCACCCCGGCCATGAACTCGTACTGGCGGCGCCCGCACGGCTCGCGGACGCCGCGGAGGCCACCGGAGCCGTCGACCGGTTGCTTCCGGCGTCCGCGACCGGCCGGGAGGTGCCACGGCTCCTGGGCCGACTCGGCCCACCCCCGGCCCTCGCGGTGGACCTGCACGGCAACGGCCCGGCCAGCCACGGTCTACTGCAGGCACTGCGCCCGGAACGGCTCTTCGCCTACGCCCATCCCGCGATGCCGGCGCTCTCCGGCCCCGTCTGGCGCGAGGACGAGCACGAGCGGGACCGCTGGTGCCGGCTGGTCGCCTGGTACGGCGTGCCCGCCGACCCGGCCGATCTGCGGATCGACGCGCCCGCGCTCCCCTCTCCCGCGCCCGGCGCGGTCGTCATCCATCCGGGCGCGGCCGCGGCGGCCCGGCGGTGGCCGCCGGAGCGGTTCGCGGCGGTGGCCCGCGCCCTGCACTGTGCGGGGCAGCGCGTCGTCATCACGGCAGGGTCGGGCGAGGGTCAGCTCGCCCGCCGGGTGGCCCAACAGGCGGATCTGCCCTCGTCGGTCGTGCTCGGCGGCGACGTCGATGTGCCGTTCGCGGAACTGGCGGCGCTGATCGCGGGCGCCCGCGCGGTGATCGTCGGTGACACCGGACTCGCGCACCTCGCCGGCGCCCTGGGCACCCCCTCCGTGGCGCTCTTCGGCCCGGTCGCACCCCGGATCTGGGGCCCGCCGAACCTGCCCCGGCACCGCGTCCTGTGGCACCCGGACCACATCGACCGCCCACTCCCCGGGGACGCCCACGGCGACCGGCCGGACGACCGCTTGCTGCGCATCACCGCGGCCGAGGTGCTCACCGCGGTGGCACAGCTGCCCGAGCCCGACCGCACGTCCGCCGGGGAAGCGGAGGCCGTGCGAGTGGGCTGAAGGCCGTGTCCCGGGACCGCGAGCCCGTTCGGGTGGTGTGCCGCCCGGCCACGGGCGCGGCTCCGGCGACAGGCCGGGGGCGGATGCCTAGCGTGCTGCGATGACTACTCATCAGGTAATCCGACAGTCCCTGCTGGCCCTCGTCGCCCTCGCGGCCGCCTCGCCCGTAACGGCGCAGGCCGCGACCCCCGGCGACGCACGGGCCGCCGCGGCCGGAAGCGCCTCCGGAGGCGTCACGGCGAATGGGGCCCGGGCGTCCGTACGGTACGAGCCGTACGGGTGCGCGGAGGGGCGGAGCCGCTGGGCATGCATCGCCGAGTGCGAGAGCAGCGGCAGGTGGGACGCCAACACGTCCAACGGGTTCTACGGCGGGCTGCAGTTCCAGCAATCGACGTGGAGGGCGTTCGGCGGGCTCGCCTTCGCGCCGCGCGCCGACCTCGCCACCCGCAAGGAACAGATCAAGGTCGCCGAGTCCGTGCGCGCGAAACAGGGCTGGAGTGCCTGGCCGAACTGCGCGAAGAGTACGCGGACCGCGACGGCGGATACGCAGGGGGCCCAGCGAGAATCCGGGCCCCCTATGCGGACGCACAAGATCAAGCAGACGCACACCGTGCAGGCCGGCGAATCGCTGTCGGCCATCGCGCTGCACTACGGGGTGCAGGGCGGCTGGCCCGAGCTGCACAAGGCCAATGAAGGCGTGATCGGCTCCGACCCTGACGTGCTCACCGTCGGGGCCGAACTGCGCATTCCCTGAAACCTCTCCACGGCGCGTGTCCGCCACATCTCCGGGGACGGACACGCGCCGTGGAGAGCATTCCCCCGCCTGCTCGGCGACCCGCGCGGTAACGCGCCCCCACCCCTTCCCCTCCCTCTCCTTCCGACCGTCGACGGCCCGTGGGCCCGCCGGCGGCATCGCTGTGCGCGCTCACCCGACTGGCCGTCACCGCCTCGCCGACGGTGACGTTCCGTACGAGTCTGACCAAGGGGGCGGAGCACGGAACCAAGGCTGGGGAATCCCATGGACAGCGCGGACAGCGCCCGGGCGCGAATTCGGCACCACGTCGTGGTGCCGAGGGGCGCCGGTCTCCCCGGATTCCACCTGCCAACCGCGGGAAAGCCGCCGCAGGGGTTCCTCCCACACGACGGTGCTGTGCGGGCCGTCGGGCGACGCCTTCTCCACGGCTGGGAACGCCTGACGACGGAGGTAACCACATGACCGCCCTCGGCGCGGTTCCGCGCTTGTCCGTCGCGCTCGTCTCCGAACACGCCAGCCCCCTCGCGGTGTTGGGCGGAGTCGACGCCGGAGGCCAGAACGTCCATGTCACACGGCTGGCCGGTGCATTGGCCGACCGCGGGCACCGAGTCACCGTCTACACGCGCCGGGACTCCCCCGAGGCGCCGGACCAGGTGACGCTGCGCGCGGGAGTCACCGTCCGGCACGTCCCGGCCGGGCCGGCCTGCCACGTACCCAAGGACGCCCTCCCGCCCTACATGCCGGCGTTCGGCGCCTTCCTGACCGAGGAGTGGCGCACCCGGCCACCTGACATCGTCCACTCGCACTACTGGATGTCCGGTCTCGCCGCGCTCCAGGCGACGCGGGAGTTGGGCCTGCCGCTGGCCCACACGTACCACGCGCTGGGGACCGTCAAGCGGCGCTACCGGCAGGACATCGACACCAGCCCGCGCACCCGCATCATCTCCGAGGTCGAGGTCGGTGAGGGATGCGACCAGGTGATCGCCACGTGCCGGGACGAGGTCACCGAACTCGAGCGCATGGGCCTGCCACCGAGGAAGATCAGTGTGGTGCCCTGCGGGGTGGACACCGACCTCTTCACACCCGAAGGCCCGATCGCGGACCGCAGTTCCTACCGTCCGCTGCTGCTCCAGCTGGGCCGGCTCGTGCCCCGCAAGGGGGCCTCCGTCGCCGTCGCCGCGCTCGCCCGGCTGCCCGAGGCCGAACTCGTCATCGCCGGCGGGCCGCCCGTCGAGGAGATCGACAACGACCCCGAGGTTCAGCGGCTGCGCATCCTGAGCCGGGCGGCCGGGGTCACCGAGCGGGTCCACTTCACCGGCGGGGTGCCGTACGAGGACGTGCCGGCGCTGCTCCGCGCGGCCGATGTGGTGCTGTGCCCGGCGGACTACGAGCCGTTCGGGATGGTGCCGCTGGAGGCCATGGCGTGCGGTACCCCTGTGGTCGCCACCGCGGTCGGCGGCCAGTTGGACACGGTCGTCGACACCGTCTCGGGGCTGCTGGTGCCGCCCGGCGACCCGAGCGCCCTGGCGCACGCCGTCGGTGAACTGCTCGCCGACACCGAGCATCGTGCCGCCTGTGGCGTCGCGGGCCGGCGGCGCGTCCTCGCGCGCTACGGCTGGGACACCGTCGCTGCGGCGACCGAAACGGTCTACCGCGGTCTGCTCTCTCCCCGGCCTGCCGTCACGGAAGTGGCCTGACGTTCCCCACCGCCTCCGCCCTGTCCCCGGGCCGCCTTCCGGCATGCGCCAACGGTGCCGGCCTCGGTAGTGGAGGGGGCGCGGCGTTTCCCCACTTCGGTCCGGGGTACTCGCCGCACGCCCGTGCACCACGCTCTCCCGCGCACGCCGGTGTGGAGGGCGGGCGCAACGTCGCACTTCGAGGAGGCATGGTGGATCTTCCCTCGGCACGTGGAGATCTGTCCGGGGCGGTCATCTCGGCCCTGCGCAAGCCCCCCGGTAGCGCCGCGTTGCCCGACGACGGCTCCCTGCGCGGCTGCGACCCCTACGGCGACGATCTGCAGCTCGCGCTGACCCTCTGCTACGAACTCCACTACCGGGGATTCGACGAGGTGGACGACGGATGGGAGTGGGACCCGGGACTGCTGCGCTTCCGGGCCGCGCTGGAGGGCGCATACCTCGGCGCCCTGCGCGAGGACGTGGCCGAGCCCGGCACCGTCGACGATCTACTGGCGGAACTGCAGCTCGAACCGATCGACGGAACGGGCGTGTCGTACTTCCTGAAGGACGAGGGGAAGCTCTGGCATCTGCGGGAGTTCGCCGCACAGCGGTCCCTCTACCACCTCAAGGAGGCAGACCCGCAGCTGTGGGTGATCCCGCGGCTGACCGGCGCGGCCAAGGCGGGGATGGCCGCGGTGGAGTACGACGAGTTCGGGGCGGGGCGTGCCGAACGGGTGCATGCGCGGCTCTTCGCGGACCTGATGGAAGACCTCGAACTGGACAGTTCCTACGGGCACTACCTCGACGCGGGTGCGCCGCAGATGCACGCCGTCATCAATCTCATGTCGCTGTTCGGCCTGCACCGCGCGCACCGCGGAGCGCTGGTGGGCCACTTCGCCTGGGTGGAGATCACCTCCTCGCCCGGCTCACGCCGACTCGCGCAGGCCATGGAGCGGCTGGGGGCGGGCCCGGCGGCCGTGCACTTCTACGCCGAGCACGTGGAAGCGGACGCCGTCCATGAGCAACTGGTGCGGCGGGAGGTCGTCGCGGGACTGCTGCGCGACGAACCGGCGCTCGCCCCCGACGTGGCCTTCGGGATCGCGGCCACCGGCTGGGTGGAGGACCGCATGGAGGAGCACCTCTTCAACTCCTGGCAAGCGGGGCGGTCTTCCCTGCGTACGCCCTTGTGACCGCGCGCCCCGGCGAGACACCGACGGGGCGCCCTACCCCCCAGCTCCTCCACCTCCGCGGCCGCCGCGTCGAGGCCCGCCCGGCCACGCGCGAGCAGAGCGATCCGCGCGCCGCGGCGGGCGAAGAGCCGCGCGGTGGCCCGGCCGACGCCGGCACTCGCGCCGGTGATGACAACTGTCTCGGTCATGCTCACCAGTTTCTTTGTGTCCGGTGCCCCGGCGCGGCGCCGCTCTGCCCGGTCGCGGTGGAGCGTCCGGCCGGGCCGGCCGGACGCTCCACCGGTCCTCAGCCCTTGCCCGGCCCCTCGCCCTTGTGACGGTGGCCGGGAAGCATCTCCTGGACCTTCGCCTTGAACCCTTGCCGGATCACGGCGGCCCGGTCGCTGTCACCCTTGAGGAGGGATGCGGCGGCGGCCTCGATCTGGTCGAAGTCCGCGTGCGGCGGGATCGGCGGTACGGCCGGGTCGGTACGGAAGTCGATGACGAACGGCCGGTCGGCCGCGAGGGCCTGCCGCCAAGCCGCTTCCACCTCGCCGGGCTTCTCCACCCGGGTGCCGTCGAGACCGATGGAACGGGCGAAGTCGGCGTACGGCACGTCCGGGAGCTCCTGCGACGGCAGGAACTGCGGCGCGCCGGACATCGCCCGCATCTCCCAGGTGACCTGGTTGAGGTCCTGGTTGTTGAGTACGGCGATGATCAGCCGCGGGTCCTGCCACTCGCGCCAGTACTTGGCGGCGGTGATGAGCTCGGCCAGACCGTTCATCTGCATCGCGCCGTCACCGACGATCGCCAGACCGGGCCGGTCGGGGTGCGCGAACTTCGCGCCGATGACGTACGGGACGCCCGGTCCCATGGTGGCGAGCGTCCCGGAGAGGGAACCTCGCATCGAGCCGCGCAGGCGAAGGTGCCGCGCGTACCAGTTGGCCGCGGACCCGGAGTCGGCGGCGAGGATCACGTCGTCCGGCAGGAGAGCGTCGAGGGCGTGCACGACGTACTCCGGGTTGATGGGCTCGGCCTCCACGGCGGCACGCCGCTCCATGACTTCCCACCAGCGAGCGGTGTCCTTCTCGATCTTCTTGCGCCACGCGCCGTGCTTCTTGCGCTTGAGCTGCGGCAGCAGCCTGCCGAGCGTCTCACGGGCATCGCCCACCAGGTTGACCTCGAAGGGATAACGCAGGCCCACCATGAACGGGTCGATGTCGATCTGCACGGCGCGGGCCTGGTCCAGTTCCGGCATGAACTGCGTGTAGGGGAAGCTGGATCCCACCACGAGCAGGGTGTCGCAGCCCTGCATCAGCTCGTAGGACGGCCGGGTGCCGAGCAGGCCGATCGCCCCGGTCACATAGGGCAGGTCGTCGGGGAGCGCGTCCTTGCCCAGCAGGGCCTTGGCCACCCCGGCGCCGAGCACGTCCGCGAGCTGCTCGACCTCCGCGCGGGCCCCGCGGGCGCCCTGCCCGATCAGCACGGCGACCTTCTCGCCTTCGTTGAGCACCTCGGCGGCACGTGCGATCTCGGTGTCCGCCGGGACCGGCGCATAGGAGCCGACCCCGAGGCTGGAGGGCACCATCTTGAACGCGTGGGTGGGCGGCGAGTAGTCGAGTTCCTGCACATCGGCGGGGATGATGACGGCGGTCACGGTCCGCTTGGCGTAGGCCGTGCGGATGGCCCGGTCCAGGACGTTCGGGAACTGCTCCGGCACGGTCGCCATCTCGCAGAAGTCGGAGGCGACGTCCTTGTACAGGCTCAGCAGGTCGACCTCCTGCTGATACGAGCCGCCCATGGCACTGCGGTTGGTCTGGCCGACGATCGCCACCACCGGCACGTGGTCGAGCTTGGCGTCGTAGAGACCGTTGAGCAGATGGATCGCACCCGGTCCCGAAGTCGCCGCGCACACACCGACCTTGCCGGAGAATTTTGCGTAGCCCACGGCCTCGAAGGCGGCCATCTCCTCATGCCGGGCCTGGACGAACACCGGTTTGTTGTCGGCGCGTTCCCACGCGGCGAGCAGGCCGTTGATGCCGTCACCCGCGTAGCCGAAGACGTGCTCCACGTCCCATTCACGCAGTCGCTGGAGAAGGTGGTCGGAAACCTTGGTCGACACGGTACGTCCTCTCGTTTCACGGGCTCCGGGCGACGAACCCACGAGCCGGGGCGGTCCTTTGGGCCGCCGTGCGCGGCGGACTGCCCGGCCGTCCGGCGGGCGCCGATGTGCGCCGCCGGGCCGCCAGACCGGTCCGAACGGTGTGGTGTGACAGGCGAGTTGGCGGCGCTCGGGTCGGGTACGTCACGGCCGTCGGACCGTATCCGCGCCCCGCCCGCGTACGGGTGAGGCCGGATGAGCCCTGCAGGCGCGTCTCCGCCCGCGGCCGGCACCGCCCTTCGCGTCAGTTCGTCGACAGGGCTTCGAGCAGGTCGCCGGTCTGCGGATCGGGCAGCGCACGGGCGACGTCGGCCAGCGTGATCATGCCGACCAGCCGGTGCCCGTCGATCACCGGCAGGCGGCGCACCCGGTGCCGGGCCATGGTCGCGAAGACCTCGTCGGCGTCGTCGTCGGCACCGATCGTCACCGCCCTGCCCTGCGCGAGGTCACCGGCCTTGGTCGTGCCGGGATCCTTCCCCTCGCCCAGCACCTTGGTCACGATGTCCCGGTCCGTCAGCACTCCGGTGAGCTTGTCGTCCGCTCCGCAGATCGGCAGTGCGCCCACGCCCAGCGACGTCAGCTTGCGTGCCGCTTCCAGCACGCTGTCGTCCGCACCGACGCACTCCGTACCGGGCGTCATGATTCCGCGAGCAGTAGGCATACGTGTTCCACCTTCCTTGTACCGGGAGGCTTGTGGCCGCCTCCCGGCCTCTCCACTGGTTCCACCTGAGCCCCGGCGGTGCCTGCCGGGGACTGTTGATGTCCTGCCGACCGCCCCTACTTCCCCCGGCCGGTGACGAAATCGCGCGCCCGGTCGACCAACCCGGCGCCGGGCGCGAGCAGTTTGTTGCCGGGCGGGGTTCGGGGGGCGCCGGGGTGCGGCCGGGTGGGGGCGACCTTCTTCGCCGTACGGACCTTCTCCCCCAGCTCCTCCAGGTCCGCCTGCGGACAAGCGGCCCGCAACTCCACGAACAGACGACCCTCTTCGTCCTTGATGTGGGCGTAGACCTCGGTGCGCAGCTTGACGATCAGATGGTTGAAGTCGAGGTTGCCCGCGTCGACTCCCTCCAGAGCCTTGAGCAGCTCCTCCACCCGCACATGGTCGGCGATCTCCTTGTCGGCGAGGGTCTCCCCGTCCGACAGGTGCCGGCGCACCGCCGGGTACAGATACTGCTCCTCGGCCACGGAGTGCCGCACCAATTCGATCGTGAGCCGGTCCGCCAGCCGCTTGCGCTCGGCGTCCCCGGGGACGGTCCGCTCGATCCGCGCGAAGAGTTCGTCCACCTCGCGGTGGTCGCTGGTCAGCTCGGCGATGACATCTCCGCCGTGACCCATGAATGGTTCCGCCTTCCGGTGATGTCGCGCGACCGGACCGTCCGGGGCGCCACGTCACGGGTGCCCTCTCCCTCCGGGCCCTTAACGCCTCATCCGGAGGGATTGAGCCGGATGCTCCGTGTGCGCCCCCGGCGCACACGCCGCCCGGCGTACCGGGCGCCCTTCGTGGAACCACGGCGCGGGACCAGTCCCGGACGCATCTGAGAAAGGGACGCCGGAGCCTCCGGGAAAGGCCCCGCGCCGACCCAGGGACGGGCGTGTGAACCCCTGGGGGCAGGGCTGAAGGGGGGTGGGCGGGACCCTCCACCGCCGGCGCTCCAGCGTCCTGACAGCCGTTCCCGACGGCCACCGAAATAGGCCCTGAGCTGCACAAACGCGCGATAGTTGGAGGCACGGAAAGCCCCCGCACCACGACAGGAGCACCCCCTTGTCCGTTACCCCCGCCCCCGGTACGGCCACCCGAAACAGCCACCTTCCCGCCTCGCCCCTGCACGACCTGATGTACGGGCACATCCACGCCTCCGCACTGCGAGCCGTCGTGCTCCACGGCATACCCGACCTCCTGGCCGACGGGCCGCTGACCGTCGACGAGCTGGCCGTCCGCTCCGGCACTCAGGCCGACCCGCTGCACCGCGTACTGCGGCTGCTCGCCATGCGTGGGCTGTTCCTTCGGCACACCGATGGGACATACGCCCTGACGGACAGCGGCGTGGCCCTGCGCGCGGACGTGCCCGGCTCCCAGCGGCCCGCGGTCCTGCTGTTCACCGACGAGATGTTCCGCCGCTCCGCCGAGGGCATCGAGGACACCCTCCGCACCGGGCGCACCGGCTTCGATGCCGCCTACGGCCGGCCGCTCTTCGAGCACCTGGGATCCGCCCCCGACAAGAGCCGCCTCTTCGACACCGCCATGTCCTCGCTGACCTCCGGGGTGAACGAGAAGATCACCCGCAGCTTCCCGTTCCCGGGCAGCGGCACGGTCGTCGACGTGGCCGTTGGCACGTCCAGGGAGGAGACATCTTCACCGCCGTCCCCGAGGACGGTGACCTGTATCTGCTGAAGAACATCCTTCACGACTGGCCCGACGAGGACTGTCTGCGCATCCTGACGGGCGTCCGCCGTGCGATGGCTCCCGGCACCCGGCTGCTGGTGATCGACGCGGTGCTGCCCGGTGACGGCGCGCCGCACCCGGCCGTCGCACTGGACATCGTCATGCTGATGACGCTCCAGGGACGCGAACGCACAGCCGGTGAGTTCGAGGACCTGCTGAACCGGTCCGGGTTCCGCCTCCACCGCATCCTGCCGACCCCGGCACTGACCTCGATCATCGAGGCCGAAGCCGTCTGACCCGACACCACAGGGACACGGGCCCCGGTGCGTGCCCGCGGCGCCTTATGGCCCTAATACCGAACCCATGTTCTATTGGGAGCGCCCGCAGCACCGCCCTGCCATCGAGCCCGTCGAGGTGACGGCCCGCGCCGCGCACGATCCGGGCGGCGTCCGGACGGACGTCTACGTGCCGGGGCACGAGCCGGCCGCATGGATCTGGGTCGACGACTCGTGGCACCGGGCCTGCGTCCGGGCGCGCCACCGGCATCAGGACGGGGCCGTGGACCTTCAGGTGCTGCTGACCTGTGACGCTCCCGGGTGCGAGCGGACCTTCCGATGGGGGCCCGGCGTACTCCTCGCTCATCCCGGGAACCGCATGACGGGGTCAGCTACCGCCCCCGGGCCGCGGGCGCGTCGGTGACCGGCTCGGTCACGACGGCGGGCGCCATTCGATCAGCAGGATCGTGGCGTCGTCTCCGAGCGTGTCGTGCTCCAGAATCGAGTGGATCAGCTGCCGCAGCGCCTCGGCGGCGAGTTCGCCGGCGGCGGTGGCTCTGATGATGGAATCGGTGAAGCCTTCCAGTCCGAACTGCGCTCCGCCGGTCGTGCGCGCTTCGGTCACACCGTCGGTGTAGAGCAGGACCCGGTCCCCCGGCTCCAGCGCCATCCGGTGCACCTCGCGTGGCCTACCGGCGAGCCTGGCCGGCGTGCCCATCGGCGGTTCGCCGGGCCGGTCCAGGGCATTGTCGAGGACCTTGTGATCGCGGATGAGCAGCGGTGACGGATGACCGCAGTTGCACCAACTCAGCACGCCGTCGGCCAGATCCAGCTCGGTGGCGATACCGGTGCAGAACTGGTCGGGGAGCCATTCGGCGAGGACGTCGTCCACGGTCTTGACGAGTTCGGGCAGCCCGGCCTCCATACGACGGGCGCTGCGGCAGCCCGCCATGGCGATGGCCGTGGTCATGCCCGACGCGAGGTTGTGCCCCATCGCGTCGAGGATCACGGCGTGCAGGGTGGACTCCGTCAGCGAGTGGTCGAACGCGTCGCCCCCGAGCCGGTAGGCCGGTTCCAGTACGGCGGTGGAGACGACCCGGTCGCACCCGATGGTGCGTGGCGGCAGGAGCGCACGCACCATCTCGGCGGGGAGCGTCATGGGCTCGGTGCGGGCCTGTTGGACGAAGCGGTCGCTGAACGCCCTCTTGGACGTGATCGCCATCGCGAGGACCGAGGCCAGGGTCCGGCAGCGGCGCAGCCGCGCGGCGTCCAGCGCATCCATGTGCATGCCCACGACGCCCAGCCGCTCCACGCCGTCGACGAGCGGCAGCCAGACGATCAACGCGTCGGAGCTGGTCTCCTCCACGCGCAGCGCCAGCGTGCGATACGCCCAGCCGGCCAGCGAGTCGTCCACCCCGAGCTGGTCCCCGCCCAGCAGGGGCGTGAGCCTGCGCTGCTGGAGGTCGACCAGGTAGATCACCACCCGCCGCAGGCCGAGCTTCGCGGCGTACCGGTCGACGAGGGCGGGCAGCTTCATCGGCGCCGTGGTGTGCACGTCCATCCGGAACTCCTGGAGCAGGCTCTCGCCGCTGTTCGCCGCGAGCCTCCCGTCCGTCACACGCCTCACCTCCCGCGACACCCCACGCACGCTGAACATGCTGGCTAAATCCAAGTCCCGGTTCACCTGAGAGCGCCATCCGAAACGGCCATCCGGCGGCAGCATCCGATGCCACGGCCCCTTGGCCCCGGCCCGGTTGCGTTCCGCGGCCTCCTACCCGCCCCACACCGCCTCCGCGAGCGCCACGCCCGCGAAGACCGCGCCCAGGCCGGCCACCACACTGACCACGACATTCGCCACGGCGAAGAAGCGCGCGCCGCCCTCGGCCAGGCGGAGCGTCTCGTACGAGAAGGTCGAATAGGTCGTCAGGGCGCCGCACAGGCCGGTGCCCAGCAGCAGTTGCAGCGAGGAGGGGGCGGCGCCGCCGGCCACGGCGCCGGTCAGCAGGCCGAGGAGGAGACACCCTGCAACGTTGACGAGGCAGGTGCCCCAGGGGAAGACCGACTCGTGCCGGGACTGCACGAACCGGTCCGTGAGATAGCGCAACGGGGCGCCGACCGCGGCCCCGACGATGACCAGCAGCCAGCTCACCGCTTCTCCTCACCGCGCCCGTGGCGCAGGGCCGGGGTGGTCTTCACCGCTGCCTCCACTTCACCACGCGACGGGTGAGCGTCGCGGCGATCCACACCGACAGCAGTGCCGCGGTCAGTGTGAGGGCCAGGTAGGCCATGCCGGTTCGGGCCCGGCCCGCCGCCACCAGATGCTGGATGTCCACCGCGTAGGTGGAGAAGGTGGTGAAGCCGCCGAGGACTCCGGTGCCGAAGAAGGGCCGGACGAGAGGGTGCGCCGCCCACACGTCGCTGATCACGACCATGAAGACACCGATCACGGCGCAGCCGACGACGTTGACGCCCAGCGTGGTCCAGGGAAAGGCGTCGCGTGCCGTGGGCCAGCAGAGGGAGGCGGCGTAGCGGGCGACGGCGCCTGCCGCGCCGCCCAACGCGACGACGGCGGGCACCGACCACTGTCCCCGCAGCAGCTCCCGTCGCTGGGCGGGCACGTGCAGGTCGACATCGGGATCGACGGGTTCGTTCACCATGTGATGCGGGCCTTCACCGTGTGACTCCTACTCGCCGTACGCCGCATGCGGGCGCGCTTCCTTGCAAGTAGGGACCGTTGGCAGCTTCCTCGCTGCGGTTCGTCAACGGCGGGCCCCACCGCCGCGCGGTGGCCGACGGCCCCGCAGACGTCCAGATTACCCGGTCCGCTCCCCCGGCCGCGCGCGACGTCCCGCCCTGCACCACACGCGGGGAGGGCCAGGACGCACCGGCTGGAACCGGCCATCGGCCGCATGCGCCCCGAAGACGCCGGGACCCTACGCCTTCTCCTGCGGCAGCCCCTCAAGCAGCTGTCCGAGCGCGCCCTCGACGAGCCTGCACACGGTGTCGGGGTCAGCGCTCGCCAGCGGCTCCTTCCCTACCACCACCCGCATCAGGCCGATGCCCAGCAGCCAGGACAGTGCCAGGTCTCCGCGCAGGCCGCGGTGATCGGCCTCGGCGAGCGTCGACAGGACCTCGGCGTACTCCTCCCCCAGCCCTCGCAGCGCCTCGGCGATCTCGTCGCTGCCGCCGATGGATCGCAGGCACACCTCCAGGGCGCGGTCCGCGGAGCCCCCGTCGCCGGCCAGCATGCCGCGCAGCGCGACCTCGAACAGCCGCTCCGCGGGCGTGGCGCGCAGCTGCTCGTGCCCGCCGCGTGCCATCACCTCTCCGAAGAGGGCCTTCTTCGAACCGAAGTACCGGAACAGCAGAGCCTGGTTGACGCCGGCCCGCGCCGCGATGTCGCGGACCGTCGACCGTTCGTAGCCGCGTTCGGCGAACAGCGCCGAGGCGGCGTCGAGCAACAGCAGGCGGGTGCCTCGGGCGTCCCGGCGGGGTGCGTCCGCCGAGCCGTGGTGCGGGGACTGCCCCATTCACCGAACTCCTTTCCGATGGACCGTCACACAGACGGCCACTATGCGTCGTTGACCGCCCCCAAGGAGCGTCCTACGGTAAGTAAGCAGGTGCTTACACAAGGGAGGTCTCCATGACCACAGCCGACGCAGCACCCGTCTCCTACCCGTTCAACGTCCCCGAGAGCCTTGAGCTGTCCGTCGAGTACGAGCAGGCACGCAGCCGTCCCGGCCTGCTGAAGGTACGGATGGCCTACGGCGAGCCCGCCTGGCTCGTCACCCGCTACGACGAGGCGCGGCTCGTCCTGGGCGATCAGCGCTTCAGCCGGGCCGACAGTGCCCTGCACGACGAACCGCGGCAGTCCGAAGGGCGCCGTACCAGCGGCATCCTGGGCATGGACCCGCCGGACCACACCCGTCTGCGCTCCCTGGTGGCCAAGGCGTTCACCGTCCGTCAGGTCGAGCGGCTCAGGCCGCAGGTCAGGGAGCTGACGCATGAACTGCTCGACGAGCTGGCGGCCGCCGGCCCGCCGGCCGACCTGGTGGACCGCTTCGCCCTGCCCATCCCGGTCGCCGTGATCTGCCGCCTGCTCGGCGTGCCGGCCGAGGACCGGCCGCGGTTCCGGGTGTGGAGCGACGCGGCACTGTCGACCAGCTCGCTGACCGCCGCGGAGTTCGACGCGAACCTCGAAGAACTCCGTGCATACATGGGCCAGTTGATCGCCGAGCACCGCCACAACCCCCAGGACGATCTGATGACGGCGCTCATCGACGCCCGGGACGTCGGCGACCGGCTCTCGGAACTCGAACTCGTCGACCTGTGCGTCGGGATCCTGGTGGCGGGCCATGAGACCACCGCCACCCAGATCCCCAACTTCGTGCTGGCGCTCCTGGACCACCCGGACGAACTCGCCCTGCTGCGCGCCCAGCCGGAGCTGATCGGCAGCGCGGTGGAGGAGTTACTGCGGTTCGTGCCGCTGGGCAGCGGGGCGAGTCAGCCGCGCTACGCCAAGGAGGACATCGATGTCAGCGGCACGCTCGTCCGTGCCGGGACGCCCGTCCTCGTCGCGGTGGGAGCGGCCAACCGGGATGCGCTGCGCTTCGGTGCGCCGGGGACGCTGGACATCTCCCGCACCGCGAACCAGCACCTCGGTTTCGGCCACGGTGTGCACCACTGCCTGGGGGCGCCGCTGGCGCGCCTGGAGCTCCAGGAGGCGCTCGGGGCGCTGCTCACCCGCTTCCCCGGCCTGCATCTGGCCGGCGACGTGGCATGGAAGAGCCAGATGCTGGTGCGCGGGCCGCGCGTCATGCCGGTGGGGTGGTGAGCACATGACGTGGAAGGTGGAGGTCGACGCACACCAGTGCATCGCGTCCGGGGCATGCGCAGGCATCGCGCCCGAGCTGTTCACGCTGGACGGTCCGCATTCGCGCCCGCTGCATCCCGAGATCGCGGAGGACGACCGGGCACTGGACGCCGCTGACGTCTGCCCGGCGATGGCCATCACCGTCCGGGAGGGGGACGAGATCATCGGGCCCCGTCCATAGGGCACCGGGCTCACGGGTCCCTGGGGTGAGACCCGGCCGTGAGGGCGCGTCCTTATGGGCCCGAACGGTCTCGGAACCGAACGGTCTCGGAACCGAACGGCTTGGGCTCCGGGGCCGTCTTCGGGCTACGGCTACGGCGGACGCCGCCCCCGCCGACCGGGCTACCGCACCGTCCCCTGCCCGGTCGCCGCGGCCGGGTCACGGGTCACCTCCTACCGGGCGGCCCTGCGTAGGCCGAACGGGGCAACGCCGACCCCGGCCCGCCGCTCTCCACGTCGGCGAGCCGCTTGGCCTGCGTCCCCGGGAAGGGCCCGGGCCGGCGGTGTTACCGGCTCCGCTCCGCGCTGGTCATCTCGGCGATGCGGGCGCGGTAGGCGGCGATCTCCCGGTCGGTGAGGGCCAGGCGGCCGGGGCCGGGCTCGTCCGCGGGGAGCTCGGTCGCCTGGCGCATGGCGCGGTAGAGCGGGCCGGGAAGGTTCAGCAGCAGCTGGCCCTTCTCGGCCGTCTCGATCACCATCCACGAGTCCGAGGCGTCGTCGTCCTGGAGATCGGTGGCCCCGATGGTGCTGACAGCGGTCACGGTCAAAACCGGAGGTATTTCGCTCATACCCCCTCCCTATCAACCCCAGCCCCCACATGCCCACCCGAACGCCGGCGCAAGGCGGGCTCAATTCGCCGACGGACACGTAAACGGGCAGCTGGGCGCCGTAGCGGGCTGCCGGACGAGGAATTGCCGGCCGAGGGTGCGCGCCGGCCCGTGCGAAGAAGGCGCTGCGTTCCCCCGGCAAGGTTGGCGGCCCGACGTCATTCGTTCGGGCCCGTCGCACCACCTGGCGTAACTCCCCGCCCCGTCATCGCCCTGACAGGGCCTTCCCGGTCCTGACGGCGGTCGCCCCGCCCTGATGGCGGCCTCCGCGGCCCCTGAAGGGCGAACGGGGCCGGACGGGTCCAGCCACGGCCCGCGGCAGCGACGTGCGGTGCGGTGCCGTTCAGTGCCGTTCAGTGGTGTGGTGCGGTGCGTTGCGGCGTCAGGGAGCACCGGACGGTGACGGTGCGGCGGCCCGGCGCCAAGCGGCGTCCCGTAGCAGGCGCAGACCGTTGAGACCGACGACGACGGTGGAGCCTTCGTGGCCGAGGACGCCCAGCGGCAGGGGCAGATGGCCGGCCAGATCCCAGATGACCAGGCCGGAGATGAACACCCCGGCGATGACCAGGTTCTGCACCACCAGTCGGCGGGCCGCGCGGGAGAGAGCCACCACGGCGGGGACGGTGGCCAGTTCGTCGCGGACGATGACCGCGTCCGCGGTTTCCAGGGCCAGGTCCGAACCGGCCTGCCCCATGGCGATGCCGGTGTGCGCGGCGGCCAGCGCCGGGGCGTCGTTGACGCCGTCGCCGACGACCAGCACCTTCTGCCCGGTGGCCGCCATCTCCCGGACTGCCGTCACCTTGTCCTGGGGCAGCAGTCCGGCGCGTACGTCGGCGATGCCGACCTCGGCCGCGAGGCGTACGGCGGCGCGAGGGTTGTCGCCGGTCAGGAGGGTGGGGGCAGCGCCGGTCAGCGTACGCAGCGCCGTGACGGTGGGGGCCGCGTCCGGGCGCAGCCGGTCGGCGATTGCCAGGACGCCGACCGGGACACCGTCGCGCAGGACGAGGACCGCGGTGCGGCCGTCCTCCTCCATGTCGCGGGTGAGGGAGGGGACTTGGCCCGGCTCGGAGCCTTCGGACGTACGCAGCAGCCGGGCCGGTGCGCCGACGGCGATCGTCCGGCCCCGGACGGTGGCGGTCACGCCGGTCCCGGGCGTGGAGCGGAAGTCCTCCGCGGCCGGTAGCTCCAGTCCACGCTCGCGGGCCGCGCGCACCAGGGCGCGTGCCAGGGGGTGTTCGCTGGGGTGCTCCGCCGCGGCCGCCGTCGCCAGCAGGGCGTCCTCGGTCAGGGCGCTGCCCTCCAGAGGGCGGATGGTGATGACGCGCGGAGTCCCTTCGGTGAGCGTGCCGGTCTTGTCGAGCGCGACGGCATCGATCCGGCCGAGGCGCTCCATGACGACGGCGGACTTCACCAGCACGCCGTGGCGGCCGGCGTTGGCGATGGCGGACAGCAGCGGAGGCATCGTGGCCAGCACCACCGCGCACGGCGAGGCGACGATCATGAAGGTCATGGCTCGCAGCAGGCTCCCCGTCAGGTCGGCGCCGAAGCCGAGCGGGACGGCGAAGACGGCCAGGGTCGCCAGCACGATGCCGATGGAGTAGCGCTGTTCGACCTTCTCGATGAAGAGCTGGGTCGGGGCCTTGGTCCCGGACGCCTCCTCGACCATGGCCACGATGCGGGCGATCACCGAATCGGCGGCGTCCCGTTCGACCTTCACGCGCAGCGCGCCCGTGCCGTTCAGGGTGCCGGCGAACACCTCGTCGCCCGCTTCCTTCGCCACCGGCAGGGGTTCGCCGGTGATGGTGGCCTGGTCGACCTCCCCGGCGCCGTCCAGTACCCGGCCGTCGGCGCCGACGCGCTCACCGGGGCGCACGAGGATGACATCGCCGACCGCGAGGCCGTCGGTCGGCACGGCCTCCTCGCCGCCGTCGTCCAGAAGGCGGGTGGCGGTGGTGGGCGCGAGGTCGAGGAGGCCGCGTACGGAGTCCGCGGTCCGGGCCGTGGCCAGGGCTTCGAGGGCGCCGGAGGTGGCGAAGATGACGATGAGCAGCGCGCCGTCCATCACCTGCCCGATCGCGGCCGCGCCGACCGCCGCGACGATCATCAGCAGGTCCACGTCGAGCGTCCTGTCGCGCAGCGCCCGGAGCCCGGACCAGGCCGGCTCCCAGCCCCCGGTGATGTAGGCGGCCGCATAGAGCGGACCGGACAGCCAGGCCGGGACTCCGGCCAGTTGCAGGGGCAGGGCCACCAGGAACAGCGCCAACGACGCGGCGGCCCAGCGCACTTCGGGCAGGGCGAAGACGCGCGTACGCCGCCGGGGAGCAACGGGCCCGCGGCCACCCGCCGCCGGTGCGGGGCGCTCGGTGACGGTGGAAGACATGGCGAGGGAGCCCCTTTTCGCAGTCGGCGGCGGCAACCCTTCCACCATACAGGAATGAATGAACAGCTCTTCATGTATCTCTTGTAGGATGGCGCCCATGGGCCATGGAGTCGACGACAAGAGCACCGCCGCCACGACACGCGAACGTCTCGACACCGTGGGCACCGCGGATGTCGCCGCGACCCTCCAGGCGCTGGCCACCCCGTCCCGGCTGCGGATCCTCGCCCGCCTCCAGGAGGGCCCCTGCGCGGCCGGCGATCTCGCCGAGGCCGTGGACATGGAGCAGTCCGCCTGCTCCCATCAGCTCCGGCTGCTGCGCAATCTCGGTCTCGTCACCGGCGAGCGCCGGGGCCGCTCGATCATCTACGCCCTGTACGACAACCACGTCGCCGAACTCCTCGACCAGGCGCTGTTCCACGTCGAGCACCTGCGACTCGGCGTGCGCGACCACCCCGTCGAAGCGGCGGAGGCGGCGCGGCGACCCGGGCCCGTCGAGCCGTAACGGCCCTACGCGCCGCGGCAGTTCACACGCCGCGCCGGATCACCTGTGGGCGCACCACGCGCCGGCCCGCGTGCCGACCGGACAACCGGGATACGACAGAGGCTGCCGGTGGGCCCCGTTGCCCGTGTACTTGAACTCGTCGTCCTCGGTGTGCGACGCGAAGGAGGACGTCGAGCCACAGGCAACGCCGGCCACCAGGAACAGCACGATCAGGGCCTTGCCGAGGTCGCTGACGAGCAGGGGCCTCGTGGCGGACCGGGCCGGTTCCCCGGTGACGGCCGACCGGGCCGGTTCCTCCGTGACGGTCGCCCGGTCTCCGAAGAGCCTCTTGGGGTAGGCCGACGTGAGCAGCATCCCGTAGGCGTAGTAGCGCATTTGGTAGCGCAGAGTGGCGGCCGATGCCTCGAACAACGGGCGCGGCATGCGCCCGAGGATCAGCGTGATCAGCCACCAGATGAGGCACAGGGCCCACCATCCCCAGGTGACCAGGCTTTCCACGATGGCGACCGGGATCAGCAGGATGAGGCGGAAGAACACCGCGAGGCGGTTGAGGGGTTCGGGGCGCAGCGCGATCTGGACCGGGTAGTCCGCCGGCGGCGTCAGTGTGAAGGGCGGATAGCGGTCCACCAGCAGCATCGCACTGGCACCGACCCGGGTGTGATAGCCGAGATAGCCGCCCAGGAACCGGAAGATCGGCTCCGGCAGACGTCCCAGCACCAGGGCGGCGAACCAACCGGCGATCACCGTGAAGAACGCCGCGATGTACAGGAAGAACAGCACGACGAAGTGCGGGATCAGCAGGAGCAGCCGCAGCAGGACGGTGAGCCTGCTCTGCGGTCCCGGCTCGGGGATGTCCAGGGCGGACAGCCATTCGGTGCTGCTCCCAGCCGCACGGTCCGGGCCCCACCGGCCATCTGTCATCGCACGCTTCCTTCCGGTCAGGTTGCTGCGATGCTGCGCCATTCCGGGCAGGCCCGCATGTGGCCGGGGCCAATGGGGTGGCCGGGTCGGTGAGATGGCGGGCCCCTCGGCAGAGGGTTCGCGGGGTGAACCGGTCGGAACGAATATGCCGGGCAGTCGGCCTAGTGCCGATGGCGAGGCCCCGTCGCCGGTGCTGGTGTGGGTGCGGGCGGGCCACCCCGGCGGTGGCACACGTCCGCATTCGGATGCCGGCGAACAGGAGAGGTCACGATGGCCGCGAGCAAGAACCCTGCCTACACGGTCCCCGGTATGACGGAGGCGGAGGGCGGCCGGGTCATCGAGCGGCTGCGGCTGCGGCTGCACGCGCTCAACGACTTGGCGCTCACGCTCAAGCACGTGCACTGGAACGTCGTGGGGCCGCATTTCATCGCGGTCCACGAGATGCTCGACCCGCAGGTCGAAGCGGTGCGCGGCATGATCGACGACACCGCGGAACGCATTTCGACGCTGGGCGGCTCGCCGGCCGGCACTCCCGGTGCGCTGGTGGCGGAGCGCACCTGGGGCGACTACGCCATCGGCCGGGCCCAGGCCATCGAGCACCTGGGCGCACTGGACATCGTCTACACCGGCGTGATCCGGGATCACCGTGAGGCGGTGGCCGCGACCGACGAGACCGATCCCGTCACCCAGGACCTGCTGATCGAGCACCTGAGGTCGCTCGAACTGTTCCAGTGGTTCGTACGGGCCCACTTGGAGAGCGCCGGCGGAAAGCTCAGTACGGCGGACGCCACCGGGGAGGTCAACGCGGCCCGCAAGGCCGCCGAGAAGGCACGCAAGGAGCCCTGAGCCCGCCGCGCCGCTGCGGCCCACCGGCCCACCGGCCGGAGGCCATGGCGCCGCGTCACCTCGTGCGGGCCGCTCACCTGTTGCCGGTGGCCGGGCCGCCCCGCTGGTTGAAGCGGTCGGCAGCGCGCTCGTTGAGGGCGCTCACCACCGCGCGGAGCCGCGGGGCCGGCGGCTGGCCGAAGGCTTCCACCGTGGCGCCCTCGTCCGTTCCCCGGCCGCCCCCGCTGGGCAGCGCGCGGACCATCACCGACATCAGACGCGTCGTCGTCACGGGCGCCACCCCGTGCATCACCGCGCCGAGGCGCGCGGCCGGCGTCAGAACGATGCGGGTACGCCGCCGCTGGAGCCCGGAGACGATGCGCTCCGCCGCGCGCTCGGCGTCCATGGACAGTACGGGGGCGCCGGCGAGCGCCGAGAACCAGGCGTACTCACGGCGCTTGTCACCCCCGAAGTAGGCGTGCAGATGGGAGCCCGTGCGCATCAGGCCCGGATGCACTCCGGTCACGGTCACGCCGTGCGCGGACTCCTCCGCGTGCAGCCCTTCGGCCAGCGCGGCGACCGCCGCCTTCGCGCAGGAATACGGCAGAAGATGGGGTACCGCGATCAGGCCGCCGATGGAGCCGATCAGCCCCAGCCTGCCGCCGGCATCGCTGCGGCGGAGGTAGGGCAGGGCTTCGAGTGCGGTGTTGAGGGCGCCGCGGAAGATGGAGTCCAGCGATTCCTCGAAGCCGTCACGCCCCAGCGCGTCGGCGGGCCCGACCTGGATGATGCCGGCGTTGGCGATGACGATGTCGATCCCGCCGTGGCGACCGGCGATCCTCTCGAACTCCTCCTGCACCGCTGCCCTGTCCCGTACGTCGCAGACCGCGCCACGCACCGAGCCGCCGACGGTGTTCTTCAACTGGCCGACGGCCCTGGCCAGCTCCGGCTCGTCCCGGGCGAGGAGCACGACATCGCAGCCCCGCCGGGCCAGTTGGCGGCCCATGAGCAGCCCGAGCCCGCGGGAGCCGCCCGTGACGACGGCGGTGAGACCTTCGATCCTCGGAGCGCTGGAAAACATGCGCATGGCGAACCCTTCCCTGTGCCGGCGTGGGCGGTCCTCCGCCCGGCGAGCCGTCGCCCCCGGAGCGGGGCTTCCGGGTGCCCGTCACGCGCCGAATGTAACCTCGGGGCCGGTTCTTTCCCGGATGACCCGTCGCCGGCGCGCTCACGGTGCTCACCGCGCAACGCAATCCCCACCGACGGGTCCCGTGGGTGACGGCCCGGACGCACAGGAGCTGTGCGTCCGGGCCGTCAGTTCACGTGGCCCGGCCCCGTAAGCGGCCCGGTACGGGCGGCCGGTGGCGTGCTCAGGCGTTTCGGGGTTCGGACCAGCGCAGGATGGCCCCGAGACCGCCGGCCGGCACCTCCTCGGGGTCGCGCACCACGACGGCCTCCGCGCCGTTCGCCACGGCCGAGCGCACCAGGGCGTCGTCCGCGCGGGCGGCGGCCGGGTGCACCTCACCCAGGTACTGCAGTTCCGAGCCGCGTACGGCGATCTGGTCGGCGCCCGGCCCGACCCAGATCTCCTGGCCGGCGTCCGCGCTCTCCGGGCTGACCAGCAGGGTGTCGATGCGGTGTTCGCGCGCGGCCTCGACGAGGGCGGGTACTCCGGCCGCGGCGTAGGGCGCGCCGCTGCCGCCGGGCCCGGAGCCGGTACGGAAGCGGCCCGCCACCTCATGGACGTGCTCCCGCTCGTGCATCGCGCGGACATGGGCGATGTCGCGCTCCAGGCGCTCGCTCTCCGCGCCGGGGGCCCGCCCGCCGTGATCACTCTCGTAGGCCACGGCGCGCACCTGTTCGGGCAGCTTGTCGTGCACGGCCCGGCGTTCGCGCGGATCGCCCGCCAGCAGCATGACCTCGGCCCCGCAGCTCTCGAACGCATCCCGGGCCGCGTCCGCGATCTCCACGGCGTTGTGCTCCCAGGTGTTCTCCACCTTGGTCTGGAAGTGGCGTTCGGACCAGTCCGCCGACGCGGTGCGGTGGATGGGCCAGTCGGCGCCGTCGATATGGCCGGCGTCGTCGCGGCCCCGGTCGCTGCGCACCACGAAGTCGGCTCCGGTGCGGTCGACGTAGGCGACCAGGCAGACCGGGTCGTCGCCGAACGCCTCCAGCAGCGGAGTGATCCGGGGCAGCGGGCCCCAGGTGGCGAACGGTGCGGAGGGCCGCCCGGGCAGCGCGGTGTCCAGGACGACCTCGCCGTGGGTGGCGAACAGCGCACGCCCGACCGTCGCCCCCGGCTCACCGGTGCGCAGCGTGGCCAGCGTCTCGTGGACGGCTCCGATCGTGGCCTCGTCCGCGCCGAGCCCGAACAGCTTGTCGGCGATCGCGCTCGCCATCAGCTCCTGCTGTTTCGTCGCGTCCGCGGTGCTGTGGGACATGTCGGCGTAGACGGACGCCCAGGGGCCCGGCCGGTCGATGACCGGTTGAAGGAGCGAGAGTCGCATGGCGCTGCCTCCTCGGTTTCTCGGGGTTTTCGCGGTCGATCGATGTTCTCGGTCTTCTCGGGTATCGAGTCTCGCGGGTTTCGTCGGACAGCCCCCAGGTGCCCGTTATGGAAAGCCATATGCGCCCGCCGTTGCACCCGATATGCGGTCACCCACGGTGTACGCCCGTACGGCCTCCGTGGCCCTGCTTTGAATCTGCTCCGTACAGCTGTTACTGCGGAGGGATAGGGGGAACTCGGTACGCAGATACCGCCTGCACGGCGAGTGGCGTGCCGGGTGATGTCAGCACGATCCCTGGAGGTCAGTAATGGCCATGGAACACGGCGCGGACAAGATCGGCCCCGCCCGGGACGAAATGATGAAGAAGCAACTGCGGGGGGAATTGACGGCAGACCGGTACCTGCGCGTCGAGGAGCAGCGGGAGCTGCAGCCGGCGGGCGAGGACCAGCCACAGGCGACGTGGGCCCCGGACACCGTCCTCACCGGCGGCACACCGCACGGTATGACCGCGACGGACGTGGGCGTGCGCTCCGAACTCGCCCAGTATCTCGGCCGGAGCGTGTACCCCGCCGAACGCAGTGCCCTCCTCCGGACGCTGCGGAGCAACCACGCGCCGGACCGGCTGATCGAACTGGCCGAGAGCCTTCCGGCGCACGAGCGCTTCGGCAACGTCCAGAGCATCGTCGAGTCCCTCGGGCTCGGCGTCGAGGACCGACGCAACTGACGCGTCCGGTCCGGCGGCATCGGCCGTCCGGCCCGTGGCGCGGGCCGGAGCGGACCGTGGGCGAAGGGAGCGAGTGATGAGATTCGCCGACCGGTGGGAGGCCGGCAGAGCCCTGGCCGATCGGCTGCGCGCGTGGCTGGTCGACGGGCAACTCGTCGATCCCCTCGTCCTGGCGCTGCCGCGCGGCGGTGTTCCGGTAGCGGCTGAGGTGGCACGAGCCCTGCGCGCACCACTGGATGTGCTCGTCGCCCGCAAGATCGGCATGCCGGGTCGCCCGGAGGTCGGCATCGGCGCGGTCGTCGGCGCGGACCCGCCGCTCTTCGCCCCGCGGGCGCTGGAGGCACTCGGCCTCACCGAGCAGCAGCTCGCCCCTGACGTGGCCCGCGAACGGGTGGAGCTGCGCCGGCGCGAGGACCTCTACCGCCGGGGCATGGCCCCGCTCGCGGTGCGCGGCAGAACCGTCCTTCTCATCGACGACGGGCTCGCCACCGGGGTGACCGCGCGCGCTGCTCTGCGGCACCTGCGGGGCCGGCAGCCCGCCCGGCTGATCCTGGCGGTCCCGGTATGCGGTCCCGCGTCCCCCGCCGACCCGCGCCGAGAGGCGGACGACTTCCTCGCCGTACACCAGCCGCCGCATTTTCGCGGAGTGGGCGAGTGGTACGAGAATTTCGATCAGGTGCAGGACAGTGAAGTCATCGACATCCTGCACAGACTCGGCAGCGCGGTCTGAGCCTGTTATCGCCTACGGGAATTTCCGCCTACGGGAGAAGGAGGGCAGCCATGTCAGACGCAGCAATGGGCGACGAGGTCTATCAACCGTCCGCGTCCGATCCGCAGGACAACCCCGACGACCTCGATATGGAAGACGCCCTCGACGAGCCGGGGCTCGACGAAATCCTGGACGAGGGTTACTCACCGCCCGAGCGCCCTTACGCGGTGAACGGCGTGGGGACGACGGCCCGGGAACAGCACGACCGCGAATCCCTCGACCAGCGGCTGAGCGAGGAGGTGCCGGACGTCACGGCACCGGACGGCGACGGGATCGGTGACCAGCCGGGCGGCGACGGGGAGCCGATCGACGGCGAGGCGGCCTCCCAGCGCGCCGGGCGGATCGTCGGCGCGGACGAAGGAGTCCCGCGCTTGTCGAGCAACGACATCATCGCGCGCGACGTGGGCATCGACGGCGGGGCCGCCTCGGCGGAGGAAGCCGCCGTCCACCTCACTCCGTTCAGCGGCGAGGAGACGACGGCCGAGGAAGCCTGAGCGCCGGTGTCGGGCGACTGCGTCGGCGCCGGGCAGGCGCACCGCTCCAGGAGCGGATGGAGGCGTGGCGGATCGGCCCAGCTGGGTGAATTGGCCCGGGACGTTGTTCACGCGGTTGAGGGGTACCGCCCTGCGAGCGCGGTGCAGTTGCGGGGTCCAGGTGATCGAACTTCGATGACGTAGGGAATGTCATGCTGCTGGAGAACAAGACCGCGATCATCTACGGCGGCGCTGGAGCGATTGGCTCCGCGGTCGCCCGCGTCTTTGCCGGCGAAGGCGCCACGGTCCACTTGGTCGGGCGCACCCACGCACCTCTGGTGGAGCTGGCCGGCACCATCGCCGAATCCGAGGGTCGTGTCGAGGTCGCCACGCTCGACGCGGCTGACCGCGCCGCGGTCGAGCAGCACGCCGACGCCGTCGCCCGGCACTCCGCGGGGATCGATATCGCCTTCAACGCCACTTCCAACGACGACCTGCACGGCACCCCGCTGGTCGACATGGCCGACGAAGACGTGCTGCGCCCCGTCACCAAGGCAGTCACCACCCACTTGACTCTGGCCACCGCCGTCGCCCGCCATATGATCCCCCGCCACACCGGGGTGATCCTGGCCATGGGTGGCGGCCGAGAAGCCATCCCTGGCCTCGGCGGCTCCCATATCGCCTGGTCCGCCCTCTCCGGTCTGTGCCGCCAGCTCGCCGGCGAACTCGGCCCGCACGGCATCCGGTCAGCCTGGCTGCTCTCTCCCGGCTCGCCCGATCCATCCCACCCGCCCGAGGATGACCCGGAGGCGACCGCGACTCTGCTCCACCGCCGGCCCCGTCTCGAAGACGTCGCCTACGCCGCGGCCTTCCTCGCCTCCGACCGCGCGCCGACCATGACCGCCACAGAGGTCAATGTCACCGGCGGCGCCGTCGTCGACTGAACGCACTCGCCGAGCTGCCCCCGCCTCACATCACCACGAAGCCCTCAAGAGCCCACCGTTCCAGGGCTGAGGTTTCCTCGGCCGGCTTGGTGTGGCGCCTTTCCGCGCGGAGCGGGGTGCGCGGACCCCGGCCGCCTGGCGCGGCATCGCCGGTGTGCCCGGGGTTGGGGGCCGGTGCCGCGCCGGACCGGCCGGAGACCCAGACGCACCGGCAATTGCCGCCCCACGAGTCCATCCCATGCCGGCCGGGATGCCAAGCTTCGTGACGGCGTCGGCGCGGCGTACGGGTCATGCGCGGGCGCCTCGGCGCCGCGTGGAGACCGCTCGCCGCCTCGCCCACGTACCGCCGCGTTCCGCGGGCCCGCAGCCATCGACGAGCACCCGGGCCCGGACCCTGGCGCAGGAGCGCTCCAGCAGCCGCGAGACGTGCATCTGGGAGATTCCCATTTCGGCGGCTATCTCGCGTTGGGTCAGGTCCCGGAAGTACCGCAGGTACAGGATCGTCCGCTCGCGGCGCGGCAGGCGGTGCAGGGCGGGCGTGGCGGTGATCCGCTCCTCGACGAGGCGGAGCGCCGGATCGTCGGCGCCGAGGGTGTCGGCGAGCGTGCGGGGCCGGTCCGCCTCGGTGGACAGGGGCCGCTCCAGCGACAGCGTGCTGAGGGACTCCTGCGCTTCCATTCCGAGGAGGACCTCGTTCTCGGTGAGTCCGGTGTGCTCGGACAGGTCGCGCACGCTCGGCACCGCAGCCCCCGGGCGGATCTCCAGATCCTTGCGGGCCCGGTGCACCTCCGTGCGCAGTTCGTGGGTGCGCCGGGGGACGTGCAGGGCCCACAGGTCGTTGCGGAAGTAGCGCTTGATCTCCCCGCGGATGGTGGGGATCGCGTAGCCCGGAAAGGGGCAGCCGGTGCGGGGGTCGTAGCGGTCCACGGCCTTGAGGAGACCGAGAGCGGCGACCTGCCGCAGATCCTCGTCCCCGGCGCCCCGCCCGCTGTAGGGCCCGGCCAGCCGGTGGGCCAGGGGAAGCCATGCGCACACGATGTCCTCACGCACCTCGCGCCGCCGTGGCGCTTCCTGCGGCAGGTCCGCCAGTTCCGCGAACGCGGCCGCGGTGTCCGGGAGGCTCTCTCGTCCCGTGCCGCGGGCCGTGGACGACGAGGACATGTGCCATCACTCCTTGCGGTCGGTGCGTGCGGGCAGTTGCGCTGCGACAGTGTCTGCCCTCTGGCGCCTTCCCTCCCCCGGCCGCCCAAACTCCTTACGCGCAAGGCCAGTTGTGGGGCCGGCCGCGCCGTTGGAACATATTCGGACCTCTGCGCACGGGGGCCGCCGCTCAGCGCCCGTGCGATGTCTGCGACGTCGAGACGGTGAAGAGCCCGCCGTCGGGGTCGCGGATCACCGCCTGACACCCGCGGCTGTCCGGGGTGGGCGTCACGGGTGTGACGACACCGCCCGCCGCAACGGCGGACGCGGTGACCTTCTCGATGTCGTCGACCGGGAAGTGGACGTGCCACCGCGGCCGGACGTGCGGGTCCGGCGCCGCTTCGACGCCCCCGCCGCGCAGCGCCGCCAGGACCTGGGTGCCGTCGCGCACGATCACCTCGTCGTGCTCGTAGGTGACGTCGCAGCTGCCCGGCTTCTCGGACGCCCACCCCAGGACCTCGGCGTAGAAGATGGCCGCGTCGAAGGCGTCCCGGGTGCGCAACTCCAGGATGGCGGGCGCGCCTCCGTGCCCGATGGTCCACGCGAGAATCTGCCCCGCCCACAGGCCGAAGACCGCGCCGTCGCGGTCGGCGGCCAGGGCCATCCGGCCATCGCCCAGTTCCATGGGGCCCACGGCGACGGTGGCGCCGCGCTCGCGGACCCGCGCGGCGGTCTCGTCGGCGCTCTCGACGGCGAAGTACGGCATCCAGGCGACGGCGACCTGCCACCTCGGGGCCAGCGCTCCGATGCCGGCGACCGGCTCTCCGTCGGCCAAGGCGACGGCGAATTCCTCGCCCATGCTGCCCGGCCGGAAGCTCCAGCCGAGCACGTCCGCGTAGAAGGTCTGGGCGCCGTGCAGATCGTGCGTCATCAAGCTCACCCAGCACGGCGCGCCCGGTACGGCACCGGCGGTGGCGGAACCTGCGACGGGGACCGTGGCCGACATGGAGATCCGCCTCCTGGTTCGTTTACCCCTCTTCACTCTGCCAGCCACGCCGTGCCCGCGCACGAGCCGGACGCCGGACGGGGCGCCCGGCAGGCCGACAGACCAGGTTCCGCCACGCCGACGCCCGCCGAAGCTTGGCATCGGTGGTGACCATGAGGTGGACTCGCGGAGCAACCATCACCGGTGCGTCCGGGTCCCCGGGCTGCCCCCGGCGCAGCACCGGATCCCCTCCCCAGGCGCACCGGTGATGTTGCCCTGATCCGGCCCGCTCTCCGCGGTGCCCACACCAGGCATTCTTGATCTCCGGCGATGATTGCCCGCTACTTCGCCGGGTACGCCCGTTTCCATGGACACATCGAATTGGGAGCTTGCAGCCACCCAGGGCATGTCGGCCATGAGCTTCGTCGTCGTCGGCCTGGTCATCGTTGGTGTGCTCATCGCGGCCTTCATCTGGGGGCGCCGCAAGAAGGCGCGCGAACCCGGCCCGCCGCTGCCGCAGGAGCAGCCGAGGCTGCCCGCGGACGGCCCGGTCCGCCAGGTGATGGAGGAGCGCGAGCCGGACCCCGTGCCACAGCGGGAGGAACGGCTCACCCCGCATGAGCTCAAGGGCACCGGGACCATCGGGTCCCGGCCTGGCCCGTCGCAGGAACGGCGGCAGTGAACGAGAACCGCGGCGGTCCGCTCGGCAGCGGAGGGACCGGTACCTGACGCGGCGAATCGAGCGGGCAGAAAGGCCGGTGGGCGGTGTTGCGGGTCGTGCGACCCGCAACACCGCCCACCGGCCTTCCGTCTGTCCGGCCGCGGGCTGTGGCGGTTGGCCCGGGGCACGGGCCGGGCGCATGATGGTGACACGAAGGGCTGTGGCCCGTTCGGAGGTAGATACCGATGGTCCCTCTGCTTCTTGTCCTGCTTCTCGTGTTGGTTCTCTTCGGCGTGGGATTCATAGTGAAGGCGCTGTGGATCGTGGCGATGGTCCTGCTGGCGGTCTGGCTGATCGGCTTTGTCGCACGGTCGTCCGGCACCGGTGACAGGGGCGGACGGTGGTATCGCTGGTAACGGCATCTCTTCGCGTCGCCGACCGGCCCCGGCGGCCCGGCCGTGGGGCGGGTGCGCCGAGCTGAGGGGGCGCCCGCCGCCGCGGGCGGGACCGTCAGAAGATCTCCTCGGCGCTGTCCACGATGCGCGCCTGCATGTTGCGCTCCATCATCTGCAGTGCCGCCGTCGCGAGATCGCTGTGGATATGCGCGCAGGCGTCCTCGGCGACAACGACCTTCAGATGCCTGATGTGGGCGTCGAGCGCCGAATAGAGAACGCATTGTTCGGTGACCTGGCCGCACAGGACGATCGTGTCGATGCCGCGCTGACGCAGCAGATATTCCAGCGGCGTCTCGAAAAAGATCGAGTGCCGGGCCTTCACGACGAACAGTGAGTCCTCGTCCGGGCGGATCGGCTCGACCAGATCCGCGTGCGGCCCGCGCAGGACGACGTCCAGCAGTTCGTCGTGGTGCGAGCGCCAGAGGCCGAAGTTGTCGTTGACGTAAATGACCTCGGCGCCGTGTGCCCGCGCCTGCTCGATCAACCGGGTGATGTTCGGCAGGGCCTTCCGCGCCGAGCGGAGCAGCTTTTCGGCGTCCTCATGCTCGTACGAGTTGAGCATGTCGATCACGATGAGGGCTTTGGCGGACATGCTGTGAGTTCACCACATGGAGGGCGCGACGGCGCGGACGTACGTCGAGCCCTTGGCCCGACCGGGACGGGCACGCTCGGGCCGGGGGCCTGTCTCCATCGCCGTCCGCGACGGGGCGCGTCGGCTCCGCACCGCGTTTGGCCGGCGCGGGCACGGGAACCCGGGGGGTCGGCAGGCGCTGCTGACTGTCGGACCGCTGCCTGCCCCATGCCGCGAAGGAGAGCGTGATGCGCGCACTGACCTGGCACGGGAAGCGGGACGTGCAGGTGGACACCGTCCCCGATCCGCAGATCAGGGAGCCGACCGACATCCTGGTCAAGATCACATCCACCGGGATCTGCGGTTCCGATCTGCACCTCTACGAGGTTCTGGGGCCGTTCCTCGACGTGGGCGACATCCTCGGCCATGAACCGATGGGCGTCGTCGAGGAGGTGGGCTCCGCGGTCAGCGCGCTGAGCCCCGGGGACCGCGTGGTGGTGCCGTTCAACGTCTCCTGCGGGGAGTGCTGGATGTGCTCGCGCGGACTGCACTCCCAGTGCGAGACGACGCAGGTGCGCGACCGCGGGATGGGAGCGTCCCTCTTCGGCTACACCAAGCTCTACGGCCAGGTACCGGGCGGCCAGGCGGAGTATCTGCGCGTGCCCTTCGGCAACACCCTGCCGGTGAAGGTGCCGCACGGACCGCCGGACGAGCGGTACGTCTACCTCTCGGACGTGCTGCCCACCGCCTGGCAGGCCGTCGCCTACGCCGATATCCCGGCGGGCGGCAGTGTCACCGTCCTCGGCCTCGGCCCGATCGGTGACATGGCCGCCCGGATCGCACTGCATCAGGGCGCGAGCCAGGTCATCGGCGTGGACCTGGTGCCCGAGCGGCTGGCCAGGGCGAGATCCCGGAGCGTGCACACACTGGACGTCGACGAACTCGGGTCGGACGTCGGTGACGAGGTCCGCCGGCTGACCGGCGGGCGGGGCACCGACGCCGTCATCGAGGCCGTCGGCATGGAGGCGCACGGCGCACCCGGTGTGAAGGCCGCCCAGCAGCTCGTCGGGCTGCTGCCGGACGCACTGGCCGAGAAGCTCATGGAGCGGGTCGGCGTGGACCGCATGACGGCGTTCCACACGGCCATCGACGCCGTCCGGCGGGGCGGCACGATCTCCGTCGTCGGCGTCTACGGCGGTGCGATGGACCCGCTGCCGCTGCTGACGATGTTCGACAAGCAGATCCAGCTGCGGATGGGCCAGGCCAACGTCCGGCACTGGGTCGACGACATCCTGCCGCTGCTGACCGACGCCGACCCGCTCGGGGTGCAGGGCTTCGCCACGCACCAACTGCCCCTGGAGGACGGGCCGCAGGCGTACAAGACCTTCCAGGCCAAGGAAGACGGCATGATCAAGACGTTGCTGGTCCCGTGAGGGGGTGGGTCGGATGAACGACTTCTCCACGTCCGATTCCGGGGCCGGGGCCGTGCCGAATGAGCCGCGAGCGGCGGTCTTCGACGTCGACGGCACCCTCGCCGACACCAACTACCTCCACACCGTGGCCTGGTGGGAGGCGCTGCACCAGGCCGGCCACCAGGTGCCGATGTGGCAGATCCACCGGTCCATCGGGATGGACTCCGCCCACCTTCTGGAGCGGCTGCTCGGACGCGACCGGCGGACCGAACAGGACGCGGCGATCTCCGCCGCGCATGCGACGCTCTACGGCACCTGGCGCGAGCGCCTGCCCGCCCTCGACGGGGCTCGCGAGCTGCTGCGCACGGTCGCCGGGCGCGGCTGGCGCGTCGTCCTGGCGACGTCCGCGCGGGGGTCGGAGCTCACCGCGCTGCGCGAGGCCATCGACGCCGACGACGCCATCCTCGGCGCGACCACCTCCGACGACGTCGACCAGGGCAAGCCCGCACCCGATGTGGTGGAGTCGGCCCTGCGGCAGGCGGAGGTGCCGCCCGAACGTGCCGTCTTCATCGGGGACACGGTGTGGGACATCCAGGCCGCGTCCCGTGTCGGCGTCCCGTGCATCGCCCTGCTGTCCGGCGGGATCAGCCGCGGCGAGCTGATCGATGCCGGCGCCGCCGCGGTCTACGAGAACGCCGCCGCGCTGCGTTCCGCGCTGGACAGCAGCCCCCTGGCGGACTGATCCCGCCCCGGCCGCCGGGCTCCTTCCCGACCCGGGTGGCAACCGGAAGGGGTGCTCAGCCGTGGACGGGTTTCTCCTTGACGACGTCCTGCGGCCGCTTGTCCTCGCGCAGGCCGAGGTAGCGGGGGTGGCGCAGCATGCCGTCCCGGGTCCACTCGGAGAAGCCGATCTCGGCGACGAGTTCGGGGCGGACCCAGTGGACGTCGCGTTCGCGGACCGGGTCTGCGAAGGGGGAACGCGGTGCGGACCGCTCGTCGAGCAGGGCACGCAGGCGGCGGAGGGTGGCCTGGTCGTAGCCGGTGCCGACCTTGCCCGCGTAGCGCAGTCCGCGGCTGTCGTGGTAGCCGATCAGCAGGGCTCCGAAGCCGATCCGGGCGCCCGCGGGTTCGGTGCAGCCGCCGATGACGAACTCCTGACCCTGGGCGCATTTGAGTTTCAGCCAGTCGGTGGAGCGGCGCGGCAGGTACCGTCCGTCCGCGCGTTTGGCGATCAGCCCTTCCCAGCCGTGGGCGCACGCCTCGTCCAGCTCCCGCTGCCCGCCGTGATTGCGGTGCGGGGTGAAGCGGAGCGGGCCGTCGAAGTCCAGAGCACGGCGGAGCAGTGACTTGCGGGTGCGCAGCGGCAGTCGGGTCAGGTCCTTGCCGTCCAGGCGCAGCAGGTCGAAGAGGTAGTAGGTCACCGCGACCCCGGTGGCGCGCGCCCGGTCGGGGTCGGTGAGCTGCATGCGCTGCTGGAGGCGGGAGAAGTCGGTACGCCCGTGGGAGAAGGCGACGATCTCGCCGTCCACGGTGAAGTCGCGGCAGCTCCGGCCGGCGAGGGCTTCGACCAGCTCGGGGAAGGTGTTGTTCATCGGACGCCCGCTGCGCGACAGCAGCCTGGTCCGGTCGTCTTCGCGGGCCGCCAGGGCCCGGATGCCGTCGAGTTTGCGCTCGAACACCCATGCGTCGCCGAACTCCCGGCGGTCGCTGAGCACGGCGAGCATCGGCCGTTCCGCGAGGTGACCGTCCGCGTCGTTCAGCAGCTGCTGCTGCGCCGGGGGCAGGGAGTCCAGGAGACCCGTCATCGTGCCTCCCCCCGCCCCTCTTCCCCTGCGGCCACCTGCTTCAGGGTCCGGCCGCTGAGCGCGGAGCGGGCGCGCTTGGGGTCCGGCGCGCGGTGCCGCCCCGCCTGGTCGTCCGTCTCCTTCACCAGCAGCCAGTACTCGCGCCCTCCGGCGTCTCCCCCGCCGCGGAAACGGGTGAGCGCATAGCCGCCGCGGAGCTTCCGGCCGTCGAGCCAGAAGGAGACATGCCCGTTCGCGAGCGCCTGGCTGAAGGAGACGGTCCTGCCCTTCTTCTTCCGGGTGTGCGGGCGGTAGGTGCCCTGGTCCCAGACGATGACGGTGCCGCCGCCGTACTCCCCCGCCGGGATGACGCCCTCGAACTCCCGGTAGTCCAGCGGGTGGTCCTCGGTGGGTACGGCGAGCCGCTTGTCGTGCGGGTCGGCGGGCGGGCCCTTCGGTACCGACCACGACTTCAGTACGCCGTCCACCTCCAGGCGGAAGTCGAAGTGCATGGTGCTCGCGTCATGGATCTGCACGACGAAGCTCGGGGTGTCGCCCGGCTGCGCGGGGCTGCCCTGCGGTTCCTCGGTCCGGTCGAAGTGCCGTTTGCCGCGGTACGTCGTCAGCTCGTCCTTGCCCTGCACGAGACCTTCCCTTCCGCCGGGGCGTTCCTCCTGCGGAGGGCTCCTGCCCGTCCCGCCGTCGGCCGCACTCTCACTGTGGCGTGCTTGCTGAGGCGGCGCACGGGGAGCCGAAGCTGCCACCGGCGGACCGGGACGGCCACCCGTTGGTTGCGATTTCGACCACCGGCGCATCGGGAAACTCAGCCGGAAATCCATGTGTACGCGGTTGCGCGACCGGTAACCCGCATCGGAGTCACCACCACCGCCGCCGCGGGAGGCCGGACGATCGGCCCAGGCGCGGCATTCGAGCCCACTGCCTTTCCCGTAAGCGGTGCCGTTCGGGCGGCCGTCCGCGCTGCCGGCGCATCGCCTCGACCGCAGGAGCCGCTGTGAACCGACGTCGTCCCCGCATCGTCATCGTCGGAGCCGGATTCGCCGGTTATGAATGCGCCCGCACTCTGATGAAGCAGGCCAGGGGCGCGGCCGAAATCGTCCTCATCAACCCGCACGACTACTTTCTGTATGTACCGCTGCTGCCGGAAGTGGCAGCCGGAATTCTGGAGCCACGCCGAATCTCGGTATCGATCACCGGGACAATCCCGGGCGTCCGTCTGGTCCTGGGGCAGGCCGACGAGGTGGATTTCGACGCCCGCCGGGTCCTTTTCACCGACCCCGAGGGCCGGGAGGGCTCGCTGGAATACGACCGGCTCGTCCTGACCGTCGGCAGCGTCAACAAGCTGCTGCCCCTCCCCGGCGTCGCCGAGCACGCCCACGGGTTCCGCGGCATGCCCGAAGCGCTCTACCTCCGGGACCACATCACCCGCCAGATCGAGCTGGCCGGTGCGACGGACGACCCGGACGAACGGGCCGCCCGCACCACGTTCGTGGTCGTCGGCGCGGGGTACACCGGCACCGAAGTCGCCGCGCACGGTGTGCTGTTCACCGATGACCTGGCCCGGCAGAACTCCGGGCTGAGCGACGGCCCCCGGCCCCGCTGGCTCCTGCTGGACATCGCCGACCGGGTCCTGCCCGAACTCGACGAGCGGCTCTCGCGCACCGCCGACAACGTCTTGCGCGGCCGCGGCGTGGAGGTGCGTACCGGCACGTCGGTCAAGGAGGCCACGTCGAAGGGCGTGCTCCTCGACGACGGCGAGTTCGTGGACAGCAGGTCGCTGATCTGGTGCGTGGGGGTGCGTCCCGACCCGCTCGTGGCGTCGATGGGGCTGCCCACCGACAAGGGACGGCTGTGCGTCGACGCGTATCTGCAGGTGCCAGGCAGGCCCGGCGTCTTCGCCTGTGGTGACGCCGCCGCCGTACCGGACCTGACCCGGCCGGGCCAGGTGACGCCGATGACCGCTCAGCACGCCCAGCGGCAGGGCAAGGTCGCGGCCCGCAACGTCGCGGCGTCCTGCGGACAGGGCGAGCTGCGCCGGTACGAGCACCACGACCTGGGGTTCATGGTCGACCTGGGAGGCGTCCAGGCCGCGGCGAACCCGCTGCACGTGCCGCTCTCCGGCCCGGTGGCCAACGCGGTCACCCGCGCCTATCACCTGATGGCGATGCCAGGGAACCGCGTCCGGGTCGCCGCGGACTGGCTGCTGGACGCCGCGCTGCCCCGTCAGGGGGTGCAACTGGGGCTGGTCCGTTCCGGGTCGGTGCCGATCGATACCGCCACTCCCGAACTGGCCCGGGTACCCGAGGGCCGGAGGAAGCCCTGACGGGGCGCCTCAACACATGCCGCCTGGACACCGGTTGGCCATGCGTCTAAGGTTTTGGCCATGCGGTCAAAAATTGATCCCGGCGGCCAGTCCGGCGCCGGGGAGGGTACGCCTGAGTCGCCGGAGCCGGAACGCTCGTTCATCGAGAAGGCGCGTCGCGCCCAGATCATCGACGCCGCCGTCGAGACCATCGCGGCACAGGGGTTCGCGAAGGCTTCGCTGGCCCGGATCGCCGAGCGGGCGAGGATCAGCAAGGGCGTGATCTCGTACCACTTCGCAGGTAAGAGTGAGTTGATCGAGCGGCTCGTCGAGCAGGTCTACGACGGGATCGGCGCCTTTGTCGGGGCCCGGCTGGACGAGGAGGCCGGCGCGTCCGCCTGGCTGCGCATCTATGTGGAGTCGGTGGCCGAGTACATGCTCGGCCACCGGACCCAACTCACCGCTCTCGGCGAGATCTTCAGCAACTTCCGCACCGCCGAGGGAGCCCCGCGCTACGGCGTCGCGTCGAGCGAGCCGCTCTACGTCGCGTTGGAGAAGGTCTTCCTGAAGGGCCAACAAAGCGGCGAATTCCGCGCGTTCGACGTCCGCGTCATGGCCGTCAGCCTCCAGGCCGGGATCGACGACATGTTCGCGTACTGGAGCGCCCATCCCGAGCATGACTTGGCCGCTCACGCTCGCGAACTCGCCGGCATCTTCGAGCACGCCACGCGCGTGGGCGGCCGCGAGCACCACTGAATCGCAGCGCGCGCGAAGGGCGCGGCGCTCAACCGCACTGCGCTGCACTGCACTGCACTGCACTGCACTGCACTGCACTCAACCGAACTGTGTTCAACGGGGGAACATTCCATGACAGACGAACTGGAACGCACGGCCATCAAGGCCGGGCCCGAGCCGACCTCCGCGGGGCCGGGGCGCCTCCGGATGCTGTATATCGACAATCTGCGCATCGCGCTGACGGCGCTCGTCGTGCTGCACCACACCGCCGTCACCTACGGCAACATCCCCGCCTGGTACTACACCGAGCCCGCCAAGGACGGCTCCGGGCTGCTCCTGGATGTCTTCGTCATGTTCAACCAGGCGTTCTTCATGGGGTTCTTCTTCATGATCGCCGGGTACTTCACGCCGGCCTCGTACGACCGCAAGGGCGCGCGGCCGTTCTTCCGGGACCGGCTCAAGCGGCTCGGTGTCCCCCTGCTCGCCTTCCTGCTGCTGATACGTCCCCTGACGGGCTTCAGCGGGTACGCCGAGCTGCGGGCATCCTTCGCCGAGCGCGGTGAGTCCCTTCCGTACTGGATTTACTACGTGCTGAGTTGGGACGCCGGACCACTCTGGTTCGTCGAGGTGCTCCTCGTCTTCGCCGTGCTCTACGCCCTCGTCCGCCGCCGTGGCGCGCACCGCCTGCCCGACTCCGGGGAAACCCGTCGCGACACCGTTCGGGCCTCGCGCCCCCTGCGGCCCCTCCCCATCGTCGCCTATACCGTCGCGCTCGCCCTGGCCACGTACCTGTGGCGCTTCGCCGTACCGAACGGCACCTACGTCCCCTTCGTCGGCCTGCCCACCCCCAGCTTCCTGCCGCAGTACGCGAGTTTCTTCGTGCTCGGGGTGCTCGCCTACCGTCGTGGCTGGGCACAGTCCCTCTCCCGGGTTGCCGGCCGTGTGGGCTTCGCCGTCGCCACCGGCGCCACGCTCGCGTACCTCCCCATCGTCACCACCGTCGACGTAGGGGCGCTCGACGGGCACGGCACCTGGCAGTCGCTGGTCTCGGCCGCCTGGGAGTCGACATTCGCCGTGGGAATGGTCACGGGCCTGACCGTCTTCTTCCGTGAACGCCTCAACCGGCAGGGGGCCACCGCCGCGTTCCTGTCCCGCCACGCCTTCGCGGTCTACGTGATCCACGCGCCCGTGCTCGTCGGGCTCGGGTTCGCCTTCCGTTGGCTGCACGCCCCGGCAGCCGCCAAGTTCGCGTGTGTCGCCGCCCTCGCCATACCGCTGTGCTGGGCCGTCGCTTACGCCGTGCGTTCCCTGCCGCGAGCTGATCGTGTGCTGTGAGTACCGTCGGTGACGGCATCCGCGTACGCGCCCTCGCAGGGGACTCAGAAGTGGTCGATCGGCCACTCGGTCAGTTCGGGGGCCGGCTGGGCGGCGAGTTCTCGTCGGCACGGCGGAATTCGTCCAGGTCGAAGCGGTCGGGTCCGGGTCCGACAGGCCGGTGAGGCAGTCCGCCGCCACGCATGCCGTGGGCCCGCCGTCCTCGGTAGGGGCCAAGTGGCTCATGCCGGACCCTGAGGGGACTCCGCCACCCTTGAGGTAGCAAGGAAAGCGCCCTGGTGCTCCCCGGGAATCGGCCAGGTGCAGCCCCGGGAGCGCGGCGAGCGCCGTACCGGTTCTCGGCAGGCACGGCCGGTCGGCAGAAACGGAGCGAGCCATGAAGGACGTCATCACCGTCGGTCTGGACGGTACGCCCGAGGCGCTGTCCGCCGCGCTGTGGGCGGCGCGGGAAGCGGACCTGCGGAAAGTGCGGCTGCGCCTGCTGCACGCGTGGGTCATGCTCGCGTCCGAACCGGCACCGCACACCGCTGACGAGCCGCCGCCCACCGACGTAAAGGACCGCAACTACTGGCCGCACCGGTTCCTCGACGACGCCCGTGCGGCCATCCTGGAGCGCCACCCCGACCTGCCGGTGGACCAGGAACTGGTCGCCGAGGACGCGTTCAAGGCTCTGCAGGACGCCGCCGAGCAGTCGGATCTGCTGGTGCTCGGCTCACGCGACCTGGGCCCGGTGTCGCGCTACACCCTCGGCGAGATCGGCCTGAAGGTGGTGGCGCACGTCGCCACCCCCACGGTGCTGGTCCGGGCGCGGCAGAACGCCGCGGCGACCGCCCCGGAGGGCGATGTGGTGGTCGGGGTGAGCCTGCACGAACCGTGCGACGCGATGCTCGACTTCGCGTTCGCCAGTGCCGAGCGGCACGGCTCGGTCCTGCGTGCGGTGCACGGCAGGCACCTCCCGGCACACGCGTACAACCGCGGTGGCGGCGTGGAGCCGTACGTGGTGGAGGAAGTGACGAAGGACGCGCAGGGGGAGCTGGGCGACGCCCTGGCCCTGTGGCGGGAGAAGTACCCGGACGTCCGGGTGGACGAGCGGGTGGAGCCGGTGAGCCCCGCGCAGGCGCTCCTGCGGGACGCCGAGGGCGCCGGCCTGCTCGTCGTCGGCCGCCGGCACAAGCGGCATCTGCTGGCTCCCCGCATCGGCCACATGGTGCAGGCGGCCGTGCACCACGCCCCGTGCCCGGTCGCGGTGATCCCCCACGAGTGAGCGGTGCCGGTGGGGTGGGGCACGGCGGCCACCCCGGTGTGGGCCGACCGGCCCTGTGCCGGACTCCCTGCCCGCCACAGTCTGGGTGCAAAGGCCGCTGTCCCCCGCACCCATGAAGGGATGTGCACACGATGATCAACCACGAGACCGGCCCCCCGCTCGGGCCGGCCCCCGCAGGCCGGGCCGACCTGGGCCGCCGGGCGGCCTACCGCCGTCAGCAGCTGGGGCTGACCCGCGAAGAGGTGGCGGCCAGGGCCGCGGCGGCGCCCGGCTATCTCCAGTACGTGGAGGAGCGCGCGGCGACCCCCGGAATCGGCTTCATGCTGCGCCTCGCGCACGCGCTGCAGACCACCGTGGAGGAGCTGACCGGCGGGACGGCGGAGCTGCCCGAGGGCTTCGGCCGGGCCGGCAACCGCCCCCAGCTGCTGGAACTGAGCCTCGACGAGTGCCGGGAGCGGCTCTCCACGCACGGTGTGGGCAGAGTGGCACTGACCGTCGACGGGGAGCCCGCCGTGTTCCCGATCAACTACACGGTCGCCGGTGACCGGATCGCCTACCGCACCGCCCCGGGAAGCGGCCCCGCCGAGGCGTCGGGCAAGGAGGTCGCTCTGGAAGTCGATCACATCGACGACGCGTTCAGTCAGGGCTGGAGCGTGCTGGCTGTGGGCCCCGCCCATGTGGTCACCGATCTCGACGACATCCTCGCGCTGGAGGAGTACGCCTTCACGGCGCCCTGGGTGGGCGGCGGGCGCCAGCAGTGGATCGTCATGCGCCCCGCCCGTATCACCGGGCGCCGGATCCGCGTCCTGGGCCTCGCCACCCCGTCCGGCGGCCCCTCGGCGGCAGGCCACCACGTGTCGGCGGTGTGAGGGCGTCCGGACGCCGGCCCGCTTCGGGGACCTTTGGCCCCTGCCCTGCCGCTGCCGGGGGCGCACACAGTGGAAGGGGGCCGGCCGGGGAAGCGGAGCGTGCACCCCGGCGTCCGGCCAGGGACGGGGAGGGCGTGACCGGGACGACCGACCGGGGGAGGAAGCGGAGACGGATCATGCGAAAGACAGTGGAGTGGAGCGTCCGGCTGCACCTCTCCGAGGAGGACGGGACGACGAGGGCACGAGCCGTGCTGGACATCGGAACCCAGAGCCTCACCGGACAGGGCACGGCACGCTGCAATCCCGAGGATCTCGACGTGCCCGAGATCGGCGACGAGTTGGCGGCCGGCCGGGCGATGGAGCATCTGGCCGGGCAGCTGATGCGGGTGGCCGACCGCGATCTGGAGAGCGTCGGGGCCGGGGCGCCCGTCGACCGGCGGACCGCCTACGGCTGGACCGACGCGATGTCCTGAGCGCCGGCGAACCGGTGGAGGGCCCGCACCGGACGGGTCCGGGAAGGAGCCGTCGATGTCGGAGGCGACCACCACCGACCTGTACGAAGTGACCATGGCCCTCTCCTATCTGCGTGAGGGCATGACGCGGCCGGCCACCTTCAGTTGCTTCGTCCGTGAGCTGCCGCGGGAGCGTGGCTTCCTGATCGCCGGCGGCGTCGAGTCGGCGCTGGAATACCTCGCCGGCTTCCACATCGGGACCGAGGACATCGAAGCCTTCGCCGAGACGCTGCGGCGGCCCGTCGAGGACCTGGCGCCGCTGCGGGACATGCGCTTCACCGGAGAGGTACGGGCCGTGCCCGAGGGCCGGGTGGTACTGGCCGGGGAGCCCCTCCTGGAGGTCACCGCTCCGCTCCCCCAGGCCCAGCTCGTGGAGACCTATCTGCTCAACCAGCTCAGCCATCAGACGGCCATCGCCTCCAAGTGTGTCCGGTGTGTCATCGCCGCGGAGGGGCATCCGGTGGTGGATTTCTCGCTGCGGCGCACCCACGGGGCCGAGGCCGGCTTCCAGGCGGCGCGGTTGAGCTCCATGGCCGGTTTCGCGGGCACCAGCAACGTGGCGGCGGCCTACGCCGAACACCTCCCGGCCGTCGGGACCATGGCGCACTCGTACGTCGAGGCGTTCGAGAACGAGGAGCAGGCGTTCTCCGCCTTCGCGCGCGCCCACCCCGGGCCCCTGACGCTGCTGGTGGACACCTACGACACCGAATCCGGGGTCGCGGCGGCTGCCCGCGTGCTGCACGCGCTGGACCGCGTGGAGGGTTCCGCGATCCGACTGGACAGCGGTGACCTCGGAGCGCTCGCGGCGCATGCGCGCGGCATGCTGGACAGCGCGGACCTGCCCCAGGTGCGCATCATCGCCAGCGGTGGACTGGACGAGTACGCGGTGCACGATCTCGTGCGGGCGGGCGCCCCGATCGACGACTACGCCGTCGGCACGCGGGTCGGTGTCAGCGCCGACGCGCCGTATCTGGACTCGGCGTACAAGCTCGTCGCGTACGACGGCCGGCCGGTGATGAAGCTGTCCTCGGCGAAGGTGACGGCCCCGGGGAGCAAGCAGGTCTACCGCGCTCCTGGGTGCGCCGATGTGATCGCGCTGGCCGACGAGCCGCCCGTCTCCGGCAGCGCGCCGCTGCTGGCGACACTGATGCGCGACGGGGAGCGCAGCACACCCCGTGACCGGCTGGAGGACGCCCGGCAGCGGCTCGCGGCGGACGTCGCGGACCTGCCGGACTCCGCCAGGGCGGTCCGTTCGCCGACGCCGGTGCGGGCCGCCGTCTCGGACCCGCTGACCGCGCTGACCGTGGACGTACGGCGCCGGATCGAGCGCGCCGTCCTTGCCTCGTTCGGCCCCGGTACCCCTCCTCGGTCGCCGTTTTCTCCGTAGTCTCGTCGTATGGCGGAAGAGCAGGGCACCAGCAGGCCGGCGAAGCTGCCGCGGGCGCTGTACGAGCGGGAGCTGCTCCGGCTCCAGACGGAGCTGGTCAAGCTCCAGGAGTGGGTTCGCGCCGAGGGAGCACGGCTGGTGGTCGTCTTCGAGGGGCGCGACGCGGCGGGCAAGGGCGGCACCATCAAACGCGTCGCCGAGCATCTCAACCCCCGGATCGCACGGATCGCGGCCCTGCCGCGCCCCACCGAACGGGAGCGTACGCAGTGGTACTTCCAGCGCTACACCGCGCACCTGCCGGCGGCCGGTGAGATCGTGCTGTTCGACCGGAGCTGGTACAACCGGGCCGGCGTCGAGCGGGTCATGGGCTTTTGCACACAGGAGGAGCACCAGCGGTTCCTGCGCCAGTGCCCGGCTTTCGAGCGGATGCTGGTCGAGGACGGGATCCTGTTGCGCAAGTACTGGTTCTCGGTGAGCGACGCGGTGCAGGAGCAGCGGTTCCGGCGCCGCCTGGAGGACCCCACCCGGCGGTGGAAGCTCTCCGCCATGGACCTCGAATCGATCACCCGCTGGGAGGCGTACTCCCGGGCGAAGGACGAGATGTTCGTGCACACGGACATCTCGGAGTCACCGTGGTACGTCGTCGAGAGCGACGTCAAACGACGGGCGCGGATCAACATGATCGCCCATCTGCTGTCGACCGTCCCCTACCGGGAGCTTGCCGTGCCGCCGCTGGAACTGCCCGAGCGGCCACCGTCCACCGGCTACGAACGGCCGCCCAGGGACCTGCAGTCCTACGTTCCCGATCACGCGGCCGGGCTCGGGCGGTGAGGGGCTCCCGCGCTCACTCCTGCGCCTGCGGTACGACCGCGACGGGGCATTCGGCATGGTGCAGGACGGCGTGTCCGACCCGGCCGAGCTGGAGTCCGTGATGGCCGTGGCGACGCCGCGCCCCGACGATCAGCAGATCGGCCGCGGCGGAGCGCCGCACCAGCAGTTTGTGCGCCGCCCCCTCGGCGGTGACCCGGCGCAGATGGACCGTCGGGTGCTCGTCGACGATGTCGTCCAGCGCCTTGTCGAGCAGCAGCGACGCCTGCTCCTCGTGGTAGCGCTCGGGGTAGTCGGCGATCAGCGGGTGGTCGGTGGTCTCGTGGGCGGGGCAGCGCCACAGCCGTACGGCGTCCAGGGCGCAGCCGCGGGCCTCGGCCTCCCGGAAGGCGTAGCGGACCGCGTCCGCCCCCTTGGCCGGGTCACCGACCCCGAGGAGGATCCGCTCGTGCGACCGGTCCAGCGCGGCCTTGTCGCCGCGCACGACGACCACCGGGCACCTGGCGCGGGCCGACACGGCCAGACTGACCGATCCGAGCAGCAGGTCGGCGAACTCGCCGCGGCCCTTGGAGCCCAGGATCAGGGCCGACGCGTAGCGGCCCTCCCGTAGCAGCGCGGTCACCGTGTCCTCGGCCAGGACCTGCACCGACAGCGGCACGTCGGCGTTCCGCAGGTGCGCGTGTTCGGCGGCGGCTCCGACGAGGTTGTCGGCGAAGATCTCCTCGGCGGGACGCTCCGGGCTGCCTGCCGCCGCCACCCCTTCGTAGCGTTCCCACTTGGAGGCGAACACCAGACGCAGGGGCACTCCGTGGAGCGCCGCCTCGTCGACGGCCCAGTCCAGGGCACGCCGCGCCTGGGCCGATCCGTCCACTCCCACGACCAGGGGCAGTTGCATCGCGCTCACCGCCTTCCGTCCACCAGCGTGCGCGTACCGGGCGCGGGCGGGCAGGGGCTGACCGGCTCGGCCGCGGGCCCGAGAGGCCCAAGAGGCGCCTGCGGGAGCTGCCCGAGGTGCCGGATCGCTCATGACGTCTACCGTGGGAATTGTGGCCCGTGCCTGCTCCTCGCGGGCCACGGTGGAGGCAGCGTGACCGACGACCGCAGCACCGACCGGGACGGCGTGGGACGGCGGCGGCTGGACGCCTTGCCGGCCGACCTGCAAGAACGTCTCGACGCCGTGCAGCAGGGTTCCGGCGCACCGTCCCACCTGCTCCTCGAAGCCGTGCTGTCGGTGGGCAAGGGGCTGGAGCTGCCGCAGGTACTGCGGCGCATCGTAGAGGCGGCGGTGGTGGTCGTCGACGCGGAGTACGGCGCGCTGGGCGTGGTCGGTGAGGGCACCCGGCTCTCGCAGTTCCTGACCGTCGGCATCAGCCCCGAGCAGCACGCGGCCATCGGCCGGCTGCCGGCCGGGCACGGAATCCTGGGCGAGCTGATCCGCCACCCCGAGCCGCTGCGGCTCGCGGAGCTGTCCGAGCATGCCTCGTCCTACGGTTTCCCGGCGAACCATCCGCCGATGCACTCGTTCCTCGGGGTGCCGATCCGGGTGCGCGACAAGGTCTTCGGGAATCTGTATCTCACCGAGAAGCGGGGCGGCGGGGCCTTCGACGCCGGGGACGAGACGGTGCTGTCGACGCTCGCCGTGGCGGCGGGCGTCGCCATCGAGAACGCCCGGCTGTACGAGGAGGCCCGCTACCGCCAGCGCTGGCTGGTGGCCAACGGCGAGATCATCGCGAGTCTGCTGCCCGGGGCCGACGAGATGCAGGTGCTGCGGATGATCGTGGACCACGCGCTGCGCATTCTCGCGGCGGACATGGGCGTCGTCGCCGTCCCTTCGGACGACGGCGAGGCTCTTCGGGTGGTGCTGGCGTCCGGTGTCGACGCCGAGGCACACCGCGGACTGGTCCTGCCCCGGGAAGGATCGTTCGTCGGTGCCGCGCTGGACGCCGGGAAGCCGCTCATCTCCCTCGACGCCGAGCACGACCCCCGCATCACCGCGGGCCCGCCGCGGTGGATGGGTCTGGGGCCCGCCGTGGCGGTCCCGATGATTACCGGCGAGCGGGTGCGCGGTGTGCTGCTGCTGGCGCGCCTCCACCGGGGCGAGCCGTTCACCGAGGCGGAGACCGCGCCGATGCTGACGTTCGCCGGGCAGGCCGCCCTGGCGATGGAACTGGCCGAACAGCGCCAGGCAGCCGAGCAGTTCGCGTTGCTGGAGGACCGCGACCGGATCGCCCGCGACCTGCACGACCTGGCGATCCAGCGGCTCTTCGCGACCGGTATGACGCTGCAGAGCGCGGTGCGTTTCGTGGACCACCCCGAGGCGAGCGAGCGGCTGCTGCGCGCGGTGGACGACCTGGACGAGACGATCAAGATCATCCGGTCGACGATCTTCGGGCTGCGCGCCCACGACGCCAAGACCGGCCGCGGACTGCGGGTGCGGGCCGTCAACGCGGTGGAACAGGCGGCCCGCGTCCTGGGGTTCACCCCCTCCATGCACATGGAGGGGCTCATCGACACCGACGTGCCGGCGGAGATCGCCGAACACGTGGTGGCGGTGCTCGGCGAGGCGCTGAGCAACACCGCACGGCACGCCCACGCCGACGCGGCGGCAGTCACCCTGATCGTGCGCGGCGGGAAGCTGAACCTGACCGTCACCGACAACGGTGTGGGCATCGCGCCGGACAGCCGTCGCAGTGGCCTGAGCAACCTCGCCAAGCGTGCCCTCAGCGTCGGCGGTGACCTGACCGTCGACGTGCCGGAGCAGGGCGGCACCTGCCTGGCCTGGAGCGCTCCCCTCCCCACGGGCTGAGACACCCTCGGGACCGCGCGAGCAACCGCGGGCGCACGGGGTTTCACAAGTGGTGCGGCCCCGAGCCGGTGGCGGGCGGCGGGGCGGACTGGGTCGCGAGGACCGCGGCCTGGATGCGGCGCTCGACACCGAGTTTGGCGAGCAGACGGGAGATGTGATTCTTCACCGTCTTCTCGGACAGATACAGCCGCTTACCGATCTGACGGTTCGTCAACCCCTCGCCGATCAGCCCGAGGATCTCCCTCTCCCGCGGTGACAGGCCCGCCAGCGCGTCCGCCTCGGGCTGCGCCCCGGCCTCCTCGCCCCGCAGGCTGTGCATCAGCCGGGCCGTGGTCGCCGGATCGAGCATCGAGCGGCCGGAAGCGATGGTGCGTACCGCGGCGACCAGATCCGCCCCCTTGATCTCCTTCAGCACATAGCCGGCGGCCCCGGCCATGATCGCGTCGAGCAGCGCGTCGTCGTCGTCGAAGGAGGTCAGCATCAGGCACGCCAGGCCCGGCATTCGCGAGCGCAGCTCGCGGCAGACGGTGATTCCGTCGCCGTCCGGCAACCGCACATCGAGCACCGCGACATCCGGCCGCAGCGCGGGGCCCCGGGCCAGCGCGTGATCGGCCGTGCCCGCGTCCCCGACCACCTCGATGTCGGGTTCCGCGTCCAGCAGGTCCTGCACACCGCGGCGGACCACTTCGTGGTCGTCCAGCAGGAAGACCCGGATCGGCCGTTGCGGTGAGAATGCGCCTGCCTCGCTCATGGTGCCCTCCACCCTGTCGTACGCCTCTTCCCGCCCACCCATCGTGGCCTTCGCCGGAGGGGCGTGCCAGGGCCGAACGGGTCCGTGCCCGCCCCGGGCGCGCGCCCACCCGGCCACCGGCAGGGCCGTTCGGCCCCTCTTCCCCGGCCCCGTGGCGTGCGACGGTCGGGGTCACAGGCGAAAGGGGACGCGCGATGCCCCTCAAGAACTTCCTCTGGCACTGGCGGCACAGCCCGCTCCGGCGCCGGTCCGACGTGGCGGAGTCGTGGCTGCTGTTGGCCACCGGGGTGCTGATCGCCGTGACGGCTCCGATCGCGGGTCTGACCGCCGCCGACGCGGCGGGCGACGCGACCGCCCGGCAGAGCGACGACCGGCAGAGCGTGTCGGTGGTGCTGGCCGAGGATCCACCGGCACGGATCGGCGTGGACACCACCGGCGGCGTGGGAGGCCGGGTCCACGCGACGGTGCGGTGGACGCAGCCCGACGGGACGCAGCGGACGGGTGAGACCGCAGTGTCGCCTGGGCTCGGCGCCGGCGATCGGACCACCGCCTGGGTCGACGCGAACGGCGCGCTGCTGCGCGATCCGCTCACCCCCACGGAGGCGAAGTTCGAGAGCATCGCCCTGGGCACGGTGGCCGGGGGCGGCACGGTTCTGCTGCTCCTCGGCGCGGAGCGAGGCAGCGCGTACCTCCTCAACCGCAGGCGGTACGGGCAGTGGGAGCGGGAATGGGCCGAAGCGGGTACGCAGTGGGGCCACCGGCAGCCGTGAGCCCCCGGGCGCGGCGGGGGAGGTCGCGGAGCGCCCTGGTGTCGCGACGCCCGGACCTACGGAGTCCGGACCGATGAAGGACCCCACGAGGGCGCCCGGCGCGCCCCGCCCGCTCATCGGTCGTCCACGCTGCCCGGGGGGCCGTACAGCTCCATCAGGCGGACGCGGGTGCTGTGCAGCCGGTCCGCGACGGTTTCCGCGACGTAGCGGTAGATCGCGCTCCCCAGCTCGTGGTCCGTCTCGCACAGCGAGCGCACCGCCGCGGCGTCGAACTCCACGGCGTCCACCGGCCCGACGGTTTCCGCTCCCAGGTGCCACAGATACGGCGGGAACAGCCACGACCAGCCCAGCAGGTCGCCACGGCCGAGCGTCTCGACGATCGCGGCACGGCGCCCGGGGACATGCTGGTCGAGCACGACCTGGCCGGTGCGGACGACCCAGAACCGGTCCGCGCGGCGCCCCTCCTCGAAGAGACGGGTACCCCTCGGCAGCGAGACCTCGCGGGTGACCGGGGCCAGCCGCTCGCCTCCCTCGGCGGGCAGCACGTCGAGCAAGGTCCTGGTCCTTGGCATACGGTCCTCCGTCCACCGGCGGCCGCCGCGACCCGGGAGACCGGGACGTCGGACCGTCGTCACGGCACCTGCCGTGAACGATATGCAGAGTTCCGCGACGCCGCACGGTCCTGATCCTCCACCGGGGTTGCCGCGGCCGCCCCGAGTCCCTCCACCGCTGCCCGCGGCGTGCCGCACTGCCCGTTGACGCCCCTCCCGTGCCCGCGTCAGAGCGCCAGCGGCTCCCACGCGAGCTCGGTGGCGACGCCCCGCGCCCAGGCGCGGATGGCCTCCTCGTTGCGGAAGTCGCCGCCCTTGCCCTCGCGGAGGATCTGGCGTGCGACATAGCCCCGCGCCCCCGGGGCGAGCCTGCCGCCGAACGTGGCGTGGCCGCGGGCGTCCAACCGGAGGGCGAGCCGGGCCACACCGGGCACGGCCGGCACCTCCCGCTCGTCGCACGAGGTGTCCAGCGGTCCGCTGCTGAACAGCCAGACGGGCACGCTGCCCAGCGCCTGGCGGTGCCGACGGGCGAAACGCCTGGCGTCACGGTGCCAGCGGCCCAAGTAGACCCCTGCGCCAAGCACCACCGCGTCGTACGCGGAGATGTCGTCCGGCGCGTCGGCCACGTTCCGCACCTCCACGGCGAGGCCCCGTTCCCGAAGCTCATGCCCGATCCACCGGCCGATCTCCGCGGTCGAGCCGTTCCTGCTGCCGTAGACGATCAGCACGCGTCGGTCGTCGGTGGTCATCGCGCTGCACCTCTTACTCGATCGGGGGCTGTCATATGTGGTGAGGGGCGTGGTCGGGCGCGTGGTCGGCATGCCGGTGCGCCGCTTCACGGCGGTGCGTGAGCCGGTTGACGACCCCGAGCACGCCGTCGATCTGACGCGTCATCTGCACCGCGACGGCCACGTCCCCGCTGTTCTCCAAGGCCCCGCTGAGCATCACCACACCGCCGCGGACCACGACGTCGACGCTGTGCGGGCTCAGCCACAGGGCTCGGACCATCACCTCGTCCAGCACTTCGTCGCGGAGTTCGGCGTCCGGACGGAAGAAGATCCGCAGCAGGTCGCGGCGGGTGACGATGCCGATCAGCCGGGCCTCCTCGTCGACGACCGGCAGCCGCTCGATGCCTCGCTCGGCCATGACACGGGCGGCCCGGACGACCGAGTCGTCGGCGCGAATGGTGATGGCCGGGGCGGACATCAACTCGCCGGTGCTCGGCGGCCCCGCGCGGCCGGTCCGTCGCCCGGAGCGCCGCAGGTCCGTCGCGGAGACGACACCGATCACCTTGTCGTCGGCGTCCACGACCGGCAGGCCGCTGATGTCGTACTCGGCCAGCCAGCGTTCGAGCACCGCACGCGGGGTCGTGTCACGCGCCGGCACGACGTCGCCGGTCATCACAGTGCCCACCATCCGCCGTTTCATCACGCGCCTTCTCCCGGCTCACACCCGCTCCGGTGGGCACCCGGGCCGCAGCGTGCCATGGCCCGTTCCACGACGGGGCGCACGGCGACAGGGCAGTCGGCAGGCTCACGGGCCGCACGCCCGACGGGGCCGCCCGACATACCGTCAGGTGGCCGCGCCGCCGGTTCGCCAGGCACGGCCGGACGGGCCGTCCTGGCGACGGCCTCGCGGGAGCCGAAGGCGATGGGCGGCATCGCGGTCCCTCCTTCACGGGATCGTGCCCCCAGCGTCGGACACCGCACGCCCGGCTCACAGGGCCGCCCGGGACACGTCCCGGGACCGACCGGTCCCGACCCACGCGGCTGCCTCCTACGCACGGGGGGCACGCGGCCGCCGGAATTGGCGCCACCAGGACCTGGCAACGCCAGAAAGGGCCGAAGGTCCCTATCGGCCGGGCCCGTCCGGCACTCGTCACGGAACAGTCCGCGTTCTTCCATGTAGCCAGCGGCCTGGACCGTGCTGCCGGACGAGACGAACGGGTGAGGACATGCTGAGGGAGCCGACGAGGGGCGCGCGTGAGAGCCGCCCGCCGACGCCCATGGTCGTGCGGCTCCAGGGGGAACTGGACATGCTGAGCGCCGCTTCCACCGCCGAACACCTCGACGCCCTGACGTCCGAGCCAAGTCCTGACCTGGTGGTCGACCTGGCGCGGCTGACGTTCCTGGACTGCAGCGGCATCGGGGTGTTGTGCCGCGCCCGGCGCAGGGCACGGGAACGCGGCGGCCGGCTGGCCCTGGTCATCACCGACCCGCGCTTCGTGCGGACCCTGCGCGCCGTCGGCCTGGGCGACAGCTTCGAGGTACTCGACGCGGTCCCGCCGGCCGCCCGACGGGCCGCCGACAGCGTCAGCCGCCTGCGGTCACGAGCTGCCACCACGCCGGCGCCCCGGCACGGCTGAGCCCTCCCGACCGGTACGTGCCCCCCGGTGCTCGTAGCACCCCCGGGGTCAGACCTGCGGGCCGGTGACCGGCGGACCCATTTGTGTGGACACCGGTCCCGTGACGTCGAACTCGACGTCCACGACCCCCTCCACCGCCCGGATGAGGCGGGCCGCAACCGGTATCAGCGAGGTGTCCCGGACCTGGCCGCTGAGGGCGACCACCCCGTCGGAGACGGCAACCCGCAACTGCCCGCGGGAGACCGCGAACAGGTGGCCGACCACGTCCCTGCGGATCTCCTCCGCGAGGTCCTCGTCGGAGCGCAGGAAAACCTTCAGCAGATCGGCACGGCTGACGATGCCGTGCAGCACCCCCTCGGCGTCCACCACCGGCAGCCGCTTGACGGCCTTGCGTGCCATCGTCCGTGCCGCCTGCGCGAGGGTTGCGTCGGCATGGACGGTGAGGGCGGGCGTGCTCATCAGCTCACCGGCCGTCAATGCTCCGGCCTGGCGCATGTCGTCCAGGCGTCGCAGCCGCTCCAGGCGTTTCGGCGTGGACCCGTCGAACTCCTCCACGGGCAACAGGTCTGTCTCGGAGACGACACCGACGACCCGGCTCTCACCGGCCAGGACGGGCAGCGCATTCACCTTCCACTGCTCCATGGTCTCGACGATCTCCTTGAACCGTGCGTCCTGTCCGATGGCAACCACGGTCTGTGTCATCACGTCGCTGACGATGTGCGGGGTGTGCCGCATGATGCCTCCTCGATACGGACCACCGGCCCCGGCAGGCTGTCCCACCTCCCAGCGTGGTTTCGGCGGACAGCACCTGACAGGGGCCGTCCGGCCCCCTCCCCCGGCCGGTCGGGGGAGGGGGCGCCGCCGCACCGTCCGGCTTCCGTCCGACGGGGCCGGTCGGTCCGCGAAAAGGCCCTGCGGCCCCTGACCGTCCCGGCCACACCGGACGACCGTGGAGAGAGCACCACCCCACGCTCTCCACGGAGGTGCGCCATGACCCGCCCTGTGACCGTCGGACTCGACGGCTCGGCAGCCGGCTTCGCCGCCGCGGAATGGGGCGCCCGGGAGGCGCGGCGCAGGGAGCTGCCGCTGCGCCTCGTGCACGCGTGGGAGTGGCAGCCGTATGCGCACGCCCCGCCGGTGGGGGCGGACGCCCCCCGGCTGTGGTCCGAGCGCGTGGCGCGCGAGGCCGCGGCCGAACTGCGCCGACGCCACCCGGAGTTGAGCATCACCGCGGACCACCTCGCAGGCCCGCCCTCGGAGATGCTGTGCGATGTCGCCCGGGACGCCGAGCTGCTGGCCGTCGGCACCGCGGGGATCGGCGGCCTGGCCGGATTCTTCGTCGGTTCCGTCGCGATGAGCGTCGTCGCGCACACCGAGCGGCCGGTGGTCCTCGTACGCGCCGGAACCACGGACGAGGAGGAGCACCGTTTCGCCTCCGACGACCAGGCACCGTCGACCATGCCCTACCGGCCGGTGGCGCTGGGCCTCGACCTCAGCCGGCCCTGTGACGAGGTGATCCGGTTCGCCTACGAGGCGGCGGCGGTGCGCGCGGCTCCGCTCCAGGTGATCCACGGCTGGAGTCCGCCGGCCTTCTTCGCCTACGGCGTCGGCGCGGAGCAGAACTGGCAGGCGGACATGGCGGTACAGGAGACCGAGGAGATGCGGGCCGCGCTCGGCCCGTGGCGGGAGAAGTACCCCGGCGTCGAGGTGATCGAGCAGTCGGTGATCGGTAACTCCGCGCATCATCTGGTGGAGGCCGGAGCCACGGCCGGGCTCGTCGTCATCGGCCGGCGCACGACCCGACCGTGGGCCGGGGCGCCACGCATCGGACACACCGCGCACGCCGTGCTGCACCACTGCCCGGCCCCGGTCGCCGTCGTCCCGCACACCTGAAGGCCCAGGGCCACAGCGGCCGAGCCCTCCCTGACGGCGGCCTGCTCCCCACCCCCACCGGAATGGCACCCCACGCCCGCTTGGCACAATGTGCCATCGTGCGCGTACCGTTGGCCCCTCATCCCCCACGGGCAGCTCAGGCAAAGGTGGCAACTACGGTGCGTCGACGGCACTTTCTCTCCCGTACGGCCGGTATGGCGGGCGCGGCGGCGCTCGGACTCACAGGCTGCGGATCCGGGGAGGCGGCCGACCGGAACGTCACCCTCAAGGTGCTGGCGGCGAGCTACGGCAAGAGCGTGGGCTCCTCGATCGTCGACCAGTGGCACACGGCCATCCGCGCCTTCGAGAAGAAGCACCCGGCCATCACGATCGACCTCGAACTCGTACCCATCGGGGAGATCGAGCGGACCCTGGCCCGGCGGGTCAGGAGCGGGCAGGCGCCCGACATCGCCCAGTCGTACGTCTTCGCCGACTACGCCGGGGCCCATCAGCTCTACGGCGCCGAAGAGCTGTTCAGCATCCCCGCCCAGGCCGACTTCATCACCTCCTTCGCGCGGGCCGGCGAGGTCGACTTCACCCAGTACGGCATACCGTTCCTCGCCAGCACGCCCCGGCTCTTCTACAACAAGCGGCTGTTCGAACGGGCGGGTATCAGCGGCCCTCCCACCTCGTGGTCCGCGCTGCACGAAGCCGCCGTCGCGCTGAAAGCGAGCGGGGTGCGGACACCGTACGGACTGCAATTCGGCCCCGAAGCGGCCGAGGACGAGGCCATGGCATGGATGCTCGCGGCGGGCGGCGGCTGCGCGAGTCCGTCCGGATACGACTTCGCACGGGAGGAGAACGTCGAGGCGCTGAGCTGGGTGCGGAGCCGGCTCGTGGCGCCCGGACTGGCCGGCTCCGACCCCGCACGGTTCAGCCGCACCCCTGCCTATGCGGCCTTCCTCAAGGGGGAGGTCGGGATGATGACCGCGCACCCCGTCCTGATCAAGGCAGCCGAGCACGCCCGGCTGCCTTACGGGCACGCCGCCTTTCCCCGGCGCAGCGGAGGAACCGCGCCGCCGCTGGGACTCAGCGACTGGCTGATGGCCTTCCGCCGCAACGGGCATCGCGCGCAGTGCGGAGCGTTCCTGAGCTTCCTCTACAGCAAGCAGGTGGCCACGCGGTTCGCCGCGGGCCAGGGAACGTTGCCGGTGACGGTCTCCGGGTCCGAGTCGCTGCGGGCACAGGCGTCACAGCGTCCGCTGTGGGAGTTCCTCGACCAGATGCCGAAGGCTGAATTCCCGCCGGTGGGCAGGAGTTCGTGGCCAACGGTCCGGGACGCCGTACGGCGGCGGATCGGGCAGGCGGTCACGGCGGACGGCAACCCCCGGCAGCTGCTCGACACCCTGCAGGCGACGGCGGGCGCCGCGGAGGACGCGGCGGACGGCTCGTCCTGACGCGGCCAGGCGGGCGGCCGGGTCGGTCGCGCCGCGTGGCTCAGGTCATCTGCCGTCGTACGAGTTCGTGGAGGTGGCCGGTGGGGTCGGCGAGCAGCGCCGCGGGCGGACCCTGCTCGACGACCCGGCCGTCCGACATCACGATCACCCGGTCGGCGTCCATGACCGTGGAGAGCCGGTGGGCGATCACCAGCCGGCTGGCGCTCAGCTTGCGGGTGCTCTCGATGACGATGCGCTGCGTCTCGTTGTCCAGGGCGCTGGTGGCCTCGTCGAAGAAGAGGATGCGCGGGCGGCGGACCAGTGCCTGGGCGATCATCAGGCGCTGACGCTGACCACCGGAGATCTGACCGCCACCGGAGATCATGGTGTGCATCCCCATCGGCATCCGCTTGATGTCCTCCGCCAGACCGGCCATCTCGGCGGCCTCCCATGCCTCTTCCTGGGAGAACGCCTCGGCGCCGCAGATGCAGTCCAGGATCGATCCCGTCAGCGGCTGGCTGTTCTGCAGCACGACCCCGCACTGCCGCCGTACGGCAGCCTGGTCGAGGGCGGAGAGGTCCTGGCCGTCATAGAGCACGCCGCCGGAGGCCGGCTTGTCGAAGCCGATGAGGAGCCGCAGCAGCGTCGACTTGCCGCAGCCGCTGGGGCCGACGACGGCCACGAATTCGCCGGGCTGGACCTGGAGCGAGACGTCGTCGAGCACCAGGGGGCCGTCGTCGCTGTAGCGGAAGGAGAGTTTCCGCGCCTCGATGCCACCGGAGAGCAGTCCGGGCTGGGAGCTGGCCCCGCGGACCTCAGGTGTCTCGTTCAGCACCGGCTTGACCTGCTCGAACATGGGCAGCGCGGCGGCGGCGGAGACGAGCGCCCCGGAGATCTGGGTGACCGAGGTGAGCAGCATGGTCACGGAGGTGTTGAAGGTCAGGAACGACCCGGCCGACATGCTGCCGCGGGCGGGGCCGGCCAGCAGCATGAACATGGTGAGTGAGCAGAGCGGCAGGTACACCGCGTCGAGAACCGTGGTCAGGTTCTTGATCCGGCCGGCCTTCTGCTGGAGTTCGCGGGAGCGGGCGAACTCCCGGGCCCAGGCCGCGTAGGCGAAGCTCTCGGCCGCGGCGACACGCAGTTTGGGCAGGCCGCGCAGGGTCTGAAAAGCCTGGTTGTTGAGCTTGTTGCCGAGTTCGATCAGCTGCCGCTGCCACTTCAGCTGCCACAGCCCCATGCCGAGGAACACCGCGCCGATGACGATCAGCATGCCGATCGCCGCCATTGCCAGGGGCACGCTGTAGCAGAAAAGCAGTACGAGGTTCATGAGGCCGACCGTGACCGACTGCACGGCCACGGGTCCCACGCCGGACAGCACCCGCCGGATGCTGCTGATGCCCATCGCCGCGCTGGCCAGCTCGCCGGTGGAGCGTTCGGTGAAGAACTTCGTCGGCAGCCGCAGCAGCCGGTCCCACACGGCGGGTTGCAGGGCGCTCTCGATGCGGCCCTCCATCCGCAGGACCGTGAGGTTCTGCAGCAGCATGAAGGCGGCCGTCACGATGCTGGTGATCATGATCGCCAGGGAGACCTGGACGATCAGGCTCCGCTCGGCGGTCGGCACGAAGACGCCCAGGACCTGACCCGTCGCGATCGGCACCAGGGCGCCGAGCCCGACCGTCACCAGCCCGCTGAGGGCGAGGTTGCGCAGGTCCAGGCGGGCGTCGCGCATGCTGAAGCGCAGCAGCCGCCACAGGGTCATGGGCCGCTCGGGCAGCGGGCGGTAGAACATGACGGCGCGCGGCTCGAATTCATCGGCGTTGTCCTTGCCGATGCGCATCCGCAGCCCGGAGGCCGGGTTGACCGCTTCGTAGCGGCCGCGGTGCCACAGCAGGGCGACCGGGGCGCCGGACTTGGAGCGGTGGCCCACCAGCGGGCCGGTGTTGACCCGCCACCACCGGCCGATGAGCCGCACCGCGCGGGTGCGGATCCGCGAGCTGACCGCGATCCGCTCGACGGGGCTGATGCGGTCGTTGACCGCGCCGCTCTTCGAGGGCTCGGTGAGGGTGATCCCGGCCGCCTCGGCGACCCGGCGGCAGACCGCGAAGGTGGTGTCGTCGCCTGCGTTCGCCGCGGCGCCCCGGCCGGTGCCGCCCTGTCGGCCGATGGAGGCCAGCAGCGCCTGGTCCGCCTTCGCCCGGACGGTCTCGCCCGCCTTGATGCCGGCCGCCGTGCGGTCCTCGTGCGCCCGCTCCAGCTGTTCGATCCAGCGGTCGACGGCGGACAGCAGCCGGTACTGCTGGTTGACCATCCGCTGCCACAGCGTGCCGTCGACCAGCAGGTCGTGGGCGGCCTCCGCGCTGTAGGTGGCGCCGTACTGCACGCTGCCGGGCGGTACCGGCATCCACAGGATGTCGTCGTCGGCCACGGCCTCGTCGGCGGGCCGGCCGTCCAGCGGCGCCTCGAAGAGCACGCCGAGGCCGCGCGCCGTGCCGAGCGCGAAGGCATGCTCCAGGGGCGTGTGCACCTCGCCCTGGCCTCCGTACGGGTCGGCGTAGCCGCCCTGGTAACCGTTCTGGTAGCCGCCGTATCCGCCGTACTCGTCGTACGCAGGGAGCTGGAGCTCCCGCAGCGGGATACGGCGCAACTGGCAGTCCTGCGTGGGCCTGCCGAGCAGGGTGTGCTGCGGGCCCTCGACCGGGCCGAGCAGCAGCGTGCCCACTTCGAGGCGGCCGAGGAAGTGCCAGTGGCCCTCCTGTGCGGCGTCGACGGCGAACAGGTCGAGGGCGCCGCCGGTAACGAGCCACAGCACGTGCGGGCCCTCCAGGGGCACGCTGCGCAGCCCGGCGCAGTCGACGGGCGCGCCGAGGCCGCCCAGCGCGTGGGTCACCGCGTCGAGCTCGCCCGGTCCCACGGCCGGGGAGGGGTGTACGGATGACACGTCAGTGCTCCTTGACCAGCTCGGCGTACGGTCCCCCGGCGGCGACGAGGTTCTCGTGCCGCCCCCGTTCGACGACCACGCCGTGGTCGAGGACCACGATCTCGTCGCTGTCGCGCACCGTGCTCAGACGGTGCGCGATCACGACGCATGCGCAGCCGCGCCGCCGCAGGTTGTCGATGATGGTCTGTTCGGTCTGTGCGTCCAGGGCGCTGGTCACCTCGTCGAGGACCAGGATGCTGGGCCGTCGGACCAGCGCGCGGGCGATCTCCAGCCGCTGCCGCTGGCCGCCGGAGAAGTTGCGGCCGTCCTGCTCGACGCGGCTGTGGATGCCGTCGGGGCGCCGGGCGATGACGTCGTCGTAGAGGGCGGCGTCCTGGAGGGCGGTGACGACGGCGTCGTCGGGTATCGAGGGATCCCACAGCGCCACGTTGTCCCGGACGGTGCCCTCGAAGAGGAAGATGTCCTGGTCGACGAAGGAGACCGAGGCGGCGAGCGCGCTGCGGGAGATGTCCTCCAGGCGCTGCCCGTCGATGCGGATGGTCCCTTCCCAGGGGCTGTAGAGGCCGGAGATCAGGCGGGAGACGGTGGACTTCCCGCTGCCGGATCCGCCGACCAGGGCGACCTGCTGGCCGGGGCCCACCGACAGCGAGAAGCCGGTGAGCAGGGGCTTGTCCAGCGGGCTGTAGCCGAAGGTGATCTCCTCCAGCGTCACATGGCCCTTGAGCCTGCGGGTGCTCGCGTCCGGCTCACGGCGGGAGTACAGGGTGTCGACGGGGAAGTTCTCGACGTCCTTCAGCCGGGCCACGTCGGCCGCGAAGTCCTGGATGCGGCCCGCGACCCCGTTCAGCCGGGTGATCGGCGCGGTGAAGCGCGTGACCAGGGCCTGGAAGGCGACCAGCAGACCGATCGAGATATGGCCCTCGACCGCCCGCAGACCGCCGATCCAGAGGATCATCGCGCTGTTGAGGGTGGCCAGGGTGGGCGCGACGACGGCCAGCGCGGCACTCGGCACGCCGAGCCGCTGCTGCACCTCCAGCGTGGTGGCGTGCTGCCCGGCCCACCGGCGGAAGTAGCCGTTCTCGCCGCCGGTGGCCTTCATGGTCTCGATGAGCTGAAGGCCGGTGTACGAGGTGTTGGTCAGCCGGGCGCTGTCCGCGCGCAGCTTCTGTGTGTGGGTGGCCCGCAGCCGGATCACGATGCGCATCGCGACGACGTTGAGCAGCGCGATGAGCACGCCGATGACAGTCAGTTGCGGGTCGTAGGTCCACAGCAGGACGGCGTAGAGGATGACGACGATGCCGTCCACGCCCGCGGCGGCGAGGTCGCGGGCCAGTGTCTCGGCGACCGCGTCGTTGGACTGGAGCCGTTGGACCAGGTCGGCCGGACTTCGCTGGGAGAAGAAGGTGACCGGGAGTCTGAGCAGATGGCGCAGGAACCGGGCGCTGCTGAGGGTGGAGGAGATGATGCGCCCGCGCAGCAGGTTCGCCTGTTGCAGACCGGTCAGTACGGCGGTGAGCGCGACCATGGTGGCCATGGCCGCGAACAGCGGACCCAGCAGTGACGTCTGGTGTCCGATCAGGAACATGTCGATGTACGTGCGGCTCAACGCGGGCACCGCGGCGCCGACCGCGACGAGCAGGAGGCTTGCGAGCAGCGCCGCAAGCAGGGTGGCCTTGGTGCCGCGCATCCGCGCGGGTACCGCGCCCATGACGCCCGGTTTGCGGCCGCCTCGGCGGAAGTTGTCGGAGGGTTCGAAGACCAGCGCCACACCGGTGAAGCTGGTGTCGAAGTCCTCCATCGCCACGAAGCGGCGGCCCTTGTCGGGGTCGTTGATGTGGACGCCCCGGCGGCCGAGGCGGCGGCCCATGCCGTCGTAGACGACGTAGTGGTTGAACTCCCAGAACAAGATGGCCGGGGCCTGCACCTCGGCGAGCGCCGCGGGTTCCATCTGCATGCCCTTGGCCTGCAGTCCGTAGCTGCGGGCGGCCTTGAGCAGGTTGCTGGCGCGCGAGCCGTCACGGGAGACGCCGCAGGCGATGCGCAGCTCCTCCAGCGGGACGTGCTTGCCGTAGTGGGCGAGCACCATGGCGAGCGACGCGGCGCCGCACTCCAGGGCCTCCATCTGCAGGACGGTGGGGGTGCGCACCGTCTTGCGCTTGGGGGTCTTGGTGGGCGGCGGGACGTCCCGGCGCGCGCGGCGGCGTCCGCCGGACGCGGGCTCCGGGCGGTGCCGTCGGCGCCCGGACGGCGGCAGTTGCTGCTGCGGCGGGGCCGCGGAGTCGTGTGGTGCGGTCACGGGAGCAGCCAATCGATCGGATGCTGCGCGGCCAGGTGCACGGAGCCGGCGGCCAGGGTCATGGAGTCGACGGCGTACGGCGGGCCGTCCGAGGACGACCAGGCGTAGCCGGACTTGTTGCCCGGTGCCCGCTCCAGTTCCACGAGGACGGCGACGGGCTGGCCCTGCCGCGAGAACTGCTCGCCGAGCTGGCTGCTGCCCAGGGATCCGGTGATCTGCTGCCGCGTCTGGGCGGTCCTGCCGACGGCCTTCACCCGGCCGCGCAGTACGCCGTACTGCTGGGTCGGCACGGACTGGACGGTGAGGTCCACCGAGGCGCCCACCGGGACCGTCGCACCGCTGTCAGCGGGTACGTAGAGCGTCGCGGTCAGTGGGTCGTCGGCGCCCCGGACCCGCTCCACGGCGGCGACATCCGCACCGGTGGTGACGACGGAGCCGATGGTGGCCACCATGGTTGTCAGCCGGCCCGCGGCGATGGTGCGGACGACGGTGGTGCCCTGCGCGGTACGCACCTTCAGCACGGGCGTGTTGGCGGGGACCCGCTTGCCCTCTTGGGCGAGTACGGCGGTCACCTGTCCCGCGACCGGGCTCTGCAGGATGTAGCTGCCCTGGCCGTGGGTGAGGATGCCGGGGGCCTTGACCGTGGAGGACACGGTGCCGGTCACCGCCCAGACGGATGCGGCGATCATGACGGCGACCGTGACGATCAGGACGAGCAGGCCCTGGGGCCGGGCGAAGCGCACCGGCAGGTCGATCTCTTCGGGCGACTGCAGCTTGGAAAGGGCCTGTTGGCGGAACTGCACGACACTCTTCCCTCAACTGCAAGAAGTTCTCTGTCTGGACAACGCGGCAGGGCCCGGTCGAATGCCACCGGGCCGATCGGCCGGTGAATACCTCCGGGCCGCGGCGGCCGAGTGCCCCGGAGACCCGGCCGAAGCCGGGCGGGTCCGGGGCACAGGGCCCGGTTCCTCGGCGGAGGAAACCGCCGGTGAACCGTCATCACCGCTCAAGACTGTGCCGCGAGGCGGCACATGCGGGTCTCAGAGACCGGAGACCAGGCCCGTGACGCCGGAGGTGCTGACACCGGTGGTCTGCTCGACCAGGCCGGTGGCGGTGTCCAGAACGCCGGAGACCGGGGCGATGGAGTCAACGGTGGAGGTGGCGGTGCCGAGCGCCTCACCGACGAGGCCACCGGCCACGGCGTCGAGCTCGGCGTCGGCGATTACCTGGGTCTGAACCTCGTTCATGATGTTTCCCTTTCGGAATGAATAACTCGAAAAGCCCCAACTGGGCCGCCTGGTAGGGCGATCCTGTCACGGCAGCGGTCGCCGGGGGTACCCGTAAACGAGAACCCTCGTAACTTCCGCAGTGCGAAGGATCAAAGCATGCAGGCGCGTTGCGCAGCTAATCGGTGAACCACCGATCCGGACGCCATCGCTCCGCCGAATTACCTGACGTGGACACACGTCCATGGATTGGTAGCAGGTTCTTCACACGATCTGCGGTTTCAACCGGGCGGGCGGCCGCAGCCTTCCGGTTGTGAACTGGACATTCCCGCATCAACTCGCTGATGCGCTGGTCAGAGCCGGGAGGCAGGCGAGGAGACGTGGCGCCGCCTGCGCATTCGGTGTGTAGATTCGTTGAAGGCCATCATTTTTTGCCGCCCCTGAGCGCAGCGCGTCCACAGAACTGCGGTGAGTGTTTTCGTCGAGCCTCGACGAACGTTGCGCGCGCATTACGGGAACATCGACCGGCCGGTACTCATGGGCGATATTGACGGTAATGCACTGCAGAATCGGTCCGTCATTCCACTGGAATCGGATTGCGTGCACGGAGAACGGACATAACTGCATAACACCGTGAGGCCGGACCCAGGGTAAATGGGCGATTTCTCGCTGACGACCCGGTACCTGCCGCGGTGAGCGTGCCGTACCGACTGGGGCGGATTCCCCGACGCCGGCCGGGAGCCCCGGGCGGCCGCCCGCACACACGCCGGATCGGCGCACCACCGAACCCGCCCCGCACACAAGCCACTCACGTCCACATTTCGGACCACCGAAACCGAATGCACACCGCACGTATTACGCTCGGACGCATGTCCGCACCCGCACGGCTTCTCGGTCTCGCGCTCTTCGCGACCTCGGCCTGGTGCGTCGACGACGGGCTCTGTCGCCTCTGAAGGCTGCCTGCCCACGCGCCTGACACTGCGTGAGCGCAGGTCTCCCGTCCCGCTCGGACGGTCCGCTCCCGGGCCTTGCCCCGGAAAGACGCGTCACCATCCTGGATGTCCCCTCTCCCCTCACCACCCCTGCACGGAGCCGCTGTGACCACCGCACCACCCGACCCGACGGCCGCGACGCCCCGGGCGTCCGCCGCCCTGCTCGCCCCCTCCCCCACCTCCACCCCCCGGCCGGAGTCCCCCGCCGCGCCGCCCGCGCGTCGATTGCCCCTCGCCGTCGGCGCCGGCCTCGCGGTGGCCCTGACCTGCTTCGTGTGGGCCACCTACGGCACCCGGCCGGGCGTGCTCCTGCTGCTGGGACTCGGGCTGGGCGTCGCCCTGTTCCACTCCCGGTTCGGCTTCACCTCCGCCTGGCGGCAGCTCGTCGCCGTCGGCAACGGCGCCGGCCTGCGTGCCCACGCCCTGCTGCTCGGCACCACCGCCACACTGTTCGCCCTCATCATCGGCAGCGGCACCGGTCTCCTCGGCGCGGTGCCCGCGCCCTCGGGCGGACCGCTGGGGGTCGGGCTGCTCCTCGGCTCGTTCGTCTTCGCCATCGGCATGCAGCTCGGTGGCGCGTGCGCCTCGGGCACCCTCTTCGCCGTGGGATCGGGGCAGACCTCCATCGCGCTCACCCTCGGCGGCTTCGTGGCCGGCACCACGCTGGCCGCCTGGCAGTTCGACCTGTGGAAGGACCTGCCGGCGCTCGACCCCGTGCTCCTCTCCGACCACCTGGGCTGGTTCGGGTCCTGGGCCGTGACGATCCTCGCGCTGGCGGTCGTCGTGGGCATCAGCCGGGTCGTCCAGGCCCGCCGCAACCCCCCGCCCATGGGTCCGGTCCCGTCCGCGAAGGGCGCGGCGGCACGCGTCCTGCGCGGCTCCTGGCCGTTGGCGGCCGGCGCGCTGGCACTGGCACTGCTCGGCGGCGGGGTGCTGCTCGTCTCCGGCGGCGCCTGGGGCGTCACCAGCGCCTTCAGCCTGTGGGGGTCGGAGCTGGTCCGGCTGCTCGGAGGGCACCCCGAGAACTGGACCTTCTGGCAGCAGCCGGACAACGCCCGGATGCTCGCCGGGCCGGTCCTCGCCGACAGGACGAGCCTCACCGATATCGGCATCATGATCGGCGCGGCGGTCGCCGCGGCGCTCGGCGGGACCTGGGCGCTGCACCGGGGCACGCCCTGGCGTACCGCCGTGGCCGCCGTCGCGGGCGGCGTCCTGATGGGCATCGGCGCCCGCCTCGCCGGCGGCTGCAACATCGGCGCGTACCTCGCCGGGATCGCCTCGGGCAGCCTGCACGGCTGGATCTGGGGCGCGACGGCCCTGCTCGGCACCTGGGCGGGCCTGAAGCTGCGCCCGCTCTTCGGGCTGGCCAACCCCAAGGCGGGCGACGGCATCTGCTGACGCCGGTGGCAGCCGGCCACGGACCGGTGCACGGTGGGAAGGGACTGCCCGACGACCGGAAGGAGCGGCAGGTGGAGCCGGTCGAGGCGCTGGAGCGGATCGCCTTCCTGCTGGAGCGGCAGGGGGCGGTGACCTACCGCGTGCAGGCGTTCCGCAATGCCGCGGCGGCGGTCGCGGCGCTGGACGGCGACGAGCTGCGGCAGCGGGCCCGGAACGGCTCGCTCACCCGCGTCAAAGGGCTGGGCCCCAAGACCGTCCGGGTGATCGAAGAAGCGCTCTCGGGAGAGGTGCCCGCCTATCTGACCCGGCTGGAGGAGGGGGCGGGCGGACCGCTGGTCGACGGCGAGCGGGGGCAGCGGCTGCGCGGCGCGCTACGCGGCGACTGCCACCTGCACTCGGACTGGTCGGACGGGGGCAGCCCCGTGGAGGCGATGGCCAGAGCCGCCCGCGACATGGGACACGAGTGGTGTGTACTGACCGACCACTCCCCCCGGCTCACCATCGCCCGCGGTCTGAGCCCCGAGCGGCTCCGCGAGCAGCTGGCGCTGGTCGCGGAGGTGAACAAGCAGCTGGCGCCGTTCCGGCTGCTGACGGGCATCGAGTGCGACATCCTCACCGACGGCGAACTCGACCAGGAGCCGGAACTGCTCGACGAGCTGGATGTGGTGGTGGCCTCGGTGCACTCCAAGCTCCGGATGGACGCCGAGCCGATGACGCGGCGGATGCTCGCGGCGGTACGCAATCCGCTCGTCGATGTGCTCGGCCACTGCACCGGCCGGCAGATCACCGGCAAACTGCGGCCGGAGTCGCGGTTCGACGCGGGAGAGGTCTTCGCGGCCTGCGCGGAGCACCACACCGCGGTGGAGATCAACTGCCGCCCCGACCGGTTCGACCCGCCGCGCCGGCTGCTCCGGCAGGCGCTGGAGGAGGGGACGCTGTTCTCGATCGACACCGACGCGCACGCCCCCGGCCAACTGGACTGGCAGATCTACGGATGCGCCCGCGCCGAGGAGTGCGGCGTCCCCGCGGACCGGATCATCAACACCTGGACGGCCCGCCAACTCGCGACCTGGACCCGCACCGGCAGAACGCCGCGCGCGACGGCGTCGAGCGCGGGCTGACCTCCAGCGCGCCGCGTCCGTTGTCCGGCAGCGGGCCGCGCCCGTCCGCCCCTCCCGTCGGCTCCGCTCACCCGGTGGGCTGCGGAGCGGGCTGCGTGGCCGGGGCCGGGGTGAGCCGCAGGACGGTGACGTAGGCGACCACCACGGCGACGATCACCAGGGGCATGACGGTGAGCCCCGAGTGGCCGAGCAGGAGCGTGGCCATCAGCACCGACGTCATCGGCAGCTTGAGCATGGCGACGCACATCGCTCCGACACCCATGGCGAAGGCCGAGGTGAGCGGCAGCCCGGGGAGGTGGGAGAGGGCCACGCCGCCGGCCGCGCCGAGGAACAGGGCCGGGAAGATGGGGCCGCCCCGGAAGCTGCTCAGCGACACGGAATACGCCAGCCCCTTGCACAGCACCAGAAGCACCAGCGCGCCCACCGAGTAGTCGGCGCTCTCGCTGAAGAGGGCGCCCATCGCGGTCTGCCCCGAGTACAGCACCTCGGACGACGGTTTGTCGGTGACCGCGGCGAACACCACCGCGAGCGCGCCCACCACCAGTCCCGCCGCCACGGTGGCCGGCACCCGATGACGGGCGACCCGTTTCTTGAGCAGCAGGGCGAGCCGCCGGACGCCCGTCGCGGCGAAGGCGGCGAGCAGCCCGATGACCAGTGCCCAGCCGAATTCCGGCACCGTCGGCTGGGCGGCCTGCGGAATGTGATGGAGCTCCAGGGAATAGGTGCCGAGGCCGGTCCAGGCGCCCAGCCCGACGAAGATGAGGGCGCCGATGCCGGCCGCGAGCAGACCCGGCACCAACACCATCCCGAGCATCGCTCCGCCCAGGCCCGACGCCTCCATGAGCAGGAAGGCGCCCAGCAGCGGCGAGCCGAGCAGCGCGCTGACCGCCGCGAAGCTGCCCGCGGCGCCCACCACCGAGACGGTCTGCGCCGATACGTCCCGCTGCACGAGTCGCACCGCGCCCACCGCCAGGCCACCGCCGAGTGCGATCAGCGGCGCCTCGGGGCCGAGTACCGCGCCGAAGCTGAGGGTGGCCAGGGCCGCGAAGGCGATGCCGGGGAGCGCGGCGACCCCGGGCGCGCCGCCGACCGACAGGCCGTCGGCTGGCTCGTGGCCGCCGCGGCCCGGGAGGTGGCGGACCGTCAGGCCCACCAGCACACCGGCCACCGCGAGCATCGGCAGCGGCCACCACAACGGCGTCCCCGAGAACCCCAGCGACCGGGGCAGGTCCTGGTAGATCAGGGGTTCCAGCTCGCCGACCAACGCGAGGAAGCCGAACGCCGCGGCGCAGACCGGGGCACCGATCAGCGCGGCCACCACCAGGAGTTTCGCGTACGCCCGGGTCCGCACCAGCGCGAAGGGGTCCTGCGGCGGCGCCGCCGGTGCTCCGTCGTGCGGGCCGACGGCCATGCGCATCGCCTCCTCAAAAACCGGCCGCGCTCCGTCACCAATCGGCCGCCGGCGTACTGAGCCTGCCACGCGGGCCACTGGCCGGCGGCGGGGACTCGCCGGGAGAGCACGGCGCCACTCCCCAAGCGGCTGCGAGATCTTCAGCCGACCTCGACACGGAACCATGGACCCAGCGCGCTGGACGTTCGCCCCGTACGGCGAGCGCGTACGGGTGTGGGGGTGTGGGGTGTGACGAGACGCCGGCCCATTTCTTCGACACCACAGCCGCCTCCGATTCCGTGGCGATCATGGACTGCGGCTGCTGGCGTCTGTCCGGTGGGTCGAGTGTTCCTGAGCCGGGGGGCCGGCCACCGGGGGTCTGCCCCCGGGGGTTGGGAGCCTTCGATCAGCTCAGTCGGCCATCGGCGTAGACCACGCTCGCATCGCGCCGGCTCGTTACCTTCATTGCCTTTCCCCAGTTCGGCGATGGCGCGAAGGAGCAAACCCAGCCGCTTCCCTTGCGGCAGAAGCCGTTGGTGGTGCTCGCGGAGCACGGCCACTTGCTCGGCCTGGCTGTCCCGGGACCCACCCGGATTTCGTGCACCCCCAGGTCCAAATCCCGCATCAGCAGGCTCTGCTGAAGCCCGCGGCAGACCTGCCTACTCGTGGCAGCGGATTTCGCTACTCCCGACCCTCATTGGCGGCGCCCGTTCGCTCCTCGCCCCGCCCGCCCCGTCTGCCCCCGTCGTCAACTCGCCATAGGACAGAGGGACTTGACGCCTGTCTACCTTCATCTCCAAGGCCATCGAGGCCGAACGCGCTCCCCACCGAGACCGAACGCAACAGGCCCCGGGGCTCTGACCGACCCTCAGCCGACGTCCCGCGCCCCACGGTCGGCGCGCTGCTCAACGCGCGTGGTTTGACGGAGCCGGTCGTGGTCCAGATCGAGTTCCAGGCGGGCATCATCGACACACGGATGCTCGGCATCCTCACGTTGGTGGCTCTGGGCACAACGGTGATGACCAGTCCACTCCCGCGGCTGCTCGGGTTATTCCCCCTCCGCCGGTCCGATCGGCACGTTCCCCCAAGACGCGACCGAAAGAATTCGGCCAATGGCCGGAAGTTCATAAGGACATGCCGAGCCACCTCCCGCAAAGCGGCACCTGACCGGTAATCGACACAACGGAATGCTGCCCGGGGGGCTTGCGATACCCCCGATCCGCGAAGGCGCATCTCGCATACCGGACTACCGGGCGGCAGTTGATCTTGGATTGCTAATCTTCCGGAACTCGTGACGAACCTCAGGAGCGACATGCGGTACCAGCTTGGGTCGGCTGCGGCCCATATTTCCTCGCCTTTCCTGGCAAGCTATGCGACGCTGCCCGCAGATGAACACCTGCAGAAGGGGCACCATTTTCGGTTCCGCGCCTTCAGCAAAGCGAGGGTGAAGGGCGACGCTTTCCTCTGGGACGACGACACCACTTTCTTTCAGAGCGACGGCATCAACAGTTACGCCGGCGGCCGGCACAGGAACTTCGCCCCCTTCGGTGAGCCGGCCCGGGAGTTCGCCGAGGGCCTCGTGAACTCCCCCGCGACACGCGCACTCGTGACGGCCGAGGAGTTCCGGATCGGCTGCCACCAGATACGCATCAAGGCCGATGACGAGCACGTCGGCCTCCCTGCCCCGGAAGGGTTCCACCAGGACGGCTACGACCTGATCGCGGTCACCTGCGTAGCCGTCGACAACGTCAGCGGCGGCATATCCCTGGTCCGTGAGAAGGACCCGGCGGGAGACGTCATCGTGGAGCGGGTCATGCCGCCCGGCGAGGCACTGTTCCTGGCGGACCAGGAGGTCGTGCACTACGTCAGTCCGATCACTCCCAAGGTGCCGGGCAAGCCGGCGTACCGGGATGTTGCCGTGATCACCTTCTCCTTCGAAAACGAGACCCCATGAGCATCGCTTCGTACACCATCCAGGACTGGCTCTTCGACCGCGCCCAAGGACGCTTCGACCTCGATCTGGCCGAAAGCGGCGTGCAGTTCCAGTTACTGGGGGACCTTCCCCTGGAGTCGGACTGGGAGCTGGACTACAGCCTGGACCGCGGGACCCCGCAGCTGCGCGCGCAGATCGCCGCGCTGTACGAGGGCACCGAGGCCACAGAGGCGGACCGGCGTGACGTCATCGTCACCCACGGCGCGCAGGAGGCCCTCTACCTCCTCTACCGCTCCGCCCTGGAGGCCGGGGACCACGTGGTGACCACCGCACCCGGCTGGCAGCAGGCGTGGGAGGTTCCCGCGCACATCGGGTGCGACGTCACCGTCCTGCCCTGGCGGCCCGGCGACCCCTTCGACGTCGAGGCGCTCGCCCGCGTGGTCCGGCCGGACACCCGGATGCTGATCCTCAACAGCCCCGGGAATCCCTCCGGATGTGTGCTGAGCCCCGCGGACTGGGACGCGGTTCTGGACATCGCGCGGGCGCACGACCTGTGGGTGGTGAACGACGAGGAGTACCTGCTCGACTTCGACGCCTCGGTGGTCCGGCGCTACCCCCGATCGGTTTCCGTCTCCGGCCTGTCCAAGGTCTACGGCATGCCGGCGCTGCGCATCGGCTGGGCGAAGGGCCCGACGGACGTCATCGAGGCGATGGTGAACTACAAGCGGTACACCACGGTCTCCAACTCCCTGGTGTGGGAACGCGTGGCGACGCGCGTACTCGCCGACCGGGAACGGCACCTGGAGCGCTACCGGTCCCTCGTCACACCGGGGCAGCGACGGCTCGTCCAATTCGCCGAAGAGCACGCCGCGAACGTCGACCTGGTGCATCCGGACGGTACCCCCTTCGCCTGGCTGCACTTCACGGCCGGCATCTCCTCGCAGCAGTTCGCCGAGGAACTGCTCGCCGATCAACGCATGCTCGTCATGCCCGCCGAGGTCTTCGGCGCCGAACAGGGGCTGCGGATCAGCTACGCGCGGCCCGCAGACGTGCTGGAGGAAGGGCTGCGCCGGTTGTCGGCACAGCTGCACAAGACGCCGTAGACCGGCCTGCCGGTGCTGCCGGGCAGCACCGGCAGCCTGCGGGGAGCCGTCGAAGTACCGAATGTTCAGGGGGAAGGACGCATGCACAGCACAACCGGCGAGGCGCCGGGCAAAGCCTTGGGCGGCGATTTCCGGGGCGACCTGGCCGTCGCGGCGAAGCTGACCGTACCGGTCGCGATGGGGTACATACCGCTGGGAGCGGCGTTCGGCATCCTCCTGGTGAGCCAGGGGCTCCCGTGGTTCTGGGCTCCCACCACCGCGCTCGTGGTGTTCGCCGGCTCCCTCGAATTCCTGGCCGTCTCCATGATCTCGACGGGGCTGAGCCTCGCCGCCATCGCCGTGACCACGCTTCTGGTGAACTTCCGCCACATCTTCTACGGGCTCTCCTTCCCGATGGAACTGCTGCGCGGCAGAGCACAGCGTGGCTACGGGATCTTCGCCCTCACCGATGAGACGTACTCGCTGCTCGCCGGAACCGCGCCGGAGGAACTCAACGGCCGCCGGATCACCCTGATACAGGTTCTCAGCCACGGGTACTGGGTGCTGGGGAGTCTGTCGGGCGCGCTCGCCTCCACCGCTCTCCCGGCCGGCGTCGAGGGCGTGGAGTTCGCGCTGACGGCCCTGTTCGTTGTGCTCGCCTGGGATCACGCGCGCAAGCGGACAAACCTGCGGGCCGTGGGTTACGGCGTGGCGGCCAGTGTGCTCGCGGGGATCCTGGCGGCGGATCAGTTCCTGACAGTGGCGGTCATCGCCTTCCTGCTGATGCTGGTCGCGGACTATGCGATGGCGAGGTCGAAGCGTGCCTGAAGCGTCCTACATCGTCGGTGCCATAGCAGTGATGTGCGCGGTCACCTTCGCCCTGCGCGCCACTCCTTTCGTACTGTTCAAAAACTTCTCCGGTTCTCCGCTGCTCGATTTCCTGCGTGGCTCACTTCCACCGGGAATCATGGTGATCCTGGTGGCGTACAGCATTCATACCGTCGACTTCACGAGGTATCCGTACGGCCTGCCGGCGGTAGCCGGGATCATGGTCTGCGGCGGGCTCTACCACTGGCGGAAAAGCCCGCTTCTCGCAATTGTACTGGGGACCGCTACCTACATGGTGCTGATAAACGCACTGCACTGACTTCCGCTGAAATTCGACCGGAGAGCGTGCCCGGCGCAGCACGCAGATTCTTGAACCGATCACGGGAGACGAAGAATGAGCCCCCTCGATCACGCCCGCGGAATCGTCACGCCCCAGCACTTCGGCACGGGAGGCACCTGGTGAGCAGAAACGTGGTCATCATCGGAGGAGGTGCCACTGCGGTGAGTGCCTTCCGCAGTCTCGTCCGAATACCCGGTGTTGCGTCCATCTGCTTCATCGCTCCCAATGCCATCGGCTGTGGCACGGCCTTCGGAGCGGGCGATCCGCAGCTGCTGTGCAACACCTCGGTGGACGTCACCTCGCTGTCCCCCGAAGGAGATTCGGAGTTACTCGGCTACCTCGCTGCTCGGGGCTGGCCCGTCCAACGCGACGATTTCGTGCCTCGCTATCTGGTCACCCAGTACGCCCGGGAGAGCTATCTGCGCCACCGGGCCGACGCGGAGCTGCGCGGTGTCCGAGTCATGCACCTGCGGGGCCTCGCACGGTCGGTCGGAGGAACCACGGGCCGCTACCGCGTCAAGCTTGCGGACGGCCGGTCCATGGCGGCCACGGACGTGTTGCTCTGTCTGAACGGCACCACCCCTCGTCTCCCCGAGGCGCTGCGTGCTCGCAGCGCCTCACCGCGGCTGCTCACCAGTCCCTATCCCGCTCGCCGGCTGCGGCAGATTCCGCCGGGCTCCTCGGTCCTGGTGGTGGGGACCAAACTCTCCGCGCTTGACGCGGCACTCACCCTCTGCCGGCGCGGTCTGCCCACCGTCATGACCTCGCCGTCGGGGGAACTCCCCGCCGTACGGACCCGGTTGTGCCGTACCAGTGCCGCAGGCCTGGCTCAGCAGTGGGAGGAGCAACTGCACCGCGGCGCAGGCCCGGCCGAACTCCTACGCCCCCTGCTACGGCTCATACGGGCACTGGGCAACCGCCGGCCGGTACTCCCGCAGCTGAGCCGCGTCGTCAGCGTCCACGAGCGGCTGCGGCACGAGACCGCGCAGGCCGAGACCGGACACGTGCCATGGCAGGACGCCGTCGCCGAGGTGATCGACGGGCTCAACGTCGTCCTGCCGAAGCAGCCGGAGCACATCCAGAGGCAGGTCCTGGCCGCGTACCGCGGAGCGATGTCCCGCTACATCTCCTCCATCCCCGTCAGCAACGCCCGCCGGATCCTGGCCCATCTGGACTCCGGTGCGCTGAGGGTGGCCGGCGCCTACCCGCAGCGCATCGATCCGCACCCCGGTGACGGCTGGACGGTCACCTGGCCCGATGGCCGCACCGAGCACGTCGACTGGATCGTGTGCGCGTCCGGCTTCGAGGCTCCCTCGCTGGCGGTCACCAAGGCCGGAGAACTCCGCATCGGCGCTCCCACCGCCGACGGCGACCGCCCGGCCGTGGTGGGCCACGACCTGCGGATCGTTCGCGACCCCTGGCAACCCCCCGAGCGGCTGTGGGCACTGGGTGCGGCGGCGGGTTCCCGCTTCCCCATCGTCAACTACCTGCGCGCCGCGGCGCAGCACGCCACCACCGTTGCCCGCCAACTCTCGCTGGAGCCCTGGCGAGCCGCCCATGTCGACCCAGCCGTGCGCGTACCGGCTGCACGGCTCCCCGAAAGGACCTCCTCGTGATCGCTCTCATCAATCCCGTCTCCACCGGTGTCGATCTGGCCACAGCGTTCCGGGAGGAGGGCGCGGAATGTGTACACGTCTACACTCCCGATCAACGTGCCGCGTACGAGGCGGACTCCGCTGCCGCCCGGCTGCTCCACGGGGACACCGGCCACACGGCCGAGCAGCTGACCCTGCTCGGCGTCGATACCGTCGTCGCCGCCAGTGAGTACGGAGTCACCCTCGCCGACGACCTGGCGGAGCTGCTCGGCACGGAGCACCATGATCTGTCCCAGCGGGCGGCCCGCCGGGACAAGTACCTGATGGTCCAGGCGCTTCGCTCGGCGGGTGTACCGCACGCCCGCACGGTGACCGTCAGGTCGGAGCCGGAACTGGAGAAGGTACTCGACGACTGGGAAAGCTTCCCTCTCGTGGTCAAGCCCCTCAACAGCGCGGGCAGTGACGGCTGCACGGTCTGCCCCGACCGGCTCACCGCGATCGAGGCCTTCCGCTCGGTCACCGGCTCGCGCAACCTCATGGGCGAGACCAACGACGAGATCATCGTCCAGCAGTGCCTCGACGGCACCCAGTACATCGTCAACACGGTCAGCCTGCACGGCCGGCATCTGCTCACCGAGCTGTACGCCGAGCGGATAGACCGAACCGACAACGCACCGGTGCTGCGTCACATCATCTCTCGCGACCGGGCCGCCGGGCCCGAAAAAGACCTGGTGGACTACGTGTTCGCATGTCTGGATGCGCTCGGCATCCGCGAAGGCGCCGCGCACACCGAGGTGATGCTCACGGCGGAAGGACCGCGCCTGGTCGAGGTCAACTCCCGTGTCATGGGCCCGTGCCTGGCGCCGGACCCTTACCACGCCGCGTTCGGCTACAGCCACCAGCACCTCACGGTGGAGCGCTACCTGCGGCCCGCCGAGTTCGAGCGTCGCTTCTCCCTTCCGTACGGGCCGGCACGCACCGTGGCCAAGATCTTCCTGCGCCCCGAGAGCGACGGCGTTCTGGAGGCGATCGACGGCCTGCGGCTCCTGAGGCGTATGCCGGGCTTCCACAGCATCGCCCGGCTTCCACAGGTGGGAGAGGCCCTTGAGGACCGCTACCTGACCACAGGGGCCTGCGGCATCGCCTTCCTCGTCCACGAGGACGCCGAGCTGCTCGAGAGCGCACTCCACACGCTCCACGAGATCGAGGACAGCGGCGACTTCTTCCGGATCCGCACGGGTGGGTCGTGACATGCCGGCGTTGATGATCCTTTTGTCGGTGGTGCTGCAAGCAGGATGCTTCGGCTACCTGTCCGGACGGCTCACGCCGAGCGGCAGTCTGCTGCTCTCGTGCGTGGGCTTCGCCATCGCCGCGCTGGTGTTCACCGCGCTGCATACGGTCCGCCGCAGGCAGCGCAGTCCACTCACTCCCGTTGGCGACTCCGTCGACGCAGTCGAGGGCACCGAGAACCGACGGCTGGTGCGCCGGTTGCTCTGGCTGATGAACCTCCTCACCGCCCTCACCTTCGTGAGCTTCTACGTCGCGCTCGCCTGGATCCCCGCGACGCTGGCCAGCGGCATCGAGACAGCCATCGGTCCGCTGGCGCTGGCGGTGCTCGCCCTTCTTCTGGCGCGGGGCGAGCGGCCCACCCCGCGGGCCTGGCTGAGTGCAACGGCACTGGCCATCGTCGGGGGCACTCTGGCATGGCGATTGACGGATGCCGGAAGCATCTCCCCGGCCTCGGTCGCGGGGCTTGCCCTGGTGGCGGTGGCCGGGGTGGGCGCTTCCGGACTCGCGCTCGTCTCCAAGGCCCTGGGCGCGCTCGGTGCCGACCCGGTCACGGTCACCGCTCATCGTTTCCATCTCACCTATCTCGGCGCCGGCGCGATCTTCCTGCTGGAGGGCGGCTCCCCCTACGAGAGCGGTGTCCCGCCGGCTCTGCTCCCGCTCATCGGCGTCGCGGCCGTCACGATTCCGCTCTTCGTCCTCCAAGTGGGTCTGCAGCGCGCGAATCCGATGGTGGCGATGACCATCCTGACGACGCTGCCCGGCCTCACCTATCTCTCCGAGGCCGCGTGGGGTGGGAACCTCGACGCCGGAAGCCTCGCGCTCACTGCGCTGCTGGTCGCCCTGGCAGCACTGTCCGCCGCTCCCGGCTCCCGTGCACGAAAGGGACGAGCAACGCCCTCCGGTGGAACGACGGAAGCCCAAGTCGGTGCGGAATGTGCCGACTTGGGGGCGAACCCACCAGGCGGAGATCTCTCTCGACCCCCCGGCCTCCCGGACCCGGCCGGGGGCGCCCCCTCTCGCACTTCTGTGGGAGACCAGGAGAATGCCTGAGTTCGCACGTCCCCCGACGCATCCGCGCTGCCGCCCCGGCCGACGCGGTCGCTGCGGGCTTCCTTGCGGTGCTCACCGGCGTCACCGCGCTGTTGCCCTCGTCGTCACTGCCGCTCAGCAGGACGAGCATCCACCACGTCACAGCTGACGTCGTGGATGCTCGCCCTGGGTTTCGGGATGGGCGTTACCTGTATCGGTCTCTCCCTGGGCCACCAAGCCCCGGTGGTCACGGCGTGGTCCACCCCGGAGCCGCGCTCCTGGCGACCGGTCTGCACGGGGTGTCGACAGCGCAGGCGGTAGGCGCTTTTCTCTTCTCTGCCGTGCTGGTCGCAGAGAAGCGGGCTGACCGGCGGGTTCGCCCATGTTCGCCGTGTATCTCGTCTGCTGGCGGTGGCTCCCCCAATACGCCGTGATCGCGGCACTCCTGGTGGGCACTGCGGTGACCGTGTGGCAGGGTTCGTGGAACTTGGGCCGGGTGCACCCGGAGCCGGCCGCGCCGGCATTCGTGCGGCCTGAGTTCTCCTGGCAGGTGCTGGTGAGCGTCGGCCTCCCGCTCTTCGTGGTCACCATGGCGTCGCAGAACCTGCCAGGCGTTGCGGTACTGCCACCGCGTCCGGCATCACCCTGTTCGGTATAGGCCCCACGTTCCGGGGGCTGCCGGCGGGCGTTCTCGCCACCGCCGTACTCAGCCCACGCCACGAGAAGGCCCCCTCCGCTCCCTCGCAGCAGGAGGCCCCGGCACCGGGGGAGGAAGCAGTACCGCCGACGGACGTGGAGCAGCAGCCGGCTCGATGACCGGCCCCGGTCGAGCCCGATGCGGCGCGGCTCAGCCCCGTACCACCGCCGCCGCCTCCAGGGCGGCCAGCACCGGGCGGAACAGCGGGTGCGCTTCGGCGCCGCGGCGTACGGCGGCGAAGACGCGGCGAGTGGGGGCGACGCCGTCGACCGGGCGCACCACCACTCCGGTGAGGTCCATCCCGCTCAGCGCCGAACGCGGCACGAGTGCCACGCCCGCCGCGGCCGAGGCGAGCGAGACGACGGCACGGAAGTCGTCGGAGGAGTGCTCCAGGCGGGGCTGGAAGCCGGCGTACTCGCAGGCCAGGACGACCACGTCATGGCAGGGGTTACCGGAGTACGGTCCGATCCACGGGTCCTTGGCGAGGTCGGCCACCGCCACCCGGTCACCGTCCGCGAGGCGGTGGCCGACCGGCAGTACCGCGTCGAACGGCTCGGCGTACAGCGGGACACGGGTCAGCCGCGGATCGTCCTCCCCCGGCGCGCCCCGGTACTCCACCGCGACCGCCACCTCCACCTGTCGGTCGAGGACCATGCGCAGACTGGCGTCGCCCTCGGCGTCCCGGACCCGGACCCGGATGCCGGGCGAGGAAGCGGCCAGCTCGGTGATGGCGGGCGCGACGACCAGCCCGATGCCGGTGGCGAAGGCCGCGACGGTGACCGTGCCGGCCTCCCCCGACCCGTAGGCGGCCAGCTCCGACTCCGCGCGCTCCAGCTGGGCCAGGACGGCATTGGCGTGGGTCAGCAGGATCTCGCCCGCGCTCGTCAGCCGTACGCCGCGGGCGCTGCGCTCCACCACGCGGTGGCCGGTCTCCTGTTCCAGGGCGGCCAGCTGCTGCGAGACCGCGGAGGGAGTGAGATACAGCGCGGCGGCTGCGGCGGTGACCGTTCCGTGGTCCGCCACCGCGCGGAGGATGTGCAGCCGCCGTGCTTCGATCATGCCTCTAGTCTCCCAGGGCGGCGCGCGCTCCCACGAACGCGTCCACCGCGCGGTGCACGTCCTCGGTGGAGTGCGCCGCCGACAGCTGCACGCGGATGCGTGCCTGGCCCTGCGGGACCACCGGGTAGGAGAAGCCGATGACGTAGACGCCGCGCTCCAGCAGCAGCTCGGCCATGCGGGCCGCGCGGGCCGCGTCGCCGATCATCACGGGGGCGATGGCGTGCTCGCCGGCCAGTACGTCGAAGCCCTCCTCGCTCATCCGGGAGCGGAACAGGGCGGTGTTGGCGTTCAGCCGTTCACGCAGGTCACCGGCGGATTCCAGCAGGTCGAGCACCTTGAGGGAGGCGGCCGCGATCACCGGGGCGAGCGAGTTGGAGAAGAGGTACGGGCGCGAGCGCTGGCGCAGCAGCGCGACGATCTCCGCGCGGGCCGCGACATAGCCGCCGGAGGCGCCGCCGAGGGCCTTGCCGAGGGTGCCGGTGATGATGTCGACGCGGTCCATCACGCCGTGCAGCTCCGGGGTGCCGCGCCCGCCGGGGCCGACGAAGCCGACGGCGTGCGAGTCGTCGACCATCACCATGGCGCCGTAGCGGTCGGCGAGGTCGCAGATCTCGCGCAGCGGCGCCAGATAGCCGTCCATGGAGAAGACGCCGTCGGTGACGATCAGTTTGCGTCCGGCGCCGGACGCTTCCTTCAACTGCTGTTCCAGGTCCGCCATGTCGCGGTTGGCGTAGCGGTAGCGGCGGGCCTTGGAGAGCCGGATGCCGTCGATGATGGAGGCGTGGTTGAGGGCGTCGGAGATGACCGCGTCGTCGGCGCCGAGCAGCGTCTCGAAGACGCCGCCGTTGGCGTCGAAGCAGGAGGAGTACAAGATCGTGTCTTCCTGGCCGAGGAAGCCGGAGATCCGGTGCTCCAGCTCCTTGTGGACCTCCTGCGTGCCGCAGATGAAGCGGACGGACGCCAGGCCGTAGCCCCACCGGTCGAGGGCCTCGTGGGCGGCGGCGACCACCTCGGGGTGGTCGGCGAGGCCGAGGTAGTTGTTCGCGCAGAAGTTGAGCACCTCGCCGGGCGCGCCACCGGCGGTGACGGCGACCGTGGCGGACTGCGGGGTGCCGATGACACGCTCGGGCTTGTGCAGTCCTGCGGCGCGGATCTCATCGAGGGCGGTGCGCAGTTCGTCGCGTACGGAGTCGAACATCAGACATCAATCTCCAGGAAAAGGGCTGGTCAGACGGTCCAGTCGAGGATGACCTTGCCGCCGCGGCCGGCAGCGGCGTCGTCGAAGGCGGCTTCGAAGTCGCGGTGGCCGTAGCGGCCGGTGATCACGGGGGCGAGGTCCAGGCCGCCTTCGAGGAGCACCGACATGGCGTACCAGGTCTCGAACATCTCGCGGCCGTAGATGCCCTTGATCGTGATCATGGAGGTGACGATCCGCGACCAGTCGACGGAGAACTCCTCGGCCGGCAGGCCGAGCATGGCGATCTTGCCGCCGTGGGTCATGTTGGCGAGCATGTCGCGCATCGCCTCGGGCCGGCCGGACATCTCCAGGCCGACGTCGAAGCCCTCGCGCAGGCCGAGTGCGCGCTGACCGTCGGCGATGGAGTGCTCCGCGACGTCGAGGGCCAGGGTGGCGCCGATCTTGCGGGCCAGCTCCAGGCGCTCCTGGCTGACGTCGGTGATGACGACGTTGCGGGCACCCGCGTGGCGGGCCACCGCCGCGGCCATCAGCCCGATCGGGCCGGCGCCGGTGATCAGTACGTCCTCGCCGACCAGCGGGAAGGACAGCGCGGTGTGCACGGCGTTGCCGAAGGGGTCGAAGATCGCCGCCACATCGAGGTCCACGGGCACGCGGTGCACCCACACATTGGACGCGGGCAGCGCGACATACTCCGCGAACGCCCCGTCGCGGCCCACGCCGAGGCCGACGGTGGCCCGGCACAGGTGCCGCCGCCCGGCCAGGCAGTTGCGGCACTTGCCGCAGACCAGGTGGCCCTCGCCACTGACCCGGTCGCCGACCGCGATCTCGGCGACATCGCGCCCGGTCTCGACGACCTCGCCGACGAACTCGTGCCCGAGGATCAGCGGCGTGCGGATCGCCTGCTGCGCCCAGCCGTCCCATGCCCGGATATGCAGGTCGGTGCCGCAGATGCCGGTGCGGAGCACCTTGATCAGGACGTCCCCGGGGCCGATGACCGGCTCGGGCACCTCCATGAGCCGGAGACCCGGCTCCGCCTTCTGTTTGACCAGTGCCTTCACCGCGACGGCTCCCGTACGTAAGAGTGCTGTGACGTGCCGGACGACGTCCCGGCCGTCCGATCACCGACAGGGAATCTTCCCTACCCGGGCCGTCCGGTCCATCGAGGTTTTCTTAAGCGCAGCCACAGCTGCCCTACACGCCTCCTGCGCACCGCTGCTCCCGGCCGTGGCACGGCGGCCGGCGGGCGGTGCTGCTCGCGGCGCGGCGGCATCACGACGCGCCGGCCCGACGGACCCGCCGTGGAGCGGGCCTGCCGGGCCGGCAGGGCAATCGAGAGGTCAGTGCGTCCAGGACGACTTGAGGCGGGTCAAGGAGGCACTCTTGAGCCGTAGTTCGCCGCCCTTCGCCCCGAACTCGACCGCGTCGGACTCCTTGTAGCGGGGGTAGACGCGGGCGGTCAGCGAGGTGCCGTCGCCGGTGAAGACCTCGACCGAGGAGCGGTCGATGAGGACATCGAGAGCGAGCGTGCCGTCCTCGGCGGGCGGGACGTGCGCGCTCCAGGTGCCGGTGGTGCCGTAGCCCGCCTCGGTGGTGTCGAGGGTCAGCGTGCCGGTGGACTTCTCGTAGCGCAGCTCGGTGGCTTCGGCGGCGGACGCCTTGAGGCGGACGGTGACGGTGTCGGCCGTGGTCCGGTTCAGGTCGAGCACGGCTTTGAGGCGCGAGACATCGCCGCGCCCGAGCCGCCAGTTGCCCGTCACCGTCTTGTCGTCGACGGTGGTGGGGGTGCCGGCCGCGAGGCCGTCCAGGGCGGCGATCGGGCGGCTGCCGAGAGTGCGGTCCGGGCGCAGGAACAGCTCGCGGGGTACGGACTGGGCGCCCGCCCAGCCGTTGACTCGGGTGGGCTCCTTGGCCTTCCAGTCGCTCATCCAGCCGATGGCGAGGTCCCGGCCGTCCGCGTCCCGGTAGTGCTGCCCGGCGTAGAAGTCGGAACCGGCGTCGACCAGTCCCTTGCGCTCCGGGTGGAAGGTCTTGCCGTCGTAGCTGCCGGTCTCGTAGAACTGCTTGTTGTCGGCCGAGTAGAGCAGCACCCAGGTGTCGCCGATCGGGAAGAAGTCGGGGCACTCCCACATCGGTCCGTCCGCGCTGTCGCCCTCGGCGAGCACCCCGACGTAGGACCACGAGCGCAGGTCGTCGGAGGCGTAGAGCTGTGCCTTGCCGCGCCCGCCGTCGCCCGAACCGACCACCATCTTCCAGCGGTTGTCGGTCGGATCGCGGAAGACCTTGGGGTCACGGAAGCCGGCGGACGAGCCGGCCGGTGGCGCGCCGATCACCTCCCTGCCGGGTGAGAACGTGACGCCGTCGGTGGAGGTCGCCATCTCCACGGTCTCCGGGGTGGCACCCGGGTGGGCTGCCGTGTCGGTGAACTTGGTGTAGGCGACGGTCAGAGTGCCGTTGTCGTCGACCGCGCTGCCGCTGAAGATCCCGGTGTTGTCGGTGGGAGTGGCGCGGGGCGGCGGGGTGAGGGCCACCGGCAGTTGGCGCCAGTGGACGCCGTCGGGGCTGTCGGCGTGGGCCCAGTGCATGGGTCCCCACTTGGGGGCGTCCGGGTAGTACTGGCTGAACAGATGGTGGCGGCCCTGGTACTGGATGAGGCCGTTGGGATCGTTGATCCACCCCTGGTACGGCGTGTAGTGGAACTGCGGACGCAGCGGATCGGCCGAATGGTCCGGGGTGCCGGGCTGGTTGGCCTGGCCGAGGGCGCGGAAGGTCAGGCCGTTGTCGTCCTTGCCTGCGTTCTCGGTGCGGACGTCGTCGAGGTTGAGGTGCGCCCAGGCGCCCTCGCCACTGCCGGACTTGCGGTCGACGACTTCGAGGTGGACCCGCTGGCCACGCCAGCGGGAGGTGTCCCACAGGATGCGCACATACGCCTCGTCGTCCATGCCGGTCTGCTTGAGCAGCTGCGCGCCGTCGCTGTCCCGAACGAGTGCGACGTAGAGCCGGTCGGGATCCCAGCCTCCGGCGATCAGGAAGCTCATGCGGGAAGGGGCGCCGAACGACGAGGACTTGAGGGATCCGGTGGCTTCGTCGCCCGCACCGGCGGAGCCCCAGAGGTGGTGGGTGCCCTTTTGGTGGAAGGGTCCGCCCCAGTAGCTGTCCGCGTCGCTCACGGCGCCGGGCCCGAAGGCGGTGCCGTCGAGGACGGTCCAGCCGGTCAGGTCCCCGGTGTCGAAACCGGGGTTGACCGGGCCGGTGGCGGCGCGCGGTGTGGCGGCGTTCGCGCTGACGGGAAGGGACGCGGCGACGAGCAGTGCCGCGATGCTGATCAGTTTCGGTGCTCTCCAGCGGCTCATCCGGACGACCTCCGTTGCCAACTCGTTACGAGCGAAGGGCATTGACGTTGCCCGCCGCGGAGTTCACCATCTCCTCCAGTCGATGTCAACGTTGACATAAGTCAACGATGACACTCCCTGCCCTTGAGGAGTCGCGCCATGAAGCGCACTGTGCGAACCGCCCTGTCCCTCACCGCCTGCACCGCCTCGGCCGCCTTGCTGCTCACCGGATGCGGGGAGGGCGCGAAGGCCTCCTCGGCCGGCGGCGGCAAGGTCAAGGTCGGCCTGATCACCAAGACCGACACCAACCCGTTCTTCGTCAAGATGAAGCAGGGAGCCGAGCAGGCAGCCACCGCCGAGGGAGCCGAACTCACCACAGCCGCCGGGAAGTTCGACGGCGACAACGAGGGGCAGGTCACCGCGATCGAGAACATGGTCGCGGCGGGCGTGAAGGGCATCCTGATCACCCCGAACGACTCCAAGGCGATCGTCCCCGCCATCGAGCAGGCCAGAAAGAAGGGTGTCCTGGTCATCGCACTGGACTCGCCGCCCGAGCCGCAGAGTGCCGCCGACGCCCTCTTCGCCACCGACAACCGCAAGGCGGGCGAGCTGATCGGCGCGTACGCCAAGGCCGCGATGAAGGGCAGGCAGGCAAGGATCGCCACCCTCGATCTCGCCCCCGGCGTCGCGATCGGCCGGCTGCGCCACGACGGCTTCCTCAAGGGCTACGGGATCACGAAGGGCGACCCGTCCCTGGTCTGCTCGCAGGACACCGGCGGCGACCAGTCCAAGGGGCAGACGGCGATGGAGAACTGCCTGCAGAAGGCCCCGGACATCAACGTCGTCTACACGATCAACGAACCCGCCGCGCTCGGTGCGTACACCGCGCTCAAGGCCAAGGGCCGGGAGAAGGACGTGCTGATCGTGTCCATCGACGGGGGCTGCACCGGTACCCGCGCCGTCAAGTCCGGTCGCATCGCCGCCACTTCGCAGCAGTACCCGCTGCTGATGGCCGCCAAGGGCGTCAAGGCCGTCACCGCATACGCCGAGGACGGCAAGAAGGCGTCCGGCTATGTCGACACCGGAGTCCGCCTGATCACCGACACACCCGCCGCGGGCATCACGGCCAAGGACACCGCGTACGGCCTGGACAAGTGCTGGGGCTGAGGAGCGCCGACGGGACCAACACTCCCGACGCCGCCTTCTGCAAAGCCCTCATGACGTTTCATCACCATTCACCGAGGAGCCCCATGTCCACCGCCACCGCGCAGCTGCGCGCGGCATCCGCCCGGATCAACTGGCGCGGCCTGACCACCCATCCCACCGCGGGGCCGCTGGTCGCGTTGCTCGCCTCCTGTGTCTTCTTCTCCCTCCAGAGCGACCAGTTCCTCTCCGGCGGCAATCTTTCGCTCGTCGTCCAGCAGGTCATGGTCGTCGGCACCCTCGCCCTCGGCCAGACGCTGATCATCCTGACCGCGGGGATCGATCTTTCCTGCGGGGCGGTGATGGCCTTCGGCACCATCGTGATGGCGAAACTCGCCGCGGAGGGGACGCTGCCCCCGCTCGCCGCCGTCGTCGCGGGCATCGGTGTCTGCGGACTCTTCGGGCTGCTCAACGGCGCACTGGTCACCCTTGTCCGGCTGCCGCCGTTCATCGTCACGCTCGGCATGCTCAACGTCGCCTTCGCCCTCACCCACATCTACTCCGACGAGCAGACGATCACCGACCTGCCGGGCGCCCTGACCGGCTTGGGCAACACCTTCCCCATGGGCCGTACCGACATCACCTACGGCTCGGTGCTCACCGTCGTCCTCTTCCTCGTCCTCGCCTACATGCTCGGCCAAACCGCCTGGGGCAAGCACACCTACGCACTCGGCAACAGCCCCGACGTCGCCCGGCTCACCGGCATCCGCACCACGCGCCTGCGGCTGGGTATCTACACCCTGGCCGGGGTCATCTACGGCATCGCCGCCCTGCTCCTGGTCTCCCGCACCGGTGTCGGCGACCCCAAGGCCGGCCAGACCGACAACCTCGACGCGATCACCGCCGTCGTCCTCGGCGGCACCAGTTTGTTCGGCGGCCGGGGCGCGGTCCTCGGCACGCTCGTCGGCGCGCTGATCGTCGGCGTCTTCCGCAACGGCCTGCAGCTGATGGGGGTGGGCTCCATCTACCAGACGCTGATCACCGGAGCGCTGGTGATCCTCGCCGTGGCCGTCGACCAGATCTCCCGCAGGAGGGCCTCCCGATGAACACCGACACCACCCCCGTGCTGCGCGCCCGCGGTCTCATCAAGCGCTACGGCCAGGTCACCGCCCTGGACGGCGCCGACTTCGACCTCATGCCCGGCGAGGTCCTCGCCGTCATCGGCGACAACGGCGCCGGCAAGTCCAGCCTGATCAAGGCCCTGACCGGAGCGCTCCAGCCCGACGAGGGCACGCTCGAACTCGACGGCGAACCGGTCCGCTTCCGCGATCCGCTCGACGCCCGCAGGCACGGCATCGAGACCGTCTACCAGGACCTCGCGGTCGCGGCCTCGCTCGACATCGCGAGCAATATGTTCCTGGGGCGTGAGATCCGCAGGCCCGGTCCGCTCGGCTCGGTGCTGCGCATGCTCGACAAGAAGCGGATGCGGGAGGAATCCGCCGCGCACATGGCCGACCTCAAGATCGGCCTGCGCTCCCTGACCCAGTCCGTGGAGACCCTGTCCGGCGGCCAGCGCCAGGGCGTGGCCGTGGCCCGGGCGGTCGCCTGGGCCCGGCACGTCGTGGTCATGGACGAGCCGACCGCCGCCCTCGGGGTGAAGGAGTCGGGCCAGGTCCTCGACATGATCCGCCGGGTGCGCGATCGGGGCCTGCCGGTCGTCCTGATCAGCCACAACATGCCGCATGTATGCGAGATCGCCGACCGGATCCATGTGCAGCGCCTCGGCCGCCGGGTGGCGCAGATCCGCCCGCAGGACCACTCGATGGCCGACGTGGTAGCGATCATGACCGGGGCTCTGGAGGTGACGGGCCAGGACGGCGGTACGGTCGTAGCGGACCAGCAGGCGGCCTCGGCCGCCGGAGTGAACTGACGAGAAGCGGTGACGATGGCGAGCACCAGGCGGCCGACCCTGTCCGATGTCGCGGAGCGCGTCGGGGTCAGCGCGAAGACCGTCTCGCGGGTGCTCAACGAGGACGGGCCGGTCTCCGAGGCCACCCGCACCAAGGTGCTCGCCGTCGTCGAGGAACTGGGCTTCCGCCCCAATCTCATGGCCCGCAACATGCGGGTGGGGGCCCGGGACTCGACGATCGGCCTGGTCGTCCCCGACATGGGAAACCCGTTCTTCGGCACGGTCGCGGGCAGCGTCGAGGAGGTCGTACGCGAACGGGGTCTGACCCTCCTCATGGGCTCCTCCAGCGAGCAGCAGCCGCGGGAACACGCCCTGGTCACCGCCTTCCTGGCGCGCCGCATCAGCGGTCTGCTGGTCGTGCCGGCAGCCGGCAACGACCATCGGTATCTGCGCCGTGAGCGGGAGAGCGGCCTGCCGGTGGTCTTCCTCGACCGGCCCGCCACCGGACTCACCGCGGACGCGGTGGTCAGCGCGAACGAGGAAGGCGCGCGCCAGGGCGTGGCCCATCTGGCGGCGCGCGGCCACCAGCGTATCGCCTTCATCGGCGACCGGCCCAGCACGCTCTACACCCGCAAGATGCGGCTGCGCGGCTATCGCCGTGCGCTCACCGAAGCCGGCCTGGGGTACGACCCGTCCCTGGTGGTCACCGCCCACGACCCGTACGCAGCGGGGGTCGCTGCGCGCCGCCTCCTCGACGCCGCCGACCCGCCCACCGCGGTGTTCGCGGCGAACAACCTGGCTTCGCTCGGCGTCGTCCCCGCCCTCGCCGAGATGGCCCGCCGCGATGTCGCGCTGGTCGGCTTCGACGATCTGCCGCTGGCCGCCGTCCTGGAGCCCGGTTTGACGGTGGTGGCGCAGGACGCGGCCGCCCTCGGCCGGGCCGCGGCCGAGCAGGTCCTGGCCCGCCTGGGCGGCGACCGCTCGGGGGCCAGGACCCGCATGGTGCCGGTCCGGCTGATCGAGCGGGGCTCGGGCGAGCTGCCACCGCCTCACTGACCAGCGCCACAGGGCGAGTTGGGCCGCGGAGTGTAAAGGGCCCGCGCCATCGGCGACGGAATTCATCACACCTTGAGTGCCCGTGAGCCAAGGGCACGTCCGGCTACGTAGGACTGGGTGGCAACGGTGCACGGGTGCCGGAGCAAGACAGCACGCCTCCCGTGCGCTTCCTGTGGTCCCAGCTGGAGGTCAGTGAATTGAGCCACCGACATGTGAACAAGCGGACGGGTGCGATGGTGGGCGCCGCGGCGGCCGCCATCGCGGCAGCGGCGGTCATCCTGCCCAACGCCAACGCGAGCCAGGACAAGCCGCTGACCCCGCGGACCTTCACCGCGGCGTCCGCCCCGTCCGCGGCGCGGCTCGCGCAGTCGCTGAAGGCGGACCTCCCGGACCGGACGGCCGGCTGGTATCTGGACGGCGAGAGCGGCCATCTGGTGATGAACGTCCTGACGGCGGACGACGTCGGGAGCGTCACGTCCAAGGGCGCGGTCGCCAAGGTCGTCCGCAACAGCATGACCGCCCTGAAGGCCGGGACGCGGACGCTGAGCGACACCGCGTCGGTACCGGGCACCGCCTGGTCGATCGACCCGAGGACCAACAAGATCGTGGTGCTCGCCGACCGGACGGTCACCGGCCGCAAGATGGCGACCCTCAACAAGGCCGCCGGCGGGATGGACGGTCTGGTGAGCGTCAAGCGCTCCCAGGGGGAGTTCCGTCGGTACGACGGCGGGAACGCCGGGCAGGGCGCAGGCGAGGCCGGCGAGTCGCAAGGGGCCGGCGGAGCGGGTGCCGCGGACGGTGGAGCGGCGGGAGACGGCGCGCAGGGGGCCGGCGGAGCGGCGGGAGACGGCGCGCAGGGGGCCGGCGGAGCGGCGGGAGACGGCGGGCAGGGGGCCGGCGGCGCGGCCGGCGGATCCGCGGGAGACGGCGGGCAGGAGGGCGGCGGCGCGGCCGCGGGGCCCGTGGGCGGCAGTGCCATCTTCGGCGGCTCCTCCCGCTGCTCGCTGGGGTTCAATGTCACGGTGCAGGGCGCGCCGGCCTTCCTCACCGCGGGCCACTGCGGCAACGAGTCGGAGACGTGGACGGCCGATCAGGCGGGCAGCCAGCCGCTGGGCACCGTCCAGGACTCGAAGTTCCCCGAAACCGACTTCGCCCTGGTCACCTACGACGACCCGGCCGCGCAGCCGGAGAGCGCGGTCGACCTGCAGGACGGCACCACCCAGGAGATCACCAAGGCCGCGGAGGCGGCCGTGGGCATGAAGGTGCAGCGGTCGGGCAGCACCACCGGGCTCTCCGACGGCACCGTCACCGGTCTGGACGCCACGGTCAACTACGGCAACGGCGACATCGTCAACGGCCTCATACAGACGGATGTGTGCGCGGAGCCCGGCGACAGCGGAGGCGCGATGTTCTCCGGCGACTCGGCCGTGGGGCTGACCTCCGGCGGCAGTGGTGACTGCACGCAGGGCGGCGAGACCTTCTTCCAGCCGGTCACCGACGCTCTCGCGGCAACGGGGGCCGAGATCGGCGCCGGCGGAGGCGGGGAAGCAGCCGCGGGCGGCGGCGACGCGGGTGCCGAGGACCCGGGCGCAGGCGGAGACGCAGGGGCCGAAGACCCGGGCGCCGGCGGCGACGCAGGGGCCGAGGACCCGGGCGCGGGTGCGGAAGACCCCGGTACGGGCGCGGAAGACCCCGGTACGGGCGTCGAGGACCCGGGCGCCGGGATCGAGGACCCCGGTGCGGTCAGCAGCGGCAGCGGGGAGCAGTGACCCCACCGACAGTGGCGAGGCCATGAAAGGACCCCGGTCATAGGCGTACGGAGGACCCGGCCCGCCCGAGCGTCCCGCGCCACCGGTCACGTCCCGCCGGCCCCGCCCGCAGGTGCCGTCCGTTGCCACGGACGGTATCCAGCGGGCGGGGCCGGCGGTCGGTCCGGTACGAGCGGGTACGACCGGGCACGGCGCACGGCCGCGCCCGCACCGCGTCAGTGCGCGATGCTGTCGATCAGCTCGCGCGCACCCTGCCGCAGCAGCGCGACCGCGACGGACGTGCCGAGCGTCTCGGGGGTCAGCGGGCCGGCCCATTCGTGCGCGTTGAGGACCGTCTTGCCGTCCGGGGTGTAGACGCAGGCACGCAGTGAGAGTTCGCCGTTGCGGTCGGTCCTGGCGTAGCCCGCGATCGGGCTGTTGCAGTGGCCCTGCAGGACGTGCAGCAGCATGCGCTCGGCGGTCGTTTCGCGGAACGTCTGCGGATCGCCGAGACCGGTCACGGCGTCGATGGTGGCCGTGTCGTCCTCGCGGCACTGCAGTGCCAGGACTCCGGCACCGACGGGCGGGCACATCAGGTCCACCGACAGGGTCTCGCTGATCACGTCGGTCCGGCCGATGCGCTCCAGCCCGGACACCGCGAGCAGCAGCGCGTCCGCCTCGCCGCCGGCCAGCTTCTCCATGCGCCGGTTGGCGTTGCCGCGCATCGGGACGCACCGCAGGTGCGGGTGGGAGCCGGCGAGCTGTGCGATCCGGCGGACCGAGGACGTGCCGATGCGGGTCCCCTCGGGCAGTTCGTCGAGCGTGAGACCACCCGGATGGATCAGCGCGTCACGGACGTCGTCGCGCCTGAGGAACGCGGCGAAGGTCGTACCGGCGGGCAGCGGGCGGTCACCCGGGATGTCCTTGACGCAGTGCACCGCGAGATCCGCCTCGCCCGCGAGGAGCGCGGCGTCCACCTCCTTGGTGAACGCGCCCTTCCCGTCGACCTGGGAAAGGGCACCCATCCACCGGTCACCGGTGGTCTTGACCGGGACGACCTCGGTGGCGGTCTCGGGGTGCAGCGCGCCCAGTTCGGCGCGGACGCGCTCGACCTGGGCCAGTGCCATGGGCGAGTCACGGGAGACGATACGGATCAGCTCAGGGGCGGACATGCCGCACACGATAGACCGTCAGATCCGGTGCTCGGCACGCAACCCGTCCTGGGCGAAGGACTTCCGGCGGCCATGGAGCGGTGGCAGAATACGCGCCCCGCTCCGACCCGTCCTCCTCAGGGATCCCATGGCGTCGAACGAACCTGATTCCCAGATACCGGTGTTCCGTGGAGCCGGGCATCTGCTCCGTCTGATAGCCGACCTGGTGCGCAGGCCACGGCGCCGGGAGTGTCCCGAGCCGGTGCGGCACCGGGGCGTGGCACAGGGGCGTGAGGGCCTCCCTGTGGTGTGCCTGGTGGGCGGCACCGATCACACCCAACTCGCCAAAGGCATCAGCTACTTCCTCAGTCACGCCGACCCCCGGCGGGTACCGCACTGTCTGTACGACCTCCGCGAGGACGCGGCCGGCGCGGACCCGGAATCCGTCGAGGCGGTCCGCCGCACCCTGGAGCGTCTCGCGCAGGGGCTCGCCCTCAGCGTCAACGGCAGCGACGGGCGGGTGCGCTTCCGGCGGTTCGGGCTGGTCAACTGGCTGATTCAGTCGAGCGCCGGCGCCCCCGGCCACGCGGGGGGCCTGGAGGGGAACGACCACACGCTCCTGCAGGGGCTGCGCGAGCGGGAGTTCCGACGCAGGCGGCTGTTCGGGCTGCTGCGGTCACCGGAGACCGAACTGACGGTCGACGGGAAGGTGCCGTGGTGGGTGTGGCTGTTCGCCGTGCATGTCTTCCCGCTCGCCTGGTTCCAGGTCCGGCGGGGGCTCGGCCGGGAGTACCGGTGGCTGCTGAACCAGCCCTACCTCGCGCCGCGCGACCCGGGCACCTTCATCGGGTTCGCCGAGCGGCTGACCGCGCCGCACAACCAGGTCGAAGACCCCGAGCAGTTACGCAAGTTGATGGTCAACGCGTTCCTGGAGGATCTGCGCGTGGCGTTCCGCCGCCGCATCTGGCGGCCGGGGACCGCCCGGCGTACCGCGTACTGCGTGGCGTTGCTCGACGGAACGGGCGCCGGGAACTGCGGCTACCCGCTGCTGCGGACCGTCATCGACGTACGCAACGAGACGGGCGCCTTCGATCCGCTGCTGATCATCAGTTGCGGCGCCGAAGCGCCCGCGTCCGGTACGCAGGCCCGTGCCGACTGGGGCCACAGCTCGCTGTGGGAACTCACCGACCGGCTCTACGGCGGCTGGCGGGACGCCTTCCTGCACACCGGCAGGGCCCGCAACCGGGCACCCTGGTATCTGCCCGTGTCCGTCCCGCCGCTGATGCCACCGTCGGACGACCCTGCCGTCAAGGAACAGTACGAGCTGACCCGGCGGCTCGAGGTCGCCCAGGACGCCCGGCTGAGGATTCCCGAACCGCCCCTGTGGGCCCGCCGTGTGGTGTCGTTGGTTGCGTCCTGCGCGGCCGCCGCGGCGCTGCTCGGGACGGGCTGGGTGTTCCTGGAGGGGGAGAACGGCTACCGGCAGGCCCACTGCGGCCTGAACCGGTTCGAGGACGACGCCGCCACCCTGCGCACCGCACCGACGGGCGAGTGCATCGGTGTGTCGCGGCACGGGTTCACCTTCCACTCCCCCGACCTCGCGCTCAACAACACCCTCAAGAAGATCTCCGCCCAGAACGCCACAGCCGACGAGGCCCACCGAGCGGCCCCGGAGCGCCCACTGGTGACCCTCGTCCATCTGTCCGCGCTGCTCAGCAGCACCCGCTCGACCGGCCAACTCGCTTACGTGCGCGAGGCGTTGCAGGGCGTCGCGGCTGCGCAGTCGCGGCAGCTGCGGAGTACGGGCAGCGCGGAGCCGATCGTGCGGATCTTCCCGGCCAACGCCGGGTCGGGTATGCGCTTCGGTCCGGAGACGGTGGAGATACTGGCGAATCTGAGGCGGCAGGATCCGTCCATCGTCGGGGTCACCGGGCTCGACCAGAGCCGCGAGGCGACCAACCGGACCATCCGCAAACTGACCGCGGCGGGGCTGCCGATGGTCGCCACCACACCGTCGGCGGACTCGCTGGTGCGCCAGTCCCCCATGTACTTCCAGGTGTCGCCGCAGAACAAGCGGGAGGCGCAGATCGCCGCCGCGTACGCCGATCACCTCGTCGGCAAGGGCGGGCGGAAGACGGCGCGGCAGGTCCGCGTCGTCAGCTCCGCGGATCCTACGGACATCTACAGCAAGAATCTCCGGGACGACGTCGCGGCGAGCTTCCGGGCGCGCGGCTTCTCGGTGGAGAAGACCGCCTTCGCCCCGCCTCCGGCCGACGGCGGGGAGCCCGTGTCGGACGCCCCGGGCCCCGGCACCGTCGGACAGCGGAGCTGTTCCTACCCTGGTGTGGTCTTCTTCGCGGGGCGCGCCGAGGACTTCGAGTCGATGCTGGGCGGGATCAACGAGTCCTGCAATTCGGACCCGCCCACCCTCATCGGCGGTGACGATGTGGCGCGGCTGGCCGCCGACGCGGACCGCAGGACGCACTATCCCGGAATCCCTTACGACTTCCTGGACTTCACCCTCGGCTCGGCGCGCTGCGACGGCACCAGCGAGCTGTACTCGGAGATGAACAAGCTCTTCCCCGACGAGTGCGCCAAGGTGGCGAACTCCTCGCTGGACGGCCACGCCGCGCTCGCGTTCGACGCCGTCAAGCTCTTCATCAACGCCGTCAAGCAGCTGCGGGAGGACGCCTCGGACATGCCGCTGACGCCTCCGGCGGTGTGGCACGCGATCAGCGGTGTGCACGGAGAGGGGGCGCTCGACGGGGAGAGCGGCATCATCGGCTTCGGCGGGGACGTGGACCGTCAGGTGCCGCTGGACAAACTGCTGTCCGTCCAGCACATCGACGGTGTGGGCAGGCCGTCGCAGGCCGGCTTCTGCGGCCGGGTCGGCGGCCAGCGGCAGGCGGCGTGGTGTCCCCCGCTGGAGCCGGAGAAGGGAAGGTGACGGCAGCTATCGGTCAACTCAACTATGGATAGCGGGAGTTGACTGGACGCGGGTCAGGGGCCCGAGACGGTGAACAGGCCGCCGTCCGGGTCGCAAATGACGGCCTGACGCCCGCCGCCCCCCGTGGGCGGGTCCTCCGGCGTCACGGTCCCGCCGGCGGCCTCGGCGGCCGCGGCCACCGCGTCCACATCGCCGACCGGGAAGTGCACATGCCACCGGGGGCGGATGCGCGGATCCGGAGCGGCTTCGACAGCGCCGCCGCGCAGCGCGGCGACCATACGGGAGCCGTCCCGCACGATCACCTGATCGTGTTCGTACGTCACATCGCAGCCACCCGGCTCCTCGGAGGCCCAGCCGAAGACCTCCGCGTAGAAGATGGCGGCGGCGAAGGCGTCCCGCGTACGCAGCTCCAGGCAGACCGGCGCTCTGCCGTGCCCGACCGACCAGGCCAGTGTCTGGCCCTCCCAGAAGCCGAAGGTTGCGCCGTCGCGGTCGGCGGCCAGGGCGGCCCGGCCGGTACCGATCTTGAGCGGGCCGACCGCGACGGTCGCGCCCCGCTCCCGGATCCGGGCGGCCGTCTCGTCGGCGTTGTCCACCCTGAAGTAGGACGCCCACGCCACGGCGACCTGGAAGCTCGGCGCGAGTGCGCCGATCCCGGCGACCGGCTCACCGTCGGCCAGCGCGACAAGGAATTCCTCGCCCAGGCCGGCCGGCCGGAAGGTCCAGCCGAGCACCGCGGCGTAGAACTCCTGCGCGGCCTCCAGATCGCTGGCCAGCAGGCTCACCCAGCACGGCGCACCGCGTGCGGGACCCGTGCGGCGTTCGGCCGACTTCACATCTGCCTCCTGTGCTGGGCGCTCCTCCCACTCTGCCAGCGAGGCCGGGGGGCCGCACGGAGGGCGGGCGCCACCCCGGCGGCCTCCACCGGAGTGGTGACCCGCGACAACCCCACCGCGGGTCCATGACACGCACGGGGTAGCGGCCCGGTGCCGGAAGCCGGGGCGGGCAAGCGGGCAGCCCGGCGCGTGGTGACGGGCCCGGGAGGGGCGCCGACCCCCTCCGCGTGCGCGGACGCAGGTTGTGCCGGTGGTGATCCGGCTCGATGCTGTAACTACGGAACCGGGCTGGGTTGATGCCATGAACGCATGGAACACGGCGCAGAGCGCCGACTTCCGTGGTCCCCTCGACGTCACCAGGGCGGCCACCGCGGTTCTGGACGCCCAGGACCTGGTCATCGGCTGGTCCGCCGCGGCCGAGGAACTCCTCGGGTACACCCCGGATGACATCATCGGGCTCCCCCTGGAGACGTTTCTGCCGCCCGCCGCCGACCTAGGTCCGGCGGGCCGCCGGCCAAGGCCCGCACTGAGCGGCAGCGAGGCGCGTACGGCACGCCACCGGGACGGCAGGCTGCTGCAGGTGGCGATGACGACCTGCCCGGTCGCCGGCAAGGGGACGGAGTCCGCGCGGGTTCTGGTGGCGGCCGAGCTCGACGGCGTACGGAGCTGGCAGTCCCGGCAGGCCATGCTGCACGGCCTGGCGACGCAGTCCCCGGTCGGCCTGGCCACCTATGACGCCGATCTGCGCCTGACCTGGTTCAACGCCGCCTACGGCCTGGAGATCGGGGTTCCCCTGCGGGAGCTGCTGGGCAGTCGGGCCGACGAGCTCTACCCCAAGGGCATGTTCGTGACCGAGGGGTATCCGCGCAGCCTCGAAGAGGTCATGGGATACGTGCTGGAAACCGGCGAATCGATCCTCGACCTGCACTTCGTGGGCCGGCCCCCCACCGACCCCGACACCGAGCACGTCTGGTCGTGCTCCTATTACCGGCTGCAGGACGCACAGGGCAAGGTCCTGGGGGTCTGTGAGGACGCCTTCGACATCACGGACCGCTACCAGGCCCAGCGCCGGCTGAACCTCCTGGTGGAGGCGGGCGGCCGGATCGGCACCACGCTCGACATGACGGTCACCGCGCGGGAGATCACCGAGGTGGCCGTCCCCGCTTTCGCCACCGCGGTCACCGTCGACCTGTCCTGGGCGGTCCTGGAGGGCGCGGAGCCGGACCACGTCAGCGGCACGGTGCCCCCGATGCTGCGCGCCGCCTCCCGCTCGGCCTCGTGGCCCGACCCCGGTGAGCCGGAGGCTCCGTACCGCGTCGACTACCCGCCCGGGTCGCCCCAGTACCGCAGCCTGTCCTCGGGCGGCATGGTGCACGACGAGAACACCATGGTGGTGCCGTTGCGGGTCGGTGGCAGCCCGTTGGGCCTGGTCACGTTCGTCCGCAGCCGGCATTCCGCCGTCTTCGACAGCGGCGAGATCGACCTCGCCGACGAGCTGGTCACCCGAACGGCCGCGTGTATCGACAACGCCCGCCGCTTCGCCCGCGAGCGCTCCGCGTCCCTGGCCCTCCAGCGCGACCTGCTGCCGCAGCACCTGCCCACCCAGTCCGCGGTCGACCTGGCCTACCGCTATCTGCCCAGCGACGACCGGTCCGGCGTCGGCGGCGACTGGTTCGACGTCATCGGACTGTCCGGCGCCCGCGTCGGGCTGGTCGTGGGGGACGTGGTCGGACACGGCCTCCAGGCCGCCGCGACCATGGGGCGGCTGCGCACGACGGTGCGCGCCCTGGCCCAGTTGGATCTGCCTCCGGACGAACTGCTGAGCCGGCTGGACGACCTGGTGGGGCAGACGGCGGAGGACCAGGCGACGGCCCTGGGCCCGGACGTCGCCCTGTCCGACGACATGGCCATCGGTGTGACCTGCCTCTATGCCATCTACGACCCTGTCTCCCGGCTCTGCACCATGGCCCGCGCCGGCCACCTGCCGCCGGCGATCGTCGACACCGAAGGCGCTCTGACCTTCCCGGACCTGCCGGCCGGGCCGCCGCTGGGGCTCGGCGGCCTGCCGTTCGAGTCCCTGGAAGTCGAACTTCCGGTGGGCAGCCTCATCGCGCTGTTCACCGACGGGCTGGTCGAGGCCCGGGACCGGGACATCGACGTGGGACTGGGCGTTCTGGGCCAGGTCCTCAGCGACAACCGGCGGCCCTTGGAGGAGCTGTGCGACCGGGCGCTGACCGAGCTGCTGCCGGCCGCGACCGCACCCGACGACACGGCGTTGCTGCTGGTGCGGACCCGCGAACTGGACACCCAGCAGGTCGCGGAATGGGAACTGCCCGCCGAGCCGGCCGCGGTGGGCCGGGCCCGGGAGCTGGCCACGGGGCAGCTGCGGGACTGGGACCTGGAGGAACTGTCGTACACGACCGAGCTGGTGGTCAGCGAGCTCGTCACCAATGCCGTACGGCACGCGTCCGGGCCGCTGCACCTGCGCCTGCTGCGCGATCTGACCCTGCTGACGGAGGTGTCGGACACCGGCCACACCTCTCCGCACCTGCGCCACAGCGCGAGCGACGACGAGGGCGGGCGTGGCCTGTTCATCGTCGCGCAACTGGTGCAGCGCTGGGGGACGCGCTACACACCGTTCGGCAAGACCATCTGGACCGAGCAGGCGTTTCCGCCGGACTATCCCGGGGCCCCGCGACCGGTCGGCTGACCGGCACTCCGCGCGGCCGCCAGGTGCGCCACGGCGCACGTCGTGCGGGCGTTCGGAGGCAGCCTCATGATGGAACCAAGCGCCCCGCCCAGTGGTCCGGGGGCGCGGACAGAGGAGGACCTGTGACGACCAACGGCAGGGAAAGCTCGGCCGAGCGACGGCCGACAGAGCTGTACACCGGCGGCGAGCGGCCCTTCGACCCGGAGGATCTGGTGAAGGCGTCCGGCCGCGAGCCCACCCCCGCGAGCCTCGCCTGGGCGAAGCGACTCATCGACGAAGAGGGACCCGCTGCCATCGAGAGGTATCTGCCGTGACGGGCTGAGGGCGCGGCCCGCGGGAGAGGCACACCCCGTTCCGTGTGCGGGGCCCGCGGGCACGGGGCTTCTCGGCGCCCTCGATCAAGGAGGCGATGAACGACGTCAGGCGTGTCGGCCGGGGTGCGACTGCCCGTGAACCCGCCGGGGAAGGACATTGCCCACGTCACCACCGGCCCGGGCCACCTGGTCGCGCCCGGACCTTCTGCCGCTCGTCGGCCCTGTGCTGTCGCCGGCTGCCGCGCTCGACGCGGGGCCCTGCGACCACGCCGCGGGAGTCGGCGCGAACCCCGGAGGGACCGGTCATGAGCGCCGTACCCGTCTTCCTCTATCACTCGGTGAGCGACGACCCGCCCGCGTGGATCGCCCCGTACACGGTCACGCCGCGCGCCTTCGCCGAGCAACTCGACCGGATCGCCGACGGCGGACTCACCGTGGTGCCGCTGCGCCGGCTGATCGCGGCGATGCGGGGTGGCCCCGCGCTGCCGGCCGGCTGCGCCGTGCTCACCTTCGACGACGGATTCGCCGACTTCTACCAGGCGGTCACCCCGCTCCTCACCGAGCGCGCCCTGCCCGCGACGCTCTACGTCGCCACCGGAGCCATCCCTGCTCCGGACGGCCGGCCGGAAGGCAGCCTGCTGCCTCCCGCAGCCATGCTGACGTGGCGTCAGATCGCGACGCTGGACGCGCTCGGCTTCGAGATCGGCGGGCACTCCGTCACCCACCCCCAGCTGGACACGCTGCCCGCCCAACGGGCCTGGCACGAGATCGTCGACAGCAAACGGCGGCTGGAGGACGCGCTCAGCCACCCCGTCCACGCCTTCGCCTATCCGCACGGCTACTCCAGCGGCGCGGTACGCCGCACCACCCGGGAAGCCGGCTGGACCTCCGCATGCGCCATCCGCAACGCGTTCAGCTCGGCCACCGACGATCCCCTGCGCATCGCCCGTCTGACGGTCCGCGCCGACACCCCGCCGGAGCGCTTCTCCCGGTGGACCCACCTGACCGGCGCGCCGGCCTCTCCTCTGCCGGAATCTCTTCAGACCAAGGTCTGGCGGCTATACCGCCGCGGCAGCGCCCTGCTCGGCCGTCCGATCGGTGGTGGGCCCCCGGGCCCCGGGGCAATGCCGTGAGCCACGGCCCCGAGGGCAGTGACGGCGACCGCACGAGCGCACCGGGCGGCACGGGAAAATCACCTGCCCGGCGGGCCGCCACCGCATAATCTGACGCTCCACCGGCCCGGTTCGCCGCATCGGCCGGGACATCCGGCGCGGCGGGAGTGACGGGGCACCCACCGCTGAGGAGAACAACAGCCGTGACCACCAAACGCATTGACCCGCCGCGCGGTGCGGGAGAGCGGGAGTCCCTGCGCAGCTACCTCGACTTCCACCGGGCGACGCTCGCCATGAAGACCGACGGGCTGAGCGACGAGGAGCTGCGCCGTCAGTCGATGCCGCCGTCCACGCTGTCGCTGCTCGGGCTGGTGCGGCACATGGCCGAGGTCGAACGCACCTGGTTCCGCCGGGTGATCAACGGCGAGGACATTCCGCTCGTCTGGTCGTCGAAGGGCAATTACCAGGAGGCGTACGACGCGACCGGGGCCACCCGGGCAGAGGCGTTCGGCGCCTGGCAGGAGGAGGTCGTCCACGCGCGCCGGATCGAGCAGGCGGCGGAGTCGCTCGACGTGACCGGCTACCAGCCGAGGTGGGGGGAGGACGTATCGCTCCGGCTGGTGATGCTGCACCTGATCCATGAGTACGCCCGGCACAACGGCCATGCGGATCTCCTGCGCGAGGGCATCGACGGCACCGTCGGAGCGTGAAATCCCGCCGTGCGCACCGGCGTTGACCTCGTCGCGTCCCGGACTCGGCAGCAGTGCCGCCGATCGGCGGGCCTGCCGGTGGCAACGCACCGGCAGGCCCGCCGTCGTCCGGGCCGACGTCAGATCAGGTCCATCGCGGCCACCTCGTCGGGCCGCCCGTAGCTGACCGGCCCCTGGAAGCGATGGCGAGCGGTGGCGAACCACCAGACCGTGGCGATCAGCAGCACCACCGCGAGGGCGATCGGGGCGTAGTTGAACGTGGCTGGGGTGATCGGCGAGGCCTGCGGGAGCATGAAGAGCACATTGCTGAGCACGATCCACGTCACCGCGACCGCCGCCACGGGCCGGCCGTAGCGCCCCAGATTCCACGGCCCGGCCTGGAAGTCGTCCAGCCGGAGCCGGAGAAAGATCGGCACCCCGTAGGCGAGAAACAGCCCGACGACATTCACGCTCACGACGGCGGTGAATGCGGTGTGGGACCACCAGCCGGGCAGAACGAGTACCAACGGGCAGGCCGCGGCCAGCCATACGGCCTTGACGGGGGTGCGGGTACGCGGCGAGACCGAATGCCACCACCGAGAGCCGGGCATCGCACCGTCGCGGGAGAAGGCGAAGATCTGGCGGGTATTGCTGGTCATGTTGGCGAGGCCGCAGAACAGCATGGCGCCGATCACGATCAACAACAGCAGCTTCGCGGTGCCGGCACCGAGAGCGTCGATGAGAATCTGCACCGGCGGGGCGGACGCGCTCGCGGCATGATCGTAGTCGCGGATCGCATAGACCAGCGCGAGCATGAGGATCAGTCCGGCGATCGCGGAGCAGCCGATCGCCCGCATGATGCCCTTCGGGGCATTCACGGTGGCCTTCACGGTTTCTTCGGACATGTGGAAACTGCCGTCGAAGCCGGTGAACGTCCAACTCGTGACGAGCAGGCCCAGCATTCCACCGTAAACCGCGTAGGTGAAGCCGGTGTTGTTGGCGAAGTGCGTGACGTACGACGGGTCCTGATGGTGTGTCGGTATCAGCGTCAGCGCGGCGACGATCACCACCAGGCCGATCAGCAACCACCACACGGATATCCGGTTCACCACCGCAACCAGCCGCACCGTGTAGGTATTTGCCAGCGCCTGGAGCAGGAGAATGGCCGCGGTGATCCCGACGGTCAGCTGCGGCGTCGCCTCGTAGGAGGGCCACTGCATGGCGAGGAACGCCTGGATGAACGTGGCGGCGGCGAAGTTGGTGGCGGCCGTGCCGCCCACCTGGCCGACGAAGTTCAGCCAGCCCGTGTACCAGGACCAGGCACCACGGTGGCGCTTGGCGAGCTTGCCCGCGGAGAAGTAGAGCGCGCCGCTGGTCGGATAGGCCGAGGCGATCTCGCCCATCGCGGCGCCGACGAACAGCACCATGATCGATACGCCGATCCAGCCGAAGACAAGAATGCGCGGGCCGCCCGCGCCCATCCCGAATCCGAAGGAGGAGAAGATCCCGGAGATGATGTTGATGATGGTGAAGGAAATCGCGAAATTGTCGAACGCGCGGAACCGCCGGGTGAGTTTCCGCGGATAGCCCATGGCATGGAGCGTCGCGTCATCGTCAAGGGTGACGGGGTGTGCGTCATGGGGGGTTTTCGAGCGTGTGACAGACATGCGCTCGGACACAACCGCTACCTTTCTGAAAGAGCCGAGAGAAAGACGCCTCGACTCATCGGGCTGGTGAGGCGAGCCGGGCCGGTCGGACCGCCAAAGATTTCGGTCAGGAATCCTTGACGGCCACTACCCGGAACGCCGCGCGCCGGCGTCGGTGACGGCGCGGGCGCGGATCAGGTGGGGCCGGGGACGGGTAGTCCGCACGAGCGCCGGGCTTTGGTCAATTGCTCTTCGGGATCACCGAAAGCGCTCCATGGCATACGCGAGGCATACGGCCCCATCGCGGTAAGGACTTCCCGTGCCTCGAATTCGCGTTTCGCCGTGAACAGCGCATGCGCCAGATACGCGAGGTCCAGCACCGGCGTGAAGCGGTATTCGGCCACCAGCGGAAACCAGTTGCGGTGAACGCTAGTCGCCGTGGAGACCCACTGGGGCTGCTCCCAGGTGTGGTCCGCGAGCAGGGCGGACGGGTCGTAGTCCTCGACCAGCGCCACCAGCGGCAGCAGCCGGAGCGGCGAGCCGGCCGGCGCCCGCTGGCTCAGGAACGCGGCGACGTCCCAGCTCTCGCTGGACGAACCGCCGTGGCGGGTGAAGAAGAACGACAGGAACCTGTGGTGCGCCTCGCGGTGCCAGGGGTCGAGCCGGAGAATATGGGCGAAGAGATACCAAGGGCCGCCGGGCGCCGTCAGCAGCCCTCGCGGGGCGGGATCCCGGGGCCGGTCCAGGCGCTCCAGGGAGAGCTGGGCGACCCAGGGCGTGGGGTCGCCGGGAAGCAGATGCGCGGCCCGCTCGCACGCCGTCCGCGCTATCCGCGCCAGGGCTCCTTGGCGCGGATCGCCGGAGTCGGCCGCGCGCAGTGCCCGGAGCATCGCCACCCGCGCCCACAGCAATGCCGCCTCGGGGCCCGGCTCTTCGGCCCACCAGCGTTCTGCGAGATCGGAGTCGGCGGCCTCGGATGCCAGCACGAGCGAACGGTGCGCCCGTACCTCGAAATCCCCGCGGGCCTCCTTCAGGACCTCATGCGCGCTGAAGTACCGGCCGGTTCTGACATCCATACAGGCGCGGGCGAGCTGTCGGTCATCGGCCGCCGGGCTCCACACGTACTGCCCCTCGAAAGAGCCGGCCGTCACGATCCCCTCCTGGTCCTGAAGGTGTCATCCCCGCGCATACATGCATTCTGTTGGTGCCGAATTCAACTGGACCGTTCCCCCGGCCCACTCGGCAGCGGGCCACACCCTACTCATCATCAACAGAACGTGAAAACGGCCGCCAGGATTATCTGGTTCCGCACGATTCAGGTTCACCGGGATTGATGTGGAATCAGCCCCCTGCCGATCCCTCCCGGCTCGCGACTTTGCCATTCCTTAACGCCCCGGGTGTTCGTTTGGCATATTCGGCCCTTCACATTTCCTCCATACGTGGGCACAACGCCGGTTCAACGTCGAATTGTTGAACGCTCTCCGATTTCGGTGCGGTTGAGTGGTGCGTAGTCACCGCCGCCATGCACCGCCGCATATCGGCCAGTTCGCCGGCGATTCCCCGCCACCCCGGTCCCGCCTGCCGATCGCCCGGCCCGGCCCGTGCAGCCGTCGGCCCCGCTCGACCGAACCGCCCCTCCTTTCGGGCTCCTCATGCGCTTGCCCTACAACGCCGCGGCGCCTTTGCGGGGGGCGACCCACCCCCTCCTGACGCGACGGGAGTCGGTCCTCGAAACGACCGAAGAGCACGCGTGATTAGCAGTAGCTACTTTCCGGAACCGCGTGATCACATGTAGCGTTCGTTCGGACCGGAGCCGTGGCTTCAGACCCCGTCATGGCTGAGCACGGGCATGCACGCGAGCGTTCTCCGGCACGGATGGTGCGGGTGGCCCCCCGGGGCACACCCGCATCCCCCGCGCCGGGCTCGCCGACCCCGCCCCAGCACCGGACCGCGTCGCGAACGCCCCGCACGACATCCGCACATCGAACGTCGAGCACCGCCATGTCTGTCCGTACACGCCTGCTTTGCAAGAGGAATGGGCCCAGATCATGTTCATGAATCCCTCGACGACCCTCGCCCTGCGTCCGGAGGCCGACTTCCGCCGGCCGGCGGACGCCGGGTCCGACGAAGGGCCACCCGTGGCGGTCGACCGGCTCCCCGACGGCAAGTGGCAACTCACCCTGCACGACCTCGAACCCGTATCGGTCCACCGGCTGGCGTCGGACGAGGTCCACATCATTCTGGCGCCCGCACGCGACGAGCCCACGCGCCCGTCGGGTATCCGCACCGCCGCCAGGGCCGCCGCCGCTGCCGACCCGATCCGCCTCGACACCGCCGCCAGGACCGTGTCCGTCGAAGGGCGCCAGCTCTCCCTGCCCCGGCTGGAGTTCGACCTGCTCGCTCATCTCGTCCTGCACCCCCAGCGCGCCTTCACCCGGCAGCAACTCATGGCCGCCGTATGGCCATCCTGCGAGTCCAGCGACCGCACCGTCGACGTACACATCGCCCGGCTGCGCCGTCGCCTGGGGCCCGGCCTGCGCTCCTCGATCCGCACCGTCTTCGGGATCGGCTACAAATACCTGCCGCCCCCGCCCTGAGCCCGAGGCCCAGGGGCGGTTGAAGGCCCCGTGGCGACTCGCCGTCGGCACACCGACGGCGTGCCGACGCTCCGGAGCCCCGCGACCGCGATCCGGTTGCGGGGCACCACAGCATCAACTCGGCTCACTACTACGCCCGTTCGCCGCCGAGGCCCGACACCTCATTGCAGCGCATGGACCGCCGCGCCGAAGACCGACGGCATCCTCGCCGCCGCCGGAACGAGCAGCCGGGCAGCGTTCGGATGACCGCTCCACCGCACCAGCCCCTCGGTCAGCAGCCGGTGCCGCCTGGAGAGCCTTCGCCACTCCCCCTCGTACGCCCGCGGCCGGCCGGCGCGCAGACAGCGGACCGCGGCCCCGGCCGAGGCCAGGGCGAGCGCGATGCCTTCGCCGGTGAGCGCGTCGACATAGCCCGCCGCGTCGCCGACGAGCAACACCCGGCCCGCGCTGCGGCATCGGGACCGCTGTTGCAAGGGACCGGCCCCGCGTACCGCGTCTGCCGGGGGGCCCGCGAGCAGCGGGGCGAGCCGGGGGAAACCGGCCAGATGGGCGTCGAAACCGCGCCGTGCCGTGCTCAGCACCGCCACTCCCACCAACTCCGGCCCCACCGGCGTCACATAGACCTCGCCGGGGCCCGCGCCCGCCTCGGGCCAGTGCACCTCGACGAAGTCCGTCCACGGCGGGACGCGGTAGTGCCTGCGCAGGCCGTAGCGCCGGGGACGGGAGCCGGGGAGGTCCAGGCCCAGGGCCTGCCGGACGGGCGAGTGCAGACCGTCGGCGGCGATCAGCCAGCGGGCCCGCATCCCGGCCGCGGTCACCGCGTCCGCGCTCTGCCGCACCTCACCGACCCGACCCGTCAGCACCTTGACCCCGAGTGCGGCGGCCCTCCAGGAGAGGGCCGTGTGCAAAACGGTGCGGCGCATCCCCGAGCCGGTGCCGTCACGGAACGCGGCCTGGACGCGGTGGCGGCCGTCCACGTAGCGGATGCCGCGCAGCGGGTAACCGCCGCCGAGGTCCACCCCGATGGCACGCAGCGCACGCACGCCGCTGGGCATGATGCCCTCGCCGCATGCCTTGTCCACGGGCGTGGTGCGCGGCTCGATCACGACCGCCTCCATCCCGGCGAGCGCCCCGTGGATGGCGGCGGCCAACCCGGCGGGCCCGCCACCCACGACGAGCAGGTCGATCACCGGTCCGCACCCGCGGGCCGGGCCGACGGGCCGGCAGCGCCCTCGCGGAGCAACGCCCGGCCCTCACAGCGGATCCGGACGGTGAGCAGCGCCGCGTTGAGCACACCGAAGAGCAGCGCCGTCACCCACGCTCCGCGGACGAGCGGCAGCGCCAGCCCTTCCGCCACCACGGCCACGTAGTTGGGGTGGCTCAGCAGGCGGTACGGCCCCGCGCTCACCAAGGGCAGGCCGGGGACGACGAGCACGCGGGTGTTCCAGCGCGGCCCCAGGGTGCGGATGCACCACCAGCGCAGTGCCTGGGCGGCGACCACGACCGCCGTCATCGTCCAGCCGAGGGCGGGGTCGAACGGCCGCCCGGCCGCCCAGGATTCCGCCAGGCAGCCGGCGAGCAGTCCGGTGTGCAGGGCGACCATGGCGGGGTAGTGCCCGGGTCCCGATTCGACGGCCCCGTGGGCCACGCTCCAACGGGCGTTGCGGCGGGCTACGCGGAGTTCGGCGAGCCGCTCCGCGCCGACGGCCAGCACCAGCAAGGCGTACCAGATCATGAGTTGTCCCTACCAGCGCAGCAGAACCAGTTCGGAGCAGAAGCCGGGCCCCATGGCGAGCAGCAGGCCCGGGGTGCCGGGCGGTGGCCTGCGCTCGGCGAGGGTGTCGCGCAGGACGTGCAGGACCGACGCCGAGGAGAGGTTGCCCACCTCCGCCAGCGAGCGCCAGGTCAGGTCGAGGGCGTCGTCGGCCAGGTCGAGGGACTCCGCCACCGCTTCCAGCACCTTCGGTCCGCCGGGGTGGGAGACCCAGGTGGTGATGTCGGCGCGCCTTAGTCCGTGATCGGCGAGGAAGGCGTCGACGTCGCCCGCGAGGTTCTTGCGTACGACGTCGGGGACGCTGGCGTCGAGCACCACGCGGAAGCCGGAGGAGGTGACGTCCCACCCCATCACGTGCTCGGTGTCCGGGTAGAGATGGCTGCGGGTGGCCACCACCGTCGGGCCGGCGGCCGTCGTCGGGCCTCGGGGCGGCGTCCGGCGGGCGCCGCAGGCGACGACCGCGGCGGCGCCGTCCCCGAACAGGGCACTGGCGATGAGGTTGGCCATGGAGGCGTCGTCGCGCTGGAAGGTCAGCGTGCACAGCTCCACCGACAGCAGGACCGCCACGTCGTCCGGCCGGCCCAGCAGGTAGTCGTGCAGGCGGGCGATGCCGGCCGCCCCCGCGACGCAGCCCAGTCCGAAGACGGGCAGACGCTTGACGTCCGGTCGCAGGCCGAGCCGGCCGACGAGCCGGGCGTCGATGGAAGGCGCCGCGATCCCGGTCACCGAGGTGAACATCAACAGGTCGACATCGCGCGGGGCGAGCCCCGCCGTCGCCAGCGCGCCGCTGACGGCGGCCGCTCCCAGGCTCACCGCGCCGTCGATGAACGCGTCGTTGACCGCGCCGAAGCCGTCCAGTGCGGCATAGCGTTCGAGCGGCAGGCTCATGTGCCGGGTGTTCACCCGCGCGCTGTGGTGCAGCCGGTCGAGGACCCGCCGGTCGGTGCCGTCGGGCAGGCAGATCCGGGCGACCAGGTCCGTGATCTCTCGCTGGGTGTGCCGGTGCGGAGGGAGGGCTCCATGGACAGCTGCGATGCGGGTCATCTGCGGTCCGAGGTCGGGAAACGGGTGACGGGGCCTGGGTTGGCGGGGCCGGGCCGGCGTGGCCGGTTGGCTGCGGCCGGCAGACCGGGGACGGGTGTCGGGTGACTCGTGACCCCACAAGGGATGCCCCCGCGCGCTACGGCACGACACCGTGACGCCGCTCAAGTCGCCCGTCCGGCCGTAGTGTCCGCGTGCGTCCGAGGAGGAGGCGGGGGACCGGCGGCATGGCGTACCTCGTCGGCGGTGCGGGGCGGTTCTAACATCAGCGGGTGGACGCCATGGACCGGCCGGACGCGACCGCCGGGGCACCGGCGGCGACCGCGGACCGACGACCGTCGCGCACACCGGGCGGCTCTCCCCCGCGGCCCGCACGGCGCCTCCCTCGGCCGCTGCGTACGGTGGGCGCCCTGCTGAGGGCCTGCCATCCCGGGCCGACCGTCGCTGTGAGCCTCCTGGTGGGCGGGCTGACGGTGGCCACCGGGCAGGAGGGCCTCGGAGCACTGCAGGCGACTGCCGCCGTGCTGGCGGGGCAGTTGTCCATCGGCTGGAGCAATGACGCCCTCGACGCGGTGCGCGACGGCGCCGTGGGACGACGGTCCAAGGCGGTCGTCGCCGGCGCGGTGAGCGCCCGGACCGTACACATCGCCGCGGTGGCCGCCCTGACGCTCTGTCTGCCGCTCTCCCTCGGCTACGGACCGCTCGCCGGCGCGGTCCATCTCGTCGGGGTCGCCGCGGGCTGGGCGTACAACCTGGGGCTGAAGGCCACGCCGCTGTCCTGGCTGCCGTACGCCGTGGGATTCGCCTCGCTGCCCGCCTTTGTGACCTTGGGGCTTCCGGGGCAGCCGTGGCCTGCCTGGTGGGTGGTGACGGCGGCGGCGCTGCTCGGTGTCGGCGCGCATCTGGCTGATGTCCTTCCGGACATCACCGCCGACCTGGCCACGGGCGTGCGTGGCTGGCCGCAGCGGCTGGGCCCGCGCCGGTCGGCGGTGCTGCTGCCGCTTCCGCTGGTGGCCGCCACCGTGGTGCTCGTCCTCGGCGGGCCGGGGCCGGCCGGTGCCGCCGGGGTCGTCGCCGTCGCGGCGTCCGTGGCGGTGGCGGTCGGCGGGGCGCTGACGGCCCGGAAGCTGCCGAAGGCGCCCTTCGTCGGGGCAGTCGTCGTCGCAGCGCTCGATGTCGCGCTGCTGCTGGGGCAGGGCGCGGTCATCTGCTGAATCCCGGCCGTACGGCGGGCCGGTGCGGGCGGGCGGCGGGCGGGCCCCGTCGCGTTACGGCAGCCGGCTCTTCGTGGCGGCAGAGGCGTTGGCGTCGAGGTGAGGCGGCGTGCCGGCCGGAGATTCCTTGCGGACGAAGGCTCGGCGCAGGGCGTGGTAGGGCTGGGCCGGGTCGAAGAAGATGGTGTGCATCCGGGCCAGCTCGTGGTCGCGATAGGCGGCGAGCGGCTTGTCCGCCTCGTCGCGTTCGCGCCGGTCCTTCTTGGCGGCGATGTGTGACTGGAGGGCGGGCGCCGACGCCAGGCGGTTGGCGAGTGCGGCGGTCCGGTCGGTGAATTCCTGCGGGGCGCAGTCGATGGTCCGGTCCACGAGACCGATCCGCTGCCCGGCCGCCGCGGTGAGCGGCAGGGCCCGCTCGGTGAGCCGGGCGGCGGCTTCGGGGCCGACCCGCCCGGGGAGGGAGTAGGTCCAGTACTCCGAGCCGTACAACCCCATCAGCCGGTAGTGGGGGTTGAGCACCACCGCCGAGCGGCACCAGACCTCATCGGCGGCGAGGGCCAGCATGACCCCGCCGGCCGCGGCGTTGCCGCCGAGCGCCGAGACCACCCACCGGTCCGTCGTGGTCAGGACGGCCTGCACCAGGTCGTCCATCGCGTTGATGTTGGCCCACGACTCCTCGGCGGGATCGGCCGCGGCCTCGATGACGTTCAGGTGGATGCCGTTGGAGAAGAAGTCGCGGCCGCCGCCGAGGACCAGCACGGAGGTCGGCCGTGAGCAGGCGTGGCGATAGGCGTCGAGCAGGCGCCGGCAGTGGTCGGTGCTCATCGCGCCGCCGGGGAAAGAGAAGCCGAGGAACCCGACCGGGCCGTCCTCCCGGTAGCGGATGTCGCTCCAGGTGCGGGCCTCTAGGCCCGGGTCCAGGGGGGCCGGTAGCTCGGGCAGCGGTGGCAGGCGGTCGCCGAGGGCGAGTGTCGCGGGCAGTTTGAACGTGGCGGGCTCCCCCGGGCGGCGGGGCGGCCTCAGTTCCGGGATCCAGACCGCGCCGTCGCCGGTCGCGCGGCAGATCGCGCCGCACCGGGTGGCGAGCAGTGCGCCCGGCTCGCCCGTCAGGGTGTCCTCGGGGTGGCCGCCGTGCAGGAACCACGGCGCGCCGAGCAGTTCGTCGCGCACCCCGGGCTGCGAGTCGGCGGCGCGCAGTGTGCGGACGACGGTTTCCGTCGGGTCGCTCCAGTCGATGCGGCGTACGTCCTGGCGCATCGGCGGCCGGGTACGACCGGTCTTCTCGGCGGCCGGAAGGGTGTCCTGCGGCCGCGGCCGGTAGGTGGCGGAGGCGAAGCGTGCGACGGCCGACAGGACCGCCTCGATCGCCGCGTCCGCGATCTCGTTGCGGTAGAGGTCGCTCTTGCCCACCTCGGGGACGGGGCATTCGACGGAGGCCCAGATGTCTCCGGCGTCCATCTCGTCGTTGGCCTGCAGCACCGTCACGCCCCATCGGGTCTCCCCCAGGTGGACCGCCCAGTCCACCGAGGAGGGGCCGCGGTCGCCGAGCGGGCCGGGGTGCACGATCAGGCAGGTGTAGGCGCTCCAGACCTCGCGCGCAATGGCGGTCTTGAGCATCGGCGCCACGATCAGGTCGGGGTCGTGGCGGCGTGTGACGGCCGCGAGGGGGGTGTCCCGGCCGGCCAGCTCCACGCTGATGTGGTGCCCGCGGTCGGTGAGTTCGGCATGGACGCGTTGCGTCAGGCTGTTGAACGCGCCGGCGATGAGCAGAATGCGCACAGCAGACCCCCGTGGAGCTGGTACCGGTGAACCGGTCCCGATCGTTTCCCACCGGGGGCAGGGGCCGTCGGACCGGCGCGGCGGGTCACCCGATCGATGGCCGCCGTGCGGCGCAACGACGCCCTCCCTCCGCCCGTTCTGACCGGCCGTCAACTGGTTCCCTTCGTTGATCATCTTGGTCGGAATTCGCCAAAGTTGGCGCACGGGCCCCGGTTCCCACCGCATCGACATTGCCTTTTGTTGACATTCGGTTGGCAATTCTTTTACGTTCGGTGCTGCGGCATCAGTGCAGGTCAGCGCCGCATGTCCCGACTCTTCTCGGAGGTACCGCATGGAGCAGCTCATCAAGAAGATGGCCCAGGACGACGTCTGGCGGGGGTGGCTCGCCGCCAACTCGGCACAGGCGGCGAAGGACGGCTGCATCAGTTCCGCACCGAAGAGCGGCTGCATCAGCGCCACGCCCAAGACCGGCTGCATCTCCTGACCGGCCGTTGACCGGCCCGGGGCGGGCCAGACGGTTCCGACCGCCGGCCCGCCCCGGGTGCGACGTCCGACGGCCCCCACGAAGCACCTCTTTCCCGAGCCCTCCAGAGGAATTCCATGGACGGTCAGCCGACTGCCGAGATCATCGAGCAGATCCGCGACATCCCGATCTACCGCAGGTCGCTGGAGCAGGGGCACTTCCCCCTGCTCGACAAGCCGGAGATCGCGCGCGGCTTCCCCGACAACTGGATGACGCCCCGGCTGGCCGCGGCGCTGGAGGCCGGCGAGGCGGAATTCGTGCTCTCCACGGGCACCAATCACGCCCGTATGCAGATCATCCGGCCCCCGTATTTCCTCCTGCGCTCCTACTACCAGTTGTGGAGCGAGCACCCCGACCTCGCCAAGACGTGGGAGGCGGGCTGCCGGCGGGTGTCACTGACCACCGTCCTCGCGACGGAACACGTGGCCCGGGTGAACGCCAAGAAGCGCGGCGTGGACCCGCAGCCCGTGCCCGCCCTCGACGACCGGTGGCTCGACGAGCGCACCTGCTATCTCAATCTGCGGCTCGACCCGGCGCTGTGGGAGCGCGCGGAGGTGGAGCGGATGCTGCGGGAGATCCGCACGGCCGCGGATGCGCATCCCCACGGCTGGTACCACCTCGACTGCTCCGGCTACCACCTCGCGCATCTCGTGCGGAAGGTCGGTGAATGGGGCCTGTGGGACGCCTTTCCGCCGCCCGCAAGCATCGTCCACGCCTACGAGTACACCCCGGTGAACGTCCGGCGCTTCCTGCAGCAGCACTTCGCCTGCCCGATCATCGACCTGTTCGGCAGCACCGAACTCGGCTATCTCTTCTTCAGCGACCAGCGGGGCCGCTACTGGCCGTATCTGGACAGGATGAGCGTCGAACTCCTGCCGGTCGCCCCGGAGAGCACGATTTACCAGCTCATCGTCTCCAGCGTGCGCAACCCCCATATGCCGCTGATCCGGTACCGCTCCGGAGACTGCGTACGCACCACGGACGGCACGCCCGATCCCACCAAGATCTCCCAATTCTGCGGCCGGGAAAAGGAATTGCTCGCCTCGCCGCACGGTCCGGTGGCACAGGGGGACCTCGATCGGTGCGTCAGCGCCGCGTCGCCGCAGGTCTTCCTCCACCAACTGCGCGTCACCGGCGAGCGCGAGGCCCGGCTCGCGTACACGACCTTCAACGGAGCGCCCGTCCCACCGGCCGAGGCCGAAGCGCTGGAGAGCGGAGTCGGGGAGCTGACCGGCCGCCGCTGCCGGCTCGATCACCGGGCGCATCTCCCCATCGGGCCGTCGGGGAAGTACGCCTGGCTCGCGAACGACGACCGACCCGACGACTGACCCGCCCGGACAGGAGCACCATGACCAGCCAGCCGCAGACATCCGTCGACGACCTCACCGCCCTGCTCGGCGACGCGCTGCACGCCGAGGTGGTGGCGTACTTCGCCGCCAGGAGCGATGAGCCACGGGAGTTCGTGACGCGCCAGGTCACCGAATGCCTGCGCTATCTGTATCTCGTCTCGCGCCACCATGAGCAGCTCGGCGGGCTGTTCCTGCCGGTCGAGCAGGACATCGACGAGATCTGGCACTACCTCATCCTGCAGACCCGCGAATACCGCCGGCTGTGCGAGGAGCGGCTGCCGGGGCACTTCTTCATCGAACACCGCAGCATCGCCTACGAGGACTACCAGCAGGAGCCGGGCCGGGAGCAGGCCATCGAGGAGGCCCTACGCTGGATCCCGTTGTACTGCCGGGAGTTCGGCGCGTTCGACGAGGACGCACTGCCGCACTGGACGATCGTCCGCTTCCTTCACCGGCAGATGGGCCTGTCGCTCACGGAGATCGCGGCGCTGGAACCCATGGCGGCGGCATAACAGTGCCGCCGGAAGGCTCGCCGGCGTTACCGCCCGCGACCGGCCGCCGCCGTCATACCCGCAGCACCACCCCGTCCGTCACCGCAGGGAAGGAACCATGAGGGCTCGGAACGGCGCCCCGTCACCGCACGCCGCCCCCGCGGACGCGCAAGGGCCGCAGGCCCGGAAGTCGTCCGCGGCCGGAGACGCTCCCGAACAACGCCGCATTCTGACGGTCCTGGTGCTGGCCCAGATCCTCAGCGGCGCGGGGCTCGCGGCCGGGATCACCGTCGGTGCCCTGCTCGCCGAGGAGATGCTCGGCTCGACCGGTATGGCCGGTGTGCCAAGTGCCCTGTTCACCGCGGGAGCAGCCCTCGGCGCGGTCGGCATCGGCCAGGTCTGCCTGCGCCACGGCCGGCGGCCCGGACTCGCCCTCGGCTACGCCGTCGGCTCCCTCGGCAGCCTCGGTGTCGTGGCGGCCGCGGCGGTCGGCAGCGCGCCGCTGCTGTTCCTGGCGCTGCTCGTCTACGGGGCCGGAACCGCCACCGGCCTGATGGCGCGGTACGCGGGAGCGGACCGGGCCTCGCCCGAGCGCCGTGGGCGCGCGGTCAGCACCGTACTTTTCGCCACCACGCTCGGCGCGGTCGTCGGCCCCAACCTGGTGACGGTGACGGGGGAATTCGCCCACGTCTGGGGCATCCCCCGGCTCGCAGGGCCCTTTGCGCTGGCCGTCGTCGCCTTCGGAGCGGCCGCGGTGGTGCTGGCCTGTTTTCTGCGCCCCGATCCGCTGCCTCCGGTGCGCCCGCGGTCCAATGCGGCGCCGTCGCCCGCCACCACCGCGCCGGGCACGGAGCCGGCCGGAGACGCAGCGGCCCCAGTTGCCCCGAACGTCTCAGGGGGGCTGCCCGCGACGCGTGCGCAGCGACGCGGAGTGGCCATCGGCACCACCGTCATGGTGATCGGTCAGCTGGTGATGATCGCGGTCATGACGATGACGCCCGTGCACATGCGCGCGCACGGCCACGACACCCAGGCCGCCGGCCTCGTCATCGCCCTGCATGTGGGGGCGATGTTCCTGCCGTCCCCACTCACCGGCCTGCTCGTCGACCGGATCGGCCGATTGTGGATGGCCGCTGCCTCCGGTCTGACGCTGCTCGTCGCCGGAGTGCTGGCCGCCCTGGCTCCGGCGCACTCCCTCCCCGCGCTGGCCACCGCGCTGGTGCTGCTGGGCCTGGGCTGGAACTTCGGCCTGATCAGTGGCACCGCCATCGTCACCGACGCGCTGCCGCCCGCCCGCCGTGCCTCGGCGCAGGGACTGGTGGATGTGGGCCTCGCGATCGCCGGCGCCGCCGGGGGCCTGTCCTCCGGGCTGGTCGTCGTGCTCGGCGGCTATCCGACCCTCGCGTTCACCGGCGGGATCCTCGCACTGGCGATCGTGCCGGTGCTCGCCCTGGCGGCCCGTCCCGCGGACACCGTCAGCCGCCCGCCCGAGCCCGCGGGACAGCCGTGAACGCCCCGGCCGGCGGCAGCGAGCGGCGCCGCCCGCGCACGGGATGCCGGACCGCCGCCGGCTTCTGCCCGGTGGTCCGCGCCCCCGCGCCGAGTGGACGTCCGGTGCCCGGCAGACAGACTCGTTCTTGCCAGATGCCACAAGAACCTGAAGATGGCGTCATTTCTCGTTATCACGCCGGAAACCTGGATGCTGCACTATTGGGGCAGCTTTAACCATGTGGATGATCCCCCATGACGGGCCGGATCCCAGTGATCACTCAGCTTGCCACCCCGTCGGCAGGCCGACGCGGAGGGCGATGATGCGGAAGGACAGCGGCGCACCGGGCATACCGGTCATCCGCCTGTGCCGCATTCCGCTGACCGCACTCCTGGTCATTCTCGCGTTTCTCCTGGGCAGCGCGACAACCGCCCCCGCCGCGACGACGCCCGCGGTCCCGGCGGGCGCCGCGCTCAAGCCGTCGGGGGCCGCACCCGCCGTCGATCAGTACGACAGCGGCGAGGACAGCGCCGAGCGCGAAGCGGAACGCGGCCAGCCCCGCCGCGTCGCGCGCAACCCCGTGGGCATACCCCAGCACACCGGCCGGCTGCTGCCGCCCTGCCGTACGGACGCGACGTCCGTCTCCGCGCCCGTGGCGGGATGCCCGCCGGTCGACGGATGGGACACCAGCGCCTTCAGACCCTTCGAACTCCCGGTCCTGCACTGCGTCTTCCGCTGCTGAGGAGTGCCGCGGTGGCCTCGCCACCCGCCCGCACCACAGCACGTTCCAGCCACCCTCCCAGTGGCCTTAACTCTCAGCAGGAGACCTCCTCATGGAGACCTTCATCACGCATGCCCGGGGCCTGACGGCCCGTATCGCAGACCGGCGCGAAGATCGGGAGCGCTACGGCCGGCTCGCCGAAGGCCAGTCGCCCCTCGCCCTGTTCATCACCTGCTCCGACTCACGTGTCGTGCCGTCCCTGATCACCGGGGCGCGGCCCGGCGAACTCTTCGAACTGCGGACCGCCGGCAACGCCGTGCCCGTCTACCGCGAGGGCATGCCGGCCAGCGGCGAGACCGCCACCATCGAGTACGCGATGCGGGTACTCGAAGTCGCCGACATCGTGGTGTGCGGCCACTCGCACTGCGGCGCCGTCAGCGCGAAGACCAGCGGTGCCGACCTGGCCGGCGTCCCCGCGGTCCGCGAATGGCTCGCGCAACAGCTCTCCGACGGACTGCCCAAGGACACCGGGCCGACGGTCGAGGCCGCGGTCCAGCAGCATGTGTGCGAACAGCTGGACCGGCTGCGCGGATACCCCTGCGTGCGCGAACGCCTGGACGCCGGCGAGGTGAACCTGCACGGCTGGTTCTACGAAGTGCACACCGGCATGGTGTCGGCGCATTCGACGGCCACCGACTCCTTCCTCCCCCTGTGAGGGCCGGCATGCAGCTCACGAAGCGTCTCGCCCCCTTCCGGGCGGACTTCACCGCGTCCCTCGTCGTCTTCCTCGTCGCCGTCCCGCTGTGCGTCGGCGTGGCGGTCGCCTCCGGAGTCCCGGCCGAGCTGGGGCTCGTCACCGGCATCGTCGGCGGCCTGCTCACCGGCCTGCTGCCCGGCAGCAGCCTTCAGGTCAGCGGCCCCGCCGCCGGCCTGACCGTGCTCGTCTTCGAGGCGGTCAAGGAGTACGGCATCGGCGCGCTCGGCGCGCTGGTGCTGGCAGCCGGCGCGCTGCAACTGGCCATGGGCGCCCTCAAGCTCGGGCGCTGGTTCCGGGCCATCTCGGTCGCCGTCGTCCAGGGCATGCTCGCCGGCATCGGGCTGGTGCTGATCGCCGGTCAGCTCTACGCTCTCGCGGACGCCAAGGCCCCCGGCAGCGGGCTGGCCAACATCGGCGCCCTGCCGCAGCTCTTCACCGCCACCGTCCGGTCGGGCCCCGCACTGGCCGCGCTCGCCATCGGTGTCAGCACCATCGCCGTCCTGGTGCTGTGGCCCCGCTGGCGGCGCGCCGCACGCGTCCTGCCCGCGCCGCTGGCCGCTGTCGCGCTGGCGACCGTCGCGGTATGGGTGCTGGATCTGCCCGTCGACCGCGTCCAGGTCAGTGGCCTGCTGGACGCGATCCAGCCGCCCGGTCTGTCCGACATCGGCCGGCTGACCGAGGTGGGTGTGATCGGCACGGTGCTCGCCTTCGCGCTGATCGCCTCCGCCGAGTCCCTCTTCAGTGCCGCCGCGGTCGACCGGCTGCATGACGGGCCGCGTACGAACTACGACAAGGAGCTGATGGCCCAGGGTGCCGGTAACGCCGTCTGCGGCATCCTCGGCGCGCTGCCGATGACCGCTGTCATCGTGCGCAGTGCCGCCAACGTGCAGGCGGGGGCCAAGACCAAGGCATCGCGTGTGCTGCACGGCGTCTGGCTGCTGGTGTTCGCCGCGGCGTTCCCGGCAGCGCTCGGCGTGGTGCCGATCGCGGCGCTGGCCGGCGTCCTGGTCCACGCGGGCTGCAAGCTCATACCGCTGCGCGAACTGCGTCCGCTGTGGCGCGAACACCGTGGCGAGGCGGTGGTGCTGTTCGTCACCGCCCTGTCGATCGTGTTGATCAACATGTTCGAAGGCGTCCTCATCGGACTGCTGTTGGCCGTCGCCAAGACCGCGTGGGAGACCTCCCACATCCACCTGGAGATCGACGACCCGAAGGACGGGGGCCCGGTGCACGTACGGGTGCTCGGCAACGCCACGTTCCTGCGGCTGCCCAAGCTCCTCGACCAGCTCGAAGCGCTGCCCGCCGACCGAGAGGTGGATCTCGACCTCAGCGGCCTGCGCCATCTCGACCACGCGTGTGGAGCGGCCCTGACCAACTGGGCCGAACAGCACCAGCGCAACCTGCGGACCCAGGAGCTCGTCGCGTGACGGAGCGGGACGCGGGGGCCGACAGCCCCTCTCCCACTCGGTGACGAGCGCGCCGACCTGCCCGCCTGCCGGCTCACCCGGCAGGCGGGCAGCTGCCGTTCACGACCTTTGTTGACCTCTACCGCAGTTGAGGTCCTAGCGTCGCCCCATACCAACCGCTCCAGCGTAGGGATCGACGGCTCATGGACCAGAGGACCGTGCTCACCCCCGCCGACCCGGCCGCCACGGACGACGACCTCGCCACCCAGCCCATCGGGTACTGGAGCGGTCTGGCCCACCGGGCGGTCATCGGGCGGATACGCGACGAGATGGCCCGCATCGATGTCGCCCAGCCGCAGTGGTGGACCCTCAACCGCGCGGACGCCGGCGACGGGCCGGTTCGCGAGGAGGTCATCGAGCAGCTCGCGCACGTCGGGGACGGCCCGCAGGAGATCGCTCGCGCCATCGACCAACTGCTGCACCGCGGCTGGCTCACCATCGGCACCGACCATCGCCTGTCGCTCACGGACTCCGGGCGCACCGCCAAAGCCCGTATCAAGCAGCTCGTGATCGACCTGCGGGCGGAGATCCATGAGGGCATCACCGACGAGGACTACGTCACCGCGCTCAAGGTCCTGCGCAGGATGACCGACAACGTCGCCAGGCAGGGCGCGGGCCAAGACCGGTGACCGTCTGCCCGCGCCCGCTGTTCCGGGGCATGCCAGTGCCGACACGACGGCGGGGGCGGAATGATTGCGATGCCCCCGGTCGTTGAGCGAAGGTCGTGGCGGCCAGGACCGCGGATCGCCGGGGCCACGATGGACCGACGCAAGACCTCGCAGATGGGACGCGCAGCATGCCTCTTCAGGGTGAGTACGAGCCGAGCCCGACCCAGTGGGTACGTGACCAGGTCACGTCGTACGAGAGCTCCGGCGGCAAGGAAGGGACGACGATGCGGGGAATGCCCGTCGTCATTCTGACCACCCGGGGAGCCAAGAGCGGCAAGATCCGCAAGAGTCCGCTGATGCGGGTGGAGCACGACGGCACCTACGCCGTGGTCGCTTCCCTCGGCGGCGCCCCCGAGCACCCCGTCTGGTATCACAACGTCGTCGCCGACCCCCGGGTGGAGCTTCAGGACGGGCCGGTGCGGCAGGACATGACTGCCCGTGAGGTCACCGGGGAGGAGAAGGCCCTGTGGTGGGGCCGCGCCGTGGAGGCGTACCCCGACTACGACGACTACCAGAAGAAGACGGACCGCGAGATTCCCGTCTTCGTCCTGGCCCCGGCGCCCACGCCGCACTGACCGGGGACAGCGCCCGCACGACGGGCAGGGGCGGTGCGCCGGTCGAGCGCCGGCCGGAGCAACCCACCCGCGTGCCGCCCCCTCACAGCGTGACCAGCGAGACCTCCGTGGCCTTGACGCTGGTCCATACGGAAACCCCGTCGGCGAGGCCGAGTTCGAGCGCGGCCTGCGGAGTGATCTCGGCGACGAGATCGGGGGCCTCGGGCGAGGTCACCAGGACACGCAGCCGGCTGCCGGCGGTGGTGATCTCGCGGACGGTGCCCGGCCAGACGTTGCGGGGACTGCCCGCGGGCCTGGTGACGTGGACGGATACTGCCTCGGGCGCGATGATCGCCAGGCCGCGGTTCCCTTCGGGCAGCCGGTCGGCGACGACGAGATGCCCGCCACCGGCCAGGCTGAGGCCGTCGCCGGCGGCGACCCCCGGCCAGGCGTTGCGGCCGAGCATCCGGGCCACCCACGGCGAACGGGGGTGCCGGGTGACCTCGGCGGGCGTGGCGTCCTGGAGGGCGCGGCCGCCGTCGAGCACCAGTACGCGGTCCGCCAGGGAGACCGCTTCGACCGGGTCGTGGGTCACGAGCAGGCAGACGCCGCCGAACTCCGCGAGGTGGCCGCGCAGAGTGTGGCGCACGTGGGCGCGGGTCGTCTGGTCGAGGGCGGCGAGCGGCTCATCGAGGAGCAGCAGACGTGGCCGGGCGGCCAACGCCCTTGCCAGAGCGACGCGTTGGGCCTGCCCTCCGGAGAGCTGGGCCGGTCTGCGGTGCGCCAGCGGGCCGACGCCGAGTCGGTCGAGCCATCGCTGCGCCTGCCGGCGGGCCTCGGAACGCGGGACGCCGTGCGCTCGCAGCCCGTACGCCGTGTTGCTCAGCGCGGACAGGTGCGGGAAGAGCGCGCCGTCCTGCGGCACCCAGGCGACGCCGCGGCGGTGCGGAGCCGCCGCGGAGACATCGCTGTCGCCCAGGCGCAGGGTGGCACGGGCTCGCGGGGTCAGGCCGAGAAGGGCCCGCAACAGGGTGGTCTTGCCGGCACCGTTGGGTCCGACCACGGCGATGGTGGTGCCCGCTTCGGCGTCGAGGGTGAGCTGGGTGAAGCCGGTGACGTCGGCATGCAGCGGCCAACGCTCTTGCGGCCCGAGGGGTTCGTCGGCGGGAAGTGCGGGGCCGACGGCGGGCGGCGTCGGCAGGTCGGCGTCCTCGGCAGGGCGTGCGGCGGGGCGCCGGCTCGCTCGGTCGGCGGCGCCCGCGGTCCACCGACCGCGCAGCGCCACCAGGACGCCCATCGCGATGGCGAGCAACAGCAGGGAGACCGAGGTGGCGGCTTCCGGGGAGTCCTGGAGCAGCAGATAGACCTGAAGCGGCAGGGTCTGGGTGGTGCCGGGCAGGTTGCCCGCGAAGGTGATGGTGGCACCGAATTCACCGAGCGCCCGTGCCCAGGTCAGCGCGGCGCCGGCGGCCAGGCCGGGGGCGACCATGGGGAGGGTGACGGTGCAGAAGACGCGCACCGGTGAGGCACCGAGGGAGGCCGCGGTCTCCTCGTAGCTCGGCCGCAGTCCGGCGAGCGCCCCCTCCAGGCTGATGACGAGGAACGGCATCGCGACGAAGGTGGCGGCGACCACCGCGCCGGAGCTGTGGAACGGCAGGGTGAGCCCGAACGTGTTCTCCAGCCACGGCCCGAGGAGCCCGCGGCGGCCGAAGCCGAGGAGCAGGGCCACGCCGCCGACGGTCGGTGGCAGCACCATGGGCAGCAGGACAAGGGAGCGCACCAGCGCCTTGCCGGGGAAGTTGACGCGCGCCAGCAGCCAGGCCAGCGGCACTCCGAGCACCAAGGAGAGCCCCAGCGCCCAGAAGGAGACGAGCAGCGACAACCGGACCGCCTCGACGACCCCCGGGGTGCTCAGATGGCTGCCGAGGTCACTCCAGGTGGTACGGGCGAGAATGCCGATCAGCGGGAGCAGCAGGAAGGCGATCGCCAGGAGCGCCGGCAGGGCGAGGGCGACCGGCGTACCGGCTCCGGGGACACGGGAGCGGCCCGCCGGTTGCCGGGCGGGAGTGCGGGGGCGTCTCATCGGAGTTCCTGGGTTCGGGGCCGGTGTGCGGTACGGCCTGTGGTGCGCGCCGCCGCACGGCGCTGTCCGCTCCCCCGAGCCGGACAGTGCCGTGCGCGCGGGTGCGGCTACGGCTTCTGGAAGCCCGCCTGGCGAAGGATCTTCTGCGCCTCCGGCGTGCTGAGCCACTTCACGAACGCGGCCGCCGCGGCCCCGTGCTCGGACGTCTTCAAGGTCGCGGCCGGGTAGGCGGCGACGGCGTTCTGCGCATCGGGGATGTCGACGGCGTCGACCTTGCCGGAGGCGGTGGCGGCGTCCGTCTTGTAGACGATGCCGGCGTCCGCCTCGCCGAGTTCCACCTTGCTGAGGACCGCGCGGACGTTGGGCTCCTGGGAGACCGGGTGCACGCTGAGCTTCTGGGCGTCCAGCACCTGCTTGCTGTAGCGGCCGACCGGAACCTCCGGCGCGGCGAGGACGACCTTCAGCTTGCTGCCGGTGAGGTCCTTGAGCCCGCCGATCTTCTTGGGATTGCCCTCGCCGGTCGCGATGACCAGCCGGTTCTTGGCGATGACGGTGGACCGGCCGGCGTCCGCCTTCAGCCCGTCCATGGTCTTGGTGTCGGCCGTGACCAGGGCGTCCGCGGGGGCGCCCTGCTTGACCTGGGCGGCGAGTTCCTGCGACCCGGCGAAGGAGAACGTCAGCTTCGTGCCCGGGTGCTCCTTCTCGTAGGCGGCGCCGGCGGTCTTGAACACATCGGTCAGCGAGGAGGCGGCGAGCACGGTGAGCTCGGTCCGCGGGGCGGCGCCGGACTTCTCCTCACCGCTGTCCTTCTTACTGTCATTGCCGCACGCGGCCAGCGGGACGAGCAGGGCGGCGATAGCCATCGCTGCGAGGGCGCGGCGGCGCGGAACTACGGGGGACATGGCGTGACTCCTTGTTACGCGGGCGCGGGAGCGCGCCCGAGCGGATGGAAAGCCGCGCCGGGGACGGCGACGCCGCTGCGGAGGAATGGTCGTGCGGTGGGGGTTTCAGGTGCGGTCGATGTGCACGCTGGTGGACTTCACGCGGGCGGTGGCCTGCACGCCCACTTCGAGTCCCAGCTCCTCGACCGCTTCCCGGGTCAGCAGGGAGACCAGCCGGTGCGGCCCGGCCTGGATCTCGACCTGCGCCGCCACGTCGCCGAGTGTGACGGCTGTGACGATCCCGGGGAAGGCGTTGCGCGCGGAGGTGTAGGAGGCGTCTTCCTCGCCGGCGCCGTCCTGGGCGATCTCGGTGGAGAAGGCGGCCAGGTCGCGGCCGTCGATCAGTCGGCGGCCGCCCTCGTCGCGGTGGGTCGCGACCTTGCCGGCGTCCGCCCAGCGGCGGGCCGTGTCGGGGCTGACGCCCAGCAGACGCGCCGCCTGACCAATCGTGTAGGACTGCATGTGCGACAAGATATGCGCCTTCGGCTGGCATGTGCAATGTATGAGGCGAGTCTCCATAGCATGCGCCAGCCCGGTTGGAGGAAGGTCCGAAGCGGAGCGGAGGGCCGCTCGCCGGTGCGGCGCGGCGATCTCGGGCCCGGTTGCGGTGCGGTGGCTAGAGTGCGGGAACGCATGGCGCATTACTGAACTTTCCCTCACTTATCCCTTCATTCGGTATTCCACTCAGCGACGAGGCAGCCCATGAGCCTGAGCATCCGTAATCAGCTGTCCGGCACCGTCACCGCCGTCACGACCGGCGAGGTGATGGCGGCCGTACATGTCCGCCTTGCGGGCGGCCAGGAGATCACCGCGGCGATCACCCGCGAGTCGGCCGAGGAACTGGGCCTGGCCGAGGACTCCGCGGTGCGTGCGCTCATCAAGTCCACCGAGGTCTCCCTGGCCACCGGCGCGGTCGACGGGCTGAGCATCCGCAACCGGCTCCCCGGCACCGTCACCGAGGTCACCAGCGGCGGCGCGATGGCCCGCGTCAAGGTCAGCGTCGCCGGCGGCGTACTGACCGCCGCGATCACCAAGGACGCGGTCACCGACCTGGGACTGGCCCCCGACTCCTCCGTCACCGCGCTCATCAAGTCGACCGAGATCGCCCTCGCCACGCCTTGACGCCCGGCGGCGCGCGGCCTTTCCCGGCCCCGTCACCACCGCACGACAGCGCTTCACCACGCGCCGAGGGTGAGCAAGTCGCCCCGTTGGACGTCGAGTTCACGACCGGTGGCGTCGAGCGTCGCGCAGCGGACCGCTCGAGCGCGGGCCAGGGCCCGGCCGTTGTCAGGGAACGAGGGGTCCACGACGGGCCACGGCGACCCGATCGGCCGACTCCGGCACCACTCTCCTGCGTCGGAGTACGGGGCCATCCGGGGGACATTCGAAGCAGCCCACCCGCAGTGGAACCAGCCCCGGGGCCGATCGACGAATCTCACGATTGCACTCAACCACCCTTGAGGGAACGCGAGTTGATGGTCCTGGATCCGGCCACCGCGAGCGGTGCCGCGCGCAGCGGACCCCTCGTTCAACCCGGAGGACACGAAGAAGACCGCTGAGACGGTTTCTTCCGTTTGCGACCGATTAGGGCTGATGTAACGCTGGAACTCCGCAACAGAAGGAGATGATCGTATGGTGACGGACCGCACGGTGGAGACGACCGCTCTCACCGCAGAGGTCGAAGGCATGCTGGACTCCGCCGAACCCCACGGTGTCTTCCGCGACACGCGGGAGTGCGGCGGCGGACTGCTCCTCGCAGCCCTGCTCCTTATCTCACCCCCCACCCCCCGCCCCAAGACCGACGCCCGCTAAGGGGCAGGCGTTGGCTGAACAGACGCAGGGAGCAGTCCCGCTGAGCGCTGTGATCGCTGATGCCGCACATGGAGTCGCCCTCGCCCTCCGAGGTGAGGGCGACCCCTATGCGCTGTCCCGAGTTCTGCGCCAGGGCGATGCCTTGGCGCTGGCCGCGATCCGGGTGCTCGGCGCCGACGCGCTCGCGCCGTACGCGCTGGACCACCGGGCGGTACGCGGCGGCGAGGACGACAGAACGGTGGTGCGGGAGGCCCTGGCGGCCTACCCGCCGGGAACCGACGCCTCCGAGGTGTCGGTGTGGAGTTACCGCGGCCTGATCGAGGCCTCGCACGCCTACCTGCCCAGCGGCGCGGACCATTGGCCACAGGCGCCACACGCCGGTGCGGCATGGGTGAGCACCGATCCGTGGCCGAGACTCTCTCACCGTGTGTCACAACTGGCCGCTCTCGCGCTCCCCGGCCTCGCGCCCACGCTCGCCGACAGCCTGGCGGCGCGCACCGACGACCTTGCCCGCGGCTTCGTCCGGGCAGTTCGCCGCAGGGACTGGCTGCAGGCGGCCGGACTGGGACGCTGGCTGGCCCGGCTGCCCGAGGCGCCGCCCTCGCTGGGTCTCGATGCCGGGCTGGTGTTCGTCCGTCAGATGAGCGGTGGCGACGCCCGCGTGACGCTGCATGTGGCGGCCGCCCGGCGCTTCTACGGACGGGGCGGGTGACCGGGGGCCGGGGCGCCCCGGAGCTGCTCGACCGCATGGTCGGTGACAGTCTGGGGTGGCTGGAGCGGGCACGCGCACACTTCCGCCTGCCCCCGAACGTCACGACGGACGCCGATCCCAACCTGACGCTCAAGCCCCTCGGTGAACTGGCGGAGTTGACCCAGCTGATCCGGACGTCGCACCCCCGCGCCGCCGTCCGGAAGCAGGCGGCCGGGCTGTTCGCCTTCGCCTGGGAGGAGACGCGGGACGGTGAGCTGTTCGCCGAGCTGATCCGCGGTGAGCCCCGGGCGACCTATCCGGTGGAGCTGTACGGGGTGTTCGCGCAGGCCGGTCTGCGCAACACCGCCGTGGAGGAGCTGCTGCCCGCGACGACCGGACTGCGCAGCTGGCGGATCGCGCGCGAGGACCACACCCGTACGCTCGGCGTGCTCAACGCGGAGCAGCGGATCGGTCTGCGCCCGCACGCCGCGTTCGACGCCGTGCTGAAGCTCACCGGGCTCGGCTCGATGCCCGAGCCGTGGACGCTGGACCGCAAGGCGGCGTACGGCGTGACCCATGACGTCTTCCATCTCACCGACTGGGGGCGCGCCCGCGGACAGCTCTCCGGGGAGCTCGCGGAGTATCTGCGGCTGTGGTTGCCCGCCTGGCTGGAGACCTGGCTGGAGGAGCAACTGTGGGACCTGGTGGGTGAGTTGCTGGCCGTGACGGCCTGCCTGCCCGCGGCTCCGTACGACCCGGTGGCCTGGCAGCGCCTGGCCGACGCCCAGGCGCCCGACGGCAGCGTGCCCGAGATCGGCGGCGCGCCTCCCGGTCCGGGTGACGGCGCCGAGGCGTTCACGGCCTGCTACCACTCGACCTTGGTGACCGCCTTCGCCGGCACCCTCGCCCGCATCGCCTCGGACGAGGCCACGGCGGACGGCGGTGCCGTTGTGGCGGTGGCCGCGACCCCTTGAGAAAGCGAAGGCAGCCCACGTGACCCTGACCGCCGCTCCCCCCGCGTTGCTGCACGCCGTCGGCGACCGGGCTCTGGCCTGGCTCGACGACCACCGCGACCACTTCCGGCTGACAACCGAGGACCGCGCCACCGGCAGCGCGGTGATCGAACGGCTCAAGCCGATCGGGGAGTTGGCGCTCAACATGCATGTGCTCTTCCGGGAGGGCGTGGCGGGATCGAAGCAGCACGCCCGCGCCGGAGCGCTGCTGGACTTCGCCTGGCGTGAGCTGCTGGACGGGGGCAACGTGCTGGCGGCCCTCCAGTACGAAGAGCCCCTTTCGCCGGTGCCGCTGGAGGTCTATGCGACCTTCCACGAGCTGGGCCGCCGCCATCCCGGTCTGGAGGAGGCCGTGGAGGTCGCCCGACGGACCACCACCTGGTCGGCGCTGGAGATGGCGCCCAACCGCCGCCTCGGAGTGCTCAACGCCGAACGCAAGCTCGGCCTGACACCCAGCAGCGACTTCGACGAGAGCGTGGCGCGCACCTGGCTGGGCCGGATGCCCGAGCCCTGGACGGTCCAGCTGCACATCGCCTACGACCTGACCCACACCGTCTTCCACCTCACCAACTGGGGTGAGGCGCCGGACCGCATCCCCCCGGACATCGCCTCCTATCTCGCGCTGTACCTGCCCGCCTGGATGGAGGACTGGGCGGACCTCGAACACTGGGATCTGCTGGGCGAACTCCTCGTCGTCGACGCCTGCCTGCCCCGGCCCACGCTCGACGCGGATCTGTGGGAGCGGTACGCGGCCGCGCAGTCCGCCTCCGGTGCGATGCCCATTCACCGCGAGATGCCGGAGGGTGACGCGGCGGAGGTCTTCGACCTGGTGCACCACCCCACCCTGGTCGCCGCGTTCGCCTCCGCCATGGCCACCTCCCGGGCGCTGTCCGCCGTCCGATGAGCGCACCGCGACCCGCCGCCCTCGCGGACCGCCTCACCGACCGCCTCACGGACGCGCTGGCGCAGATCGACGCGCCGGACGTCGTGCTGGCCATCACCCGGCACGGCCGGCGGACCGTCGTCAGCGGAGGCACCGCCCTCCCGCCGCCGATGCCGCGCGAGGCGCTGCGCTACGAACTGGGCTCGCTCTCCAAGACGTACACGGTATTGCTGCTCGCCTCGCTCGCCCGATCCGGCGTCCTGTCCCTCGACGACGCGGTCACCGACCACCTGCCCGGCCTGCCGCCGGTCTCCGCCGACCTGCGCCGGATCACCCTGCGGCAGCTGGCCACGCACACCTCGGGGCTGCCGCGCATCCCCCGCGATCTGGTGGCCGACGCCCTGCTGCACCCCTACCGCAACGGCTACGCCGGCTACGACACCGAGCGCCTGGTCAGGACGTTCGCCCGCACCCGGCTCCCGCACCGTCCCGGCACCCGCTGGCACTACTCCAACTTCGGTCTTGCGCTGCTCGGCCCGGCGATGAGCGCGGCCGCGGGCGCGGACTACCCGACGCTGCTCACCGACCGGGTGCTGCGCCCCCTCGGACTGACCGGCACCACGCTGGCGCCCGGCACCACCGGGACCGACGCCATCGGCCACCGTACGAACGGCCGCACGCCGGTCGCCGGTGCCGACATGGCCGGTTTCGTCGCCGCCGGCGCCGTCCGCGCGGTCCCCGGCGATCTGCTCACCTACCTCGAAGCGCACCTCTTCCCCGAGGACACGCCACTGCGTGAGCCACTGCACGATGTGCAGGTGCCGCTGCTGCGGCGCGGCTGGCGGCACCGGCACACCCACACCCTGGCCTGGTATCAGCATCCGGCCGCCGGCGGGCCGATGCTCTTCCACGTCGGGGCGACCTTCGGCCAGCAGGCGTTCCTCGGCTACCACCCCGCCTCCGGAACCGGCCTCGCCGCCACCGCCACCCGCCGCGGCCGCACCTGCCACATGGTGCACACCACCTACGAGTTGCTGTACGCGCTCGCAGGGGACTCCACGGTCTGAGTCCGGCCCCGGCCGCAACCCTGCCGACCCGCGGCGCCGGGTGGCTTCAGACCGGCTCCGTCCCGGCGTCCGGGCCGCCGGCCAGGCCGAGTTCCTCGTCGCCCAGCGACCGGAAGTGGCGCTCGACCTGCGCCGAAGTCACCTCGCTCAGCCGGGACGGCGACCAGCGCGGAGCGCGGTCCTTGTCGACGATCTGCGCACGGACGCCCTCGACGAGGTCCGGCGCGGTCAGCGCGGTGCACGAGACGCGGAACTCCTGGTCGAGCACCTGCTCCAGGGAGTCGAGCGCGCGAGCCCTGCGCAGTGCCGCGAGGGTGACCTTCAACGCCGTGGGCGACCTGCTCAGAAGCGTCTGCGCGGCCTGCTTGGCGGCCTGTTCGCCGCTGCGCTCCAACCGGTCGACGATCTCCTCGACCGAGTCGGTCGCGTAGCAGCTGTCGATCCACGTGCGGTGTCCGGCCAGTTCGCCGCCGGGGGCCACCTCGGTGTGCTGCCGCAGCGCTTCGGCCACGTCCGTACCGGCGAGCGCGGCGGTGAATTCCGGCAGCCGCTCGGCGGGGAGGAAGTGGTCGGCGAGCCCGCACAGCAACGCGTCGCCCGCGTCCATCTCGCCGCCGGTGAGCGCGAGATGGGTGCCCAGCTCACCAGGGGTGCGGGCCAGCAGGTACGTCCCACCGACGTCGGGCACGAAGCCGATGCCGGTCTCCGGCATGGCGACGCGGGAGCGCTCGGTGACGATCCGTACGGAGCCGTGGGCCGAGACGCCGACCCCGCCGCCCATGATGATGCCGTCCATCAGGGCGACGTACGGCTTGGGGTAGCGGGCGATCCGGGCGTTGAGGTGGTACTCGTCGCGCCAGAAGGTCTTCGAGGCCGCCCCGCCGCCGGAGCGGACGTCGTCGTGGATGCTGCGGATGTCGCCGCCGGCGCAGAGGCCCCGCTCACCGGCTCCCCGGATCACCACGGTCGCCACGGCGGGGTCCCGCTCCCATGCGCTCAGGGCCTCGTCGATCCGGCGCACCATGGTGTGGTGGAGGGCGTTGAGGGCGCGCGGCCGGTTGAGGGTGAGATATCCGGCCCGCCCTTCGGTGTGCAGGAGTACGGAGTCGTCGTCGCTCATCGGCCCGCTCCGGTCGACGCGGGTGCGGCAGTGGCACACATGGTTCGTCGGTTCCTTCCCGATCTGACGCGCCCGCGGCGGACGCGGGCGACCTTCTCACCCCCTACTCCACCAGATACCCGGGGTGTCGCTCGCGCCGCGGTACCCGCGCGAGGGCCGCGTCCCCGGTGGGGAGCGGGGCGTGCGGGTCGGTGTCCGCGATCCGGCCGAGGAGGTCGAGGAACCGGTCCTGGTGGGCGGCCAGCTCCCGCTCGCCGTAGAGGGCGGGGTTGGCGTCGTGGTCGATGCGCAGGCCGGCGGCGTCGCCCCGGTCGTAGACGTGGACGGTGAGGTCGTCGACCGGGCCCGCGGACAGGTTGTGCGCGTCGGAGTGGGCTCCGGCGAAGTCCGGCCCGTGGTCGAAGGGCAGGACGTTGACCAGCGGGCCGGCCGGCGCCCCGGCCGTGCCGGGCCTGCCGAGGTCGCGGCGGAGGTCCTCGTAGGGGTAGCGCTGGTGGCGGCGGGCGGCGCGGACACCGAGGACGACCTGCCGGGTGAGGTCGGCGAAGGTCGCCCGCGGGCCGACGGTGAGGCGCAGCGGCAGTACGTGGGAGACCGTGCCGGGAACCCGTAGCGCCGCGGGGCTCATCCGGCCACGCATCGGCAGGCCGAGCACGACGTCGGCGGTGCGGGTGGCGCGGGCGTGGTAGCACGCCTGGGCGGCGATGAGGACTTCGGGCCAGGTGGCGCGGACGGCGCCGGCGAGCGCCTCGATCCGCCTGGTGACCTCGGTGCTGATCCATACGGTGCGGCGCAGGAAGGTGCGCGACGGCAGAGCGCGGCGCCCGGCCAGGGTGGGGGTCTCGGGGCAGCCGGCCAGGACGCGGTTCCAGTGGGCGCGGTCGGCGGCGTACGCCTCGGAGGTGCGGTAGGCGGCGTCCTCGGCGACCAGGCCGGCGAGCCGCCCGAAGGGGCTGGCCCCGGCCTCCTCCCCCGCCGCGAGGGCACTGTAGATCTCGGCCGCCCGGCGGGTGACCAGCGCGTGGCCGAAGCTGTCCAGCGCGAGGCGGTGCACCCGCTGGTACCAGAGCCAGCGGCGCTCACCGACCTGGAAGAGGGCGTGCCGGAAGAGGGGGCCCGCGCCGAGGTCGAAGGGGTGGCCGAGGTCGTCACGCATCCAGGAGCCGGCGACCGCGTCGGGGTCGCCCTGGTCGAGGAGCGACGCGATCTGGAGCGGGAAGCCGTGTCCGGGCGCTTCTATCGCCAGGGCCAACTGCCGCGGGCCGTGCGGGGTTTCCTCGATGCGTACGCGCAGGGCGTCGGTTTCGCCGACGGTCCGGTGGAGCGCTTCGGCGAAGACCACGGGGTCCAGCGGGCCGTGGATCTCGATGCACTCGGCGCTGTTCAGCGCGGGGCTGCCGGGGTCGAGGGCCTGTCTGCGCCACAGACCGGCCTGGGCGGTGGTGAGCGGCAGTCCGGCTGCCGCGGCGCGGTGCCCGCGCACCGCGTCCGGAGTGTGCGTCGGGGAGGGGGCGGTGACGGGCAGCGCCATGACAGGGCCTTTCGCTGGTGCGGGGCGGGTGTCGGGACGGGGTACGGCGCCTGCGGCCGGGCTCCGCCGACGCGGCGGAGGTGCCGGGCGGACGCGGGCACGCATCCGTGGTCAGGCGCGCAGCGCCAGGGCTCCGTCGGCGTGCAGATCGTGCATGGTGATGTGGCGGGCGCGGTCGGAGACGAGGAAGGCGATGGTTTCGGCGAGGTCGTGGGTCTCGGCGGTCGGTCCTGGCCGCGTGGCCGACCCCTGTGTGGTCCGTGCCGCGCCGCGGGCGGAGCCACCGGTGCCCGCCGGGGCCGGGCGACGCCGCGGCCCGGTGCCCCGAGGGGCGCCCGGCGAGACGACGTTGCACCGCACACCACTGGGTGCCAGCTCGTTGCCGAGGCACTTGGTGAAGAACGCGGCAGCGGCCTTGGAGGCGGCGTACGCGGCCAGACCGGCCCGGGGCACGCCGAGGGGGTGGGAGCCCACCGTGATGATGCTGCCGGCCCGGCGGGCGGTCATGCGGCGGGCGACCGCCCGGGAGAGATGGAAGACGCCGGTGGTGTTGACCGCGAAGAGATCGTCCCAGTCCTGGTCGCTGAGTTCGACGACGGGTGCGGCGCGCCGCACGCCGGCGGCGTTGACGAGGATGTCCAGTGGTCCGACGGTGCGCTCGGCCTCGTCCACCAGATTCTCGACGGCGGCGCGGTCGGTGATGTCGACGGCGCGGGTGGTCATGCGCGCGGCGCCGTACGCGGATCGCAGTGCGGCGATACCGTCCGCGTCGCGGTCCACGGCGATCACCCGCGCACCGTGATCTGCCAGCAGTCGCGCCACGGCCTCCCCCGCGCTGCCGCCGGCCCCGGTGACCAGTGCCGTCCGCCCGGAGAGCTCCCCTGCCCCCATGCCTCACCCCTCGCATTCATGGTTAGGTAAGGCTAACCTAACACGCAGCCTCGTCTCGCGGGAGACCGGTCAGGGCGTGACGACGGGGAAATCGGGGCTCGGCTCCACGAGCAGGCTCATGAGCCGCTGCAGCGCCCCCGCGTCCCCCTCCTGCTCGACCTCGGCCGTCCCCCGGCCGGCGAGCAGACCGAGCAGTTGGACCTTGGTGAGCCGCAGCGTCAGGTCCGGCCGCCGCTCCCCGGACGGACCCGGCGGGCCGGGCGAGCTGCGGTGGGTCAGCGCACCGTTGGACAGCGCCAGGCGCCAGGTGCGGTCCTGATCGGTGACGTACCAGTCGAAGGAGAGCGTGAACTCCGCGGCCCTGGGCCCGTCGATCCGGATGGCGAGTGAATCCAGGAGCTGGTCGACGGTCAGCGCGACGGCCATCTCCGGGCCGGTCGTCTCCGGGCGCACCTCGGCGAGGGTGCCGCGCAGCTCCATCGCCCCGGTGAGATAGAAGTTGCGCCAGGTGCCGTTCTCACAGCCGTGACCCAGCCGCTCGTAGACCGCGGCCAGCTCCAGACGGGCCCGCGTATGGCCGGGGTCGGCGAAGACCGCGTGATTGAGGAGAGTGGCCGCGAACCGCAGATCGCCGCCGTCGGCGAGCCGCTTGCCCGCGTCGCACACCGCCTCGACGCCACCCAGGACCTGCACGTAGCGCTTGGCCTGCTCGACCGGCGGGTGCTCCCAGAGATGGGCGGGGTTTCCGTCGAACCAGCCCATGTAGCGCTGATAGATCGCCTTGGCGTTGTGGCTGACCGAGCCGTAATAGCCGCGGTTGGCCCACACCCGCTCCAGCGCCGGCGGCAGCCGCAGCTCCTCCGCGATCTCCGTGCCGGTCAGTCCCTGATTGAGCAGCCGCAGCGTCTGGTCGTGCAGATACGCGTAGAGGTCACGCTGATGCGTCAGCAGGCCGCCGACCCGCTCCTTGCCCCAGGTCGGCCAGTGGTGGGAGGCGAAGGCGATCTCCGCGTCGTCGCCGAACAGCGCGAGGGCCTCGTTGAGGCGGTGCGCCCATGCCCTGCTGTCGCGGACGGCCGCACCGCTCAGCGGGAGGATGTCGTGCAGGGTGTGGGTGACGTTCTCCGCCAGGCACAGCGCCTGGTGCGCCGGGAAGTAGAAGTTCATCTCCGCCGGCGCCTCGGTGTCCGGCGTCAGCTGGAAGACGATGTGCACACCGTCGACGATCTCCTCCTGTCCGGTGCTGGTGATGTCCACGGTGGGTGGGATGAGGGTGCGGGTGCCGGTGGAGGTCGTGGTGCCCAGACCGCAGCCGATCTGGCCGGCCGGCCCCTTGGGCAGCTCCGTGCCGTACATGTAGACGGCGCGCCGGGTCCTGGCCGTCCCCGCGTAGACGTTCTCGCCGGCCGCGTGCCGCAGGAAGCCGGCGGGAGCCAGCACCGGAACCCGGTCCTGGCCGTGCGGCAGCACGCCGCGCGCGCCGCCGAAGTGGTCTTCGTGGGAGTGCGAGTAGATCAGCGCGGTGACCGGCCGGTCGCCGCGGTGCTGACGGTAGAGCTCCAGCCCCGCGGCCGCGGTCTCGGCCGAGCGGAGCGGGTCGATGACGATGACGCCGTGCTCGCCCTCCACCAGCGTCATATTGGACAGGTCCAGCCCCCGGAGCTGGTAGATGCCCTCCGTCACCTCGTACAGCCCCTGCCTGCTGACCAGCCGGCCCTGGCGCCACAGGCTCTCGTTCGCCGTATCAGGGCAGTTGCCCGCCAGGAACCCGTACGCCTCGGCGTCCCAGACCACGCGGCCGTCCGCCGCGAGGACGTGGGGCGGGTCGAGCGCGGCGATGAATCCGCGGTCGGCGTCAGCGAAGTCCGCGTGGTCATCGACGGGCACAGCAGTCACGTGGCACTACCTCTCCGGGTGGCAGGACGGTGGTCCGGCGGGTCGGCGGCGCCTCCGCCACGGGGATCAGCCGTGCCACCCAGGAGGGCGCCGCCGGATGACCCTTGAACACGATTTACCCCACTGTGCCCGGTTCGCGCATACGCGTGCGGGAGGACGCCGACGCCTCACCCGCCCCATCCCTGACATGGACCACAGAGCCGGCCGGCGCAGTGACGACGGCCCGTCGCCCGCCGGCACCTCCGGTCCGGTCCGATCCGGTCCATGAGCGTCACCGGTCAGGTCAACAGAGTTACGGGCAGGGCGCCGCAGGGCACAACAAGGCCTGTGACGTGGTGACCCACGCATGCCCACGGCCGCGTTGGCTCGGGGCGCACATTCCCTCTTCCCCGCCTACTGCCCCGTCCGCCCGCAGCGGCGCCGCCCCTTCACGCCGTGCCCGCGTACGCCGACCTGCCCCCGCACAAGGAGGGACGCCGCGTGCCCCCCGAGCAGGACCGCCAACTCGCCGACGTCGCCGAACGGTTCCGGCGCCACCGCACCCCACACTCCCGCGCCGCCCCGGCCGTCGGCCCACGGCCTGCGCTCCGGCGCGACACATACCGGCGCGGCGCCGCCCGGCCGGCACTGCTCGCCGCGGCCGGCCTGCTCGCCGTCGGCATCGCCTTCGGGGACGGCCTGCTCATCGCGGGCGGTCTCGTGCTGGCAGGGTTCTTCGGCCGCCCCTTCGCTCCGTACCCCGGCTACGCCGGAGAACGGCCCCGACCGGACGTACCGCCGCCGGGATGACCGCCTTCCGGCGCCGGGCGGACACGCACCGGCCCGCCGCCGTCCGTTGGGCGGCAGGCGGGCCGACGGGTTGTCAGCAGCCCTTTACGGGAGCGGGCTTCACGTCACGCGGCGGGTTCTGGACGCCACGGCGACGCACATCGCACCCAGCAGGAATGTGAGGCCGCCGATGACGATGTTGTTCCAGATGACACCGGCGTCCGGGTTGGTGCCGACGATCCAGGGCGCCACGATCATCCAGGCACCCATCGCGCACATCGCACCGCTCAGGCCGTACATACGGTCCGGCGTCACGGTGAACCCGAGCGCCAGCAGCGCGATCGCGATGCCGACGATGAGGTTGTGCGTCACGAGCGCGGACTGCGAGCCCGTGTAATGGATGATCCATGGCGAAGCGGCGCAGTACAGGCCGACGAGGAACACCGGTCCGTCCACGAGTACCACGTCACGCCCACCGAGAACCCGGTCGTATCTGGCTTGCATCTCGGTCGCGTCGGGGTGACCTGCGAGGTCGCCCCTGGTGTGTGAGACGTCGGCCATGCGACTCGCCTCCTTGGTTCACAAGTCCGGCCGTACCGCGAGGCATCTGACCACGCACTCTTTATTCTGCACTTATGTCCCTTTTATGGATAGATGCGCAGTCATTTTTTTTCGCACGGCCCCGGCGGGCCGAGCCCCTTACGGACGCCCCAGTGCCCACCCCAGCCCCAGATTCCAGCGCCCACCCCGACCGCTCAGCTCGGTCGCGGTCAACGGCGGCACATCCATCCGCCAGAAGGCATCCACCGGCACCCGCAGGGCGCAGACCGCCGCCGCTCGCACCACGTCCGGCTCCACCACTGCCAGCACGCGCCCGGAGGCGCCGGCCACATCGGCCAGCCAGCTCTCGACCCGGCCGCACAGCTCCCGCAGCGACTCGCCACCGTGCCCCGCGAAGCCGGGGTCCGACAGCCAGGCGGACACCGCCGCGGGATCCGCCTCGGCCACCTCCGCCAGCGTCCGGCCGCGCCAGGCACCCATCGCGCAGCCGGCCAGCTCCGGCGCGGACTCGACGGGGAGCCCCAGCTCACCGGCCGTCCGACGGCAGCGCACGGATGGGGACACGGCGGTCCGGTCGGCCACCGGGAGGCCGCCGGCAGCGGCACGGACCCGACGCAGCCCGGCCTCGCTCAGCGGCGCGTCGTCGTCGAACCGCACCTCGCGCTGCGCGTCCCCGGCGGCCGGTGAGATCAACGTCACCCGAGTTGTCATGAACCCCTCTTTCGGTGTGCCCCAGCGATAACAGAGCGTCCGGTAAGGCGAGTTGTCGGTCCTGCGCGCCCCTCCACTGCCCCACTCCGCCCCTTCCACGGCCTTGGCCCGCCCGCCGCTTCGCGGTACCTTCCCGAGGATATTGACGACGACATGACGGAAGCCGGTGGGATCCCGGCGCGGTCGCGCCACTGTATGTCCGGTTTCGACTCGGCCCTTCGGGGGCCGGGACCGGGCGAGCCAGACCCGCCATGTCGTCACGCACTCCACTACACGGGACGCGAGTTCCCCTATCAGGAGGTTCCGCCATGGCTCAGACCATCGCACCGCCGACGACCGGCGTCGTCACCCCGGCCACGCTCCCCCTCAAGGCGATCGCCCCGTGGGCGCTGTTCTTCGGCGTCCTGATGCTGGTCCTGCTGTACTTCATCGGCGCGGAGCAGGGCGCCACCTCACTGCTGTCCGGTACGGACGTCCACGAGTGGGTCCACGACGGCCGCCACCTTCTCGGCTTCCCCTGCCACTGATCGGACCCCGCAAAAATGAACTCCGTCACCATCAGAAAACTCCTGGTGCGCGGCATGCTCGCGGGTCTGGCAGCCGGTGTCGTCGCTCTCCTCGTCGCCTACTTCCTGGGCGAACCGCGGGTGGACGCCGCCATCGCGTTCGAGGAAGCGCAGGCGCACAGCCACGGCCAGGGCCACGAGCACGAGGTGGAGGTCGTCAGCCGCGGTGTGCAGTCCACGGCGGGTCTGGCGACCGGCGTACTGGTCTACGGCGTGGCCCTGGGCGGGATCGCCGCGCTGGCCTTCTGCTTCGCCCTGGGCCGGATCGGCCGCTTCGGCGCCCGGGCCACCGCCGTCCTGCTGTCCGCCGCGGCCCTGCTGGCCGTCTACCTCGTACCGTTCCTGAAGTACCCGGCCAATCCGCCGGCTGTCGGCGACCCCGACACCATCGGCAAGCGCACGGCTCTGTACTTCCTGATGATGCTGCTCGGCATCCTGCTCGCCGTCGCCGCGACGATCCTCGGTCGGCGACTCGCTCCGAAGCTGGGCAACTGGTATGCCACGGTGGCGGGCGGCGCGGCCTTCGTCGTGGCTGTCGGCCTCGCATACGCCTTCCTGCCGTCCATGAACGAGGTGCCGCACGGTTTCTCCGGCACGCTGCTCTGGCAGTTCCGGCTGTCGGCGATCGCCATCCAACTGGTGCTGTGGACCGCCTTCGGGCTGATCTTCGGTCACCTCGCGGAGCGCGTCGTCCCGACGGAGGAGGCGCCCGCCGCGCGGAGTGTGCCGGTCACACCCTGACGGCAGCACCGCACCACCACGGAAGGGGCCTGCGACGGCGGTCGCGGGCCCCTTCCGTGTGCTCAGGCGGATGTCCTCCCGGCGGGCCACCGGTGCCTCAGGACGGGCCGGGAATGTGGTCCAGGTGCGGCAGGTCGTGATCGAGCCGCTCGCGTTTGGTGCGCAGATAACGAAGGTTCTCCGCTCCGGGCGGCGTCAGCAGCGGGACCTGCGCCTCGACGGGGACGCCGTGCCGCACCAACGCCTCGCGTTTGCGCGGATTGTTCGACAGCAGGCGCACCGACCGGACACCGAGATCGTGCAGGATGGCGGCGCCGGCTCCGTAGTCGCGGGCGTCGACCGGCAGGCCAAGGGCGATATTCGCCTCGACCGTGTCCAGCCCGTCCTCCTGCAGCCCCATCGCCCGCAGCTTGGCCACCAGCCCGATTCCGCGGCCCTCATGGCCACGCAGATAGACCAGCACGCCCCGCCCTTCCGCCGCGATCGCCCGGAGGGCCCCGGACAGCTGTTCGCCGCATTCGCAGTGCGTGGAGGCGAAGGCGTCTCCGGTCAGGCATTCCGAGTGCAGTCGGGCGAGGACCGTCCTGCCGGCGACATCGCCGTGCACCAGCGCCACGTGCTCCACTCCGCCCTGGCGGTCCAGATAACCGACGGCCAGGAACTCGCCGTACGCCGTCGGCATGCGCACCTCGGCGACCCGCTGCACGGCCCTACGGCACGCGGCATCCGGCGGGCGTCTCACCACCATGTGCCGGTCGTCTTCCGGGAGTTGCCGTACGACTCCGGACTGGCGAGCGGCATGGTCGAACGCGACATCGGCACCGGGCTCCGTCATCCCGCGATCGTACGTGCGCGGGAGAACGGACGGCGGTAATCGCTCACAAGATGACAAGGCGCGCCAACTGCGACGTTGACGAGTCGCACTGCCCCAGGGCGGTGCGCGACTCCCCTGCTCGGAGGCACCGCTCGCCGCCTATGCTGCGACTGCTGCGCCGAAGGGAAGACCGAGCGACGAAAGGCCGTGCCCCACCATGACCGCTCCGGGACAACGGGCTTCGACCACCGGCCTGCTACCGACGGACACCACACACGACGTACGGGAACGACAGGCGAAGCTGGCGGTGCTCCCCATCGGAAGCTTCGAACAGCACGGCGCGCACCTTCCCTTGACGACCGACACCGTCATCGCCTGCACCATCGCGGCGGAGATCGCCGCAGCCCACCCGGTACAGCTGCTGCCGCCGCTGACGATCTCCTGCTCCCACGAACACGCCGCCTGGCCGGGCACGGTCAGCATCTCCGCGGCCACCCTGCACACCGTCGTGACGGACATCGCCGCCTCGCTCCGCCGTTCCGAGATCGGCAGTCTCGTGCTCGTCAACGGCCACGGCGGGAATTACGTGTTGCGGAACGTGGTGCAGGAATCCGCGGGAACCGGCACCCGCATGGCGCTCTTCCCGGGGTCGGCCGACTGGGACGCCGCACGCCGCCGGGCCGGAGTGGTGACCACCTCGCACAGCGACATGCACGCAGGAGAGGCGGAGACCTCCCTCCTGCTGCACGCCCACCCTGAGCTGGTCGGCCCCGGGTATGCCGCTGCTGATCACGTCGCCGACGGCCGGAAGCATCTGCTCACCCTCGGCCTGACCCCGTACACCGCATCAGGGGTGATCGGCCGGCCGTCGCTGGCCTCGGCCCGGAAGGGGAAGGAGCTGCTGGCCGGCCTGGTCGACGCGTTCGGGGAGTACGCGGCTCTGCTGGGCCCGGAAGAGGCGGAACCCGGGGACCGCGGCGGCGCATCATGCGGGTTCTGACCACCACCCGCGGCGCTTTGGCTGCCGCGATCCCGAGAGTGAGGAAGGGCGCACCGTGACCGACTCGGCGAGGGAACTCGACGCGGTGGAGGCGTGGGACCGGCTTCGCCGTATCCGGTCCGCGCGGGAGGCCGAGGCCGCCGGGCTGATCCCGGACGGGCAGGGCGGACTGCGGTGGGCAGCGCCCGCCACCGCCGAGGCCGCGGAGCTGGCCGAGCGCTATCTGCCGCTGTGCCTGGCCGGTCCCCGGCTGTCCTTCGCACAGCTCGGCCAGAGCCTGGACGGCTTCATCGCGACACGTACCGGCGACGCGGACTACGTCACCGGAGCGGAGGACCGCGCCCATCTGCACCGGCTGCGGGCGTTGGCGGACGCGGTGGTCGTCGGGGCCGGTACGGCGCTCGCGGACGATCCGCGGCTGACGGTGCGGGCGTGCGCCGGGGACAACCCGGTGCGCGTGATAATCGATCCGCGCGGGCGGGTGCCGCGCGGGCACCAGGTGTTCACCGATGGCGCGGCCCCGACCCTGTGGCTGGTGGGGCAGCACGCGAACGGCGCGTCGGGCGGCACCGGTCCGGAAGGCCACGCGAGCGACGTGGAGACCGTGGTCCTGCCCGACCCGGACGCGTTCGCCCCACAGCGTCTGCTCGGGACGCTCGCCCGGCGCGGTCTGGGCCGGGTGCTGGTCGAGGGCGGCGGCGTCACCGTGTCCCGTTTTCTGCGCGAACAGGCGCTGCACCGGCTGTATCTCACCATCGCCCCGGTCCTGCTCGGCGACGGCGTACCCGGTCTGCGGTTTCCCGGCACCCCGGTGATGCGGGACGCGCTACGCCCGCCGCTGCGGCGCGCCACGCTCGGCGCGGACACCCTCTTCGCACTCGACCTGCGGGACGACGCCGCGCAGCCCCGCCACACCTCGGACGACCAGTACGGCGGCGCCCGGCAGGCTCGCGGCGAAGGCGAGCACCCCGTAGATCACGGCGGCGGTGAGCCCCTGCGCGGCGCCTAGCCCGGCCGCGCCGAAGGACCATGCGGCGACGCCTTCCCGCGGGCCCCAGCCACCGACGTTGAGCGGCAGGGCCATGGCGAGGAGCGAGAGCACCACCAGCGGGAGCAACACGGCCGGGGGCGCGGTCGCTCCGGCGACGCGGGCGGCGAGCAGGAACATCCCGAGGTAGCCGGCGAGGACCACCACGGACGAGAGCACGACGCCGGGCCATACGCCGCGTGCGAGTAGCCCCCGGCGCGCTTCGGACAGCGCGGCGCCCAGACCGCGGCGGCCTCGCGAGATGCCGCGCCGTCGGTACAGCAGGACGGCCGTCACGCCCACCGCCGCACACGCCGCCGCCATCACCGGCGCGGCACCGGGCGCGGTGAGAAGCTCACGGAGCCGCGCCCCGGCCGGGGACGGAGGGACGAGCAGCACCGCGGCTCCGACGGCGAACAGGGCGACCTGGCCGGCGACCCGTTCCAGGACGACCGCGCGGACGCCTCGCCCGAGGTCGCCCTCCGTGCGGCCGTGCCGTACCGCGCGGTGGACGTCGCCCAGGACGCCGCCGGGCAGCGCCGCGTTGAGGAACAGGGCGCGGTAGTAGTCGGCGACGGCCCGGCCGAGCGGCAGCCGCAGGCCGAGCCCGCGGGCCACCAGGCACCAGCGCCAGGCGCTGCCCACCGTCGTCAGCAGGCCGATGGCGAGGGCGGCCGTCAGGGTGGCCGCGTCGACCCTGCGCACGCCGGCCAAGAAGGCGGCGGAGCCCAGGTGCCACAGCAGCACGGCGAGGATCGCCAGGCCACCGAGGACCCTGAGCCACGCCCAGCGGGACCCGCTCATCAGCCGGTCCCGCTGACCGGCCGCGGTAGCGCCAGCAGATCGGTGTGGTGCACCGTGACGCTCAACTCACCCGCCGCGCAGGCCGCCAGGCGCCGCCGAAGGTAGGCGATGCCGCGCAGCGCCAGATCCGGCCGCTGCGCGACGGCCGCGCCGACCCAGCCGCGCAGCCAACTGGCGGTCAGCGCCGCTTCCGGGCCGCCGAGCCGCCACGGACTGGACTGCGTCAGCACCGTCGCACCGTGTCGCTCGAAGGCCTCGGTGGCGGCCGCGACCGAGTCCGGGCCGAGCAGCCGGCGGCCGCCGTCCGTACGGCGCTGGTGGTCGTTGAAGGCCGCGGCGATCGCGGCGTCGAGGGGTTCCGACGGGGTGAGTTCGACCCGGCCGGTGACGGACAGCGCCAGCAGGGCCGGGCAGCCGGCCGCGACACAGGCCGCGGCGAGGTCGGCCATCTCGTCGTGGGTCAGCAGGTCCAGCAGCGCGGAGGCGGTGAGCAGGGACGTACCGGCGAGGGTGCCGGCGGTGAGGCCGGTGAGGTCGCCGCACTCGGTGGTGACCGTGACGGGCCTGCCGTTGGCGGCCGTTGACGGCAAGCGGTCACCTGCGTGGGCGAGCAGCGCGGGATCGTGGTCGTGCAGGATCCAGCGCTGCGGGCCGGGCAGTCGGACGGCGAGCCAGCGCCCCATGGAGCCCGTGCCGCAGCCGAGATCACGGATCACCAGCTCGTGAGGGGCCGGGAGCGCTTCCGGGCCGGCCGAGGGCGTCGGGGAACTCCGCGGCAGCTGCGCGTTCAGCCGGGCGCGTAGCGGATGCAGCAGCTCGGGCGCGCGGGCGGCGGCGTCCGCGCGCTCCCGTAGCGCGAGCCACTCCGCGGCGAATCGAGGTGCGCCGACCGCATTCATCCGGCGCTCCGGGGTGCGAGCCGAAGACCTTCCAGCACTTCGGCCAGATCGTGCGACGTCATCTCCCACCCCTCCAGCATGGCACGCCGCTGTCGAGCCGATTCCTTCAGCCTGCCGCGGAGTTCACGATCGCCGAGCCAGGCGCGCAGCGCCGAGGCCAGGTCCCCGGGTGCGTCGGGCGCGACGAGGAGGCCCGGCAGGCTGCCGTCCGGGGCCCGCCCCAGGGCTTCCGGGACACCGCCGACCGCGGTCGCCAGCACCGGAGTCGCGCGGGCGAGCGCCTCGGTGACGACCATGCCGTAGGTCTCGGCGGACGAGGTGAGCACCACGAGGTCGGCGGCGGCGCGGCTCGCCTCCAACTCCGCGCCCGCTTGCGGGCCGGCGAGATGAACGCGGTCACCGAGGCCGAAGTCCGCGATGTTCCGGCGCAGTTCGTCGACGTACGCCTTCTCGCGGCGCAGCCCTCCGACGCAGACGCAGCTCCAGGGCAGGTCGGCGACGGCCGCGAGGGCCCGCACCAAGCGGTGCTGCCCCTTGCGCGGAGTCACCGCCGCGACGCACAGCAGCCGGCCGGCTCCATCGGTTCCCGGAGCGCACGGGGACGCATCGACGCCGGGGCGGGCGACATGGACGCGGGCGGTGGGAAGCCCGTGGTGGTCGACGATCCGACGGGCGGCCCACTCGCTGGTGGCCACAACGGCCCCTGCGGACCGCAGCGTTCGCCGCTCCCTGGCATCCAGATCGGCCGCCCGGTCCGCGGCGAGCCCGGTCTCGTCGCCCAGGGGCAGATGCAGCAGGACGACCGTCCGCAGCCGTGTGGCGGCCGGGGCGACGACATCGGGGACGCCGCAGGCGACCAGCCCGTCGAGCAGGACCACGGCACCGTCCGGCAACGCGGCCAGGCGCCGCGCCAGTTCCTCGCGGTCCGTGGCCTCCGGCCGGGGCCAGCTGCCGGGTACGGCGTGGCGGTGCACCCGCCATCCGGCCGCCGGCAGACCATGGCAGACCCGGCGGTCGTAGACGTTCCCACCGCTGGGCACTGCCGGGTCGTCGACGTCACCGGGCAGGAAGAAGTGCACCTCGCGCTCCGCCGCCGCGGTGGCAACGGGCCGGCTCATACAGTCCGCTCGTAGGTCGCCCACGCGATGTGTGACTCGTGCAGGCTGACCGATATCCCGGCCAGCTCGCGGGCGCCCTCGCCGAGGTTGCCGGCGTGTACGCGGTCGGCCAGCCGGTCGGCGATGACCTTGGCCAGCGCCTCCGTCGAGGTGTTGATGCCCGCGAAGGCCGGTTCGTCGTCGAGGTTGCGGTAGTTGAGTTCGCCGATCACCCCGCCGAGTTCCTGGGTGGCGAGGCCGATGTCGACGACGATGTTGTCCGCGTCGAGTTCGGCGCGGCGGAAGGTCGCGTCCACGACGTAGGTCGCGCCGTGCAGTCGCTGGGCGGGGCCGAAGACCGCGCCACGGAAGCTGTGCGCGACCATCAGGTGATCGCGGACGGTGATACTGAACACGGTGTTCCTCCAGAGTGAGTCGGGTGTGCCGGCCGGTTGGATCGGGGCCGGCGGGAGTCCGCGGCAGCGGACTTTGCCGGACTTTCCTACGCGCCGCCGCCCTCGGGGTAACGGATTCGGTGGCACAGCGCCGGCAGGTCGCCGCCGGCGAGCCGGGGCAGCACCGACGGCAGGTCGTCGAAGGCCGATTCGCCGGTGATCAGTGCGTCGAAGACGGGGTCGGCGAGCAGGTCGAGGGCGACCGCGAGCCGGTCGGCGAAGGTCCGGCGCGCCCGCAGGGCCGGGGAGACCGCTCCCACCTGACTGCTGCGCACCACCAGTCGGCGGGAGTGGAAGGACTCCCCCAGCGGCAGGCTCACCCGCCGGTCGCCGTACCAGCTCAGCTCGATGACCGTGCCCTCCGGGGCGAGCAGCTCCAGCGCCCGCGCGAGCCCGTCCTCGGTGGCGCTGGCGTGCACGACGAGGTCGCACTCGCCGAGGGCGTCCTCGGGCAGCGCGAAGCCGATGCCCAGCGCCTCGGCGATGCGGGCACGCGCCGGGTCCGCGTCGACCAACTGCACCCGGACCGCGGGGAAACGGGCGAGCAGGGCCGCGACACTGCACCCGACCATCCCGGCGCCGACCACCGCGATCCGGTCGCCGAGCAGCGGCGCGGCGTCCCAGACGGCGTTCACCGCGGTCTCCACCGTGCCGGCGAGCACCGCTCTGGGCGCGGGGACGTGGTCCGGCACGGGGGTGACCGCGTCCGCCGGGACGACGTAGTGCGTCTGGTGCGGGTAGAGACAGAAGACCGTGCGGCCCAGCAACGGACGTGGCCCTTCCTCGACCACGCCGACGTTGAGGTAGCCGTACTTGACGGGCCCGGGGAAGTCACCGTCCTGGAACGGCGCCCGCATCGTGTCGTACTGGCTGCGCGGCACGCCGCCGCGGAAGACCAGGGTCTCCGTCCCGCGGCTCACGCCGGAGCAGAGAGTACGCACGAGCACCTCATCCGGTCCGGGCCGCGGCAGTTCGACCGTCCGGATCTCGCCCTCCCCCGGGGCGCGGAGCCAGAACGCACGGGCGATTCGCGGCATCGGGACCCTCCTGGACCTGCGACGCGCCCGTTCCGGAGAGCGGGCGATCTTGAGGACGCCGTTACGATACGCGGCACTCATCAGCTCCGCCACAAGCACAGGGAGGCACGGTGACCACGCAAATCCGCTACGGCGCCCGGCCGTTCTCGCCCGACGTCACGCTGGGCGCCTGCGGACAGCTGCTGTTGCTGGCCCTGTTGGGCTGGGCGACCGGGTTGGGGCCCCTGGGGTGGCTGGCCGGCGCGGTGTACGCGGCGGCGCTCTGGGCGCTGCTCACGCTCGCGCTGCGCCGCTCCCGGACGGGGCCCTTCGGCCCGGCCAACCGCGTCACGCTCACCCGGGCGGTGCTCGTGGGCGGGGTGACCGCGCTGGTCGCCCACTCCTTCGCCGGGCGGGCGCCGGTCGCGGTGCTGACCGGTCTGGCCACCGTGGCACTGCTCCTGGACGCGGCCGACGGCCAGGTCGCCCGGCGGACCGGGACGGCCAGCGCGCTGGGCGCGCGCTTCGACATGGAGGTCGACGCCTTCCTCATCCTGGTGCTCAGCGCGCACGTCGCGGGGTCGCTCGGCGGGTGGGCCCTGAGCATCGGCGTCATGCGCTACGCCTTCGTCGCGGCGTCCTGGGTCCTGCCGTGGCTGCGCGGTGCGCTGCCTCCCCGGTTCGCCCGCAAGACGGTGGCGGCGCTGCAGGGCATCGTGCTGGTCGTGGCAGGCGCCGGGGTGCTGCCACGGCCGGTGGCGGGCACCGTGGTGGCCGTGGCACTGGGGCTCCTCGTGTGGTCGTTCGGCCGCGACATCGCCTGGCTGTGGCGGGCCGGGGCCGGCGGTGGAGACGCCCCGGGGCCTGACGGGGGACACGAGACGTCGCCGCCGTGATGTCCGTGGTGGCCGCTACGTACCGGCGTGCCGGCCCAGATAGATGACCAGGGCCAGAAAGACGAGCACGAGGTGGGTGACGACGATGGTGAGCAGGATCCGCCGCCACGCGCTGCGCCGCACCGCCCGCCGGGACGGCAGTGTCACGCCGGACAGCCTCGCCAGCTGCGCGCCCGGGCGGACCGCTGCCCACTGGCCCCTCGGTCCGAAGCACCGTGGCGCCGTGCGGTGGCGAAGGGCGAGATCGGGGCAGGTGGGCCCCGTGGTGCGGCGCGGGCCCCGGCCGTGCGGGCGTCCGCGGCAGGGCCGTGCGGTGCCCGGCCCGGCCGCCGGGGGTATGCAGGTACGGGAGCGGACCGCTCGCCAGGGCGGCGGCCCCTTACGCCTCGATGGGCCGGCCATACGCGTCACCCGGCTCCGTCATCGGACGGCAGGGGGGCGCTCCGCCGGGCCACGGCCTCCGTGCGGGGAGCGCGTGTCATGACACCACCCCCACGCCGGGCACGGTCGTCACCGGGGCGGCCGACGCCACATCGCGCGGCGCCGGGACGCAGCCGGCCTCGGCCTGCCGCAGCTCGGCCAGCAGCGCGTGCTGCCCGGCGAGGACGTCGCTGAGGATCCGCCGCGCGGCGCGCATCAGCTCCGCGACGTCGCCGCCGGCGAGCTCGTAGACCACGGTGGAGCCGGTGCGGGTGGCCGTCACGATGCCCGAACGGCGCAGCACCGCCAGTTGCTGGGACAGCGCGGAGGGCTCCACCTCGATCGCGGCCAGCAGGCTGCGCACGGGCAGCGGCCCGTCCTGCAGCAGTTCGAGCACCCGGATCCGGACGGGGTGCCCCAGCATCCGGAAGAATTCGGCTTTCGCCTGGTAAAGGGGAATCTGCGCGCCGTTCACGCCCGCGCCCCGTCCGGTGGCTCGTCCCCCGGTTCGTCGCCGGGCGCCGGGCCCGGGTCGATGTCGACGCTACGGGCCACCCGCACCGCGTCGTCCAGTTCGTCCTCGGCCACGGCCAGCACGTAGGCGTCGCCCGAGGCCCGCGCCTCCTCGACCGCGGCCCGCGCGGCTCGCACCCGTTCCCGTACCGACTCGGCGAAACCGCCCACGCATGCCCTCCGCATTCAGGCCGACCGGCCGTCGCGTCACCTGTTGAATTGCAGAATTCTGCAACTGTAGACGACGGCGGTCCAGGATGCCGTAAGGGAGTGGCGGATGCCCGCGGGGCGGCCATCGGCTGCCCCCCCGGCCGGCGGGAGAATGGGTTGGACACACCGGCCCGCCAACTACAGAGTGACGCCCATGACTTCACTCGTACGCCACCTCACCATCGACTGCACCGACGCCTACCGCCTGGGAGAGTTCTGGGCGTCCGCGCTGGACGGGTCGCTGGCCTCGGACGATTTCCCGGGCGACCCGGAGGCCACGGTCACCGCCGCGGGCAGCGCTCTGCTGTTCGTGACGGTGCCCGAGAGCAAGACCGTGAAGAACCGCGTCCACCTCGACCTCCAGCCGCAGGACCGCAGCCGGGACGAGGAGGTTGAGCGCCTGCTGGCACTCGGGGCGTCCCTGGTGGCCGACCACCGCCGGGCCGACGGCACCGGCTGGGTCACGCTGGCCGACATCGAGGGCAATGAGTTCTGCGTGGAGCGCAGCGCGAGCGAGCGGACCGGCTGACCGGCCGACGCCGGATGGCCGGTGCTCACGGAGGCCGAGAGGGCCCGAGCCCTGGCCGTCCGCACGGCGTGCGAGAGCCTGCCGGCGGATGATGCGCGCGGGGGTGGCCGCGGCGGGCGGAGCGGCCCGCGACCCCGGCTTCGCTGGAACGTATCTTCTGACTGTCACCGCCGCAGGGGCATCTGGGGCCCGTACCGGCCGCGTCCCGCAACTCGCGAGCCCGTCTCCGGGTTGAGTCCGGGCATGGACGCCAAGCAGCCCGCCGGTCACCCCTTCCAGCGCCTCACGCTTCCGCACCAGTCGCCGCCGCCCCCTCCGCCGCAGGCCCGGCGCCCCCCGGAGGAGGCGACCCCGATCTTCGATCAGCTGCTCAAGGAGTGGCGCGCAGGGGCGCTGCGCCCGGTCGTCTCCTGGCCGGTGGACGAACCCGGGAAGATCAAGCCGGGTGCCGCTGTTGGCACCGATGACGGACGTCCCTATCCGCGCAACCGCATTGAGGAGCATGACCGTGAGCCTGTACGACATCCCGCTGCGCACCCTGACCGGTGAGCCCGCCTCGCTCGCCGACTACCGCGGCAAAGCGCTGCTGGTGGTCAATGTGGCGTCCAAGTGTGGGCTGACCCCGCAGTACTCCGGGCTGGAGCGCCTCCAGGAGCGCTACGCGGACCGCGGCTTCAGCGTGCTCGGCTTCCCCAGCAACCAGTTCGCCGGCCAGGAGCCGGGCACGGCCGAGGAGATCGCGACGTTCTGCTCGGCGACGTACGGCGTCAGCTTCCCGCTGTTCGAGAAGACCGACGTCAACGGCGCGGACCGGCACCCGCTCTACGAGCAGCTCACCACCCACGAGGACGCCGAGGGGGCGTCCGGTGAGGTGCAGTGGAACTTCGAGAAGTTCCTCGTCGACCACCAGGGCGCAGTGGTGGGCCGTTTCCGGCCACGCACCGAGCCGGAGGCCGACGAGGTGGTCACCGCCATCGAGGCCGCCCTGCCCGCCTGATCCGCGGCGCGCCACCGGGCCGGCCCGCGCCCCGGGCCGGCCCGGCGTCCGCGCGGCCGCCGAGAGGCCGGGCGTCACCCGACCGCGGTCCCGGCGATGTCCGTGACGCCGATGATGACGCCGGTGGGGCCGGGGGCGCGGTCGGGGACGATGTCGGGCACCGCGCATCGCGCCGCGCGAAGCGCGTCGGCCACGACATGGTCCGGCACGATCACGAAGTCGCCGCTGAGGCCCGTCAGGCGCAGCAGCCGCAGGACGCTCTCGCTGTCGGCGACGCCTGCCAGGCGCAGCCGGCCGCCGCGTTCGCGCGCCCGGTGGCGGGCGCGGCACAGCAGCGACAGGCCGGCGCAGTCGATGAAGGTCACCGCGCGCAGGTCGAGCACCAGGTCGGGGCGGTGGTGACCGGTCAGGCCGTCCAGTCGCTCGGACAGCTTGCCCGCGGCGAAGATGTCCAGCTCACCACGGAGTTCCAGTACGGTGACGGCGCCGGTTTCGTGGAGCATCCCGGCGAAACCTTGGCAGTCCTGACCTTCGTCCATCGGCCCGACCCACTTTCGTGCCAGGCGCGCGGTATGGCCACGCGCGTTACGGCGGAGGCATACGGAAGGTGAGGGGAGCGCCCGGCGCGATCCGGTCCGGTGGGGTTGCGGACATGCCCGGGTCGTCGACTGTGCCCTTACGTGTCTACGGCTTACCCTCCGGCCGCGTCGTCGAGTCGCGGCCGGAGGCCCCTAAAGAAGTTGTCTCAAAATCGCCCTCGATGGCAAAGGCTCCGGGCCGCGCGGAACCCTGCTGTCCTCGCGCCACGCACCGGCGGCGTCCGCCATCGACCAGGATCAGGGCGACCGGCCTTCGGGCACTCGTGTGTCAGCGGATCTCGCTCGTCGTCCGGCGGTAGGTGGAGCGCCGGTCCTCGATGTCGGCCCAGCGGTCGCCGTAGACGTTCCGGGTGATGCCGGGCTCCCGCAGGAAGTCGTGCGGGAAGCCGAGCGGCACCGCGCTCGCCGCGTCCAGCCGCTCGACGGCATCGGCGTCGAGCGTGACATCGACGGCGGCGAGGTTGTCGGTCAGCTGGCTCTCCTTGGTCGCGGCGACGATCGGGATGATGTTGCCGGGGCGGCTTCGCAGCCAGGCGAGGGCCACCTGCGCCGGGCTCCAGCCACCCTGCTCGGCGATCTCCAGCACCGCGGTGATGATCTCGTCCTCGTTGCCGGCCGCCGCGCCCGCTCCCACGGTGTCGAGGCGGCCCGTCCCCCCACGCCGGTACTTTCCGGTGAGCTTGCCTCCCGCCAGCGGACTCCACGCCAGTACCGCCAGGTCGAAGGCCCGTGCCTGCGGCAGCAGTTCGCTCTCCGGCGTCCGCTCCAGCAGGTTGTAGAGCAGCTGCGAGCCCGCGAAGGCGGTCCAGCCGCGCAGCTCGGCCAGGGTGTTCGCCTGCGCGATCTCCCAGGCGGGCCAGTCGGAGACGCCGATGTAGTGCGTCTTGCCGGCCCGTACCAGGTCATCGAGTGCCCGCATGACCTCCTCGACGGGCGTGAAGTTGTCGCGGGCGTGCACCCACAGGATGTCGAGATGGTCCGTGCGCAGCCGATCGAGGCTCTCCTCCACCGAACGCACCAGGTTCTTGCGGTGGTTGCCGGCTGCGTTCACGTCGCCGTCGCGGGTCGCGCAGGTGTACTTGGAGGCCAGCACGAAACGGTCCCGGCGGCCTTCGAGGAGTTCCCCGAGGATCGTCTCCGAACTGCCGTTGGTGTAGTTGTTGGCGGTGTCGATGAAGTTGCCGCCGGCGTCCGCGTAGCTGTCGAGGATCCGTGCGCTGGTCTCCTTGGCGGCGCCCCAGCCCCAGTCGTCGCCGACGGTCATGGCACCGAGGCTCAACTCGCTCACCCGCAGGCCGGTCTTGCCGAACAGTGTGTACCGCACGATGTTCCCCTTCGGTCAGGTCGTACGCCGGACGCTACGAGTTGGAGCGCCCTTCAAGGCAAACCGGCGAGCGGGCAGGCGTGCGGGCCCTTCAGGCTCCCCTTCCCTGCCGGTACGGCCTCAGCGGGTGGGTGAGTGGCAGGTCGTCAGCAGGGCCGGGCGGCAGCCCTCAGGTGCCGATGACACGCAGGCCGGCCCAGAGCGCCACCGTCGACGCGGCCAGTGTCACCGGGACGGTCAGCAGCCCCAGACGGGTGAAGGACCCGAGGTCCGGGGCCGCGCCGTGACCGTGCAGGATGCGCCGCCACAGGAGGGTGGCGAGAGAGCCGACGTAGGTGAGGTTCGGGCCGATGTTCACGCCGATGAGCACCGCCAGCACCGGTCCCGCGCCGGACTGCGAGGCGAAGGGCAGCAGCGCGAGGACCGCGGGCAGGTTGTTGATCAGGTTCGCCAGCAGGGCCGCGAACGCGGCGAGCCCGAGCAGCGCGGGCAGCGACGAGCCGTCCGGCAGCAGCCGGTCCACCGCCTCCCCCAGCCCGTTGTCGACGACGGCCTGGACCACGACGCCCAGGGCGAGAACGAAGACGCAGAACAGCGGGTTGGCGGCCTTGACCAACGCCGTCGCGGTGGTCTCCTTGCGGCGCAGCGCGCGGACCGCGAGGACGAGGGCGCCGGCGAGCGCCGCCCAGGCCGGGTTCAGCCCGGCGAAGGAGCTGACCACGAAACCGGCGAGGGTGAGGGCGAGGACCACGAGGGCGAAGACCGGCAGCGGTGGCGGCGCCGGCAGGGCCGCCGAGGCCGACAGGTGGGCCGGGGCGGTGAGCAGGCCGGGCGCCGGGGCGGCCGCAGGGGTTTCCGGCGGGCCGCCCGTCCGCCCCGGAGTTCCGCCGTCCGCCGCGAGCTCCCGGGCGAAGTAGCCGCGGAAGACGACGTACTCGACGGCCACGGCCACCACCCACGGCAGCGCCATCAGGGCCGCGAACCGGGTGAAGGACAGCCCGGCGGCCCCCAGCGCCAGCAGGTTGGTGAGGTTGGAGACCGGGAGCAGCAGCGACGCGGAGTTCGCCAGGTGGGCGCAGGCGTAGAGGTGAGGTCGCGGACGTGCGCCGGCGCGGGCGGCGGTGGCCAGCACCACCGGCGTCAGCAGCACCACTGTCGCGTCCAGGCTGAGCACCGCCGTCACCACCGCGGCAAGGACGAACACCCCGGCGAGCAGGCGGCGCGGCCGGCCTGTGCACAGCCGTGCCAGCGCCGCACCGGCCGCTTCGAAGAGGCCCTCGCGCGCGCAGAGGTATGCCAGCGCCAGCACCGCGGCGAGAAAGCCCACCACCGGGAGCAGGCTGTGCACCTGGGACCAGGCGTCGGACGGCGGCACCGCTCCGATCAGCACGACGATCACCGCGGCGGGCACGGCGGCGACCGCCTCGGAGGCGCCGCGCGGCCGCTGCACGGCGAATACCAGTACCCCCAGCAGCAGAAGAACGGAAAGGGTCTCGGCGATGGCGGTGCTCACCACCGCACGCTATCGGCCCGCAGGACGTCCGGAAGACGGTGCCCCTGGCGACGCCGTCCGGCCACAGCCGGGTGGCCGCTGGTCCGTGTGGGTGCGCGGGAGGGTGACCGGACGGGAATCGCTTGACCTCAACATTGGTTTAGGTCCTAGTTTCCAAGCAGGTCGCCGGTCAGTCACGGCGATGCCGTGACACCACGACACACAGGAGGCCGCGATGGACATGGAAGTCACCGCCTGGCATTCGCTGCACAGCACGATGACCGCGCAGCAGGACAAACGCCCCTTCTCCCGGGGGACGCTGCGCCGCATCCTGACGTTCGCCCGCCCGCACCGCCGTCACCTGGTGTGGTTCCTGATCCTCAGCACCGTCACCGCGATGCTCGCGGTGGCCACCCCGCTCCTGGCGGGACGAGTGGTCGACACCATCGTCAACGGCGACTCCTCCTCCGTCGTCCTCGGCCTGTCGGGGCTGATCGCCGTCATCGCGGTCGCCGAGGCCGGCCTCGGCCTGCTGACCCGCTGGCTGTCGGCGATCATCGGTGAGGGGCTGATCCTCGATCTGCGCACCACCGTGTACGACCACGTGCAGCGGATGCCGGTGGCGTTCTTCACCCGCACCCGCACCGGAGCGCTGGTCAGCCGCCTCAACAACGATGTGATCGGCGCCCAGCGGGCGTTCAGCGACACCCTTTCCGGGGTCGTGAGCAACATCGTGACGCTGCTGCTCACCCTGGTGGTGATGCTGAGCCTGTCCTGGCAGATCACGCTGATCGCACTCGTCCTGCTGCCGGTGTTCGTGCTGCCCGCGCGCCGGGTGGGCCGCAGGCTCGCGGGTCTGCGGCGTGAAGGCGCCGACCACAACGCCGCCATGGGCACCCAGATGACCGAACGCTTCTCCGCGCCGGGCGCCACCCTCGTCAAGCTGATGGGCCGTCCGTCCCGCGAGTCCGCGGAATTCGCCTCGCGGGCCCGGCGGGTGCGGGACATCGGCGTCCGCTCGGCGATGGTGCAGACGTACTTCGTCACCGCCCTGACCCTGGTCTCCGCCCTGGCGCTTGCGGTCGTCTACGGGCTGGGCGGGTTCTTCGCCCTGCGCGGGCAGCTGGAAGCCGGCGCGATCGTCTCGCTCGCCCTGCTGCTGACCCGGCTCTACGCCCCGCTGACCGCACTGTCCGGAGCGCACATCGAGGTGATGAGCGCCCTGGTCAGCTTCGAGCGGGTCTTCGAGGTGCTCGACCTCAAGCCGCTGATCACCGAAAAGCCCGACGCCCGCCCGGTGCCCGAGGGGCCGGTCTCGGTGGAGTTCGACTCCGTACGCTTCGCCTACCCCTCCGCCGACAAGGTCTCGCTGGCCTCGCTGGAGGAGGTCGCCACCCTCGACACCCGAGGCGGCGAGGAAGTGCTGCACGACATCTCCTTCCGCGCCGAAGCGGGCCAGATGGTGGCCCTGGTCGGCTCCTCCGGCGCCGGCAAGTCGACCATCGCGCAACTGCTGCCGCGCCTGTACGACACCGACTCCGGCGCGATCCGGCTGGCCGGTGTGGACGTCCGCGATCTGACCGCCGCCTCGCTGCGCGACGCCCTGGGCATGGTCACCCAGGACGGGCACCTCTTCCACGACTCCCTCCGCGAGAACCTGCTGCTGGCCAAGCCGGAGGCGGCCGAGGAAGAGCTGTGGGACGCCCTGCGCCGCGCCCGGCTGGAGGAGCTGATCCGTTCGCTCCCCGACGGCCTGGACACCGTCGTCGGCGAACGCGGCTACCGCCTCTCCGGCGGCGAACGCCAGCGGCTGACGATCGCCCGGCTGCTGCTCGCCCACCCCCGGGTGGTGATCCTGGACGAAGCCACCGCCCACCTGGACAGCACCTCGGAAGCGGCGGTGCAGGAAGCGCTCACCGAGGCGCTGGCCGGCCGGACCGCCGTGGTGATCGCCCACCGGCTGTCGACCGTGCGGGCCGCCGACCTGATCCTGGTCGTCGAGGGTGGGCGGATCATCGAGCGCGGGACGCACCACACGCTGCTCGCGGCCGACGGGCGCTACGCGCAGCTGCACCGGACCCAGTTCGCCGCCACCGACTCCGGTGCGGAGCCCGGCCAGGGATCCGCCGCGGGCATCGCGCTGACGGCCCGCGGCTCCGATCCGGACTCCGGCCCGGAGCAGGTCAAGGAGACCGCGCTGGTGCCGTGACGCCGCGCCGGTTGGCCCCCGCCTCTTGGCGGGGGCCTCGCCATGCCGAAAACTGAGGCGATGACGCAGCGCGCGGAACACTCGACTGTCATGGACCGCCTCGCGATCGACGATCTGATCACCGGCTACGCCATCGCCGTGGACGACGGCGACTGGCCCGCCTACCTGGCCCTGTTCACTCCGGACGGCCGGGCCGACTACCGGTCCGCCGGCGGGATCGAGGGCTCCGTCGAGGAGATCGCGACCTGGCTCGCCGACACACTGCGCCTCTTCTCCGTACGCCAGCACCTCATCGTCAACCGCCGCGTCCGCGTCGGGTCGCTCGACGGCGCGAGCGGCGACACGGCCACGGTCCAGGCCGACTACCTCAACCCGATGCGACTTGCCGGTACCGCGGACGGCGAGGGCGGCCCCACCGCCCCCAACTACACCAGCGCGGGCCGCTACGCGTTCACCGCCCGCCGCACCGCGGACGGCTGGCGGCTGAGCGGCGTCGTCGTCCACGAGAAGTGGCGACAGGTGCCGCCCTCCGCGGCCTGACCTGTCCGCAGGGGACCTCACCGCGCCGCTCGTAGCGCGGTTCACCGCGGTGGCGGCACGAATCAGCCACCGTCGCCGGGGCACCCTGTTCCTGATCGGCTCGTCCGCGCACACTGACCGTCCGACCCACGGCCCCGGCAACAGGGAGACGTATGCACAGACCGCTCGGCCATCCGGCGCGGTGGCTCGGCTCCCCGTGGTCGCGCGGCGCCGCCGCGGTGCTCGCCGGGGCGCTGCCCGCGCTCGCCTTCCCCGCGCCGTCGTGGTGGTGGCTGGCGTACGTGGCGCTGGTGCCCTGGCTGCTGCTGGTACGGAGCGCCCCGACGCGTCGCCGGGCGGCGCTGGACGGCTGGCTGGGCGGCGCCGGGTTCATGCTCGCCGTCCACCACTGGCTGCTGCCGAGCCTGCACATCTTCATCCTCGTCCTGGCCCTGTTCCTCGGCGCGCTGTGGGCACCGTGGGGGCTGCTGGTGCGGGAGCTGCTGTCGGACGCGACCGGCGCGGGACGGCGCGCCGCCGCCCTGGTGCTGGTGCCGTCGGGCTGGCTGATGGTCGAACTGGTCAGGTCCTGGGAGGGGTTGGGCGGCCCCTGGGGGCTGCTGGGCGCCAGCCAGTGGCAGCTGCCGCCCGCGCTGCGGCTCGCGTCGATCGGTGGCGTATGGCTGCTGAGCCTGCTGATCGTCGCGGTGAACACCGCTCTCGCCGAACTGATCGCCCGGCCGGCGGCATGGCGGCCGGCCGCCGCCGGCCTCCTGGTCTGCGCCCTCGCCACCACCGCGGCCTGGTACGGAGCCCCGGTCCCGCGGCCCTCCGGCACGGTGCGTGTCGCGGTGGTCCAGCCCGGTGTCACCGGCGGACCCCAAGGCCGGTTGGATCGCAGCGAAGAGCTGACCCGCACGCTGGCGGGGCGCGGGGTACGCCTCGTCGTCTGGGGCGAGAGCAGCCTCAACAGGGACCCGGCGGACCACCCCGCGCTCGCCGCCCGGCTCGCCGCGCTGTCCCGGCACACCGGCGCTGAGCTGCTCGTCAACGCCGACGCGCCCCATGCCGGCGGGCCGGGCATCTACAAGAGCGCGGTACTGATCGGACCGGACGGCCCGACCGGTGACCGCTACGCCAAGATGCGGCTGGTGCCCTTCGGCGAGTACATCCCGGCCAGGTCCCTCCTGGGCTGGGCGACGCAGGTCGGCAAGGCCGCCGCCACCGACCGGTTGCGGGGCACCCGACCGGAGCTGATTCCCGTCGCCACGGCGGGCGGCCTGCGCATCGGCCCGCTGGTGTGCTTCGAGACGGCCTTCCCCGACATGAGCCGCCGCCTCGCCCAGAACGGTGCGCGCGTACTGGTCGCCCAGTCCTCGACCTCGACGTTCCAGAACAGCTGGGCGCCCGACCAGCACGCCTCGCTCGCCGCGCTGCGGGCCGCGGAGAGCTGGCGGCCGATGGTGCATGCCACGCTCACCGGGGTCAGCGCGGTGTACGGCCCGCGCGGTGAGCCCGTCGGGGGCCGGCTGGGCACCGACCGGGCCGCGGCCGCCGTGTACGACCTGCCGCTGGCCGAGGGCACCAGCCCGTACACCCGGTTCGGCGACTGGGCGGTGTACGGCGCGGTGGCCGCGCTGCTTGTCGCCGGTGGGGTCGCGGGGCTGCGGGCGCTCAGGCGGCCTGCGCGAGCGCCTCGGTGATGACGCGTTCGCACAGTTCGTGGGTGCGCAGCGCGTCCTGGGCGGACGGCCGGCGGCCGGCCCGGATGTCGTCCAGGAACGCGAGGACGATCTGCTCGATGCCGCGCTGACGGGCGACCGGCACCCAGTCGCCGCGCCGGCGCACGCTCGGCTGCCCCTTGTGGTCGATGACCTCGGCGAGGTTCACGACCTGGCGCTTGGTGTCCTGGCCGGAGACGTCGAGGATCTCCTCCGCGGAGCCGCTGAGGCGGTTCATGGTGCCGATGGCGGTGAATCCGTCGCCGGAGAGCTGCAGGACGACATGGTGCAGCAGCCCGTCGCGGATCCTGGCGCGCACGTCGACGTGCTCGATCTCGCCGGGGAGCAGGAAGCGCAGGGTGTCGACGACATGGATGAAGTCGTCCAGCACGAGCGTGCGCGGGTCCTCGGGGAGGCCAATGCGGTTCTTCTGCATCAGGATCAGATCGCGGGCGTGCTCCAGGCACTGGGCGTAGCCGGGAGCGAAACGGCGGTTGAAGCCGACGGCGAGCCCGACGCCCCGGTCCTCCGCCAGCCGCACGATGCGCTGGGTCTCGGCGAGTTCGTAGGCGATCGGCTTGTCGACATAGGTCGGCACACCGGCCTCGATCAACCGGGTCACGATCTCGGGGTGCACGGCGGTCGGCGCGTGCACGAACGCGGCGTCGAGGCCCTGGGAGAGCAGCGAATCCAGGTCGGTGTGGAGCTGGTCGACGGCCAGCCGGTGGGCGCCGCCGACCCGTTCGAGGGTGGCGGGGGTGCGGGTCTGCAGATGCAGTTCCACGCCGGGCTGCGCGCCCAGTACGGGGAGATACGCCTTCTGGGCGATGTCTCCGAGTCCGATGCAGCCGACCTTCACTCGTGCTCCTTGGGTAGTACCGCGGTCCGGGTGCCCCGCGTGCCGGAAGCATACGTGCCCGCCGGCGGCCGCCAGTCGGCGATGCCGTCGAAGCTGCGCAGCGCCAGATCCGGTGCGAGACGGCCGGCGACGACCATCGGTGCGGCGCGCAGCGCACAGGCCGGCCGGGACCGCCAGGTGGTCAGCCGGCCGATCCGCTCGGACCGGCGCACCACGTCCATGGTGCGCGGCAGCCACCGGCGCGTTTACGCGGCGAGAGCGGCACCGAAACCGTCCTGCGACGCGGCCTCGTGGTCCACCTCATGGGCCGGCACGACGGCGTCCTCGATCGCCTGGCGGCCGCCCTGCCCGAGGTTCGGGGTCATGGGGTGCACGGCGTCGCCGAGCAGCGCGACCCGCCCGCGATGGAAGGCGGGCGGCGGAGCGGCAGCGGGTGTAGACGTCGTTGCGCGGCACCGCGGCCGGGTCGACGGTGTCCAGGAGCGCGGGAACGGGGTCGTGCCAGTCGCCGAAGCGGCGCAGCAACTCGGCCCGTTCATCGTCGGCGGCCCGTCCTCCGGGAGGTAGGGCCGCGATCGCGTAGGCGTAGACGCGCCCGTCGTACAGCGGGACGGTGCCCCACGCGCTGCCCGGCCCCCAGGTCTCGCCGGCCGGATACGGGCGGTCGGGGGCGGGGACCACGAAGCGCCAGGCCGTGAAGCCGGCACAGCGGGGTTCGGGGAGGCCGGGAAAGAGCTCGCGGCGGGGGGCAGAGTTGATGCCGTCGGCGGCACGACGAGATCGGCGGTCAGATCCTCGTCACCACGCGACCCTCCCGACGCGCGATGCCTTCCGCACGTCCTGCGCTGCACTCCTGGGCGGAATGCTGAACCGCTAGGGCGTGTCCGCGAGGTTCCGCCGTCCGCCCGTGGCGGGGCCGGCGGCAAGGCCCCCTCTGGGAGACCGCACCTCCGCTCCGTTAATCCGGTCGGCGCGTCCCCTCCGCGGCACGCTGATCACTCCTGCGGGGCCTTTCCAAGCCTTCGCCGGCCGGGGAGAGTTGTCGGTGTGTACCAATTGCCCGCAGCAGCGGTCCTGGTGACTATGGTCGCGGCGACCACCACCGGATGTATGACCGTCATCTCTCGCCCGGCCCCCGAAGGCGCACCCCGCCCCGCGCTCCCCGCTCCGTCCGTGGAACCACTCGGCCCGGGCATCTCCTCCCCCTCGAAGGACCGGGTGACGACGGCGGCACCGTCGCCGCGGAACGACCGCAAGGGCCGGCGGCCCTCCCCGGCACCCGGCGGCAAGCGGAAGGCCGAGGACGGCGGGGCCGGGACATCCGGGAGCGGGCGGAAGCACAGCGGGAGCCGCTCGGCGTCCGCTCCTGACGCGGGCGGCCGGCAGGGCTCCGGCAGCGGCGGGGCGTCCGGGGGCCGCGCCGGGACACCCGGGTCCCCGCACCTGGGGGGCGTACCCGCCGCGCCGTCCGGGACGGATGTCTGCGCGCTGGGCCGCGCCTACGGACAGTGGGATCAAGGCGGCGCCGTGCAGCAGCTCTGCCGGCGGGCCTACGCCGAATAGCCTGCGGCGCCGTCGATCCGCGACTCCAGACGGTCGATCGCCTCTCTGAGCCCCTGGCGGTAGTCGCCGTCGGCCAGGGCGTTGGCTGACACCTTCGCCCGCCGCAGCTGCGCCCGCGCATCGGCCGGGCGGTCGAGCCCTGCGTAGTCCGCCGCGAGGTTGAGATGCAGGGACGGAAAGAACGCCCGCAGGGCGATGAGCGGGTGCCGGGGCCCGGGACCGTCGGCCACGGCCGCGCGCGGGATGCCGCCGGTGTCCGGGAAGCGCTCGGTGACGAAGCCCTCGGCCGCCGCCAGCGCCCTGAGATCCCAGGCGAGCTCGTCCCTGGGATCGTCCTGGGTATCGGCCATGTAATGGGCGAGGGTGCAGCGGTGGAAGGCGTTTCCCTGTGGCCCGATCTCCCGCCAGAGTTCCGCCAGACGGTTGCGTGCCTCTTCCCGGTCCCCGGCACGATGCAACATGATCGCCTGGCCGATCCGGGTCAGGACGCTGTCCTCGGGTGCCTCCTGCCGCTGCTTCTCCGCCACCGCACACTCCCCGCGTTCACTCGCCGCCGCCATTGCCGTTTCCACGACGCTAACCGCCAGGGGAAACTCCCGCGCGGCGTGCGGGACCTGCCCGGGTGTACCGGGTGGCCGCCTCAGCCGAGGTCGGGGATCCGCCAGTCGATGGGGGTGTGGCCCTGGGCGGCGATGGCCTCGTCGATCTGGGTGAAGGGGCGAGAGCCGAAGAACTTCTTCGCGGACAGCGGGGAGGGGTGCGCGCCCTGCACGACGACATGCCGCTCCTCGTCGATCAGCGGCAGCTTCTTCTTGGCGTAGTTCCCCCACAGCACGAAGACGGCCGGGTCGGGCCGGGCAGCCACCGCGCGGATCACCGCGTCGGTCACCTTCTCCCACCCCTTGCCCTTGTGGGAATTGGCCTCGCCCTCACGGACCGTGAGCACGGCGTTCAGCAGCAGCACGCCCTGCTCGGCCCACGGCATGAGATAGCCGTTGTCGGGGACCGGATGCCCCAGCTCGTCCTTCATCTCCTTGTAGATGTTCCGCAGCGACGGCGGCGTCTTGACACCGGGCCGCACGGAGAAGCACAGGCCGTGGCCCTGGCCCGCGCCGTGATACGGGTCCTGGCCGAGAACCAGCACCTTCACCTGGTCGTAGGGCGTCGCCGCCAGCGCCGCGAAGACCTCCTCGCGGGGCGGATAGACCGGGCCCCGGGCCCGCTCCTGCTCGACGAAGTCGGTCAGCTCCTTGAAATAGGGCTTCTCCAACTCCTCGCCGAGGACGCCGCGCCAGGACTCGGGCAGCATGTCGGTCAGCACGTCAACAACCTCCGGTGTATGTTCCGTTCTCCCACCCAGAACCTACCGGCGACCACTGACAACGCCGCCCGCGGGCCGGGCCCCGGGGGGCGGGACCGGCCGGGCGGCGGACGCGCCGAGCCGTGGTGCCGGCCCCCTCGGGGACCGGCACCACGGACGGGGACGGGCGCTCGCTGTCAGACGCCGGCGTTGAGGAACAGTCCGCCGTCAACCACCAGCGTCTGGCCGGTGATCCAGCCGGAGGCCTCGGACAGCAGGAAGGCCGCGGCCCCGCCGATGTCCTCCGGGACGCCGAGCCGTGCCATCGGGTAGCCCGCCGCCGCCTCCTCCTCGCGGTTCTCGTACAGCGCCGCCGCGAACTTCGTCTTCACCACGGCGGGAGCGATGGAGTTGACCCGCACCGTCGGCGCGAACTCGTGGGCGAGCTGCAGCGACAGATTCACCATCGCGGCCTTGCTCATGCCGTACGCGCCGATGAAGGGCGAGGCGTTGATGCCCGCGATGGAGGCGATGTTGACGATCGCGCCACCGTTGTCCTTCTGCCACGCGTGCCAGGTGCGCTGCGCGAAGCCGAGCGCCGAGACGACGTTGGTCTCGAACACCTTGCGGGCGACGCCCAGGTCGAGGTCGGCGATGGGGCCGAACACCGGGTTCGTACCGGCGTTGTTGACGAGGTAGTCGACGCGGCCGAAAGCCTCCATCGCCCGCTCGACGGCGACGCCCTGGTGGTCCTCGTCGTGTGCCTTGCCGGCCACACCGATCACCCGGTCGGCGCCGAGCCTTTCGACGGCCTCCTTGAGGGCGTCCTCGTTACGGCCGGTGATGCAGACCCGGTCGCCGCGGGCGACCAGCGCCTGCGCGATGCCGTAGCCGATTCCGCGGCTGCCGCCCGTGACGAGTGCCGCCTTGCCCGAGAGCTCGGGGAGCCCGCTGTCCTGCTCGGTCATGTCCTGTACTCCTGAAGTCGGTGGGGGCGGTCAGTTGAGCGGGCCGCCGGCGACGTACATGACCTGGCCGGACACGAAACCGGCCGCCTCGCCGGTGAAGAAGGCGATGGCGTTGGCGATGTCCTCGGGGCGGCCCACGCGCTGCACCGGGATCTGCGTCGCGGCCGCCTCCTGGAACTCCTCGAAGCCCATACCGACGCGCTCGGCGGTGGAGGCCGTCATGTCGGTGACGATGAAGCCCGGGGCGACGGCGTTGGCGGTGACGCCGAACTTGCCGAGCTCGATGGCGAGGGTCTTGGTGAAGCCCTGCAGACCGGCCTTCGCCGCGGAGTAGTTGACCTGGCCACGGTTGCCGAGCGCCGAGCTGGAGGAGAGGTTGACGATCCGGCCGAACTTGGCGTTCACCATGTGCTTCTGACATGCCCGGGACATCAGGAACGCACCGCGCAGGTGGACGTTCATGACCATGTCCCAGTCGCTGTCGCTCATCTTGAACAGCAGGTTGTCGCGGAGCACGCCTGCGTTGTTGACCAGCACGGTCGGTGCGCCCAGCTCGGCCGCGACCCGCGCGACCGCCGCCTCCACCTGCTCCGAGTCCGATACATCGCAGCCGACGGCGATGGCCTTGCCACCGGCCGAGCTGATCTTCTCGACGGTGTCCTTGCACGCCGCCTCGTCGAGGTCGAGTACGGCTACGGCGCGGCCCTCGGCGGCCAGGCGTACGGCGGTGGCCGCGCCGATACCGCGGGCCGCGCCCGTCACGATGGCGACGCGCTGCTCGGTGGTGGACATGCGGGTTCTCCTCACCCTCGAAACCTCGACAAGCGGTCCGCCGCACCCGGTCCCGAAGGTGAGCAACCGCTTAGTAGCTTCAGCAGGGCTGACGCTAGAAGCCCGGCCACCCGCTGTCAACGCCCCACCGCCGCGCCGTTACCCACCTCACCTGCGACATGAACCTCAAGGGGGCGCGATCGCGTCACCCGACCGGACGTCCGGGCGAGCGCGGGCCCCGCCACCGGGGGCCCGTACCCGACCGTCCGCCACGGCTCTCAGCGCACCAGCAGCTCCAGCAGCCGCTCCGCCTCCACGGTGGGATCGGTGGTCAGGCCGGTGTGCACCGGACCCGGCTGCACGATGGTGCTCCGTGGCGCGATCAGCCATCGGAAGCGGCGCCCGGGGTCGTCGCCCGCCGCCTGACCCGCCTGCTCGCCGCCGTGGCAGATGCCCTCGACGGCGCCCAGCGCGGCCCGCACCCCGGCCACATCCACGGCGGGGTCAAGGGCCAGCAGCCGGGCCTCGTCGAGGTGCGTCCTGGCCTCGACGAAGCGCCGGGCGTGGCAGTACACGACCACACCGGCATTGATCATTTCGCCACGCTCGACGCGCGGCACCACCTTCAGCAGCGCGTACTCGAAGACGTCGCGCCCGTTGTGCAGACCGCTCACTTCACTGCCCTCCGCGGGAGCTTTCCCGCCAGCCACTCGGGTGCCCGGGAGGGCGTGTCCTTGGTGCGTTCGCCGACGGTGAGGGTGATGTGGTCGCTGATCGTCCGCGCACGTGCCAGCAGCGTGTTCACATACGCCTGGCGCAGCTCGTCCGGCGAGTCGAAGCCGGGCTCGTCGACCAGCCATTCCGTCGGGACGTCGGCGGCGACCTCGGTCAGCAGTTCCTCGGTGATCTGCGGGCCGAATTCGGCCGCGGCCGACGCGAGATCCGGACCGAAGGTGGCGAGCACATGGTCGGAGGCGTCATAGGGCTTGACCGCGGCCTTCTCGGCGCTCGGCCAGTTGTGGTGCCAGATCATCGTGGCACCGTGGTCGATCAGCCACAGTTCGCCGTGCCACACCAGCAGGTTGGGGTTGCGCCAGGAGCGGTCCACATTGTTGATGAGCGCGTCGAACCACACCACACGCCCCGCCTCGCGGGCGCTCACCTCGAAAGCGAGCGGATCGAAGCCGAGCGAGCCGGGGAGGTAATCCATCCCCAGATTCAGCCCGCCGCTGGCCTTGAGCAGCTCCTGGACCTCCTGATCGGGCTCGCTCAGACCGATCACGGGGTCCAGCTGCATCCGGACCAGCTCCGGCACACGCAACCCGAGCCGACGGCCCAACTGCCCGCAGATCACCTCGGCAACGAGGGTCTTGCGCCCCTGGCCGGCGCCGGTGAACTTCATGACGTAGGTACCGAGGTCGTCCCCCTCGACAATCCCCGGAAGCGAGCCGCCCTCACGAAGGGGCGTGACATAGCGGGTCGCTGTGACTTCTGTCAGCATTTTCCCAGGCTATAGGACCGTTCGACCGCGCAATCCACACTTCCTCCGCAGCATGCAATCGCACAAAGTCAGACACACTCAGGCCCGGAGAGGATCTGGAGAGTGTCGACTGGCAGGCAGATCGCCCTGCCTCCCGAGTATTCCGTCAAGGACAGTGCGGCCCTTGCTCCCGGCCTCCGGCATGAAGTGTGCATAGTAACCGAGCGTGACCGACGGCGAGGAGCACCCGAGCCGCTCCGCCACAGTCACCACGGGCTCCGCCGCCGTCAGCATGATTGACGCAAAGGTGTGCCGTCGATGCGGTTCAGCCCGGCTCACGGTGTCCAATGGGTGTGCGGGCTTGCGCTGTGGCTTCTCCAAGTGACTGGGCCTCGCGCGCACCGAGCCGGCGGGGGAACGCGGGATCAGCGTCTACCGGTTCCCGGAATTCAACTTGCCCTCTTCCAGTAACGAAGTCAGCCGTCGACATGTGCGAAGCAATACAGCAAGACGTCCGCCTTGCCCAAGACTTCAGCCAAGCAGTGTCGGCTCTGCTGTCCGCGCTCGACGAGCCCAAGGCGTCCCTGTCCACAGGGCGTCTCGACTCGCCCCGTGCGCGCGACGATGGCCCAGCTACCCCCGACAGGCTTTTGTCGCACCGCACTTGAGTCGCATTTGAGCCGCCTCGACCGACCCCGTGCCACACTCGGCCCATGCTCCACAGGCGTGCTGATCAATTTCTGATCGAACGGACAAAGCAAATTCGCAGGGGCCTCATGGGAACCCCGCTGATTCCCCTGGCGGACGAGCAGTGTGACGTCGTCGCCAAGCTGGAATTCTGCAATCCCGCCGGAAGTACCAAAGACCGTTCGGCACTGTGGATTCTGGAACAGGCAATCGGTCGCGGGGAGATAGCGCGCGACACCACGGTGGTCGAGTCGTCGTCCGGCAATTTCGCGCTGGCCCTGGCTTTCTACTGCCGCATGCTCGGCATCTCGTTCGTCCCGGTCATCGATCCGAACTGCAACGAGACCACCGAGGCCCAACTCCGGCTGCTGTGCCGGCGGGTGGAGAAGGTGTCCGTGCGCGATGAGGCGGGCAGCTATCTGAAGACCCGGCTGTCCCGGGTGCAGGAGCTGCTGGTCGAACTCGACTCGGCCTATTGGCCCAACCAGTACGCGAATCCGGATGCCCGCGACGCGCATTACCGCTTCACCGCGGGCGAGTTGATCGAGCAGGCCGGCCCGCTCGACTACCTCTTCGTCGGCGTGGGCACGGGCGGCACGATCGCCGGGCTCTCCCACCGGATCAAGGAAACGTACCCGGGCTGCGTGGTCGTCGCTGTCGACACCGAAGGCTCGGTGATCTTCGGAGGCCCGCCGAAGCAGCGGCGGATCCCCGGCATCGGCTCCAGCATCGTGCCGCCGCTGTGCGGTCAGGCGCTGATCGACGAGGTCGAGATCGTCTCCGAAGTGCGCGCCGTCGAGGCCTGCGACGCCCTGGTCGCCAAGTTCGGCTTGTACGCGGGAGGTTCGACCGGCAGCACCTATGCCGCCGTCCAGGACTACTTCGCTCGTCACCGTCCCGGCGCGCACCGTCCCCGGGTCGCGTTCATCGCCGCCGACCGCGGCCATGCCTACGCACAGACCGTCTACGACCCCACGTGGGTCCAGCAGCTGCGCGCGGAAGCGGTACAGCCCGCCGGCGTCGAAGCCCTGGCCGTCAACTGAAGGAGAACCACCCCGTGTCCACCCTGGCCCCACCGCCCATGACCGTGATCGGCGCGGGCGACGTCGCCGCCGAGACGGACCGTCACCGTGCGGAACTCATCGACGTCGTCCGTGCCGCCTACCTCGCGCACGACGCCGGACAGAGCTCGAACCCGCACAGCTCGTTCCTGCGCTTCCCGCACCAGGACCGGTCGCGCATCATCTCCCTGCCCGCCTATTTGGGCGGCGAGTTCGAGGTCGCAGGCAACAAGTGGATCGCCAGCTTTCCGGACAACACGCAGCACGGAATCCCCCGCGCCTCGGCCACGCTGATCCTCAACGACTGCGTCACCGGCTACCCGTTCGCCTGCATGGAGTCCTCGATCGTCTCGGCGACGCGGACCGCGGCCTCCGCGGTGCTCGGCGCGCAGACGCTGCTCGGCTCGCGGCGTGCCCGCCGAGTCGGCATCGTGGGCACGGGTCTGATCGCCCAGCACGTGTGGCGGTTCCTGCGTGATCTCGACTGGGAGATCGACGGCTTCCGGCTCTTCGACCTCGATCCGGCGACGGCGGGCCGCTTCGGCGCCGTCATGGCCGAGCACACCGAGGCCGAGATCATGGTCGCCGACACGGTGGAGGACGCGTTCACCGATTGCGACCTGGTGGTGCTGACCACAGTGGCCGGCGAACCGCACCTGCACGACCCCCGCCTGCTGGCCCACAACCCGGTGGTCCTGCACCTGTCCCTGCGCGACCTCGCCCCCGAGATGATCCTCGCCGCCCAGAACTTCACCGATGACGTCGACCACGCCATACGCGAGCGCACCTCGCTGCACTTGACCGAACAGCGCACCGGCAACCGGGACTTCGTCGACGGCACCCTCGGCGACCTGCTGCGCGGGCGGCTGCGCCGGGACCACGGACGCCCGGCGATCTTCTCGCCGTTCGGACTCGGCGTACTCGACCTCGCCGTCGGAAAGTGGGTGCACGACCGGGTCGTCGCCGCGGGCAGGGGCCGCCGCGAGAGCGACTTCTTCACCGGGGTGGGGATCTGACCCATGAGCGCCTCACCCGCCCCGCGCCCCGCCGGGGACCGGTACGTCGTCGTGGTGAACCACGAGGAGCAGTACTCGGTCTGGTTCACCGATCGTGCCCTGCCCGCCGGCTGGACCGCCACCGGCGCGCAGGGCACCCGCCAGGAGTGCCTGGACCACATCGAGCAGGTGTGGACCGACCTGACCCCGCGCTCCGTGCGAGCATCACGCAGCCAGGCCGCTGACCCCGCGGCGGCCTGGCTGCGCGGGCTCGGCAGCCGTGAACTCACCGCGCAGCGGCGCCTGTTCGTCTTCCCGCACGCCGGAGCCGGCGCCTCCGCCTACCGGCTGGCGGCGTACCTGCCGGACACCGTCGAGGTCTGTACGGTCCAGTTGCCCGGCCGGGAGACCCGGTCCGCCGAACCGGCCCTGACCTCCCTGGACGAGGCCGTGGCCGCGCTCGCGCCGCTCCTCGCGGACCACACGGACCTGCCGTACGCCTTCTTCGGGCACAGCATGGGCTCCCTGATCGCCTTCGAGACGGCCCGGCGGCTACGTGCCCTCGGCACGCGCCTACCCGACCACCTGTTCCTGTCGGGCATGCGCGCCCCCGGCCTGCCGGACCGCGACCCGCGGCACACGCTGCCGGACGACAAGCTGCTCGCCACAGCCGAATTCGACGGTGTGGACGCCGAGTTGCAGGAGCTGCTGCTGCCGCTGCTGCGCGCGGACCTGACGCTGTGCGAGACGTACACGCACCGGGCCGAGGCACCCCTGCCCTGTCCCCTGACCGTTCTGGCCGGCTCGGACGACGACAGCGTCGACGGGACGGAGCTCGCCGACTGGCGCAAGCACACCTCGGCCGACTTCGCGTTGCACCTGTTCCCGGGTGCCCCCCACCTGTACGTGCGCGGGGCGGAACGACAGCTGGCAGAGACGATCACGCGCACCTTCCCCGCACGGGGCTGAGAAAGGATCGTTCATGGCGCCGACCACCCTCGTCGCACTGTGGGAGCAGCAGGCGGCCGCGACGCCCGACGCGGTCGCCGTCGTCGCGGGAGCACACCGCGCCACCTACGCCGACGTGGACCGCCGGGCCACGGCACTCGCCGCCGAGCTGCAGGCACGCGGCATCGGACCGGAGAACCTGGTCAGCGTCTGTCTCGGCCGCTCGGTCGAGATGGTCGTGGCCCTCCTCGGCATCCTGAAGTCGGGCGCCGCGTACCTGCCCCTCGACCCGAGCTACCCGGCCGACCGGCTGCGGCACATGACCACCGACTCGAGGGCTCGGCTTTGGTTGTGCGACGCGGACCACCGCGCGCAGGCCCTGGCGTCCGGCGTGGCCGACGTCCTGCTGGTCGAGGACCTCCCCGCGGAACCTGCCGCACCGGTGGCCCCGGTGGCACACCCGCACCACCTGGCTTACGTCATCTACACCTCCGGTTCGACCGGCCTGCCCAAGGGCGTGGCCGTCGACCACGCGGCGATCGCCTCGTTCCTCGGGAGTGTGGCCGAGCGCCCCGGCCTCGGGGCGGGCGACCGGGTCCTCGCGCTGACCCCGCTGTCGTTCGACATCTCGATACTGGAGCTGTTCCTGCCGCTGACCCGGGGAGCGACGGTGGTGATGGCCCCGCGCGCCGCCAACACCGACCCCGAGCTGCTGGCCGCCACCATCGCCGAGGCGGGTGTGAGCGTCGTCCAGGCGACCCCCACCACCTGGCGGATGCTGCTGGCGTCCGGCTGGACGGACGGGCACGGCCGGGTACTGCTGTCGGGCGGTGAGCCGCTCGATCCCCAGCTGGCCCGCGACCTGCTCGCCACCGGCGGCACCCTGTGGAACCTGTACGGACCGACCGAGGCGACGGTGTGGGCCACCGCCGCCCGCATCGACGCCGTGACCGACCGGGTCACGGTCGGCACGGCCCTGTCCAACACCCGGCTGCACGTCGTCGACGCGGGTGGGCGGGAGGTCGGCCCAGGAGTCACCGGCGAGCTGTGGATCGGCGGCGCGGGCGTGGCGCGCGGCTACCTCAACCGGCCCGCGCTGACCGCCGAACGGTTCGTACCCGACCCGTTCGGGGACGCCTCCGGGCGCCTGTACCGGACCGGCGACCTCGCCCGGTGGTCCGCAGACGGCATGCTGGAGGTGCTGGGACGCAACGACCACCAGGTCAAGGTGCGCGGCTTCCGCATCGAGCTCGGCGAGATCGAGGCCTGTGTGCGCAGCCACCCCCTCGTCACGGACGCGGTGGTGGTCGTCGACCGCGAGGCAGCCGGCGGCGACCAGTTGGTGGCGTACCTCGTGCCCGCGCAGGACGCTCTGCAAGCGCTGGACATATCCGAGGACCTGCCCCGCCAGGTCCGTGACCACCTCGCGCAGCGGCTGCCCGCCCACATGGTGGCCCAGGGCTACGCAGTGCTCGACGCCCTGCCCCGCACCCCCGCGGGCAAGGCCGACCGCGGCGCCGTGCAGCGGATCCCGCACAGCCCGGTCCGGGCGGGCGGGCCGATGCCCGACGACGCCCCGCTGCCGCCGCACACCGCTGCGGTGCGCCGCGTGTGGGCCGAGGTGCTCGGGCTCGACGACGTGTCCCCGTACGACGACTTCTTCGGCCTGGGCGGCCAGTCCCTCACCGCGGTACGGACCGTGGCCCGGCTGCGTGCGGAGCTCGGCGTGCCGGTGGACGCCCAGTCGGTCTTCGCCCATCCGACACCCGCCACGCTCGCCGCCGCCCTGGACGGTGTGGCGCCCTCGGACGACGAGCCGATCCCCTCGGCCGCGACCGCCGAACTCTCCTTCGGCCAGGAGCGGATCTGGTTCTTCGAGCAGCTGAACGACGCAGTGCCCGCCTACCACCTGCCGGTCGCCCTGGGCATGCCCGGCGGGCGCGTCGACCTGACGCTGCTGCAGGACTGCCTGTCCGCGCTGGTGCACCGGCACCCGGCGATGCGCACGGCCCTCGTCGCCGTCGCCGGCCGGGTCCGCCCCGAACTGCGCGAGCCGGGACCGGTGCCGCTGCGCCGCACCGAGGTCGCCGAGGAGGACTTGGACGCGCTGGTGACCGAGCGGATCCGCGCCCCCTTCGCCCTCGACCGACCACCGCTGCTGCGCGCGGACGTGCTGCGCACCCCGAGCCGTGACATCACGTTGCTGACGTTTCATCACATAGCCTGCGACGGCGCATCGGTCGACCTCATGGTGCGGGAACTGGGCGAGCTCTACACGGAGCTCGCCGCCGACCGCCGCCCCGACCCGGCACCGCTGCCCGTGACGTACGCCGACTACGCGGCCTGGCAGCGCGAGCGACTCACCGGCGCCGAGCTGGAGCGGCTGCTCGACCACTGGCGCACCCGGCTGTCCGGCGTGCCCGCCCTGGAGCTGCCGACCAGCCGCCCCCGGCCGGCCATCGCGAGCCACCTCGGCCGCCGCGAACTGCTGCGCATTCCTGCCGACTTGGCGCACCGGCTGCGCACGCTGTGCAGGGCCGAGGGCGTCACCCTGTTCATGGGCCTGCTGGCCCCGTTGCAGGTGCTGCTCGGCCGGTACGCCGACGAGAGCGATGTCGCCGTCGGCACCCTGGCAGGCGGCCGTCCGCGCCCCGAACTGGACGATGTGGTCGGCTACTTCGTGAACACCGTCGTCCTGCGCACCGACCTGTCCGGCGACCCGACCTGGCGCGAGCTGCTGGGCCGCGTCCGCGAGGTCGCGCGGCAGGCGTACGCGCACCAGGAGCTGCCCTTCGAGAAGCTGGTGGCGGAGCTGAGCCCGGAGCGCGACCTGAGCCGCAACCCGCTCTTCCAGGTGCTGTTCGCCCTGCACGAGGAGCCGAGTGCCGGTCACCTCACCGAGCTGTACGACCGCAAGGAGCTGGAGGGACGGCTCGGCACCGCCCGCTTCGACCTCGCCCTCGACGTGACGGACCACGCCGCCGGGGCTGGTGACCTCAGCATCTCCGTCGAGTACGCCACCGACCTGTTCGACGCGGACTTCGTCCGGGGCCTCGGCCGGCACTTCCTGCGGGTGATCGAGCAGATGGTGTCCGGCGCCACGGCCCAACTGTCCGAGCTGGAGATCGTCTCGGCCGACGAGCTGCGCGCCCTCTCCCTCGGCAACCGGGCCGAGCCGCTGCCCGAGCCGACCACCCTGGTCCGCCTGTGGGACCGCCAGGTGCGGACCACCCCGGACGCGATCTGCGTCGTGGGCGACGGCCGGTCGCTGACGTTCGCCGAGACCGACGCGCGGGCCTCGGCGCTGGCCCGGGAGCTGCGGGCCGGGGGCGTGCGCCCCGAAAGCCTGGTCGGCGTCTGCCTGGAACGCTCGGTGGAGCTGGTGGTCGCCCTGCTGGGCGTGCTGAAGGCGGGCGGCGCCTACGTCCCGCTCGACCCCGGCTACCCGACGGACCGGCTGCGGTACCTGCTGGCGGACTCGGGCGTACGCCTGGTCGTCGCGGACCCGGGGCACCCCACCTCGGCCCTGTTCGGCGACGGCGTGCGGCTCGTGGCGGTGAACCAAGAACCGGGGGCGGACCCGGGGGCGGACCCCGGGGCGGCCGAGCAGGCGCAACCGCACCACCTCGCGTACGTGATCTACACGTCAGGCTCGACCGGCAACCCCAAGGGCGTCGCGATCACCCACGCCAACATCACCGGGTTCCTGGAGTGGAACCAGCGGCTGTGCCGGCTCACCGGGCGGGACCGGGCCCTGCTCAACCACTCGGTAGCGTTCGACAACTCGGTCTGGGAGATCTTCCAGTGCCTGGTGTCCGGCGCCGAACTGCACCTGGCGAGCCCCACCGCCGCCTACGACCCCGAGGAGTTTCTGCGAGAGGTCGCCGAGCGCGGCATCACCACTCTCAACGCGACGCCCTCGCAGATGCGGATCCTCCTGGAGTCCGGTACGGATCCCGCTCCGCGACTCGCCTCCGTACGCCTGGTGTTCACCGGCGCCGAGGCCGTGCCGCACGATGTGGCTCGCCGCATCCTGTCCTCCACCGCGCCGGGATGCCAGGTCTTCAACGAGTACGGGCCCACCGAAGCCACCGTCACCTCGGCGTTCTGCCCGATCACCGAGGAGTTGCTCGATCGGCACAGCCATCGCCCGAGCGTCCCGTTCGGCCGGGCGACCGACAACGCGCACCTCTACGTGCTGGACCCGGGGCTGCGCCCGGTCGCCCCGGGCTGTCGCGGCGAGCTGTACGTCGGCGGCAGCGCGGTCGGCCGCGGCTATCTCGGCAGGCCGGCCCGCACGGCCGGGGCGTACCTGCCCGACCCGTACGTCGCGGAGCCCGGCGCCCGTATGTACGCCACGGGCGACGTGGTCCGGCTGCTGCCCGACGGAAATCTGGTCTTCCTCGGCCGCAACGACCACCAGGTCAAGGTGCGCGGTTTCCGCATCGAGCTCGGCGAGATCGAGTCCGCACTCCAGAGCCATCCCACCCTCACCGACTGCGTGGTGGCCGTGCGCCGCACCCGCACCGGCGTGGACCAGCTGGCGGCCTACCTGATCCCCGAGCACCCCGGCCGGCCCGCCCCGGACCCGGCGGAACTGCGCGCCCACCTGGCGGAGCAACTGCCGCCGTACATGCTGCCGCAGAGCTACACGGTGATCGACGAGATCCCCCTCACCCCGAACGGCAAGGTCGACCGGGACGCACTGCCCGACCCACGCCCGGTGTCCGCGCCGGCCCCCACCACCCGCAGGACCGTCACCAAACAGCAGCTCCTCGTCGCCGAAGTGTGGCGGGAGTGCCTGGGCGTCGAGGAGGACTTCGGGCCACAGGACGACTTCTTCGACGTCGGCGGCACCTCCTTGACCATCACCACGGTCGCGGGCCGGCTCGGCGAGCGACTCGGGCGCCGGGTCCCGCCGGTCCTGGTCTTCAAAAACCCCACCGTCGCGGCCCTCGCCGAGGCCCTGGAGGCGGACACACAGCGATGAGCAGCAACAGCCCAAGCGTCGTCCTCGTCGATGTCCGTCGGGTCACGCGCCGGCGTAGGCATTCATGAACCGCGGCTGCGCCGTCGTCCGCGTACAGAGCACGGCGGAGGCAAGGCGGCGGGACTGCGCGGCGCGCGGCAACGGCTCGTCGAGTACGCCGGATCGCTGAGGGACTTCCCTCGCGAGGTCGGCGGCCGGATCGTGGTCGAGCGGCTGCGCGGCGCGGCGAGTGACGGGGTGAGCGTGTGGCGACACCCCCGGGGAGGCGGAGAACTGGCTCCGGCGCCGGGGAGTGGACGGGGCCGCTGTTCCTGTCCGTGCTGTGCACGCTGGCCGCGTTCTTCGTGCAGATGTGGGCCGTGCGCCGTACGTCCCCGCCCCGGGTCAACATGCTGCTCGGCACGGAACCACTGTGGGCCGCCGCGGCCGGCATCGCGCTCGGCGGCGAACGGCTCGGCGCGCGCTCGGCCTCGCGGGCGGCGCGCTGGTTCCGGCCGGGACGGCATAGGGCCGCAGGGCCGCAGGGCCGCGGGCCGCAGGGCCGCAGGGCCGCGGGCCGCAGGGCCGCGGGCCGCAGGGCCGCGGGCCGCGGGCCGCGGGCTGATGAATGGCGAACACGGGAAACGCCTACCGCCGCCCGGTGTGCTGCTGGGGCGGCGGCAGGCGTTGAGCGCGATGCGCGCTCAATATGCGGGGGCAGGCTCAGCCGACGGGGTCGCCGTCGAGCTGCTCCACGGGGGCGACGTCCCCGGCCGGTGCGGACTGGCTCGTGGCCGCGGGCCGCCGGTCGAGCCCGATCACGAGCGGTACGGCCAGCACGCTGATCGCGGTGAGGAACACCCAGGGCAGCGCCGCACCACCCTCCAACAGCGCGGTGAGCAGCGCCGGGGCGACGGCACCGCCGACCGACCAGGACAGCTGGTAGACGCCCAGATAGCGGCCCCGCAGATGCTCGGGCGCCATCACCACGCTCAGTTCGCTGGTCGGCGGCGAGCTGAGGATCTCGGCCACGGTGTAGAGCACCATCGCGACAAGCAGCCCGGCGATCACCGCCCAGCCGGGCAGCACGAGCAGCGTGCCGAAGACGACGAACGCCGCCGCGTTGAACAGCAGGGCCAGCACCAGCACCGTCACCGGCCTGCGGGCCTCGATCCACCGGCTGGCGAGCGTCTGGAGCAGCGCGACCATGGCCGCGTTCAGCACGACGACCGCGCCGACGATCCAGGCGCCGAGATCGAGGTTGTCCACCGCGTAGACGGCGAGCAGCACCGAGAGCACCGTGGAGGCGAAGACGAAGGAGACGTTCGTCGCGACCAGCCGCAGATACCGCGTGTCCTTCAGCACGGTGCGATAGCCGCCCGAGGGTTGTCCGGTGCTCTCGCCCGCCGCCTGCTCCGGCTCGGCGGGCTTCGGCTCCGCCGGCCCGGCGCCGGCCGCCTCCCTCGTGTCCGCGCCCCGCAGGGTGATCACGAGCCAGCCTGCGACGGCGAAGGTGACCACGTTGATCACCATGACCGCCCGCAGCCCGGCGACGGTTCCGATGCTCAGGGCCACCGCGGACGCGGCGCCACCGACACCGACGCCGACATTGCGCAGGGCACGGACGAGGCCGAACCAGCGGGCCCGCTCGACACCCTGGGCGACCAGCACGGTGAGCGGACTGTTGCCCATCCAGAAGGCGGTGGAGCCCAGTTGCACCACGAACTGCCACAGCACGATCTGCCAGGCCGCGTGCGAGAACAGGAAACCGATGAACCCGACCGCCGAAATCCAATTACCCGCAGCGACCACGGTGCGTGGACCGCATGTGTCCAACAGGCGCCCGATAAAGAGCGGAACGGGCAGGACGAGCAGCTGGCCTACGGTCAACGCGGCGCCGACGGCGACCAGTGACAGCGACGTCGTCTTCACGAAGAAGACGACGGTGAACGCCATCACCAACCCGTTTCCCAGGCTGTCGATCAGATTGGCCGTGACGAATCGGCCTTTCCCCGCGAGGTCCGGCAGACCCCAGGCTGTCTGAATCCGCCGCCACGCCGAAGGCGCGGGGGAATGCTGCGGCATCATGACTTCTCTTTACTTCGCCGCATTGGCAGGCACTTCGCCCCAGGCGGGCAGCTCACTCTGATGGAAGACGGCTGCGCTGCGCGCCTTGGCATTCGCCATGATGCCGATGATACTGGCCGAACCGGCCGGCACCGCCTTGGCCCATGTTCCTGCCCAACCCTGCGGGGTGTAGAACATGCCGTAGGCCGCATGCCATTCCTCGGTTTTCCCGGATACCGGGTCCACCACAACCTCAGGCCGGGGAATCACTCGCTGTTGTACGACACATCCTTCGGCGGCGGAGTTCTCCAGAGCCCGCCGCCACGTGGCGTCGTCCGTTTCCCAGCCGACCACGGCGCCGGCTCCGCCGCCGCGCGCGTTGACCTTCAGGATCAACTGCTCGCGCCGCTCCAGGCATTCGTCGACAAGGTCGGTGTCGGTCTTGAGCACGTCGGTGTTGATCAGTCGGGTCCAGGGAAGAACCCGGTCGATGAGCCGGCACTCGTCCTCGCTGAGGTCTCGCCGCCGCGCCGGGTCCGAAAGCAGCGCCATACACGCCTTGTTGGCGAACATGTTGCTGGACAGCGGGGTCCACATCAGCGTCCCGCCCGCCCGGTGCGCACGCAGCAGGGGTGCGACCAGGTCCCAGCCGTCGGGTTCCTCGGCGATCTGGTCCGGGACGAAGGCGCGGTAGACCACGTCGATCCTCGTGTCCCCGAGGTAGAGCGCCCCGCCGCGTTCGTGCACGTCGGAGACCTCGGCCACCAGGATGTCCAGGCCCGCCGAGCGCAATGCGGACTGGAAGTTGAGCCAGAGCTCGCCGTAGTCCCTCAGACCGCCACGCCATTCCAGCACGGCCACCACCGGCTCGCGGCCGGGGGCCACCCGGGCGCCGAAGCGGCGCAGCACCTCCACCGCGGCGCGAGCGGGATCCGCGTAGCCGAGCCGGTTCCTGCGCGCGAAGTCGGCGAAGGCGTCGACCTCCATCGTCGCCCGGGAGATTTCACCCGCGACGCCCCAGGCGCCGGACTCGCTCCCCAGATTGGTCTCGAGGAGTTTGAATGAGGTGCCGTCGTGGTACATGTCGGCCCGGCCATAAAGGGGTGGCAGTACGTCACCGAACCCCCGTATCGCTTCCCAGCGGCCGTCGCTGATGCCGAGCACCGACCGGAATGCGTCCAGATCGCCGCCGAACATCCGGTCCGGCAAGGAAAGAAGTGTTTCGATGAGGTGCTGCAGATCATCGGCGAACTGACGAATCTCACGCTCGGCGACGAAGAGGGGTCTGGCCAAATACTCGCTATGCCAAAATGCGAGCGTCGGGAAGCCCTTGACGTGCTGGGCGACCGTGGGCAATGAGCTGCCCGGTGTGCGGAACTCCTCGTTGTACTGGGCCGTTACCCGCTCCGCCGACATGAAGTCTCCGCTCCCGCTCGATGGTGACTGGGCCCTTCGGCCCGCAGGGGTCACTGTTTCACCTCGACTTCCGGTGCGACTCAATTGCGGCTCAATTGCGGCTCAATTCTCGGCCAACGGCCCCTGTGGACGCTGAACATCTGCATTATGACTAGAATGCTTGAACACCCGAAAAAAGGAATAGTTCTGCGGCCATGGGGAACGTCTATTTTTCGGCCATGCCGCAAGAGTGGCGAACGCCCGTGGGACGCATCCTGTCGGTGGGGGAAGGCGGCACCGTCCTGGAGTCGCTGCCCGAACCGATGCGGGCGGGGCCCACGGCGAGTCCGTACGGCCCGGCGAGCCCGCCCGCTCCGCCGCGGGCGCCCTGGCCGTCCAGCCCTGGCCGGCTGGCAGGGAGATCGACCGGGTGATCGCCACCCGCATCAACCACGCGCCGCACACGGTCAGTTATCACCTACGCAAGATGCTCGGCACACTCAGCGTCCGATCGCGCAGCGAACTCGCGGGCACGGTCGGACAGAAATTATGGGAGGCGCCATGACCGCCACGACGGACACTTTCGCCGACGCCACCGGCGGGCTCGGGGACTCCGAATGGGACCGGCTCGCCGACGGCAGGTTCTACTCGTCGGCGCTGTGGCTGCGGGTGTGCGCCCTCGACCCCGGGTCGGTCTCCGGCGGACTGCACGTGGACACCCCGGGCGGCGGCCGGGCCGCGATCCCCGTGGCGGCGGTGACCGACGAGCCCACCCCGGACCTGCGGTGGCACGACCTGCTCGCCTCGCGCGGCCTGCCGGCGCCCGAGCCGGGCGGCCTGCTCATCGGCCAGCGCCGCGGCTATCTGGCGCACCTGCTGACCGGCGAGGGAACCGATCGGACCGAGGCTGCCGCCGAGGTGCTCGACGCGGTCCGCGCGCTGCGCTCACCCCTGCACGAGGAGTCGAAGATCGCCCGCGTGGCGATGTACCTGACCACCGAGGACGTGGGGGTGCTGCGCGCGGCGGGGGTAAGGACCGCGCCGGTCGCGCTGACGACCGACGCCTGGATCGAGATCCCGCCCGGCGGCTACCACGCCTGGCTGGAATCGCTGTCGGCGCGCCGGGCCCGCAGTATCCGCAGCGAGATACGGAAGTTCGAGAAGGCCGGATACGAGGTGGAGCACCGGACGCTCGCCGAGTGCTGGCAGGACGTCGCCCGGCTGCTGGCCCGTTCGTTGCTGCGCTACGGCAGAACTGTCGACGTGGCCCCGATGGCCGAGTCCTTCCGCAAGCAGGGTGAACTCGCCGGTTCACGCGCCGAAGTGGCGCTGTGCTCGCGCCCCGGCGAACCGCCCGTCGGCTTCTGCCTGTACTACCGTTGGGGTGACACCATTTACCTGCGGGCGCACGGCCTCGATCACGACCAACTCGCCTCGGCCGCCGAGTATTTCAACCTCACCTACTACATGGCGGCGCGGCTCCCGGGAGTGCGCCGGCTGCACGCGGGCGCCGGGACCGCGGAAGGAAAGGCCCTGCGCGGCGCGACGCTCCGGCCGCTGTGGCTGCTGGACCTGTCCGAGGACAGCCCGCTCGCCGGATACGACGACGAGATCCGCGAGCACAACCGCGCCCTGCTCGCCCGCTTGCGCGACTCCTCGCCCGCGATTTCCGACGCCCTGGATGGCGAGCTCTGGGAGCCGTACAGCTGAGGCCAACTACCGCCGCAGTACTAGAGTTTTGTTGGCTCTTCCGGATCTGGAGTGCGAGCTGCCCGCAGTGCGGCGGAGGCCTGATCCGGTAGTTGATCATGCTGCGAAAGCGAGGGCGTTGGGGCGCAGCGCTTCGAGGTGGCCGTTGATGGCTCGGTAAGTCCGTTGGAGGCTCGGTGCTCGAAGTGGTCCAGGACGTCTTCGCGGCGCCGATGCAGGGTCCGCCCGAGCTGGGCGAGCTCGTCGAGCCCGGCGGGTAGCCCGCTGCGGAGCAGGTCGATCAGTGTCGTGAGCAGGGTCTTTCCGCGCTGCGGTTTCTGGTCGGCGTAGGTGTCCATGAGCTGTTGATAGGCCGGCGCACCCCGTAGACCGGGACACCGCTGCGGCCGCGGTGGCCGCGGGTATGTGCTGGACGCGTTGGCGTCAGAGGTCGAGCTTGTGGCCTGCCAGGGCGACGGCGTGGAACGGTGACGAACCCGCCCTCCAGAAACCGGCCGCCGCGCTTGGCGATGCAGAGCGCCTGGTAGATGGCCTCGTGCGAGATCCGCATGGTGGGATCGTCGGGGATGGTCCAGACGCAGCCGCGCCGCGATCCGTCCCGGGTTCCAGGCCTGGCCCCAGCGGCGGCCGGAGTCCCGAGCCCGGCTACCCCCTCGCAATCGTCGAGGCCTAGCGGCCCCGGCCGCCGTGCGATCTCACGGACACCGACGTCCTGGGCGCGCCACAGCGCGATCTGCTCCCGCTCGGCGAACGACAGGTACCGACAGCTACCGACCGGTCTCGACCTGGATTACCACTCGCGGTGTCACGCCGCCACGTTCGCGGAACCAGCGGCTTCCCACGACCGGTCACACACCGGCCTCGACCCCGGCATCGACACTCGTGGTCCCACGCGCGATCGCCGACCAGAACAACCGACGGTGCTCGACACGCGCCACCGGCGGACGAGCCGGTGACCACACCGGCGAGCGACCAGCCGCCGACGCACCCCAACCAGGCTCTCGCCCAACCTCCAGACCGAGGTGTTTCGACGATCGGTTGAGCCCTGGAAGTGTCGCCGCGTCGCCACGGTCTGGTCTCCGCTACGGATCAGGGCACCTACGTGACCGTCGTAAGACCGGGGACGGCCCAAACCGAAGTCCGGCTGTAGTGCCAGATGTCCGCGTCGTCGGCGAGCATGTGCAGGCACGCGCTGATGGACGTCTCGACCACAGTCGCGAAGGCGAGTGTGGAGAGCCTGTTCGGCCAGGACACGGGCAGGCGGCCCCCAGTTCCTCGTGCCACTGCACGATATGTGGGGCGGCAGCACGGTGTCGGTCAGCGAGATGCCTGACATCACGCCCGCGTTGAGTTGGCGGGATGGGTCTTGCGCTGCTTCGCCATGATGGTGTCCAGGTTCGCCCGAGACCCCGCTCCTGGAACCGGGCCCCAGGACCGCAGGCGTGTGCAGGGCCGGAAAGGGGCTCTCGGCCAAGGCCGGGTCCGTGACTGTCGAAGTCCTCGGTGCAGGAGGCCATGCCCGCAGACACCTGCGCGCCGTGGGCGTTGCCAGGGCCTGCCTCCCGCGTCGGGGCATCGACGGCGTCGCAGAGAGTCGGCGAACGCTCGGGCAAGGCGGGCCCTGGACGTCGGCGGCGGTCGTCACGCCGCCGGCTCGGTCGGCTTCAGGTCCAACTCACGACCGTCCGGGGATCGGTGAACCCCATGATGAAGGACACCGTCGTGCGGTTGCCGGCGTTGGCGTCCACCGCGTGCACAAAAGCACCGTTGAAGGCGTAGACGTCACCTTCCCGGATGTCCAGGCGCAGTTCCTCGAAGTCCGCGAGGGCCTCGGCCTGGTAGGGCAGTCCCGTCAGCTCGATGTCGAGCGAGCGCCGGGTCGCGTCGTCGGGGCGGATGTTCCACATCACCAGCCGTCCTCCGGCGGTGTGTTCGGTGCACATGTTTACCGCGCAGATCTGGTGGTCCAGGACCCGTTGGATCTCGAAGCCGTTTTGCCGCGGATCCTTGCACTGCGCTTCGTCCTCGTGCGGGTCGAGGGAGAAGTCGCCCTCCTTGTCCCACGCGCGGATCAGCGCGGCGCACGCCGGGCGGCCGTTCATCCGCGCCACCCGCAGGGACGCGCCCTCCTGCCGCAGGGCCTCGTCCACACCCTGGCGGAACACCTGCCAGGGCGAGTCCGGGGCGTCGATCACCCGCCGGACGTGCTCGGCGACCACGGCGGACTCGTCGAGATAGGTGTCGACGTCCTTATTCCAGTGGTACGCGCCGACGTAGTGCGAGGGCTCGCCCTCGCGATGCTCCCGGGCGGGGCTGGCCCAGAATCGTTCGGTCAGGTCCTTGCGTGCCGCCGGTGGTATGACGTCCCGGAAGATCACACCCAGCCTGCGGCCGTGAAGGACGTCCAGAACGAGCTCGTAGTCCAGTTCGCCGCGCTCCTCGAAGCGGAAGAACTCCGGATCGGCCTGCTGTCCGCTCAGCCGCATCTTGCTCTGCTGCATCTGTTCTCTCTCTTTCACTTGTACACCACTGCTCTCACGGAGCCGGGGCCGGCAGAGGGCCGACGGCTCAAAGCCCCCGGACCCGCCGGGTCACGAAGGTCACCGCCACCACGTAACCGTTTCGGTCATGCTGCGCCGTAGCGGATAAGGCGGCTGATGCGGGACATATAATCGCGGCCCGAGTAGTTCAGCCGAGTGCGGCACAGCGAGCCGGCCCGCGCGCTCAACTCGCCCGCGCTGAAGCGGAAATGCGCGTGAGGCCATCCGGATTGGCCTACTGGTCGGGCTGATATACCGAGTCGAGTTCGACAGGCACTTCCTGCATTCAGGACAGTCGATTCAGAATTCCAGCTTGGCGACGATGTCGCACTGCTCCTCCGCCAGGGGAATCAGTGGGGTTCCCGTGAGGCCCTTGCGGATTTACCTTGCCCGTTCGAGCAGGGATTTATCAGCATGCCTGTGAAGCATGCGCCGAGTGTGGCACGGGATCGGTCGAGGCGGCTCAACCGCGACTCAAGTGCGATGCAAGAAGGGCTGGCGCGTGCTCAACCCTGCTCCTCGTACTCGACGTGCAGCGTCCGGGCGAGGTGGTCGCGGTACGCCTCGGCCTCGGCGTCCGACCCGTGGCGGGAGAGCACGATCACCGGGTATCCGGAAAAGTCCGGGTAGGGGTGCAACAGTGCGCCGGGACCCATGGTCTGAACCAGGTAGTCCACCCGCGGGTCGGTACGCACCGAGTCCAAGCCGTGTATGTGCTTGATCCGTCCGCCGCTTCCGACCGGCACTTGATAGGCCGCCGCGTGACCGGCCGGCACCGGCTCCTCACGCCAGCACAGCGGTTCCCGGCCGAGGTGGATGCGCAGCGCCTCGGCGGCCACGTCGATCCCGCTGCTGAGGTGGGCGAGGTGGGCCATGTAGCCCCCGCCGCCGATGCGCGCGCCCATCTCCAACAACACCGGGCGCACCCCGCCGACCAGCCGCAGTTCGGTGTGCGTAGTGCCTTCCGTGACACCGAAGGCGTGGTGGGCACCGATCACCTCCGCCTCGATCGCGGCGAGTATCTCGGCGGGCAGTTGGGCGGGAGCCCGCAACGTGGTCTCCTGGAAGTAGGGCCCCGTCAGCTCTCCCTTCCAGCTGATGGCACAGACCCGTACCTGCCCGTGGTACACGAGGGATTCGGCGGAGATCTCCGGACCGTCCAGGTACTCCTCGACCAACACTCCGGCTTCCGCGGCCAATCCGTCGTCGGCGCCCAGGTGGGCTTCGACGAGCTTGCAGGTGCGGGCCACGGCCTGTTCGAGGCTGTCCTTGTCATCCACACGGATCACACCGAAGCTGGAGTGGCCGTTCGCCGGCTTGACCACGACGGGGAACCGCAAGGTCAGCGCGTCGGTCCAGCCGTCCGGATCCTCGATGGCCACGAAGCCGGGCGCCCCCAGACCCGCCTCCAGCAGGTGATGGCGCATGCTGCGCTTGTCGCGCACCACGGCCGCCGCCTCCTCGGTCAGGCCGATGAGGCCCAACTCCCCAGCGGCGCGCGCCACGAACGGCACGGCCTGCTCGTTGCCCGCCATGATCCCGTCGAAAGGCTCCCGCCGGTAGTGGTCGGCGAGCACGGACAGCGCGGCTTCCGGGTTTCCTTCGATGTCCAGCGGCAGCAATTCGACCACCGCGGCGGCCCGCCCGGCGGACTCCTCCGTGTCGTCCCCCCTGGGGACGAGGATCAAGTCGATGTCGGCACGCTTGGCGGCATCGAACACCCAGGGGTATGTGGACAGCTGACCGACGAGGACGAGCTTCGGGCGTTTTGACATGGCGGTTCTCCAAGGTTCGGCTGCGTGGGCGGGTCCGGGCAACGGAGCCGCGGAACACATCGGTGGCGTACGTCTCCACGTTTCGTGTGAATTCCTCGAACTGCACCGGGGTGTGACCCAGCGCGCTGTCAGCCCGCGGAAAGAGTCACGCTCTTCTTCCAAGCCGTTGCGGACGCCGCAGCGCGCCACGACTGGCAAGGTGGTACGGGAGCCGTGACCGTCAGGCGGAGCACATGACCGGCGCGCTGCTCGGCAGCGCTGCGAACGGGCGTATCCCAGGCTCCCATTCGTAGGAGAACCGGCCGTTCACGCACGGGTGCTGAGCGCGCAGCAGGTAGTTCTCCGCCAGCTCCTCCAGCAGGTCCTCGGCCTGCTGGTCGCTGATCCCCAGGGCCGCTGCGACAAACGCCGGCGTGAGCCGATCAGGGACGCCGGGAGACAACAGCGCGTGCGCCAGGGGCCGTGACGCGGCGGGCAGCGTCGCGAGCGTCCGTTCGAATCCGGCCCGCACGCCCAGCGGATCGCTGCCGGCCCCCCCGGACGCGAGGACCCAGGCAGTGGCCTGCCGGGCCGTCCAGTGCGGGCGGCGGCGCAACTGCGAAGCGACCGTGAAGAGCACGCCCGGCAGACCCCGGCACAACCGGGCCAGTCGTCGCAGCCCCTCCGGGTCCATGGTGATGCGGTGTCTCGGCACCGAGGATGCCAGCAGGTGCAGACAGTCGTCGAAGGGCAGTCCGGCCAGTTCGACGTGGACCGCTGACGAGGACACGAACAGCCGCCGACGGCTGCCGATCACCACGCCGCAGCCGGCGCCTGACGGAAGCAGCGGCGTCAAGTCCCGTACGTCGCACACGTCGTCGAGCACGACCAGGACGCGGAGGTCGGCGGTCCAGGTACGGAACAGCAGGCTCAGGTCGGTCGTGCCCAGTCGCAACTGCTCCTCCGTCGCGCCGAGTCCACGCAGGAACGAGCGAAGGATCTCGGCGGGCCGCACCCGCCGGCCGGCGCCGTCACAAAGACGCGCGTAGAGCCGTCCGTCCGGGTAGTGACCGCTCACCTGATGCGCGGCGTGCAGGCACAGCTCGCTCTTCCCCGTGCCGGGGGCACCCCCCACGATCACGAGTGGCCGGTCCTCCCGCGCCCGGCCGGCCAGCACCGCGGTGAGGCGCGCCAGCTGGCCGGTGCGTCCGGTCAGACGCTCGCGCGGGGCGGGCAGATGGCAGGGCGCCCGGGTGGCGGCGGTCACGGCTGTAGGCCGCCCGGCGGGACGCAGCAGCGCCTCGTCCGACGTGAGCACGGCCGTGTGCAGGGCCTGGAGTTGGGGCGAAGGGTCGAGGCCCAGCTCGGTGGCGATCCGCTCGCGTGCCCGCCGGTAGACCTGGAGCGCCTCCGCCCGCCGGTCCATGCGGTAGAGAGCCGTCATCAGATTGCGCTGGGCCCGCTCGTTCGTGGGTTCCCGCCCGGCCATCGAGGTGAGTTCGTCGAGCACCTCGTGGTGCCGGCCGAGGTGCAGGTCGGATTCGATCCGAAGGTGGTGTGCGCTGGTGCGCAACTCCTTCAGGCGGGCCGCCTCGGCCTGCAGCGTGGGCCCCTTTCGCACGTCCACCAAGGCATCGTCCCGCCACAGCTGAAGCGCCGCGGCGGCCGTGTCACGTGCCCGGGCGAAGTCCTCGTCACGGAACTCCGCGCGGGCACGGGCGAGCAGCGGCTCGCACCGGAAGACGTCCACGTGGTCGGCGGGCAGCGACAGCTGATAGCCGCCGTCGACCGTGCCCAGCAGCGGCCCGGCCGCCCCTACCGTGCCGCCGCTCCTCGGATTGCCGAGGGAAAAGCGCTTCCTGAGCTGGTACACGTACGTCTGCAGCGCGGTGTGCGCACTGGCCGGCGGATCGTCGTTCCACAGCTCGTCCATGAGTTGCTCGAAGGGCACCACCCGGCCCGGGTTCAGCACGAGCATTGCCAGTGTCTGACGTACTTTCTGGGCGGCCGGCGCCATGTCGACGCGGTGATCGTCCCCGTAGGCCTGGAGCGGCCCGAGAAGGTTGATTCTCATGAAATTCGCCCTGCCTCATGTTCGTTCGGTCCCCGTCACACCGGCCGGCGACGCCACCGCCCGGCCCGACCACTCGGGCCGGGCGGTGAGGATGTGCCGGCCGCCCGGTGTCAGGAACTCCTGGACCCGGCTCCCGCGGCCAGGTTCGGGTGGTGTCGGGCAACGATGTCGGGGAAGGAGCGGATCAGCCCTTTCATGACGTTGTCGCCGTAGAGGGCGAACAACGGGTTGCCGGCGACGTCGATGACTCCGCCGGCGCCCTGCACATATGGGCTGGGCAGTGGCTGCATCGTGGCGTCCAGCCGAGGGTTGTAGAAGAAGGGGATGGAGTAGCGGTTGACGCCCGGGGCGGGCCGGACCACCCGGTGGAGGGTGGCACGCACGTAGCCCCTCGTCGCCACCTCCAGCAGCTCTCCCAGGTTGACCACGAATGCCCCCGGGATCACCGGCACGTCGACGAACTGGCCGTCCTCGACCGCGACCTGGAGACCGCCGTTGTCGTCCTGGACGAGCAGGGTGAGCAGCCCGAGGTCGTTGTGAAGGCCGGTCCCCTGGTCGGAGCCGGCGTTCTCGCTCGTCTGCGTGGGGCCGGGGTAGTGCAGCAGTTTGAGGTGGATCTGTGGATCCGGATCGACCACGTCGTCCAGGAACCCGGCGGGGGCGTCGAGCGACTCCAGCATCAGCCGTAGCAGTTGATGTGACAGATCGGTCAGCCGGGTGATCCAGGACTCGATGGCCGGGCGCAGCTCGGGCATCGCCTCGGGCCACTCGTTCCGGCCGATCAGGCACCGGTAGGCGGGTTCGCCGGGCGCGGGCGGACTCGCGGGCTGCTCCGGCCCGATGTCCAGCTGCCGGCGCTGGTCGGGTATGCCCCGGGTGTGTTCGCGGCCGAGTTCGGAGTAGCCGCGGAAGAGCGGCGAGTCGAGGATGTTCAGCGCGAGCCGGTCGGCCTCGGGCAGGGCGAAGAACCGGCGGGTGAGTTCGAGCATGTCGTCGGCGTCCTCGACGCCGTGGCCGACGAGCTGGAAGAAGCCGATCTCGTGCACGGCCTTGCGCAACCGGTACAGGAACTCTGCCCGGGCTTCTTCCGAACCGGCGGCGTCACGGAGGTCGAGCACGGGAAACGGGTCGGTCATGGCAGCTCCTTCGCATCGCTGGTCTGGTAGGTCGTCGGGTCCGTCACGCCGGCGTCCCGGAACGCTTCCTGCCGCTCCCTGCAGGCGGCGCACCGTCCGCACTGCAGCGCGTCGCCACGAAAGCAGCTCCAGGTCTCGTTCCAGGGGACGCCGAGTTCCTCACCGAGCGACACCACGTCGCTCTTGCGCAGCCTGACCAGCGGCGCTGTCAGGGTCAGGTCAGGGTGCGCGTATCCGCGGGTCGCGATCCGCTCCATGGCGAGGAAGGAATCGATGAACGCGGCATTGCTGTCGGGCGCGGCCTGCAGGTCGTCGACCACCCCGACGGCCACCGCTTCCGCCTTCTCGGCGACGGCGACCGCGAAGGCGACGGACAGCAGAAGGGCATTGCGGTTGGGTACGACGTTCGGGCTCTCACCGGACGACCCACTCTTGTGATCCGGCACGTCGACGGTCGGGTCGGTGAGCGAGGAGCCGCTCAGGAGCTTGCCGACGGGGCTGAGATCGACGACGTGGTGCGGCACCCCGAGCGATCGGGCCGCCTTCGCGGCGAACTCGTGCTCGACGAGATGGCGCTGGCCGTAGTTCACGGACAGCAGGTGGAGTGTGTGTCCTTGCGCCTGGAGGTGGTAGGCCATGGTGACCGAGTCCAGGCCGCCGGACACGATTGCGACAGTTTTCGGCATGCGTCGCCTTCCGGCAGACGGAAATGGAGGGAGGGTCAGTACGTAGCGATCAGGGCAGCGGTCGGCTGTGCACAGAAACAGCTGCGGACGTGCGGGCGTCCGTCACGGCGCCGGCGTGGCCGGGACGAGCAGCCGGGTCGATCGGTGGCCCTTGCGGTAGGTCAGTTCGACTTCGGGCCGCGGACCGTCCAGCCTTGTGGTGACTGTTCGCTCCTCGCTCCACCCGACCAAGCGGTACTCGTGTCCGCCGAGGGCCACCAGCGGGAAGAGGTGGTCCTGGGGAGATCGCATGGCAAGGCCCGTGCCGGTGTCGACGATGCTGAAGGTGGCCTGCGGCTGCGGGCCGGTGAGCGACCCGAACACCTCTATCTCCAGCAGGTGCGCCGGCGCGTCGAACGAACACCGCGCAGTTTCCCGCTCTCGGTCGGTCGTGGCCACGGCCGGACGGTTGTACAGCACATCCGAGCCGTTGAAGTAGTCGGCCCAGTCAGCCGGGAACAGCTGCGCGAGCTCCGGTGTGACGAGCACGTCCACGACGAGATGCACCCGATGCTCGGGACCGAGGTTCTGGATCTGGTGCTTGCGGCTGAAGTCGCCGAACCAGAACTCACCGGGCTGCCAGCGATAAGTCTCTCCGTCAAGGTCCAGCGAGGCTGCCTCGTGGGTGATGACCGGGATGTGCAGCCGGGCCACGCCCCAGTCCGGGGCGAACTTGGCATCGCAATGGGGGTATCCGACGGTGTCGGGGCCAAGATCCAGGAATCGGGCTGCGTAGAGGGGTCCGGGAATCGAGCGGAGGACCTCCCGCACGTACGGCATGTGGTCCAGCCACTCGGTGTCGGCGAACTCCGCACTGCCAGGGCCCCCTGGGTCGGTGCGTGTCTTGTCACCATCGGGGCTGCGCACCGGGAGGCAGCGCCAGTCCTGCTCGGCCCACCTGGACACTCGCCCGTTCTCGTACGAGCTCTGCTCATCCCACAGGTGGTCGCGCGCGGTCATGAGGTCGGCCACCAGCCGGTCGGCGTCCAGCACGGGGAGCAGCCGAACCGCTTCCGCAGGCGTCGAGGAATCATCTACGTTCATCGTTGTCCTTTCATGTCGACCGGACCGGATTCCCATGGGGGGTGTCGAAGAGAACGGCTTCCGTTCGCCGCTCTCCGACCCGGGTCCGGCCGACGGCTGTCACGATCGCCGGCACGGCGAGCAAGCCGAATGCGGCCCCGCGGCGGTCCGGAGAGTGAGCTCGCGGTCACCGTCACGCCATCCCGAGCGCCGTGCCGGCCGCCGAGTACCCGGGCGACGCGAGCAGACTTTCCGAGACGGACGGCTCGTCACGCCCGGAGCAGGTCGAACAGCTCGCGCCGCAGCTCGGGGTCCGTGCTGAACTCCCCCCGATATGCGGTCGATGTCATCTGCGCGGCAGCCTTGATGCCGCGCATCGACATGCAAAGGTGCTCGCCCTTCGCTATGACCGCGACGTCCGGGGTGCCGCTCAGGGTGCTGATCTCCAGCGCGATCTGGTCCACGAGGCGCTCCTGGACCTGCAGTTTGTGCGCGTACTGATGGGCGACCCTGGCAAACTTCGACAGGCCGAGCAGTTGCCCCGTCGGGCGGTAAGCGATCGTCACGGAGCAGTTGAACGGCAGGAGGTGGTGCTCGCACAGCGACCAGAGCTGAATGTCCGAGACGACCACGAGCTGGCTCGTGCCGATGGATTCGAAGAGAGTGCCCAGCGAACCCGGGTCGTAGTTGATGAACTCTCGCCACCAGCGGGCGAACCGCGCAGGTGTGTCGCGCAGTCCGTCGCGATTCGGGTCCTCGCCGATCTCCTTCAGCAGTTGGCGGGCGAGTTCGACCAGTGGGTCCTCGGTCGTCCTCGACGCCGACGTGTCACCATCGAGGTCCAATTTTGTCACCGACATGCGGTCACCTTTCGTCCGGGCTTCGGAGTTACTGACCTGACGGCCGGTACTCGGCCCAAGTCTTGGGAGTTTCTGAGATACGCACGCAGGTCAACTCGGGAAACTCCATCGACCATGTCTTGTAGACCCAGGCCGCCATGTTCTCAGCCGTCGGATTTTCGTCCATCACATCGTTCAGATGCCGATGATCAAGATGTTTGTCGAGCCAGACCTTGAATGCGGACAATTCTCCGTAGTCTCGAACGAAGCCCACGGGCAACAGATCCGCATCATCAGCTCCAAGCTCCAACTCGATCACATAGTTGTGCCCGTGCATTCGGGCACACTGGTGCTCAGGAGCAAGGCCGGCGAGCTGATGACTGGCCGAGAATTCAAATTTCTTCGTGATGCGAAATGCCATCGAGGCGAGTTCCCTTCTCCTTTGCGCGTGCCGTTGCTCACACGCCGCGTTTTTCGTCCCACAACAAGGTGTGCAGTCTGGTCGTCAGATTCCAGCCGCGCTGTACCACCGCGTCGGCCAACTCGCTCATGTGCTTGGTGACATCGTCGGCGGTTCGCCCGATCGGCATGATCCATACCGATGTCAGGTCGAAGGTGGCAACCAGCTGGGCCACTTCGTCGAGATCACGGGTGTTCTGGCAGACGAACTTGAACGTGCTTCCCGGCAGTGCCGAAAGACTGGTGAGTGCGGCCGGGACGATCCTGCGCCGCAGGGCGTCACCCGAGTGCGACAGTTTGGGCGAGACGTTGAACCTGACGCCGGCGGCGATGAGTTCGGGGTGCGCGGCGTGCGTCCCGTTGGTCTCGATCTCGATCTCTTTGCCGCGTCCGGTCAGTGCTGCCACCAGAGGAATCAGTCGCTCTTGCTGACCCAGGGGCTCACCGCCGGAGATCACGATCAGTTCGGTGTCGAATTCGAGCAATTCTGCGACGACATCTTCGACCGGGCGGCGGTGCAGCTCCTTACGCGGATCGTGGGCGACCCCGCTGTCACCGGCTCCGGTCCAGTCCCACGTATATGGCGTATCGCACCACGAGCACGACAGGTTGCACCCGCCGAGTCGCAGGAACGCGCACCTGCGTCCCAGGGAACGGCCCTCGCCCTGGACGGTCGGACCGAAGATTTCGTTCACTACGAGATCCTGCTCCATGGCGCACCGTTTCCTAGGAGTGGGACGGCTCGACGGCCGCCGGCTTCTGCGCCTGCACAATGAACCAATGCCGACTCAGCCGGACGCCCTGATCGACGGTCACCGCGGCGACATACCGATCGAATGCCTCCTGGTCCGCCGCGGAATCGTAGTTGTCGACGATCGGCACTTGATGCAGAAAAGTGTCCAGATCTCCCGCCGAGTGGTAGAACTCCTCGAACCGGAACGCCTGGTTTCTTGTCACTACGAAGCCTGCATCGGACAGTTCTTGAGCAATCTCCTCCGACAAGGGCGTGCCGTTCCAGCTGTCGAAGTTCTGGCCGCGACCGAACGCTTCCTTCAGCTCGCGCGCGTCCTGCTCCCCGATCCCCATGTACATCACGACCCCACCGGGCCGCAGCACCCGCTCGAATTCGCCGGCGATCAGCGGACCGCGGCGGGAAGTGACCACATCGGCGTACCCATCGGGCAGCCCTGTGCGGGCGGCATCGCACAGCTCAAACGAGACGTGCGGCAGGCCTGCCTCCGCTCGGTACCCCGCGGCGCATTCCAGCATCGACGGCGACAGATCTATCCCGGTCACGGCGCCGTACGTACGAGAGATGCGCAACAAACTGCGGCCGTCGGCGCAGCCGACATCCAGCAGTCGGGCGTGCGGCGCTCCCAGTGCAGTCGCCAGTTCATCGAAGACGGTGTCCGGGCGGCCGTCGGGGAATACGTCGGTGCTCCGCGCATCGCTGAAGTACCCGCCGAACCGCTCGGCCACCCGGGAGTAGAACTCCGCGTCCATCGTCATCAGCCGTGCACCTTCCTCTGAACCACGGTTGTGCTGCGCTGCGATTCGGTTTCCGGGACGCCGAACGCGGCGGGCGTCACCGCGTCCCGGGTCACTACGGTCATTCGGACCACTCCTTGAGGCCGTCCCCTGAAGGGGCGCCGAGGTCGGCAGGACCCAATCTCCGGTGTCGCCCTATCGGCCCGGCATCACGGCGCATCCACCACGGGACGGGGCCGGGATAAGGCGGTGATAGCGCGAGCATGCGGCCGCGATGGGCAGCTGGTTCACGCTGGTTTCAGCAATACCCGGACGGATTGCGAAACGGGTTGCGAAGGGAGGAGAACTGAGATGGCCATCAAGAAGTCGCTGGCTGCCGCAGGAGCCGTCGTCGTGCTGGTCCTGGGCGCGTTAGGAAATCAGCACGGCGTGGAGCAGGGCCCGGTCGCCATGACGCCGGCCGGCGAAACACCCGCCCGCAACACACCGTGGACGTGACGGGCCGGCATGCCTCCTGGTATCAGCCGACCGACGTCATCGACCTGCCCAGGATGGCAACGATGTCAGCCCGTACGGCAGCGGCCCCGCCGTGGTCCAGGATCCGCTCCCGAATCCTGGCCGATCGCGAGTAGTACTGGACGGCCTGTTCCACGCGACGCAGGTGGGCATTGACCCGGCCGAGGTCGTGCAGCACATACCCCTCTCCGACCAGGTCGCCGCTCGCCCCGACCATGGCGAGGACCTCGAGCAGGGTCCGTTCCGCCGCCTCGTACCGCTGCTGGTACATCAGCATTTGGCCCAGCCGCCGCAGTACGAGGGCTTGGCCCCGGTCGAAGCCGGCTGACCGGCAGATCCCGAGAGCCTCGTCGAGATACGAACGGGTTCGCACGAAGTCGGCTCGCCGCATCGTGATGTGTGCCATCTCGCCCAGCACGTAGGCCCGGCCGATGACGTCCTGCGCCCGCAGGAAGTTGCGCTCGGCGCTCTCGTAGAGGGCCAGCGCCCGATCGTCGTCACCTTTGTGCCGCTCGATGCGCGCCAGGTCACGCAGACACAGCGCTTGGCCACTCAGCTCCCCGACCCGCTCGAAGATCTCCAAAGCGGTGCTGAGGTAGGGGCCTGCTGCCTCGTGCTCGCCCCGGTACAGGTGCAGGGTCCCCAACGAGCCGAGTACCGCGGCCCGGCCCCGTTCATTGCCGGCTTCCTGTACCGCGGTCAGCGCTATCCGATGTGTGCGCTCCCAGAGCTCGGGATAGCCACGGGCCTCGAAGAGCGTCACCAGAGTCGTGGCCAGCTCCCAGCACAACTCGTCCAGCCCGGACCGGGCCGCCAACTCGACCGCGTTCAACAGGTTGGTCTGCTCGCTCTCCAGCCAGCCGAGCGGGTCGCGGAGGCACCGCTGGACATGGTCCTCCGGCGGATGCCACCGCTCGCCCCGGCCCGCCACGATGGTGTACGCACCGCCGTGGATCTCTTTGTGCGCCCCCTCAGCGAGCGCCATCCAGCCGCCGACCATACGCCGCACCGCTCCGGCGCGTTCCGCCTCGGGAATCTCCGCGGGCAGCCGTTCATGCGCGAACATCCGTACGATCTGCGACAGTCCGCATCGGAACTCCCCGCCCCGGTCCATGGCGGTGATGTCGAGGAGTCGCATGTCGATCAGCGGTTCCAGCAGGTCAGCGGGGTTCGGCGTGCGGTCGTCGATGAGGGCGGCACCCAGCCAGCTCGGAGCCTCCGTCCCCTCGGCCAGGCTGAGCAGGCACAACAGGCGACGGTCGGCCGCCGCCAGGCCGTCGTAGCTGAGCGAAAGACTTGCCCGGATTGACAGCTCGCCGTGTGCCAGCTCGTCCAACCGGCGCTGCTCGTTCTCAAGCCGGTGCCACATGGAGGTCAGTGACCAGTGCGGGCGCGCGGCCAGGCGCGCGCCGATGATACGCAGCGCGAGGGGCAGCCCGCCCACCAAGCGTATGACGACCCGCGCTGCCTCCCGCTCGCTCTCCACCCGGCGCTCTCCAATGATCCGCCCCAGGAGCTGGATGGCCTGTTCCGGGCACAGCGGCTCCAAGTCGAACCGGCGTGTGCCCGGCAACGCCGTGAGCTGGCCGCGGCTGGTGACCAGCACGCCGCTGCTGCCGGTTCCGGGCAGCAGCGGCATCACCTGCGACTCGCTCGCCGCGTCATCCAGCAACACCAGGATCCGGCGACCGGCCAGCAGACTGCGGTACATCTCCGCGCGCTCGTCAAGCGCGTCGGGTATGGCCTGGCCCGGTACGCCCAGCGCTCGGAGGAACCGCCCCAACGCCTGTGCGGGGCCCACCGGTTGTCCGCCCGGCCCTCGGAGGTCGCAGTAGAGCTGTCCGTCCGGGAAGTACTCGGTTGCGAGTCGGTGCGCCACATGCCTGGCCAACGTGCTTTTGCCGACGCCAGGTCTGCCAAGCACCAGGACCACGTTCAGTTGCCCCTTTTCCTGTCCCTCGGTGACGGCTTCGCAGACCGCTGAGACGATCGTGTCGTCGGCCACGAGGTCGCCGATGTCGGCGGGAAGTTGCCTTGGGGTGACGACCGGGTCGGGATCGGCGCTGCGCTCTTGCACCACCTCGGGGAGCGGCGTCGCCGCGAGAGAACGTGGTTCGGCCGGTTCGGCCAGTGCCAGGTCAGCGTCGTCGGTCAGGATTGCTTGTGCCAGGTCGCGTAGTTCCCTTCCTGGATCCAGGCCCAGTTCTTCTGTGAGCATCGCGCGGCCCTGGTGGTAGGCATCCAGCGCCTCCGCCTGCCGGCCCGAACGGTACAACGCCACCATGAGGTGCCCCCGCAGCCGCTCGCGCAGCGGATGGTCGGCGACGAGCTGCATCAGCTCGCCGACCAGGTGCTCGTGACGGCCCAGCTCCAGCAACAGCCGCATGCAGGTCTCCACCGCTTCCAGGCGGCTCTCGTCCCACTGCGCTGCCGTACCGGCCAGGACTTCGCTGGGTACACCGGCCAGGCACCGCCCCCGCCACAGGCCAATCGCCGAGCGGAGCGTGTCCACCGCAGGCATCTTCAGACCGTCACGGGCCAGCGCATGTGCCTCTGTTACCAGGCGACGGAAGGTGCCCACGTCGGTCGCATCCGCCGGCGCCCTCAGGATGTAGCCACCAGCACGGGTCTCGATGGTGGCGTCAACTCCCCCGTCCGAAAGTGCCTTGCGGAGCCGGGAGATGCAGATCTGCACTTGGGCGCGTGCGGTCTTCGGCGGATGGTGAGCCCAGATGACGTCCACCAGCCGGGTCGTCTCCACCACCCGGTTCAGTTCGAGCACCAGCGCCCCGAGGACGATCTCTTGACGCCCCGGTGCCACGGATACGGCCCCCAGCTCGCCGCTCACCTCAAGCGGCCCGAGCACCCGGAAAGGAGCTGCCGCTACGCCGCTGCCGTCGTAACCTGACGAGACTGCCATTGCATAACCTGCTTCTGTGGTATCAGCCAGGCGAAGTGGTCCGGCTTGCAAAGTTGGACGGAACTCATACCGACCTGGCTACTCAGCTGTAGCCGTTGGCAGCGTCGCCAAGCACCTCCAAGAGCCCGGCTGTCGCCGACCGTCGCCGTGCCGGTTCGGCCGGGGCCGGGCCCGGCGTGTGTTCAGCCGCCTTCGACTTGCCGTCCCACGGATGCCCACCCGCCGTTGCGTTCCGGGGCGGGGAGGGCTCCGCCGACGTGGTGTCGTTCATCGAGACTGCTCCGATCAGCGGTGTACCGGGACGGGGGACGGAAGGAAGGGTGCGGTATGCGCGGCTGGATGAGACCGAGGTCGTGGTGTAGCGCGTCGCTGGCCCGGAACGTGCGCTCCATGTGCTGTTCGTGCCAGGTCCGGCCGGTGACGTGCAGTCCCACGACCAGGTCGGCGTGCGGGTCAGCGGAGGGCTGACGGTGCTCCACAACCCGCAGTGCCCGAAGGCGACCGAGGAGACGTGCCGGTGGCACTCGGGCTTCTCAACGCGACGGCCAGGCCCAGGCGTTCCTTCACCCGGCTCTGGAAAAGTGGTGGCGATACTGGCCCGGAGTGACGCCCAGGGTGCGTTTGAAGCGGCGGTGCAGGGTCTCGGCGAAGCCGAAGCCGCAGGCTCGGGCGATCGCGTCGATGGTGGTGTCCGTCGTCTCCAGAAGAGCCCGGGCAGCCTCGACGCGGACGGTCTCCACGTAGGCGGCCGGGGTGAGTCCGGTCTCGGCGCGGAAGACCCGGGTGAAGTTGCGCTCGCTCATACCGGCCCGTTCGGCGAGCACCCGGACGGTCAGGTCGTCAGCGAGGTGGTCGGTGACCCATGCCTGAACCTCCCGCAGCGGCTCACGCGTGGGCCGCTGCGCGGCGAGCTGGGTGCTGAACTGGGCTTGGCCGCCCGGGCGTTGGACGAACATCACCAGCATCCGCGCGACGGCCCGGGAGACCTCGGGCCCGTGGTCCTCCTCGACCATGGCGAGCGCCAGGTCCATCCCCGCCGTGATTCCGGCGGAGGTCCACACCGTCCCGTCGTGTACGAAGATCTGGTCCGGGGTGACCGTGACGTCCGGGTGGTCGTGGGCCAGCCGCTCGCAGGCCGCCCAGTGCGTGACCGCGCGCCGTCCGTCGAGCAGCCCGGCCCGCGCGAGCAGGAACGCGCCCGTACACACGGAAGCGACCCGCCGGGCCCGGCCGGCCGCCGCCCTGAGCCAGCCGATGAGCTCTTCATCGTTCACCGCCTCCCGATCGCCCGGTCCACCGACGACCACCAGCGTGTCAACCGGTCCCTCACACTGCTGGACGCCACTGCCGGCCGCAACGTCGATTCCGTGACAGGCCCGCACCGCTCCGGCCCGGCCCGCGACGATCTCAACGGCATAGCCATCCTCCTCGGGCACCCACCGCTGCGTCTGCGCGAACACCTCATGCGGTCCCGTCAGGTCCAGCACCTGAAACTGCGGATAGACGAGGAAGACGACGCGCCGTTGTGTCACCTGTGCATCTTGGCCCGCCGTGTCATTTGGCGGCAAGGACACAAACATGACGATCTCCGCCATAAGTTTGGTGCCAGGTTCCGCTTTCGGTGGGTGCAGCTGCAGGCGACGGGGCGGGTGCGGCACTTGGGGGCAGGCGCTGCGACGTGACGAGGGCGAGCAGGCGGTGGTCCGCCGTCTGTCGTCGGCCAGGAAGGCGCCAAAGGGTGCTGTCAAGTTGACCGGTGAGCGAGATGATCTTCGCGTTGGTCCTGGCGGGAGGGGCTTGTCGTGGAGAGCGCGTCGCCGTCGTACACCGACCACCGCCACCCGGTGGAGATCATCGCGCACTGCGTGTGGCTGTGCTTCCGGTTCCCGACCGGCCAACGCGGCGGAAAGGAGGCGGTGTTCGTCCTCGGGGCGCTTCGTCCACGCCGCCACGAGGTACGACAGACGTAATCGGCACGTCGGCTGACGCCGCTTCACCACGCGGGCGGGCACCACCACGAGAACCCGAGCCGGCGGCACGGCGGTGCCGTATGTACAAGCGTGTGTCGACCGGATTGAGTTGAGCACCCTGCCTCCTGTCCGCGACCCCCGCCACTTCTGTGGGGTCAGAGGCGGACTGAGGCGTCCCGGTTCCGTTGCACAGGCGCGCGACCATGGTGGTTCTTCTCACGGTGCGGGTCACACCACCGATGTCCGGCGCGCTCCGTCCTCGTGAGTGAGGGCGTTCACCTCCGCACAAGGAGGCTGGGTTTTCCCGACCGGCTTGTGCACCAAGGGAAGCAGCACGGCTGCCGGCCACCCGGTTTTTCAGGTGCTGCGCGCTCGCTGCTCCGACGGCGCCTCCGCGATCTCCTTCCCCCCGTCCATCAACTTCTCTACTCGTCGGAGCCTGGCGAGCAGGCGGCGAGCAGTACGGCCAGCCCGCCCGCGCCGGCCGCGCTCAGAAAGCGCCGGCGCGATGTGTCGGGGAGCGCCTCGCGCCAGGTACGGGCAGGCGGGGCAGCGGGGCTGTCCTGGTCGGAACCGATGGCCGGTCCGGGCATGACGGTGTCTCCGTGTCTTCGGGATCGGGGGAACGCGCGGTGAGGGGGAGCGGAAATCGGGGCATCCCGGCGACGGGCGAACAGCGCACGGACACACGGCATACGAAGGCCGGGCGGGGGGATCCGTGGTGCGGTTACCTGCTGGGGTGGGAAGGGCGCGCCGCGACAGTGGGGCGCGCGAGGAGGGCCTGGCGGGTCAGCTGGCCACCGAGGCCATACCGGCGGTACGCGTCGTACCCACCGGACCGGCCGGACACATGGACGCGCCGACCCGCAGCAGGTCCACATGGAGCCTGCGCGTCGTCAGCAAAGGGGTCGCGGCGGTCACGCCGTCATTCCTACCGACCGCGGCTGACGGCCCGCAATGGCCGGGCTGTTTCAGCTTCGAGACGGTGGCGTGACGAGTCCGGTACGTGCGCTTCCGTCGTCACTCGGGTCGCCTACGCTGTGCCGGTGGCCATCAACCGACGCATTCACGCCACCGCACCGCGGTCCGGAGCAGGCGCCATCTGCCGCCCCGCCCGCTGTTGTTGACGCCTGTCCCTGATCCGTCATCACCGACGCTCCACCCGTCGTCCGCGGGTTTCCAGGGCCCCAGGGGGCAACCACCATGCAGCACACCCCGAGTCACACCACGACCCACACCCAGACGCACGCCCACACCCACGCCCAGCGCCACTTCACCGACCGCACCCCCGCCTCAGGTCGCTTCCCCTCCGTGGAGGACCTGCTCACGGCGGCCAGATCCCGGCTCGACCGGCTCACCCCACGACAGGCCGCCGACGAACTGGCGGACGGCGCACTCCTGGTGGACCTCCGCCATGAACCGACGCGCCGCCTCACCGGCGAGATCCCCGGCGCGCTCCTGCTCGACCGCAACGACCTGGAATGGCGGCTCGATCCGTGCAGCAAGTGGCGGATAGCGGAGGCCGCCGACCACAACCTGCGGGTGATCCTGCTGTGCACCCGCGGCTATGTCTCCAGCCTGGCCGCTGCCGGATTGCACGACCTCGGACTGCACCGGACGACCGATGTCATCGGCGGCTTCGAGGCGTGGCAGCGGACGGACTGTCCGGTGGCGCACAGTGTCACCATGACCGGTTCGTATGTCGGCGCCCAGGGCGGCACCATCACCCTGGACCACGGCGAGCAGCGGATGGTGGTCAACGGCCGCTCGATACCGCTGACCCGTATGGAGTTCAAGGTGATGGCCGAACTGCTGCGCAGCAGCGGCCGGGTCGTCTCGCGGGACGAACTGCGGGCCTGCATCGGTGACTGGGCGGGCAGCCACAGCCGGTCCGTCGACCTTCATGTCCACCGTATCCGGCGGAAGTTGGGGCCAGGACCGGCCGCGACCCTGACGACGGAATGGGGGGTCGGCTTCCGGCTGCGCACCGGCGGCGGCTGAGCGGGTATCTATGGGGCGTCGTTCAGCCGGCGTACGGCGGTTCCCATTTGCGTGAGGGCCCGCCGCAGGATGTCCGGGGAGGTGGCGAAGTTCAGGCGCACGCGTCCGGCGCCGCCCGTGCCGAAGACGTGTCCGGAGCTGAGGGCGACCCGGGCGTGGTCGAGGAACATCTTGGCCGGCCCGGCCAGGTCGCTGACGATGCCCGGCCCTTCGGCGTGGTCGTCGTGGAGCGCGAGGTGGGTGCAGTCGAGCCAGGCGAGGTAGGTGCCCTCGGGCGGGGTGTAACCCACGCCGGGGAGATGCTCGTCGATCAGGCCGCCGAGGAGCTGCCGGTTGGCGTCGAGTCCTCGCAGCAGGTCGTCGAGCCACTCGCCTCCGTCGCGCAGCGCCGCGGTGTGGGCGAGGATGCCGAGGTGGCTGGGGCCGTGGCCGACTTCTTCGGGCAGCCGGCTCAGGTCCGCTGCGGATTCGGTGCCGGCGATGGCCAGGGCGGCCTTGAGGCCGGCGAGGTTGAACGCCTTGGACGCGGAGGTCAGCGCGAATCCGTCTTCGGAGCCGGCGACGCTGAGGTAGGGCGTGAAGGTGGCCCCGGGCAGCGCCAGGGGGGCGTGGATCTCGTCGGAGACCACGCGCACGCCGTGCCGTCGGGCGAGGGCGGCGACCGCTTCGAGTTCGGCGCGGGTGTGGACCACGCCGGTGGGATTGTGCGGGTTGCAGAGCAGGAACGCCGCGCGGCGGCCGTGGCGTCGGGCCCGGGTGAAGGCGTCCTCCAGAGCGTCGAGGTCGATACGCAGGTTCGGACCGAGAGGGGCTTCGGTGACCTCGCGGCCATCGTGCGCGACGAAGGCATAGAAGGGCGGGTAGACGGGTGAGCACACCACCACGGTGCTGCCCGGGTCGGTTATCAGCCGGAGCACTTCGACGATGCCCAGCATGACGTCGGGCACGATGGCCGTGTTCTGGACGCGCAGGTCGTTCCACTGCCAGCGTGCACCGGCGAACGCGGCGAACGCCTCGGCGTAGGCCGTGCCGTAGGGGTAGCCGGTGTCACCGAGAGCCATCGCGGCCCGCAGCGCCTCGGCAACGGCCGGGGCCGGCTGCACGTCCATCTCTGCCACCCACAGCGGGAGGACGTCCTCGGGGTACGCGCGCCATTTCATGCTGGTGCGCTGTCGCAGCTGCTTCAGCGACAGCTGGACGAGCGGGTCCGTCCGCGTGGCGGAGGCGTCCGTGGGCGAGGGATCGGTCATGGTGTGCTCCAGAGTCCAGGAGAACATCGTGGGCGGAATTGAGCATATGCGCGACGTGGTGCCGAGCGCCCGGAAGTCGACACGGGCGGGATCGTCGCTGGTGAGGGCACCTGCCGCCCTGCTTGGCGAAGCCCGTCCTGCCGCCGGGCTCGGCATCAGTCGCGCTTCCGTGCGGCGAGGACCGCGCTGAGTGCGACGGCGGCGTCCAGGAGGGCACGGGAGCGCGCCGCGATGCTCGCGTCCCGGGCCGCCAGCGCGGCTGCGAGGTCCGCCGACCGGTGCCCGCGCCGCAGGCCCGGCATCAGGGCTCGCAGCGGGTCGATGCGATACCCGGCGCTGCGCAGCTGGTGGACGATCCGGGCGTCCCGAGTATGGGCCGGTGAGTACCGTCGCGTGCCCCGCGGGGAGATCCGGTCAGGAACAACGAGCCCCTCGGCGTCCCAGTGCCGCAACGTCGACGGGCGCACTCCGAGCGCGGCGGCAAGTTCGCGGACGCTCATCGCATCCGAAGGGCGGACGCCCTCGATCGCCTCGGCACGGATCGCCGCGGCCGCCTCCTGGGCGAGCGCGAGGTCCGTTCGCTCTCGGTCGAGCCGGGCGTGGACCGCGTCGAGAAGGGCGAGGGCCTCCGAGGCCGGGCGCTCGTGCACGGCCCGAAGAATCCGTTTGGCCTCCACCGGCCCCGTGCCGGCCGCGAGGGCCCGGTAGGCCAGCACGGAGTGCAGATGAACCTCTTCGTAGGCACGGTAGCCCGCAGCCGTGCGTGTCGCCGGCGGCAGCGCCCCGGCCCGTTCGAGATTGCGGACCTGTTGAACGGAGTACCCGGCACGTCGCGCGACATCAACTGTGCGCAGGGCCGATGACTTGAGAGTTGACACCCACTGATCCTCCGTCTTCCGGCTCGAAGTCTCCACAAGCACTTTAATAAGACGCTTGAGGACATGACCATCGACGAGATCATCGAATTCGTGGCCGGCCTTGAGGGAGTCCTGGCCGTCACGCCGGGCCCCGGCGACGGCTCACCGGAGATCAGCTGGGGAGACACCTACTTCTTCCACTCTCCTGACGGCGTCACCCCGACCGCGGCGCAACCCTTCGCGACGATCGTGACGAAGAACTACCCCGGCGACGAGCGATCGCGCCTGGAGCGCCCGGACACGTTCCGCGTCAATATCGCCGCCGGCAAGGAAGCCTTCATCAACTGGACCGGCCACGCGCCGCGCGAGTCGGCCCCCGACGACGACCCCGCCGTCACCGATGCCGTGACGGCACATCCCGTCTACGGCTCCGTCGGCTGGCTCGCGGTGGTGAACCCGGGCCCGCGGACCGAGTCGGCAGTGCGCGACCTGCTCCGCGAGGCCCATGGCCTCGCACAGGCGCGTCACGAGCGGCGGAGGGGGTCCACGACGAGCTGAACGGCACGTCGCGGGAGCTCCCGCGGCCGAGTACACCTGGGCCGCGGCCCGGACCCACAGCCCGAGAGGGGGGCTCGCCCACCGATTCCGGCCGGGTGACCCGTACGGACCCACTCGTCCCGACCACCCCTGACGCAGGGGATGTACCTCAACCTCCGCCCGTGGCTCGCGGTGGTCTACCTGGCCGCCTTCGTCGCACTCGGCCCGGAGCGGCTCAAGCGGCTGGCCAAGCGGCTGCGGGTCTGAAGTGTGCCGCAGACTCGGCTGCGCACTCCCGCGGCTTCCGCCTTTGCTCGGATCGAGACAGAAAGCACCCACCCGATCCGCATCCCAACCGCCTTGTGGGGCACGCGAGTACCGCAGGTCCAATGAAAGACAGCCGACGAACGCCGTCGCCGCGTTCCAGCAACCCACATATGACCGCGCGTAATCGCGGAGAACGGAGGCCCCTCATGGACTGGCGTCAACACGCCGTCTGCCGTGACGAAGATCCCGAGCTGTTCTTCCCCATCGGGAACACCGGCCCGGCCCTGCTCCAGGCCGAGGAGGCCAAGGCCGTCTGCCAACGCTGCCCGGTCATGGAGGAGTGCCTGGAGTGGGCGCTCGAATCCCGTCAGGCGTACGGAGTGTGCGGTGGCATGAGTGAGGACGAGCGCCATGCGATGCGGCGCCGCGCCGCCCGTAACCGGGCGCGCAAGGCCACTGCATAGCCAGGTCACCTCCAGGGGAGGCCGATTCCCTTGGGGCGGACCGCAAGCGGACCCTGTCGACGACGGCGGCCCTGGCAGAGCGCCAGGGCCGCCGTGCTTTGTCGCCACCCGCGGATCGAGGCTCCGGGGTACGGGGCCCGGCCCCGACCCGGCGGCCGGCCTTCAGAGGTGCCAGCTGATGGTCCCGTTGTGGGCGGACAGCACCACCAACAGCACGATGTCGACGGTGCCGAACAGCAGCCCCAGGTAGGCGCGCAGGCGCCGGATGGTCCCGCGGTAGAGAGCCGCGGCGCCGAAGAAAAGGGCGCACGGGCCGAAGACGATGTTGAACACCAGGAGGCCCAGCAGGCCGCAGACGAACGCGGCGACCGCCATACGGTCGGCCTGAGGGTGCGGTCCGGTCTTCAGGGGGATGCGAGCGGAGGTCATCGGCCGGCTCCCTTCGTCGTGCTGCCGGCCTTACGACGCTCCCTCGTGAAGAAGATCACCAGCCAGGCCGCGATGGCGATTCCGGCGACGACCGTGACGGGCACGGGAACATGCCCCGCGGTCCCTACCAGTGCGCCGAACAGAAACAGGGCTACGACCAAGAAAAGCATGCTCCGCCTTTCCGTATGGGGGACGGCAGGGAGCCGGCGCATCGGCTTGCCGACGCGCTCGAGGCTCCTGCTGGCGGCACCAACTGCGCCCTCGGAGCGGTGCTTTGGCCCTGGTACCCGGATCCTCGGCTTCTAACGGGCGCCGCCCCCGGCGTTCGCCGCCCCGCGCGTCCGGTCTCCGGGCTTCCCCAGCCAGTCGACGCAGAGCACCACCGAGTCGTCCGGCGATCCCGCGGCACGGAAGTCGGTCAGGTCACGCAGTACGGCGCGGGGCACGGCGGCGGCCGGCAGCAGCCTGCCGGCGTGGATGGCCCGGGCCAGGGCACGTTCCGCGTACGCCTCCCCCTGCGGCGACTGCGCCGCGTACACGCCGTCGCTGACGACGAGCAGCCGGTCCCCGGGCAGCACCTCGAACTCCTGCGCCTTGTAGTGCGTCTCCTCGAACATGCCGAGCGGCATCTGGGGATCGAGTTCTATGCGCTCGATCGCTCGTCCGCGCATCCGCCACAGCTGGGGCGACCCGGCGTCCACGGCCTGGGCCCGGCCCGTCGCAAAGTCGAAGCGCAGCAGCAGGGTGGATACGTGTGCGGCGCCCCGGTATTGGGCGTAGAGGGCCTGGTCGGCCAGTGCCGCCTGGTCCTCGATGCTGATGCCGGCCCGGCGCGCGTTGCGCAGCGCGTTGACGGCGAGGTGGGTGAGCATCGAGGCGTTGACGCCTGTGCCCATGCCGTCGGTGACGGAGAGGGTCAGCTCGTCGGCGTCCGAGGCCCAGTCGTAGTTGTCGCCGTGGGTGGCATGGGCGGGTTCGAGCTGGGCGCCGATGGCGTACTCGTCGGCGGAACAGGCTCTGGCCGGGAGGAGTTGCCACTGCATCTCGGCGGCCAGGGTGAGCCGGCTGATGCGTCGCGCCCGCTGGTAGACGTCGGTGTCGCGCTCGGCCACCAGGAGTTCGTGGCCGAGCAGGCCGGCCGCGTGGACAAGGTCGTCGACGGTGTCCGGAACGGACCGCTCGACAGGCAGCCGCACCGTGAGGATGCCGGTGCGCTCCCCGCGGACGGTCACCGGGAGGTGGTGCTCGACGACGTCTCCGTGCCGGGTCTGCTGGTGGGGCTGCCGGCTGCCGAACGCTCTGCCCTCGGCGCTGTTGGCGACCGGGATCGGCGCGGCGGCGGCCCCCACCGCACCGAACGGAGCGAGTGCCGTCGCCCCGTGGTCCGCGAGCAGCAACTCCACGGAGAGGGCCCCGTAGTGCTCGGCGAGCACGTCACGAAGCGTGTCCACCAGAGCGTGCGGGGCCGAGGCCCGCACAGCTCGTTCTACCTCACGACGTATGGTCACGGTCTCTCAGGCATTCTTCGTCCGTGGACGAGGGCATAGGGCGGGTGCCCCTCGCGCCTTGAAGCGGTGCGGGCGCGTAGGGGTGGGTAGGGAGTCCTCCCGCCAGGAGGGGGCCTTGCAGTCACAGCCGCGTGCCCTTCCGGTGCGCGGCAGGCTCGGCGGCGGAAGATGTCGCGGCGTGGCGGACACCGGCTGCCGGTGGCACCCGGTGGCGCGTACGCGGGAGTTGGCAGCTCTGGCCGGGCGCAGGGGGCCGTAGGCGGTCAACAGCGTGGTGGCGGGGCTCGATGCGTTCCACGCGGCGGCCTCCTCCCCCTTGGCAAACGAGGGTGACAGCCCACGCAGGTCGGCGGCCACGCTCATGTTCTGACAGCGTGTAGCGGATCTCAGGCCGCTTCTTCGTCCCAAGCCACGCCAGGCGCAGCCGCCTTGCGATGTGACGAGAACAGATTGTTGCCTTATGGCGAATGTTGTCAAACGGCAACTATCGCTTCTATCCTGGTCCGAGCTGGTCACGTGGCCGTGTGGAACGCCCCGACCGCTGCATTGCTCAAACCGTCAGCCCCGACAGCGAGGTTCACCGTGCCGCCCCAGCCCAGTGGAGGCCGACCGATCGAGAGAATGCTGGTCGTGTGGCAGGAGCGCGACGCTCTCGTCGTCGCCGTCTCGGGACATCTCGATCTCGACAACATCGCGCCACTGGGCGAGACCCTGCGGAAGGCGGCCGAGGACGGTGCCGGCCCGGTCGTCGTCGACCTGTCAGCAGTGACCTTCGCCGACTCCACCACCGTCAACGTCCTGCTCCAGGCGCACGCCGCGCTCGGCCCGGCCCTGCGCCTCGCGGCCCCCTCCGACTTCCTGGAACGGCTCTTCACCCTCACCGGGCTCGACACCGTCCTGCCGCTCCACGAGTCCGTGGCGAAGGCCATCGACGCCGATCCGTCAGCCCCCCTCGGAGCCGACGGCGGCGACCGCGAAGGCTAGCTCTCCCAGCGCTGCGACCAGCGCGCACCGCTCCTCCTCCGGCATCCGCCGCAGCACCGCAGCCATCCGCTCCCGCCGCTTCGCCCGGAACCGCTCCAGCAGCGCACGGCCCCCAGGGCTCACCTCCAGCCCGATCTCACGCCGGTCGGTGGCCGCCGGCCGGCGCAGAAGCAGACCCGCGGACTCCAAGGCGGTACAGACGCGGCTGGCGCGCGGCAGGCTGAGTCCCACGGCAGCGGCCACCGCGGTCAGAGTCCGTCCGGGAGAGTCCGAGACGACGGACATCACCTTCAGACCGGGAGGAGTCAGTCGCGGCTCCACCGAGGCGGCCGCCTCTCTCATCAGGTCCGCGATCGCCTCACCCGCGTCAGCCAGCTTTCCCGCAGCCTCGCGCTGCGCCTCGCTCGGCGGTTCGGCGCCGTCGCCTTGCATGAGCGCATCCCGTTCTCGCTGCCCGGATCACCCGGCCCTGCCGCCGCCCGTGGCACGGCGGCGGGCGGACAGCGCCTCAGCGCGACAGAGCCGCCTGTACCGTCTTGCCGCCGCCGGGGCCCGGGAGGACCGCGACGTCGAGGGCCAGCGTGTGCACCATGGGCCATCCGAAGCCGCCGTCGCTGCCGGACAGGTCGGGGCTGCGCCTCTGTGGGTGTGCGGGGCTGGGGTCCTCGACGAAAACCTCGATCCTCTCGCGGTCCGCGCGGAGGTGCAGGGCCGTGACGGCGCCGGCGTGCCGTAGCGCGTTGGCGACCAGCTCGGACACCAGGAGCAGCAGGTTCTGCGTGGTCAGCGCGGGAGGCTCGGGGCGGAGCAGGGCCGCGAAGCTCCGGACGAAATCGCGGGCGTCCGCCGCGGAGTCCGGCCGGCAGACACGCTGCACCGGCTGTGACGGATGGTCGTCAATCGCTAGCTGGCGTTGCATGGCCTTCTTCCCCCCACTCGTAGGTTCCCGTTCTCATCGGCTGTCCGTGACGCGTCTACCCAGACAATCGATCGGGAAAAGAGCGTGTTCGGTCGGCTGCGGTGTGCGCCGCTCAAGGCTGCCGCGCCAGGGGTGCCCGCCCTGCGGATTCTCCGCCCGGCGAACGGCCAGGGCAAGCGTGTCGTCCGGATGCAGGATGACGGTGTGCATGTCCTCCGCGACGGCACCGGGGATCTCCTGCACCGGGCGTCCGGCATGGGCCTGGGCGCTCTTGACGAGCCGCGCCTCGCCTTCGACGGGGTCCCGTCGGCTCTCGGTCAGGCCGTCGGTGTAGAGCACGAGGAGGTCGCCCGCGTGCAGCGTGTCCTGCAGCACGGACTCGCTCCCGGGAAGCGGAAACCCGATGCCCCGGCCGCGGACCTCCAGATAGTCGGCGGTCCCGTCGGCGCGGACGACCAGGGCCGGCGGGTGGCTGCCGTTGGCCAGCCGCAGTGCGCCGGTTTCCGGGTGAATCCGGGCAAGCAGGACGGTGGCCATGAGGTCGGGGTCGAACGGCGCGAGGATGTCGTGGGTACGGGCCACGATGGATTCCAGCGGATGGCCTTCGAGGGCCAGTGTGCGCACGGCGTGCGTGACATTGAGCGCGCTGCGGGTACTGCGCACGCCGTGCCCCAGCGCGTCCACGACCGTGATGTGCACCGAGCCGTCGGGGAGCAGGAGCCAGTCGTAGAAGTCGCCTCCCGTGGGTGCGTCCGGATCGGCCGGCGCGTAGTGAACGGCGAGATCCACACCGCTGACGGTGATCGGCGGGGGCCGCAGCGCGTCCTCCAGCTCGCGCAGGATCTGCCCGTGCGCCCGGCGCAGTTGCTCGTCCCTCTCCTCCAGTTGGACGTAGAGGGCGAGCACGCCGCTGTTGGTCTCGGCGATTTCGTCCTTGAGCCGGTGCAGTTCGGTGCTGAGGGTGTCGACCCGGGAGAGCGCGACGCCGAGATCGCTTTCGAGGGCCGCGATCTCCGCCTCGTACGCCTCGGCGCCCGCTGCCTCCCGGGTACCGCCCGGGGCGGACGCGGCTCCGCGTGGCGCGGGCAGCGCGGCGACACGCGTCACGCCCTCCCCTTCGTCGGGTACGTCGAGCGGAAGGCGCCAGGCAACGGTGCCGTCCGGCGCGGCCTGCCCGGGCAGCGGCAGGTCGGCCGTGCTCGGCGACGCCGGCGTCCGTCCGGCATGCAGCGTGACGGCCAGCAGCGTCTGTCCACCGGGCACGGTGTGCTCGACGGCCTCCAGGCGGACGGGACCGCCGGCGTCGAAGGCGGCGGTGGCAATCCGGGACACGGAGAGCAGCAGACGCGCTCCGTTGTGGGACGGAAGCCGGTGCGCTTCGCAGATTCCCCGGACGGCGCGGCGCAGGCCCGGCAGGGTGTGGAAGGTGTGGGGGCTCACGGGAGTCTCTGGCTGGGTCGGGCGGCGATCACGGTCGCGTCGTCGCGGCTGAGGCGGTGGCTGTGGGCGAGGGACGCGGCGAGCAGGAGCGGCGGCAACCGGTGCACGAATGCCGAGGGCGCCTGGGCCCATCGCTGGTCGATGCCGTCGGAATGCAGCACCGCGGTGGCGCCGGGCGGTACGGGAAAGGCCCGCACCTGCGGCGTTGTCATGTTCAGACCGGCTATGCCGGGCTGGCCGGTCAGGCGGTGCCCCACCTCCAGTGGGGACAGTGTCAGGACACGGACGTTACCGATGCCGCTGTACTCCGCGCGGCCGGGATGTAGGCGCAGCACGCCCACCGCCGCCCCCCGGGTGCGGCGCAGCGCCCGATGCATGGCGGCGAGCAGATCGGGCAGCGGAAGGTCCGGCGCCCGGTGGAAGGACCGTATTGCCGTCTGCGCGGCCTCGGCCGCCTGGGGGCCGTGGCCGAGGCCGTCGACGACGACCGCGGTGCGGGCGGTGCCCTGATCGACGACCGCGCAGGCGTCGCCGCTGAGCTGCTCGCGATCCGCCGGCAGGCAGATGACGCCCACCTCCTGGCCGGCCGGCGGTGTGGCGTCGGGCTCGGCGAGGCGGGCGCAGACGAGGGTGCCGGCCCCGGGCTGCGTACGGATGGTGAGGGCGGTGGCTATCCGCTTCACGGCTCCCAGCCCGGCACCGAGGGTATTGCTGGTGGTGTAACCGTCGGCGAGGCACTGCCGCAGTTCGCCGATGCCGGGACCGTGGTCCGCGGCGACGATCTCCATCCCGCCACCCAGGGGCAGGGGCTGGATGAACAACGACCCGCTGCTCGCGTGTTTGGCCAGGTTGCTGGCCAGTTCCGAGGCGATGACGGCGGCCTGGTCGGGCAGCGCACCCGGCAGGCGGCAGCGCCCGGCGACCGCACGGGCGGTCTCGGCGGCGAGATGAACGGCGCTGTAGTGGTCCACCGCGATGTGTGCCGTCGGCAGGGCCTCGGGGGAAGTCACCGCCCCGCCCATCGCGTGGCGATCACGGTCGTGCCCTGCCCGGGCACGGTGTGCAGATCGAAGTCGTTCATCAGGCGTCGGGCGCCCCCCAAGCCGTGACCGAGTCCCGCGCCGGTGGTGAAGCCGTCGGCAAGCGCCGCCTCGACGTCCGGGATGCCGGGGCCGTCGTCCTTGACCGTCAGCCGCAGCCCGGCGTTTCCGCCCAGCGTGAGCTGGTCGATGGTGACGGTTCCCCCGCCGCCGTGGATGTAGGCGTTGCGTGCCAGCTCGCTGGCGGCGGTGACCACCCGTGTCTGGTCGACGATGCTGAATCCGGCGCGCAGGGTGGCCGCCCGCACCGCGTGGCGGACGGTCAGCAGGTCTTCTTCGGTGCGCACGTCCTGGACCGTCCGGTCCGTCCGCGCGTCCCGGTTGGCGGCGTCGAGCGCCGTGGTGGCCAGAGCCACCGCGTTGTCAGTGTTCCGGGCGGAACTCACCCCGGCCCCCTCCGGACGGCCGTGGGCTCTGACGCCAGCCCATCGCAGCCATTCCTTGCTCGGCGTTGAGTGCCGTCTCCACCCCGGTGAGCTGGATCCCCAGCTCGACGAGGGTGATGGCGACCGGCGGCCGCATCCCGGCAACGATCACCCGGGCGCCCAGCAGCCGCGCCATGGTGGTCAGCTCCATCAACGTACGGGCCACGAAGGAGTCGACGATCTCCAGCCGGGAGATGTCGATGAGGACACCGCGCGCTCCGTCGCTGCTGATTCGACTGGTGAGCTCCTCGGTGAACGCCACGGCGGTCTTGTCGTCGAGTTCGTTGAGGAGGCCCGTGACCAGCACGTCCCCCAGACGCAGGATCGGGACGCCGCCCGAGGCCGGCGTGCTCATCGCTTGTCCAACGGCGCGTGGTCCGTTGCGGCCGCCTCGGTGAGCTTGACGGCCTCTCCGAGGGCGTCGGCGAGGGTGGCGCGGGTCAGGATCGTCGACAAGTCGATCCCGAGCTGCGCGATGGTCTGGGCGATGGGCGGCCGGATGCCGCTGATGACGCAGTCCGCGCCCATCAGACGCACCGCGTTGACGGTGTGCATCAGGTGTTGGGCGACAGCGGTGTCGACGGTGGGCACGCCGGTGATGTCGATGATGGCGACCAGCGCCTCGTGCTCCTGGATGGCCTGGAGAAGGTTCTCCATCACCACCTGAGTGCGTGCGGTGTCGAGCGTGCCGATCAGCGGCACGGCCAGGACCTGGCGCCACAACCGGACGACCGGCGTGGAGACCTCCAGCAGCTGCTGGCTCTGGCGGCGGATGATCTCCTCGCGGCCCTCGACGAAGATCTCGAACGAGAGCGCACCGGCGCTGTCCAGCAGGCGGTTGATCAGCACCGCGCTGCGGAAGAGGTCGTCCCCTTCGCGGGTCCGCCGCTGGACGGCCTCCAGCAGGGCTTCCTTGAGCGACAGCACCGCCAGGGAGGTTGCGGTGGGGGAGACGCCTCTGCGGGCCCGGCGCATGGAGATCTCGGACACCGTCCGGTGCATCTGCTCGTGCGAGGTGACCACGCGCTCCACCGGGAGCCCGAGCTCCAGGCCGGACAGCAGGGCGCCGACCAGGGCGTCGGCCTCCTCGCCCAGCTCGGCCTCGCTCACCTCCCCGTCCAGCGACGGCTGCGCCAGCTGCAACTGCACCCAGCGGTCCGAGATCTCATCGGCCTCTTCGCGCAGCACGCTCGTGACACGCTCGCGTGCGGCAGCCTCAGCGGAACCCAACTCTTCGGTCCTCTCGGTCCTGGGCCGGCCCTCGGTGCCCGTCGGACTGCTCGCCCTGCGGTGCGGCCGGGCCGACCACGCTCGTCGATAGTTGCCTTCGGGCAAATGTTATCGAGCGCGATCAAGCCCGGTAACCCGCGGGCCCCCTCTTCACCCGCCGAGGCGGGGAATGGCCGGAAGGCCGGATCAGCGCGGTGATGTTGCGGCCGGAGAGCGGATGTGAGACCCGTACTTTTCGGAGATCCGGCAGTACGGCGGCCCGGTCGTCGGCTGCGGGCCGCGCGTCGTGGGTGATCTCACGGCGGCGACCGGCGACAAGGTCCGTAGCAGGTCGGCGGCTACGGACCCGGGCCACGGCCGGAGGCCACCTCCCGCGGAGTGACCCGGCAGGCGGGGCTCACGGAGGCGGCGAACTCAAGGACACCGACAGTGGACGCACCACGCCCCGCACTCAGTCGAGACCGTCGCCGAACCAGTCAAAACACAGCACCAAGGCGTCATCCAACGTCTCCGCCTCACGGTATTCGGCCACATCACGCAGGACCGCACCCGGCACCAGGGCGGCAGGCAGCAGACGCGTGGAGTGCAACGACCGCGCGAGCGCCGCCTCGACATACGTTCCGCCCCCCGGTGAGGGCGCCTCGTACACCCCGTCGCTCACGAAGAGCAGCCGGTCCCCCGGCGCCACCACGAAGCTCTCCGCCGCGTAGTGGGACTCCTCGAACATGCCCAGGGGCAGTTGCCTGTCCAGTTCGATCCGCTCGACGGACTTCCCCCGCAGCCGCCACAACTGCGGCGACCCCGCGTCGACGACCTCCATCCGCCCCGTCGCGAGCTCCACGCGCACGAGCAGCGTCGATACGTGGGACGCACCCTGGTAGTGGCCGTAGACCGCCTGGTCGGCCAGTGCCGCCTGGTCGGCGAGGCTGACGCCGGCCCGCCGAGCGTTGCGCAGGGCGCTAACGGCAAGGTGGGTGAGGAGCGAGGCGTCGACGCCCTGCCCCATACCGTTGGTGACGGTGAGGGTCAGCTCGTCGCCGTCCGAGGCCCAGTCGAAGTTGTCGCCGTGCACGTCGTAGGCGGGCTCCAGCTGGGCACCGAGGGCGTACTGCGCGGTGGTGCACGCCCGGGCAGGAAGCAGCTGCCATTGCATCTCCGCCGCCAGGGTGAGGCGGCTGACGCGGCGTACCCGCTGATAGACGTCGGTGTCCCGCTCGGCGACGAGGATCTCGTGCCCCAGCTGGTCGACCACCTGTCTGAGCTCGTCGAGGACCGCGGGCGTGGAACGGTCACCGGGAAGCCGGACCGTCAGAATGCCGATCCGGTCGCCACGCACCGTCACGGGCAGATGGTGGTCGACGGCGTCACCGTGCGGCACCTGCTGCTCGCGCCGTTCCTGGCTGCCCAGCGCACGCCCCTCCGGACTGCCGGCGATGGGCAGCGGGCCGCCCCCGTCCGCCGAAGGGTCCCACGGGCTGAGGACCGTTCCGCCGTAGTCCGTCAGATACAGGCACACAGAAGTGGCCCCGTAGACGGTGGTGAGGTGGTCACGCACGGTGTCGAGCAGGGCGTGGGGGGCCGACGCGCGCAGCGCCCTCCCCGCGTCGAGACGCTCAGTCATGGTTTCGCGGAACCCCTTCGTGCCGGGCCAAGGGCAGGGTCGGTCTGACAACGGGACGCACAGGGTGACAGAGTGTTCGTGTGTCCCGTTTCACCAGTCGGTCCCCTTCCCGCGAGCAAGCGAGCGCGGCGGCTCTTGCCGCCTCGGAGCTGCTCGAGGTTCTGTGGGGACGCGGACAGGAAGCGGCGCGCTCGGCGGAGGTGTCCCCTTCCCAGCTCCGCGCCCTCCTGGTGATCGAGAAGCGGGAAGGTACGAATCTGCGCACGCTCGCCGAAGCGCTCGCCTCGCGTCCACCGGCGGTGAGCAGACTCTGCGACCGCCTGGAAGCGATGGGTCTGGCCGAACGGGGCCCCAGCGCGACGAGCCGGCGCGAGGTCGAGCTGAGGCTGAGCTTGCGCGGCCGGGTGCTGCTGGAGGAGTACCGCGCGGCACGGAGCCGAGAGGTCACGGCGACCCTGGAGCGGATGGAACCCGCCGATGTCGCCAAGCTCGCGGCCGGCCTGGAAGCCTTTCACGCGGCGTTCGCGCGGCTCGCGGCCGACGAGGGTGGCCCGTCCGTCCGGGACGACAGCGTCGCGGACAGTGCCTAGCCTCACCTGAACTCCGCCTCTCGATCCGACATTCCCACCGGAAATCGCTCTGCGCGGACGGGACAAACGGGGCTTCGCCGCACGAGCGACGTTATCAAATCGCCATTCGGTACCGGCGTCACCTGCCCCCGGCGCGGGCCGGTAATAGTGCGGAGTCGGAAAGGGAAACGGGGTGTGGCAACAATTTCTGTTGCCACACCCCTGGATTCCTGTATTGCCCGGCACCGTCCGGCGCCTGGCTACCAGCGATACCACCGGCCACGCCGGCCGCCGGCACCGGCGGAGCGCATCACGAAGCCCAGCAGCCAGATGGCCAGGACCACCACCGCGACGATCCACAGGGCCTTCAGTGCGAAGCCGGCACCGAAGAGAAGCAGGGCGAGAAGCAGGACGAGTAGCAGGGGAACCATAGTTATCAACCTCCGAGCAGCCTTGTGCCCCCACCGACTTCGCATACTCCGGAAAACCTGCTTGTTTCCTCCGGTGGAAAGGGGGAATCCGGGAATGCTCGCCGGACCGGTAGGGGGAGTTCTTCCCGCCGGTGATCCTCGTCGGAGCTGATTCCTGACCGGCGCACCGATTCTTGTCGTCACTGATCCTTTGCCGCCGCTGATCCTTTGCCGACGCTGGTCCCTTGCCGACGCTGGCCCCTTGCCGACGCTGGTCCACGCTCCGCCGCGCGTCGCTCCGGCGGAGCGTCCGAGCCGGCCCACGGGCGTCGCCCCGCGGCACGGGAGGCGAACTCGAAAAAGCATTCGGCCGGCGGTGATCACCGCTGGTACGTTGCCGGAGTGGCGAAACTCAACCAGATCATTGCCGTGGAGAAGGGCGTCAAGTCCAAGACCCACCAGGACCTGACGTCCGCTCAGCACGGGTTGCAGAAGCCGGCGTTGCTGGCCGGGATCTCCCGTACGTACCAGCCCAAGGACGAGGAGGGCGAGCAACTGCCGCCCGAGTCCACCCGGGTGCAGGTGAAGGCGGAGGACGTGCTCCGCGAGACGGCCGCGACCTTGACGCGGCTCTTCGACGTGACCGCCACCAAGGACTGGGCCAACTGCACTGCGCGTGCCGACGTGAAGGTGGACGGCCGTACGCTGCTCAGCCAGGTACCGGTGTCGTACCTGCTGTTCCTGGAGAAGCAGCTCACCGACGTCAACACCTTGATACGCAAACTGCCGGTGCTGGACGCGTCCGAATCCTGGGTGCAGGACCCCTCGACGGATGCCTGGAAGACCGAGCCGGTCCGGACGGTGCGGACGAAGAAGGTCCCCCGCAACCACGTGAAGGCGGAGGCCACCGACAAGCACCCGGCCCAGGTCGACGTCTACTACGAGGACGTTCCGGTCGGCTACTGGACGACCGTGAAGTTCTCCGGCGCGCTTCCCGCTCGGCGGGTGAACGAGCTGCTGGACAGGGTGGAGAAGTTGCAGCAGGCGGTGAAGTTCGCCCGCGAGGAGGCGAACTCCATCGAGATCACCGATGAGCGGGTGGGTGAGCTCGTCTTCGGCTACCTGTTCGGGTAGCGTCTACAACTCCCCGGGCGCCTACGCGCGGCCGGGGTGCGCGAGGAGCGCAAGCTGAAACTGAAGCTTGTCGTGACGAACGCGGTTTTCAGTGGGGGTTCAAGTCCTCCCCGCGGCATTCACGAGGCCGCGGTAGCCCAACTCGGCAGAGGCAGACCGCGATCAATCTCAGACTCTTGCTCCAGTCTCAGTATTCGCCACCGATCGCCGGATCGACCGGGCCGGGCCCGCGTCGTCGGATGCCGGTTCAAGTCCGGCCCGTGCAGCTCCTTTTCGATGCGCGGTAGTTCAAAGGCAGAACACGACGACATGATGACTGACCCGCGCTCTTCACCGAGCCGGCGTGCGTAGTGCGGTGGCATTCGAGGGCTCGGGGGCAGGCTACGCCCCCGGGCCCGCTCCTCGATCACCTGACAGCGACTCCTCCAACCACCGTTCCTCAGAAGCAAATTGGGCCCCGTCGCCCACCACTCCCCCACCCCCGTGCAGCCCGACCGCCCTGCGTCAGATGTCAGCGCCAGGTCTGGATCCATGCCGTGAGCAGGGTGACCAGGCTGCAACCAGCCGTGTACGCGGCGCCGCGCACCAGGTCGTGCCACAGCGGACTCGGACGCGGTTCAGCCGTCCGGCGGCGAGCGCACCGGCGGCGGACGGTTGCCTTGAACGGCCTTTCCGGGCGCGGGGTACCGACGTCCATGGGACTCTCCTCCTCAGTGCTGGTCTTCGCGGGCCGTGCTCGGGGATGCGCCGCGCAGCGGGCCCTCTCGACGTCGTGGCCCGAAAGCTGTGCGGCATGACGTGCCGTGTTGAGGCGGAAGGTCATCGGGTGGCGATGGCCTGTGCGGGAGTACGGCAGCGCCCCCGCACCGGAGTTCCGGTGCGGGGGCGCTCTGCGCGTCATCTCCGGCGTGCGGAGGGGTTCACCTTCACCAGAGACATTGGATTCGGTTCCCCCTGAACACATGGGGGTGATTAGAACGTTAGGTCGCCGCGTGGATCCTGCCCCGCGACACGCGGTCGTGCGCTGCCCGTTTCACCCTTCAGGGCGCGCCGTCGGCCGGAGGACGGCTCCGGTGCGGCCACGCGGCCGACCCCGCGACGGCTTCACCACGGCTGCGGCTCGGGCCAGGACGCATCTCCGTGCTGTGAGCGGGCTGGTGCGGCCGGGCGGGCGTGGGGCGGAGGAGCGTGGCAGCTGCACAGCGCTTACCGCATGGCATTCGAGGTATCGAACAGAAGGGGCCGGGTGGTGTGCGCGAGAGTGGTGCACGGATGGGGCAGGCAGCACGGGTGACGCGGGAGAACGGTTCGCTCAGGTGGGACAGGTGCCGCGGACAGCGCGGATCACAGGTGGATCGGGTGGAGCGGATCGGTGAGGCGGCCGGCCACACGCCCGGCCATGAAGCCCTTCCGACGGCTCGGTCGCTGCCGCCGGTTCAGCCGCGCCGGCGATTCAGCCGGCGTACGGGTCGGGCACCGTGCCCTGCCGAGCCAGGAACGTGAAGTCGCAGCCGGTGTCGGCCTGGGTGATCTGGTCGTTGTAGAGCGCGCCGTAACCCCGCTCGTACCGCGCCTGCGGCGGCTTCCACTCGGCCCGGCGTCGCTCCAACTCCTCCTCAGACACTTGCAGTTGGAGCGACCGGGCCTCGACGTCCAGCGTGATGAGGTCTCCGGTGCGCACCAGCGCGAGCGGGCCGCCGACGTAGGACTCGGGCGCGATGTGCAGCACGCACGCGCCGTAACTCGTCCCGCTCATCCGGGCGTCGGAGATCCGCACCATGTCGCGGACCCCCTGCCGGAGAAGGTGCCCGGGGATCGGCAGCATCCCGTATTCGGGCATGCCGGGTCCGCCCTTGGGCCCCGCGTTGCGCAGCACGAGCACATGGTCCGGGGTGACGCCGAGGGCCGGGTCGTCGATGCTCTGCTGCATGGCCCGGTAGTCGTCGAAGACGATGGCGGGCCCGGTGTGCTTGAGCAACTGCGGTTCGGCGGCGATGTGCTTGATGACCGCCCCGTCCGGGCAGAGGTTGCCGCGCAGGACGGCGACCCCGCCCTCCTCGGCGAGCGGGTTCTCGCGCGGACGGATCACGTCCGGGTTGTGGACGAGGGCGCCGCCCAGCTGTTCGCGCAAGGTGTCGTGCGCAACGGTGGGACGGTCGAGGTGGAGCAGATCCGTCAGACGGGACAGCAGGCCCGGGAGTCCGCCCGCGAAGTGGAAGTCCTCCATCAGGTAGCGGCCGCCGGGTCGGAGGTTGGCGAGCACCGGAACCGTGCGGGCGACGCGGTCGAAGTCGTCCAGGGTGAGCCGTACGCCGGAGCGGCCGGCCATCGCGATGAGATGGATGACGGCGTTGGTGGAGCCGCCGAGAGCCAGGACGGTGGCGACGGCGTCCTCGTACGCGTCGGCCGTGAGGATCTGCGACAACTTCAGGTCCCGGTGCACGAGTTCGACGATGCGCAGCCCGGAGGCGGCGGCCATCCGGTCGTGCCCGGAGTCGACCGCCGGGATGGAGGAGGCGCCGGGCACGGTGACGCCGAGGGCCTCTGCCGCGGCGGTGAGCGTGGACGCGGTGCCCATGGTCATGCAGTGACCGGGCGAGCGGGCGAGCCCGTTCTCCAGCTCGGTCATCTCGCAGTCGCCGATCAGCCCGGCCCGCTTGTCGTCCCAGTACTTCCACATGTCGGTGCCGGAGCCGAGCACTTCATTGCGCCAGTGGCCCGGCAGCATGGGTCCGGCGGGGACGAAGACAGCGGGCAGATCGACACTGGCCGCGCCCATCAGCAGCGCGGGGGTGGACTTGTCGCAGCCGCCCAGCAGGACGGCCCCGTCGACGGGATAGGAACGCAGCAGCTCTTCCGTCTCCATGGCGAGGAGATTGCGGTAGAGCATCGGCGTCGGCTTCTGGAAGGTCTCCGAGAGGGTGGACACCGGAAATTCGAGCGGGAAGCCCCCTGCCTGCCACACCCCGCGCTTGACCGCCTGCGCCCGGTCGCGCAGATGGACATGGCAGGGGTTGATGTCGGACCAGGTGTTGAGGATGGCGATGACCGGCTTGCCCAGGTGCTCCTCGGGGAGGTAGCCGAGCTGCCGGGTACGCGCCCGGTGGCTGAAGGAGCGGAGGCCGTCGGTCCCGTACCACTGATGGCTGCGGAGCTGCTCGGGGCTTCTGCGGGAGACGGTCATATCCCCCACCCCGCCACGAGTGCGGCGACCTCGGCGCGCTGCGGCTCTTCGAGGACACGGCTGGGCGGCCGGACGTCGCGGCGGCACAGGCCGAGCGACGCCAGGGCTTCCTTCACGACGGTGACGTTGTTCGCCGAGTTCTGGGCGGCGCGCAGGTCCTCGAAGGGGCGAATCTGCTCCCAGACCTTCATCGCTGAGGGGTAGTCCCCTGCCCGCAACGAGTCCAGCATGTTCAAGGACACCTCAGGGGCGACGTTGACCAGGCCCGAGGTGAAGCCGGTCGCACCGCCCGCGAAGTAGGCGGGGGCGTACAGCTCGGCGAGGCCGGCGACCCAGACGAACCGGTCGAGGCCGGCTTCCCGGGCGAAGGCGGCGAAGCGCGCGGCGTCCGGGACGGCGTACTTCACGCCGATCACGTTGGGGCACAGTGCGCCGAGCTCGGCCAGCCGGTCACCGGCGAGCTGCGCGTTGCGGAGATAGGGAACGACACCCAGCTCGGGCACCGCATCGGCGATGGCGCGGTGGTAGTCGACCCAGCCGTCCTGGGAGACATACGGATGGACGGGCTGATGGACCATCACCATCTGTGCGCCTGCCGCACGGGCGTGCCTCGCGGTGGCGACAGCGGTGGGCAGGTCGTGCCCGACACCGACCAGCACGGCCGCCCGCTCCCCCGCCTCCTCGATGGTCAACTCGGTTACGGTGCGGCGCTCTTCGGATGTCAGGGCGTAGAACTCACCCGTGTTGCCGCCCGGCGTCAGGGTGCGCACACCACCGTCGAGAAGCCTGCGCAGCAGCGCGCGACAGGCACTCAAATCGATGGCGCCGTCAGCGCCGAAGGGTGTGACGGGGATGGCGACGACGTCGGCGAGGGCGGCCCGCAGGCGCTGATGGTTCATTCTTCGTCCCCTTCCGGGAAGGCCCGCCGGACAAAGCCGGCGATGTGATGGTGGAGGGCGAGCGACGCCCGCTCGGCATCGCCTTCGAGCGCCCGGCGCAGAATGTCCCGGTGTTCGGCGGCCTCCCGCTCCCAGGACGGCTCCGCCGCCCACGCCACCGCGGAGACGAGGGCCGCCTGATCACGGACCTCGTCCAGCATCCGGGCCAGCAGCGGATTCCCGCAGGGCATGTAGAGCGCGCGGTGGAACTCGCGGTTGGCGAGCGAGCGTTCGGCCCGGTCCTCGGCTCCGTCGGCGCGGATCAATGCTTCCTGGGCGGATTCGAGGGAGACCTTGCGCCGCACGGTGCGCCTGAGCGCCTCGGGTTCGAGCAGCAGCCTGACGTCATACACCTCGCGCGCCATGGTGGCGTCGACCGTGCGCACGGTCGCCCCCTTGTACTGGCTCATGACGACGAGCCCGCTGCCCGCGAGAGTCTTCAGCGCCTCCCGCACCGGAGTCTTGGACACCCCGAACTGCGCGGCCAGTTCGACCTCGACCAGTGCCTGCCCCGGACGGAGACTCCCGGTCAGGATGGCGTGCTTGATCGCCTCCAGCACGTACTGGGTCCGCGAAGGAATCGGACTCGGGGCGAACGTCATGGGCACCCTCAGATCTGGCGTATCGCGTCTCATATATGACGTACGAAGTACGACGCGATGAAGCTAGGACCGCCCTGGTAATTCGTCAATGGTTCGAACAAAAGACGCTGCGCGGCGGGAGGAACCGGTGCGCGGGGAGTGCCGATCGGGCGCCGCCGAGGTGGGACGGAAGGGGCGGCGGGGGGCGATGGGCCGTGGGTGAGCGGGCCACCGGTCACGGGCCACAGGTCACGGGCATGACACCAACCTTCGTGATATATGTACCGCGTACCCGGAGCTCAGCTTCGGCGACGCCGGCAGCGATCCGCCCGCGCAAGGGCGTGACACCGCTCGTCACGGCGAGTTCGGCCCGCCCCCGGGCTGCGGCGGCACCACTCGCACCCTTCCACTTCACCCGGTCCCGTACCGGCACGTAGCGCTGCACAGAAGAAGTCTTTGCAGCACCTTCTTTTTCGCGTAGGCATTACCCGATGCCGCTGCACGCCTGACCCGTACCTGACGCCATACCGCCCCATGGACCCACCACCTCGGAGGACCGCACCTTGGAAAAGCCCATCCCGAACGCCGCCGCCTTTCCCCGTCAGTTCGCGCGCAGCCGCCGCTTCTCCCTCGGTGTCCCACGGCATGTCACCCTCTCCCCGGACGGGCGCCGCGTCCTCTTCGTCCGTACGGGGTCCGGCACGGATCCGGTGGGCAGGCTGTGGCAGTACGAAGACGGTGTGGAAAGCCTGTTGGCCGATCCGACGCTCCTGGTGGGAGCCCGTCCGGGGGCGGTACCCGAGGAGGAGCGGCTACGGCGGGAGCGCGCCCGCGAGCGGTCCGTGGGCGTGGTGACGTACGCGGCCGACGACGCGGCCCGCCTCGTGGCCTTTGCGCTGTCCGGCGCCCTGTGGGCGGTGCGTACCGACGGCGGCGCGCCGTTCTCCGTATCGGCGGCCGGTCCCGTGGTCGACCCCCGGCCCTCCCCCGACGGCCGGCACATCGCCTATGTGAGCCGCCGGTCCTTCCACATCGTCAGCCTGGACGGCACCGACCGGCAGCCGGCCCGCGCGGAAGGCCCGGAGATCACCTACGGGCTCGCCGAATACACGGCGGCCGAGTCGATGAACCGGTCGCGCGGCTACTGGTGGGCGCCGGACAGCCGCCGTGTCCTGGTGGCCAGGGTCGACACCGGCCCGGTGGAACGGCGGTTCATCAGCGACCCCTCCGACCCGACGAAGCCGCCGCAGGCGATCCGCTATCCGGCCGCGGGCACGGCCAACGCGGAGGTCACCCTCCAGCTGCTGTCCCTCGACGGCGACCGTGTCGACGTGGAATGGGACCGCAAGGCATACGAATACCTCGTCGACGCGGGATGGGACGCACACGGCCCGTACCTCGCGGTCCAGAGCCGTGACCAGCGCACGCTCCGTACACTCACGGTCGACCCCGCGACCGGTGCCACCGAGGTGCTGCACGAGCGCACCGACCCGGCATGGGTGGAGATCGTACCCGGCACTCCGGCCCGTACCGCGTCCGGAGCCCTCGTCCTGCCCGAGGACACGGACGGCACCCGCCATCTGACCGTCGACGGCCGGCGGGTCACCCCGGACGGGCTGCAGCTGCGCGAGGTGCTCGGCGTCGACGGCGAGCAGGTGCTGTTCGCGGCGAGCGAGGACCCCACCGAGACCCATGTCTGGCGCTATGACCCCGTGCAAGGCATCCACCGGCTGAGCCGGGACCCCGGCGTGTATCGGGGCGTGGGGCGCGGCGGCACGGTCGTACTGGAGGGCATGACACCGCGCGGCGACAAAGTGCTCCTGGCGCGCGACGCAGACGCCGACGGCACCCCCTTCGGCGTCCTCGCCTCGCTCGCCGAGGAGCCCGTCCTCACTCCGCGGCAGCTCCATCTGACGCTCGGCGAGCGCGAGTTGCGCGGCGTTCTCTACCTCCCGTCCTGGCACAAGGAAGGCTCCGGGAAACTGCCGGTCCTTCTCGATCCGTACGCCGGGCCCGCCATGCAGCTCGCGGTGCGGGCCCGTGGCTGGTTCGCGTGTGTGTCCCAGTGGTTCGCCGAGCAGGGATTCGCGGTTCTCGTGGTCGACGGGCGCGGGACTCCGGGGCGGGGCCCCGCGTGGGAAAAGGCCATCCACGGCGACCAGCTCACGCCCGCCCTGGAGGATCAGGTGGACGCGCTGCGGGCAGCCGGCGACCGGTTCAGAGATCTCGACCTGGAGCGGGTGGCGATCCGCGGCTGGTCGTTCGGCGGCTTTCTGGCGGCAGCCGCCGTACTGCACCATCCCGATGTCTTCCACGCGGCGGTCGCCGGCGCCCCGCCCACCGATCAGCGGCTCTACGACACCCACTGGAAGGAGCGGTATCTGGGCCACCCGGACGAACAGCCGGAGAACTACACACGCTCCTCCCTGGTCGGACAGGGTCACCTGCTGCGCCGGCCGCTGCTGCTCGTCCACGGACTCGCGGACGACAACGTGGCGGCCGCGCACACCCTGCGCTTCTCGGCGGAGCTGCTCGCGGCGGGCAAGCCGCACAGCGTGCTGCCGCTGCCCGGCGCGACGCACTCGCCTTCCGACGACGCCGTCAACGAGAACCTGCTGCACCACCAGCTGATGTTCCTGCGCGAGGCGCTGGGCGGCCTGACCGGCCCGGAGGCGCGAGCGGCATCCGAGGGGGAGATCGAGGAGAGCGGCGCCGAGGGGTGAGACGGGGCCGACGGATGCACCACCCGCCGCGTGCCAGGACAGCGCGCGCGGTGGCAACCGGCTCGATGCGAGCACGCTTCTGCCGCTTCGCCGTCCGCCCCGTCGCCCCACTCCCTACGCTCCCCGTCGCGGTCCCGTTCGCCGGCCGATCCGGTTTTCCTCAAGCCGGATTGAACACGGGCGACGGGCCGGCCGTATTCATCTGCGCAGCGTCCATGGCGCCCACGGCTGAGGCCGGCCCCGTTCAGCACCCCGGGGAGCGCACACCCTCATGGGCGCTGGGTGGCGGGTGCGCGGCAAGTCGCCAAGCGCCAGGCGACCGGCGACAGGCTCCTCAGGGCCGTGAAGCCGTGAGGCCATACGGCACCGGGCCGTACGGCCTGCACGTGACGGCATGAGGACCGCCGGCCGCGCACCCGCACACCGCCGACAGCAACAGGCAACAGGCACCACGCACAAGGCAGCAGAAGCGGACGAGGACCCGAACCGGAGGCACACCATGGCTCGACACGCAGCATCGGTGCGGACGGATGTGACGGCTGAGACGGCCGTGACAGCGGAGACGGAGCCGGAGCGGGGGCCGGACCAGGAAGTGGCGACCGCGGCGCAAGCCCCACCCGGAAGGCTCCCCGTGGCCGTACCCGGGGCGGGACAGGGGACAGGGCGTGGCACGGCGCGGCGCGCCATCGTCGCGGCGGTCGGCGCGGCCGGACTGACCGCCGCCCTCGCCGCCTGCGGCGGCGGCACGAAGGAGGCCGGGAGCCAACCGGAGGTCCCGGCTGCCGGCGGAGCGGAAGACTCCGGCCAGGACGCGCCCTCGGCCAACGAGGGCGCGGACGACGGTGCGGCGGGCGACGGTGCCGCGGGTGAGAGCGATGGCGGCACCGCCGGGGGCGGCGGCAGCGAACTCGCGAAGACCACGGACATCCCCAAGGGCGGCGGCAAGATCTTCAAGGCCGAGAAGGTCGTGGTCACCCAGCCGCAGGACGGGGACTTCAAGGCGTTCTCCGCGGTCTGCACCCATTCGGGATGCCTCGTCGGCGAGATCTCCGGGGGCACCATCAACTGCATGTGCCACGGCAGCAAGTTCGACATCACCGATGGCAGCGTGAAGGACGGGCCTGCGACCAGGGCCTTGTCGGCCGCCAAGGTGAACGTCAAGGGAGGCTCGGTCTCCCTCGGCTGACGGCGCGGCCACCCAAGCCGCTTGCTCGGGCCGGCGCCCCGGCGCGCGTTCCCAGGCGCCCTGAGGCTTCTGGGAAGTTTCCGGGGAGAAGCAGACCAGCGTCGCTTCCGGCTCCCGTCCTCGTCGCAGGCGACAGCGTCCGACCGGTCCGTGGTACGACACACGGATGGGCGCAGCGAGTGCTGTGCCCATCCGTGAAGTTGCTGAGATACCTCTTCCGCCGGCCATGGACGGGTTCGTGGACGGTCTACCACTTGCCGAGACGTGCAGGCAGATCCCGACGGGCGCAACGACCCCGGCCCGAACCAGTCGCATGATCCGCCGGACAGTCCCTGGGACGCCCGGACAGTCCCTGGGACGCGCAGCAGCACGTCGGCTGACGCGGCTGGCCCCCGCACCCGTGCGTCGGCTACGGGGGCTCAGCGTTGGGGAGCGTCGGGTCAGGTGCCGCGGCGCCAGGTTCTCGGGCCGTGGAAACCCGGCGCGCGCTCCGGGCGGCGCCAGGTGGCCACCGCCCGTTCGCGGCGGGAGTCGTCGTCCGGCTCGGCCCCGGCGGCGGAGCGGACCAGGAGCACCGCGGTGATCGCGGCCAGTTCCTCCGGGCTCGGGCTGCCCTTCTCGACGCGCAGTAGGGACGTGTCCTGCATGTGCCTGTCTCCTGTCACTGAGGTGGGTTTCCGTGCTTGCGGCGCGGCAGATCGGCGTCCTTGGAGAGCAGCATCGACAGCGAGCGGGCCAGGACGGAGCGGGTGTCGCGGGGGTCGATGACGTCGTCGACGAGGCCACGCTCGGCCGCGTAGTAGGGGTGGACCAGCTCGCGCTTGTACTCGTCGATCTTCTGGGCGCGCATCGCCTCGGGATCGTCGGCCGCCGCGATCTCCCGGCGGAAGACCACGTTGGCCGCGCCCTCGGCGCCCATCACCGCGATCTCGTTGGTGGGCCAGGCCAGGGCGATGTCCGCGCCGATGGAGCGCGAGTCCATCACGATGTACGCACCGCCGTACGCCTTGCGCAGCACCACCGAGATCCTCGGCACGGTCGCGTTGCAGTACGCGTAGAGCAGCTTGGCGCCACGCCGGATGATGCCTTCGTGCTCCTGGTCCACGCCCGGCAGGAAGCCCGGCACGTCGACCAGGGTGATCAGCGGGATGTTGAACGCGTCGCAGAACTGCACGAACCTCGCGCCTTTTTCGCTGGCCTTGATGTCCAACACACCGGCCATGGCCGCGGGTTGGTTGGCCACGATGCCCACGGCGTGTCCGTCGAGCCGGGCCAGCGCGCACACCAGGTTGGGCGCCCAGGTGGCGTGCACCTCCATGTGCTCCCCGTCGTCGACGAGTTCGTCGATCACCGCCCGGATGTCGTACGAGTGGTTCCCGCCGGCCGGGACCAGGTCGAGCAGGGCGTCGCAGGGGCGGTCGGTGGGGTCCTGGCCGGGCACGCCGGGCGGCAGTTCGCGGTTGTTGGACGGCAACAGGGACAGCAGATAGCGGACCTCCGCGAGGCAGGTTTCCTCGTCGTCGTACACGAAGTGGGCCACCCCGGAGACTCCCGCGTGCACGTCCGCGCCACCAAGGCCGTTCTGGGTGATCTCCTCGCCGGTGACGGCCTTCACGACGTCCGGGCCGGTGATGAACATCTGCGAGATATCCCGGACGGCGAAGATGAAATCGGTCAGGGCGGGTGAGTAGGCGGCGCCACCCGCGCACGGGCCGAGCATGACGCTGATCTGCGGGATCACGCCGGAGGCCCTGGTGTTGCGCTGGAAGATGCCACCGTAGCCGGCGAGGGCGGAGACGCCCTCCTGGATGCGAGCGCCCGCGCCGTCGTTCAGGGAGACCAGCGGGGCTCCGGCCGCGATGGCCAGGTCCATGATCTTGTGGATCTTCGTGGCGTGCGCCTCGCCGAGCGCGCCGCCGAAGATCCGGAAATCGTGGGCGTAGACGAAGACCGTGCGGCCCTCGACGGTGCCCCATCCGGTGACGACACCGTCGGAGTACGGCCGCTTGCCCTCCAGGCCGAAGCCGCTCGCGCGGTGTCGCCGCAGCGATTCCACCTCGGCGAAGCTCCCCTTGTCCAGGAGGAGTTCGATCCGCTCGTGGGCGGTCAGCTTGCCCTTCGCATGCTGCCGCTCGGTCGCCTTGGGGTCCGGTCCTTCGTGGGCCAGCTGCTTCAGCTGGTGCAGTTCCCGCAGCCGGTCCTGGACCCCGGCGGAAGAAGAGGTCGTGGTCATGGCGTCACTCGTTCCCTTTCGTTTCCCTGGCGGGCCGCCGCGTCCGCGAAGCCGGCAGCGGGAGGTGTTCCGCGGGCCCGGCGGTGGCGATCAGATCGGTCGCGTCGTCGGCGTACAGACATCGCGTGGGCAGGGTGCGTGCCGTGGCTCGGTGGTCGGCGCCGGTCAGGAGCGCGACCGCGGCAGCATGTCCGGGGCCGCCGGGCACGTTGGCCACGGTCCAGCCGGCCGGCCGGGCGAGGATGTCGCAGCCCAGGTAGTCGGCGGTGAGCTCACGGCCGAGTCCGCTGCCCAGGCCCTTCAGGTAGGACTCCTTGCGGGTCCACAGCTCGGCGAACCCCGAAGGACGTTCCTCCAGGGGCAGTTCGGCGATCTCCTTCTGCTCCCGCGGATGCATGCCGGGCAGACAGAGGTCGGTGGTCTCCAGCGACGGAACGCGCTGCGCATCGACGCCCACCGGCACCCCGGCGACGGCGATGAGCGCGAGTCCCTGGCTGTGCGAGAGCGAGAAGTGCGGCGGCCGCGGGGCGTTGAGCAGCACCGGTCTGCCGTGCGGTCCTGCGCAGCCGGGGCACGGGGCCCGGCCGAAGACGATCCGGGCGGGCTCGATCCCGAGGTAGCGGGCGAGGACGCGGCGCAGCGCGATGTGCGCCGATACGTACAGCAGGCGGTCCTGGGGCCGTACGAAGGAGGCGGCCCGTTCCCGTTCGTTCGCGTCGAGTTCACCGGTCGCCATCGGCGGCGGCTCCTCCCCTGTCCAGGGCCTGCGCAGCGCCCACAGGTGCAGCTCGCCGGGGCCGACGGTGAGGGCCGCGCCGCCACGGCGTAAGGGCTCAACTGCCATGGGAACCTTGCCTCTCTTCAGGAGCACGGGATACGTCGGCGGTGCCCGGCCCCTCGGGTTTCGACGGCCGGGGGGACGGCGGCGGAAGCGCGGGCCCCGTGCGCCTGCGCCGGGTGCGTTGCACGGCGTACGCGCCGGCCGCGGCGGTCAGCGAGACGATCCCTCCGACGTACAGCCCGGACCGGGCGCCGAACTCCTGGGAGAGCCGGCCGACCAGGAGGGCGCCCAAAGGTGTGGAGCCCTGGAGCACCAGGGTGTAGAGGGCCATGACCCGGCCGCGGTAGGCGGGATCGCTGCCGAGCTGCACGCGATGGTTCGCGGCCTGGGCGAAGTAGAGGGCGGCGAAGCCCGTGAGGGCGAGCAGCACCGCGGCGGTGAGGTGGTCGGGAGCCCCTCCGGCGGCCGTGGTGACCAGGCCGAAGGCGAGGGCAGCGGTGGTCACCGTACGGCTGGAGGGGCGGCCGCGTCGTGCGGTGGTCGCGAGGGCGGCGAGCAGTGAGCCGGCGGCGAACGCGGTGGTCAGCAGGCCGAAATTGGAGGCGTCCGTGTGGAACTCGGTCTTGGCCATCAGCGGCAGGGTCAGCTGGAAGTTGAGTCCGAAGAGGCCGATCACGCCGACGAGCGCCATCGGCAGCAGCAGATCGGGGCGGCCCGTCACATGGCGCAGGCCGTCCACGATCCGGGGCCTCGCGGACGGCTTGGCCGTCAGGTGCAGTTCGGCCGGCCGCATCATCCGCAGCACGAGGACGGTGGCCAGGTAGCTGACCGCGTTGAGCAGCATGACCGGGCCGATGCCGGCCACGCTGATGAGCAGCCCGGCGACCGCCGGGCCGACGACCCTGGCGATGTTGAAGTACGCCGCGCTCAGCGCCGAGGCGTTGGGAAGCAGCTCGGCGCCGACCAGTTCGCCGACGAACGACATCCGGGTGGGGACCTCGACGGCGTTCACGGTGCCAAGGCCCAGGGCGAACAGACAGATGTGCCAGACCTGGACAGCGTCGGAGAGCACGAGCAGCGTGAGTAGGCAGGTCAGGGTGCCGGAGACCAGGTTGGCGGCGATCAGCAGCCGGCGCTTGTCGTGACGGTCGGCAAGCCGGCCGCCGTAGAGCGTGAACAGCAGCAGCGGGGCGAACTGAAGCGCGGTGACGGCGCCGAGCGCGGTACCCGAATCGTCGGTCATCGACAGGACGAGCCAGTCCTGGGCCATGACCATCATCCAGGTGCCGGCCGCGGACACCACTTGTCCGGCCGCGAAGAGCCGGAAGTTGCGTACGGACAGGGCGCGGAAGGTGCCGGTGGGTTTCTTGTCCATGGTCAGCAGGGTGCGGCCGCAGTCTCGTGCGCGACGAGGCACTCCTGGAGGAAGGCCAGCGCGCGCAGGTGGTAGGCACGCGCCGTCCAGCCCAGGCTGATGTTGTGCCCGGCTCCGCTCTGCCGCTCGACGACCACCTTTGGCGCGGCGAACAGCGCCCGGAGTTCGGCCAGGGCCTCGTCGTCGTGCCGCCACAGCGACTCGTGCTCGGAGAAGGTCAGCCGGACCGGGACCCGGATACGGGCCGCGACCTCGGGGAAGAGCCGTGGCCAGGTGAGGAGTTCCGCCCGTTCGCGGGCGGGCATCGGGGCGACCAGGTCCTGGCTGAAGCGGAAGGTGCCCGGCGGGTAGAGGCGCAGCGGGCCCCAGCTCCGGCGCCAGTCGACCCTGCCGTGGGCGCCCGGGAGTTCCTCCGGGGTGACGGCGTAGCGGTGTCCGCAGCCCGAGACGTCCACGCCGAGCAGCCGGCCGCGGAGGTCGTCGGCCGCCGCGGTCAGAGCGAGTTTGCCGCCGTAGGAGTGGGCGAGGAGGAACAGGCCGCCGCCCGTCTCATACCGGCAGGCGAACGCGTCGAGAGCCGCGTGCAGGGTCGTGGACTGCTCGGCGAGGGTCTGCCCTTCGGGGAACGTGCGAGCGGAGTCTCCGTAGCCGGGGCGGTCGAGGGCGAGCACCGTCAGGCCCAGGCGCGCTCCGAGGGTGAGCAGGGAGAGTCCGGGGCCGGCCTGGCCGTCGAAGTAGCCGGCCGTCATCCCGCCGCCGTGCAGGGCGATCACCGCGGCGAGGGGCGTGCGGTCCTCGGGCTCGGCGAGCAGGCCCGACAGGGTGGCGCCGGCGGCGTCCAGGGTGATGCGTCGTACTCCCCCGGACCGGCCCTGCGGGGCGTGACCGGGATCGGAAAGGGGCGTGGGACTGGACATGGGTCTCCTGGGGTGCTCGGCGCCGACGGCCTGTCAGGTGCGGAGCGCCGGGGGCTCTCCGGAGGACCACACCAGGGCGAAGGAGAGCCGCTGGAACCGCCAGCCCTCCGCGCCGAGCCGGGCCTCGCCGCGGGCGAAGGTGCCCGTGGTGAACAGCGCCTGCGACGACAGCACTTGGGTGGAGATCAGATTGGCGCGCACGGTGGCGCGCTCCCCCTCGATGTCCACGACCGCGCCGGAGTTCAGATGCTGCGTCCGTGCGAACTTCGCCATCGCCGTGCGATGGAACGCCGCGAGCCCGGCGATCCCTTCGTGCCGGCCGACGGGGAACTCCACACAGGCGTCGGTGGTGAAGAGGGACTCGGCCCAGCCGTCGTCGAGGCGCTGCTCGTCGAGGCCGACAAGATAGCGGTCGAGGAGCTCGGCGACCTCCGTGCGGTGGACGAGCCGCTCTACGCGTTCGTCCACGGACTTCAGCTGTGAAAACGTCATGATCTGCTCCAACTCGCGTGTGGTATACGGCTTTTGGCCAGGCTCGCCTCGTCGAGGGGAGATCGACGAATCGAGGGTGAAGGATCGGGGATCGAGTGGTCCGATGACTGCCGTTGCGTCCGGGGCGTCAGGTGCGGGCCGGGCTCGCCGGCCCCGGCTCCTCCGCCACCGGCTCCGCCCCGGCCCGGCGGAGTACGACCGCGGCCGCCACGGCACCGGCCACCAGCGCCACTGCGCCCACCGCCGCCGCCACCCGCAGTCCGTCCGTGAACGCCTGCCCGGCCGCCGTCAGGACCTCGGCGGGCAGCTCACCGGCCGCCCCCTTGGCGCCGCCGAGCGTGGACCGGGCGGCCTCCGCCGCCTCCGACCGCTCGGCGCCGTGCGGCAGCACGCCGTCCATGCCCCGTCGGTAGACGAAGCTCGCGCTGCTGCCGAGGAGTGCGATGCCGAGGGCGATACCGAGTTCCTGCGTGGTCTCGGAGATCGCGGAGGCGGCGCCCGTGCGTTCGGCCGGTGCGGCCCCGACCACGACGTCGACGCCGAGGGCCAGTACGGGCATGAGACCGCCGAAGAGGAACACCAGGGCGACGATCACGGTCACCAGCCCGGAACCGCTTCCGCCGAGCAGCGCCAGTACGGCGAGTCCGAGCGCGGCCAACGCCATGCCGCCCGCGATCACCGGGGCCTCGCCCGTCCGCTTCGCGAGGTTCGGGACGAGTACCGTCGTCACCGCACCGGCCAGGAACGGCGGGAGCGTCCACACACCGGCCTCGAACGGCGTCAGGCCGATGACGAGTTGCAGATGCTGCAACGTCAGATAGCCGATTCCGCCGATGGCGACCGCCCCGACGGTGAGCGCGAGCAGCGAGACGCGGACCGTGCTCCGGCGGAACAGCGTGACATCGATCAGCGGGTTCGCGGTGGTGCGCTGACGCCGTACGAAGAGCAGAGCGCCGAGCACACCGACGGCCATCGCCAGGACCGGCCACAGGGTCAGTCCGCTCTCCGCGATCTTCTTGAGGCCGTACATCCCGCTGAGCACCGCCACCAGGGCGATCATGGCGCTCGTCAGGTCGAGCCGCCCGGGCGCCGGGTCACGGTACTCGGGCAGCACCATGGGCCCCGCCAGGATCAGGATGAGCATCACCGGCACGCCGATCAGGAACGCCGCGCCCCACCAGAAGAACTCCAGGAGCGCGCCTCCGATGAGCGGCCCGATGGCCGAGCCCGCCATGAAGCTCATGAACCACAGGGAGATCGCCCTCGTCCGCTGCTGCGGATCGTGGAACATGTGACGGATCAGGGAGACCGTCGACGGGGCGAGCGTGGCGCCGGAGATGCCGAGCAGGGCGCGGGCCGCGATGAGCAGCTCCGCGCTGGTGGCGAACGCGGCGAGTACCGAGGCCACGCCGAACCCGGCGGCGCCGATGAGGAGCAGCCGCCGGCGGCCGATCCGGTCCCCGAGGGTGCCCATCGTGACCAGGAAGCCCGCGATCATGAAGCCGTAGACATCGACGATCCACAGCAGTTCGGAGCCGCTCGGGCCCAGTTCCATGCTCAGCGCGGGGACCGCCAGGTGCAACACGGTGAGGTCCATCGACACGAGCATGGCGGGCAGGGTGAGCATCGCGAGGCCGATCCACTCGCGCCTCCCGGCCCGGGAAGCGCCGGGAGGATGGTCGACTGACTGACGCGTGGGCACTGATGTCTCCTTCGGCCTTGCGGATCACTCTCGGCCGGGACCGTGGATCCCTCGGATCGTGCGGGTCAGTCCCTGGCGCGGGCGGAGTCGACCAGGTCGGCCCGGGCCTCGGCCCAGGTGGCCCGTCGGGCGATGGCGGTGCGCAGCCTCATGACGGCGCGCCGCTGGTCCACTCCGAGCGCGCCGATCACTCGCTCGCCGCGCCGGTAGAGGGCGAGGAAGCTGTCGGAACCGGCGTCGCCGAGGACGACACTCACCTCGTCGGCCCGCGGGTCCCCGACGAACTGGATGCGGTGCTCGCCCCAGTCCGACCAGAAGTACGGGACGGTCGAGCACACGGTGTCCGTCGTGGGTTCCACGGCGTTACGAGCGGCCAGCGCACCCTGTTCGGCCGCGGTCGTCCAGTGCTCCAGGCGGACCGTGCGGTCGAGGACGGGGTTGAACCAGCGGGCCACGTCGCCGGCCGCGTACACGCCGGGTGCGCTGGTGCGCAGGTGGCGGTCGCAGACCACGCCGTCGTCGAGCTCCAGGCCCGATCCGGCCAGCCAGTCCGTGGCCGGATCGGCTCCGATCCCGACGACGACCAGGTCGGTGGGCAGGGTGGTGCCGTCGGCGAGGCGGACCGACTCGATCCGGTCCGTGCCCTGGAGCTCCTCGACGGCGGCGCCACAACGCAGCGCGATCCCGCGGCGGCCGAGCAGACCGCCGAGTACCGCGCCCATCTCGCTGCCCACCGCGCGGACCAGCGGCGTCGGCGCGGCTTCGAGTACGGTGACGTCGACCCCCGACTCCTTGGCGGTGAAGGCGACTTCAGCGCCCACGAACCCGGCTCCGACCACCACGAGCCGGGCTCCGGGGACGAGCGCGGCGCGGATGCGTCGCGCGTCGTCGAGGGTTCGCAGCGTATGCACCCCACGCAGCCGGGACGCGCCCGGCAGGGTGCGTGCTCGCGCACCGGTGGCGATGACCGCGGCGCTGTAGGGGAGCTCTTCGTCGCCGACCCTGATGGTCCGGGTGTCCGGGCACAGCGCGGTCGCCGGGGCGCCGAGGCGCAGGTCCACGGCGAGTTCGGACCGCAGTGACTCCTCGCCGCGGAAGTACTGCGCCTCGCCACCGGTGTCCGCGCGCAGGAACCCCTTCGACAGCGGCGGCCGGTTGTAGGGCAGGTGCGGCTCTGCGCCGATGAGGGTGACGGGGCCGTCGAATCCGGTCTGCCGCGCCGCCTCGACGGCACGCAGTCCGGCGATGTTGGCCCCGACGACCACGAGTCGGCCACCGCGATCGATGCGGCTGTGCACGGTTGCGGTCCTTCCGGTCAGTGTTGCGGGAGCGGCACGAGGCCGAGCTGGGTCAGGATCCCGAAGTCGTCGATCAGACCCCAGCGTTCGACGGCCTGCCCGTCGGCGAACCGGAAGATCTCCACCCCGCTTACCTCGAAGCGGCGCCCGGTGGGCGGGACGCCGTTGAACGCGCCGCGGTGGGTTCCGGACACCGTGAACGCCATCGACACATGCTCGTCGTCGGCCGACAGGTGCCGCGGGACCAGACGCAGATCAGGAAAGCCCGCGGTGAGCGCGCCGAAGAATTCCAGGAGCCCCTGCCTGCCGGGCCCTTGGTTCGGAGCGAGGTCGTGGTCGACGGCGGACTCGGCGAACAGCGTGCGTACGCCGCTCTCCGCGTCACCGGAGTTGATGAGTTCCACTGCTTGCTTCAGAACAGCGAGATTGTCCTCGCGCGCCATGTCTCTCCCCTGTTTCCCGGCCGCTGGGCCGACTGTGTCCCGCTAGTTGGTCGCCTGGGTCTGCGCGGCGCGGCTGTGTACGACGCGGTAGGTGTTCGCCCGCCGGGCCGTCACCAGCTTGTCCACCGCGGCCCGCATCTCCTGCTGGTCGGCCGGCCGCTGCGCCTCGGGCATGTGGTGAAAGGCGTTGTGGGCCGCTTCGCTCGCCCACTGGGCGTAGAGGATGATGAACGTGCCGTCGATGCCCCGGCAGATGCTGTGCGAGCGGTAGCCGGGCACCGTCTTGATCCACTCGTCCGGGCGGCCCAGGAGATCCACCAGCTCCTGCTGGTTCTCCGGGGCCACCTCCATGACGATGATGACCGTCCAGTCGTCGCGGTCCGGCGAGATCTCGATCTGTTCGAGGTCCGGGTGGTGCTGGGAGAAGACCACCTCGGTCTTGAGGAGATTGACGGAGGTCGAGATCTCCTTGAACAGGGGCACCGTTTCGTTCTTGTAGTCGCGGCCCGCGTACCGGTTCTCGAGGTCGTGGAGGCTGCGCCACTGGATGTAGTTGGCGGTGCCGAGCGCGGCCTGGCCGGCGTGCAGGGTCGACGACAGCCAGCCGGTGAAGTCGCGACCGCCGTTGCCGTTGTCGATGATCTTCCGCATCTCCTCGAGGAGGCGCTCGTGGTGCTCCTCGCTGTCCGTCGTGAACATGTTGAACACCGTCAGGTATCCGTCATGGGCCTTGATGCGTGGCATGGGTCTCCTCGTTTCGCTGCGGGCGGCGGGGTACGGGGGCTTCAGGCGCGGACGGCTTCCACGACGCTGCACAGGCCGCCGCTGACGACCCTCGACAGCTTCAGTCCGGCCTGCTGGAAGAGCGCGTCGAACTGCGCCGCGGAGCGCTGGTGGCCGCCGCTGAGCACGAGCATGTCCAGGTCCATCAGCTTGATGTCGGGTGCCGGTTCGGCGCCGTCGGGGAGCACCGCCTCGATCAGCAGCACCCGGCCGCCGGACGCCATCGCGCGCTCGCAGTTCGTCAGGATCCGCACCGACGGCGCGTCGTCCCAGTCGTGAATGATGTTCGACAGGACGTAGGCGTCGGCGCCGTCCGGCACGGACTCGAAGAAGTCCCCGCTCTCCAGCTCCACGCGGTCGCGCACCCCGGCCTCATCGAACACGCTCCCCGCACCGCCGATGACCTCGGGGCGGTCGAAGAGCACCCCCCGCGTGCCCGGGGCGGCCAGCAGGATCTCCGTGAGGAGTGTGCCGTGGCCGCCGCCCGCGTCGACGATCTTCCCGAAGGGGGTGAAGTCGTAGGCCGCGAGGGTCTGGGCGATCACCTGGCGGGACAGCTCGGTCATGGCATCGTCGAACACCGTGGCCGTCTCGGGGTTGTTGTTGAAGTGGTCCCAGATCTCCATGCCGTGCACCTTGGCGAAGGCGGGCTCGCCGGTCCGCACCGTGTCGGCCAGGCCCGACCAGGTCCAGCGGTCGGCCGGGCTGCCGACCCAACGGGCGAAGTTCCGCAGGGAGTTGGGCGAGTCGCTGCGCAGCGCGTCACCCAGTTCGGTCGACGCGAAGACCCGGCCGTCCAGTTCGCGGAAGAGCCCGAAGTCGGCGCAGGCACGCAACAGGCGGTAGAGCGTCGGGGCGTCGGCGTCGACCGCCTCGGCGAGGTCGGTGACGGAGCGTGGACCGGCAGCGAGGTGGTCGGCGACGCCGAGGTCGGCGGCGGCACTGACGGTCGCGGACATCCAGCCCGCCATCGCGAGCTTCAGGATCTGCATGGCGGGCGGCACGTCGCTGGTCTGAGCCGGCATGGTCGGCACTTCCTTCTCGTGTGGTGGCCACCGCCGGGCGGGGGCCGATGGGGCGCGGGAATGGTGTGCGGCAGGAGCGGGGGACGCGTTCAGGAGCCGACGGTCCGCGGGGTGGCGCTCACCCCGGCAGGTACCTGCGGACGGGCCGCCCGGCCGATGAGCAGCCGGCTCAGCCACGGCACCTTGTCGTGCAGGATGCGCCCGATCGCATAGCGGTAGATCATCAGCGGTGTGATGCCCTTGGTCCCGCCCTGCAGCCGGGCGACGAGCTCGCGCAGGTCGGCGCGGTCGGCCGCCACCCGGTGCCTGATGGCGAGCAGCGGCATGTACACCCCGCAGCGCTGATGGATCAGGTCGGAGAGGGCCAGGGTCAGCAGGGTGCCCGGAGTGGATCCGTGCGGGAACGCGAGGAGCCGGTGCCCCATCGTGAGTTTCAGGTGAGCCTGTGTCCCGGACACCCCGCCCAGGACCTTCGAGGTGCGGCAGAGACGCGCGAGGGAGGTCCGCAACTCGGCGTAGGCGGCGAGCTGTTCCGCGCGTGCCGTCGTGTCTGTCACGGCGTCGAGGGCGTGCACCGAGATGTGCGCCCCGAGGTTGTGCCGGAACTCGGTGCGCATCCTGGCCACATGGGCCGGTGCCCGCTCCTCGGCCCGGGCGCGCACCTCGTCGGAGACCATGACGACCGCGGACGGCAGCGTCATGTCGCTGAGGGTCTTGCCGAGGGTGACGATGTCGGCGCGGCCCAGTACGTCCTGGTGGGCGAGGTAGTGCTCGCCGGTGCGCCAGCCGCCGGTCAGCACCTCGTCGACGCCGACGAGATAGCCGTACTCCGCGCGGTGCCGGTCGATCGCCCGCACCAGTTCCCCGGGCAGCGGCCGGCATGACGCTCCCTGCACCAGCTCGAACCAGACCAGGGCGACGTCCCCGGTGCGCAACAGCGCGAGCAGGCGGTCCACCGCGTCCGGGGCGAAGGGGTCGATGTAGGCGAGGTTGGCGTAGTAGGGACGGAAGGCGTCCACGTCGGACTCGGTCTTCTGCGGACCGTGCTTGCTCAGGTTGAGCGAGAACAGCGTCTTGCCGCCGTAGTTGCCCGAGAAGGTGACGACGGTCCGCCGCTTCGGTGTGGCGAGGGCCGCCAGGGTCACGGCCGTGTGGTTGCCGACCGCGCCGCTCACCGAGGGGAAGGCGTGCGGCAGACCGGTGAGTTCGGCGAGCCTGGCCTCAAGGTCGGCGAAGTAGTCGTGCCCGGGGTCGTGCCGTTGCAGGACCTCGGGCACCAGGTCGGGCGGATTGTGGCCGCGCAGGTTGCTGCCGAACCCGCCGGCGCAGTCGATGACGTCCCGGCCGCTCCCGGTGGTGAGGCGTCCGCCCGAGGCGCGTACGACGTCGACGTTGAGGTTGAAGACCTGGGCCATGCCGGCGATGTCGGGATTGATGTGCCGGCCCCAGTAGTCGACCGTCGTCCGAGGGTCGGCGTTGATGGCGCCCAGCACCGTGCGGTGCTCCTCGGTGACATGGCCCGCCCGGTCCAGGGCGTCCCACACCAGAGTGGCGCAGAGAACGTTGCCGCCATAGGTCGAGGTGTGGGCGAAGCAGTCCACATGGTTGCGCCACACGCTGTGCGCGGCGGGCGACATGGTCAGGGCCCCGAACGGCACTTGGCGGTCCGCCAGGGTCTCGCCGAAGACCATGACATCGGCGTCGAGGGGGTTGGCGAAGAGGTCGGGGGCGGACAGTTCCAGCTCGGTGGCGCACAGCATCACGAGGCCGCCCCGCCCGCGGCACTCCCGTGTGAGGTCGAGCAGCGCCGTATCCCGCAGGTCGGTGTGGTCCTCACGGACGACGATCACGGCTTCCCAGGCGACACCGGCATGCCGGTGCGCCGCGTCCTTGGCCGATGGCGCGCTGACCACGTGGGGGATCAGCGCCTCTTCGCTGCCCGATTCCACCGGGTCCATGAACTCCTGGTACGTGCCGAGCTCGTCGATGAGCAGCACCCAGCCGCCCTCGTCGCGCCCGGCGCGGACCGCCGAGTGTCGGGCCAGCTTGATCGCGCCGGACAGCGCCTCCAGGCCGGAGCTCAGGAGGTAGCTGACCCGGGGGCCCTCGGGACCGACGGGGACGAGGCTGCTCAGCAGATGGCCGAGCCCGGCCGCCGCCGGGTTCACGTAGTTGCTCGCCATCAGGAAGTTGCAGCGCTGTTCCCGGTTGTGCGCGGTGATCAGCTCCAGCGTGTGCGGCGAGACCGGCCGGAACACGGAGTGTGTCGTGCTCTCCATCAGTTCAGTTCTCCATCCGCAGCGCGGCCACCGGGCAGGTAAGGACCGACTGCACCGCCGGATCGTGCTGGTCCGCCGGAATGTCGTGATCGTCGAGCAGCATCACCAGGTCGCCCTGGTCGTCGATTTGGAAGAGACCGGGGGCGACGGCCTCGCACACCCCGTGCCCCTCGCACCGCTCTCGGTCTACGGTCACCCTCATCGCGGGCCCCCTCTGAGTGTCGTAGGGAAGGTCGTCAGACATGCAGCGTGGTCGGCAGGGCCTCCAGGCCGCGGATGGTGTTGTGGCGGCGCCATGTCGGCTCGCCGGTCTCGATCCGCTCCACCCGCTTGGCGAGCTCCTTGAGCAGGGCGTGCGCCTCCATGCGGGCCAGGCCCTGGCCCACGCATCCGTGCAGTCCGTGGCCGAAGGCCAGGTGGGCGGCGACGTTGGGGCGGCGGATGTCGAAGTCGTCCGGGTTCTCCCAGAAGCGCTCGTCCCGGTTCGCGGAGGCGTAGAGCAGGAACACCCGCGAACCGGCCGGGAGCGTCAGTCCGTCGAGCTCCCGGTCGCGGGTCAGCAGGCGGCAGAAGCCGCGGGCGGGCGTCTCGTAGCGGACGATCTCGTTGAAGGCGTTCGGAATGAGCGAGTGGTCCTCGCGGATCTGCTTCCACTGCTCGGGGTGCGTGCCGAGCAGCCAGATGGCGGCGGACAGGGAGCTCACCGTGGTGTCGAGGGAGGGCACGAGGAAGTCGCCGAGCAGTGTCGGGAGGAGTTCCTTCGGCACCTCTCCGGCGTCGACCGCCGCCACCAGGTTGGCCCCCCAGCTGTCCGGGCGCAGATCCCGCGTGGACGCCAGCTGGCCCAGGAACTCCCACAGCCCCTTGAGCACCGGCATCCCGGCCAGCGTCCGCTCGTTCATGGGGCCCAGCGCGTTGAAGCCGGCTGCCGCCCAGTCGAGGAGGTTGGCGCGTTCGGCTTCCGGCCAGCCGAGCAGATCGGGGACCAGCCCCACGGGGAACGTCTGCGCGAAGTCGGTGACCGCGTCGAACGAGCCGCGCTCGACGAGTTCGTCCACGAGGGCGGTGGCCCGCTGCTCGACGTACACCTGGTGGTGGCGCAGCGCCTTCGGCGTGAGCTGGCGGCCGAGCACGCGGCGGATCCGGTCGTGCTCGGGCGGGTCGCTGGCGATGGTGCCCCCGGCCATGACGCGGTTGAGTTCCTCGCTGAGCCCGACGCCGGACGCGGAGGAGAAGGACTCGTGGTCGTGCAGGGCCTCGTACACCTCGCGGTAGCGCGGGACCGCCCAGGCTCCGTAGGTCTCCATCCAGACAGCTGGTCCGATGCTCCGCAGCTCCCGATAGTTCTCGTAAGGAGCGAGGACGGACTCGTCCGTGTAGAGATCAATTTCCGTCGCGGGGGTCGTCACCGTCACGTCAGGCAGCCTTTCGTCTGGTTTTTGATGGGGCTTTCCACGGCACGCGAAAGACGCGGAGTTCTTTCGGACTGCCCGAACACAGGGACATACGCGCACTGCATCGAGGCCGACTACGCAAGGACTTCTCAACGATCAGCAGCGGCAATGCACCGGAAATGCCCTGCCATTCTTCGGCGGGCCGGATGCGAGGGTCAAGAAGTCCAATTACAGGTCTTCGCAAACTTGTGTGGTGCCGGTGTCAATTCACCTGGAAGAAAAGCAGGACCGGCGGGCGGGGGCCCGCCGGTCCGCGACGCGGTCCGTACGGAACCCGCGTCAGAACCCCGGGAAGACCCTGCGGAGTTCGTCGAGCGAGACGCCGCCACCGGTCAGCCGGGTGCCGGACGGCGCGTGCTCCGGGGCGAGCCGCCCGACTACCAGGCGCAACGCGGCCTCGGCGGGAATCTCCAGTACGCCGTCGGGGTCCGCCGGCGCGTCCGTGAGGGTGACCTCCTCCCCCAACTCCAGTCCCAGGGACAGCTCGGGACGCTCGGTGCGTACGGCGAGGGAGACCCGCCTGCCGCCGAGCTCTCCTGTGGTGCCGAGGAAGCCGATAAGCATGCCGAGGGGCTGGAAAAGGTGCTCCACGGCGCCAGGAGCGAGCACCGCCGCCGGGTCGAAGGCCGCCTGGATGTCCCAGGTGTGGTACGTGAACTCGCCGAGGCGCAGTGCCGCGACGGCCGCGACATCGAGCGGTTCGGGCAGGAAGCCGAGGTCTATGGTGAGTTCGGCCCGCGTCGCCTCGTCGAGCCCCTCGTACCGCCTGACCAGCGTCTCGTTGGCCCGCGCGAAATTCTCGGCCTGTTCCTTGGGGGACATCGCGTCCCAGCGGGCCCACACCTTCTCGTTGAACTCCCCGTCCGGCGCGCCGGATCCGGCCAGAGCCGCCTCCAGCGTGGCGAGGCTGATCTCGGCGCCGCTGCCCAGGTGGCTCAGCACCTGCGCGACGGTCCACTCGTCGGCGGCGGAAACGCGCTCCAGGTCGTGCGCCGGCAACTGCGCCACGAAGGACGAGAGTTGCTCGTGGCCCGTGCGCAGCGCCTGGATCGGCCCGTCAGCTCGGCTGCCCATCTGTTTACCTCCATTGCCGGGTGGTGTGTTGCCGGTCGCAGGCTGTCAGCCGTCCGCGGGGCCGGCACTGCTGATGTGCCGGAACCCACGGAGTTCTGACGGAATTTGACACTGGCCTGACGGACCGGCCATTGAAATCCCGCGGCGCACGGCAGAGGCTTACGGGTAACCCCTGCTGCCGCGCGTGGACGCGAGTGGTGCCGTGAAATCGAGTGGTTCCACGGAATTCAGCGCTCGGCTCGACGCGCCAGTTCTCGTACTCCTCCGGGCGGACAGGGATTTCCCCACCATCGAGAGCCGGTGCGCACAGCCCGGAGAAGAGCGGGCCCGCCGTGACCGCACCAGGAGACACCAGCGCATTCATTCCCGGCCCCCCTCAGGCGCACAGAGTGCGTTCGGCGGTCGTCACGAGGGTGTCGGCGACCTGCTCGACCGGCGCGTTCCGGCCGGCGTACAGCAGGTCGAAGCTGTCGAAGCCGGTCAGCAGCCAGAGCACGTCGGCGGCCTGCTCGGCGGTGGCGTCCTGGCGCAGCAGTCCCTGCTCCGCCAGCCGGTCCGCGAGGTGCCCCATGCCTGCCGCCCGGTCTTGCTCCAGGCGCTGGACCGCGCCGCCGACCGCGGCGGCGTCCAGGAGCGCCATCGAGTGCAGCGCACGCAGCACGTCCCGGTGGGCGGCGTACATCTCGACCACACCCCGGATGCAGCCGCGCAGCCCCTGGCGGGCGTCGGGGTGGTCAGCGATCTCGATCATGGACTCGAATCCGCCGCGCTGCAGGAGGTCGGCGCCGACCGCGTCGAACAGTCCGGCGCGGGAGCCGAAGACCTGGTACACGGTGGGGCGCGCCACCCGTGCCACCTGGGCGATGCGGTCGATGCTGACCGGTTTCGCCGGCGCCGCGCGCAGCTGTTCACAGACCGCATCCATGATGCGGCGCCGGGTCGCCTGTGCCGACTCCGCACGCAGGCGCTGCTCGTACTTCCGGGTAGCCATGACCCCATCATAGTTCACTTGACAGAGTGTTTTCTGAAAGACAGAGTGTTTTATGAAATTAGCCCGAGAGTCGGTGGCAGCGCCCCGGCTGCTGGAGGAGGAAGCGTGGCCGCGCAACAAGTGATGATCCGGTGGAAGGTCAGCGCCGATGCGCTGGAGCGGCATCAGGAGATGCTGCAGACCGTCTACGCGGAGCTGGAGTCGGTCCGGCCGGATGTCCTGCGGTACGACACGTACCAGCTCGACGACAAGGTCACCTTCGTGTCCTTCGTGGAGCTGGCCAACGGCCCGGGCGTACTCGGCACCCTCGACGCCTTCCAGCACTACCGGGCGACACTCGACGCGATGTGCGAGGAGCCCCCGTCCCTCACCCCGCTCGACCCCGTCGGAACGTACGCCGCCGAGAAGTGACCGGGCGCCGCACGGCGCCCTTCGACAGACCCTCGCCCGCAAGACCTTCGCCCCGCACCGAACGGCCGCCGTGACCGGCACAGCCGTAGCGCACAGCAGCGCCCGCACAGCACCGCCACAAGTATTCGCCCCGTCAACAGCATCAGTTCCGGAGAGGCAGAATCACCATGGCTTCATCGCCCGAGCAGACCCCGGTCAAGGTCGCGATCATCGTCGGCGCCACCCGTCCCGGCCGTAAGGCCGACACCGTGGCCGACTGGGTCGGTGGCATCGCCGCGGGGCGCGAGGAAGCGACCTTCGAGATCGTGGACCTCGCCGACTACGCCCTGCCGCACTTCGACGAGCAGATGCCGCCCCTCTACGGCCAGTACGCCAACCCGCACACGCTCAAGTGGGCCGAGAAGATCGGCTCGTTCGACGCCTTCGTCTTCGTGACCCCCGAGTACAACGCCTCGATCCCCGGGGTACTCAAGAACGCCATCGACTACCTCGCCGCCGAGTGGGGCGGCAAGCCCGCCGGCTTCGTCGGCTACGGCATGGAGGGCGGCGTGCGCGCGGTCGGGCATCTGCGGGTGATCCTCGAGGACCTGAAGGTCACCGGTGTGGAGCCCGCCGTGGAGCTCCTCCTCCCGGTGGACTTCGAGGACTTCACCGTGTTCGCGCCCAGCGAGGGCAAGGACAAGCAGGTCCTCGCCATGCTCAACGAGCTCCTGGCGCAGGCCCAGCGGTCGAAGGCCGAGAACCAGGCGGCATAACGCCGATACCCGGCATGAGGCCCCGGCTCGCCACTGGCGAGCCGGGGCCTACGCTCTGCGCCATGAGCGGTATCCGTCAGCTGCCGGCGGGCGTGCCGAACCAGCGGCGCAGCGCGTCGGACAGCTGCCCGGGGTCGGCCGAGGTCCAGACGACATGGCCGTCGGGACGTACGAGCACGGCGTCCGCCCCGGCGAAGGCGGCCGCTGCCTCCGGGGTGGCCGTCACCGTCGTCACCCGGTCCTTCCAACCCGCCGCAGTGTCCCGCACGGCGGCGTCGTCAGCCAGGTCGAGCAGCACTGCCTGCGCGGCGTGCAGCAGTTCCGTCGTGCTGGTCGGGCCGGCCACGCCGCGCAGCGCATGGTGGCCGATCCGCCGGCCGACCAGCGGGTGGCTGCCCTCGTCGGCCTCGTAACGGATGTCGATATGGCTCACCGCGCCCGCGAGATGCCGCTTGACGTCGTCGTAGGCGAGGAGTTCGGCGAACAGGGCGCGCAACGGGTCCGCCTCCGGGCCGCCGAGGAACACCATGCCCTGGGCCCGGGTGTTCATCAGCAACCGCGCGCCCACCGGGTGGCGTTCGCCGTGGTACGTGTCCAGGAGGCCGGCCGGCGCCCGGTCCCGCACCACGGCGGCCAGCTTCCAGCCCAGGTTGACCGCGTCCTGCACCCCGGTGCTCAGCCCCTGCCCGCCGGCCGGCAGGTGGATGTGTGCCGCGTCGCCGGCGAGCAGAACACGGCCCCTGCGGTACTCGGTGACCTGACGGGTCGCGTCCGTGAACGAGCTGACCCAGTCGGCGCCGCCAGCATGGATGTCCTCGCCGGTCAGCCGCTGCCAGGCGCCCGCGACCTCGGCGAAGTCCGGCGTCTCGCTGCGGTCGGGCGGCGGGGTGCCGTGCTCGCACACGATGATGCGGTCCACTCCTTCGGCCAACGGGGCGGCCATCACCATCCCGCCGGGCAGCCGTTCCCCCAGGAATCTCGGCTTCAGGTCACAGCCGACGACATCGGCGAGGTACATCCCCCGGGTCGCGTCCGTGCCCGGGAAGTCGAAGCCGGCGGCCTTGCGCACCGGGCTGTGGCCGCCGTCGCAGCCGACCAGATACCGCGCCCGCAGCCGCCGTACGCCCTGCGGCGTTCCGACGGTGACCGTCACGCTCTCCTGGTCCTGAGCCGACTCGAGGAACTCCCAGCCGCGCCGGATGTCCGCCCCGAGCGAGAACGCCCACCGCTCGAGCACGGCCTCCGTCTGCGACTGGGGTATGCCGCGAGCGCCGAAGTGGGCGCCCTCCAGGACGGTGTAGTCGAACTGGATGCCGCCGAAGTGGCCCATCGGGCTGGTCTCCAGACCGCCGAAGTGCGACAGCAGGCCCCGCTGGTCGAACACCTCCATGGCCCGCGCGGTGAAGCCGAGGCCCCGCGACTGCCCGGTGGGCTCGGCGAGCCGTTCGGTCACGATCACTTCTGCCCCGCCCAAGCGCAGCTCACCGGCGAGCATCATCCCGGTCGGGCCGGCGCCCACGATGATGACGTCGGCGTCGAATTTCTCGGTCTCCATGTCTGTTTCCTCTTCTGTCTCGTGGTGGGCTCTCGTACGCCGGGGCCCGCTACCGCGGCGCGCCGAACCAGCGGCGCAGCGCACCCGGAAAGTCCGCGCCCGGTGGGGCACCGGCGCACACGATGTGGCCGTCCGGGCGGAGAAGCACAGCGCCGACCCCGCGCAAAGGGCCCTGGAGCACCGCCTCTACGGGCACGGTGTCGACCCGCCCGGCCCATGGCGCGGCCATCGCGCGCAGCCGGGCGTCGCCCGCGGAGCCGGTGAGGTCGAGCAGCACCCCGCGGCCGGTACGCAGCAACTCCGCGCTGCCGCACGGCCGTCGGCCGGCCGTCACCAGGTCGGTGCACGGCAGCCGTACGCCGAGCAGCGGGTGCCCCTCGCCCACGTCGTACCGGATGTCGAGCCCGGAGATCATCCCCGCCAGGTGCTCGCGGACCCGGTCGTGGGCGATCAGTTCGGCGAGCACGCCGCGCAGCGGCTCCACTTCCGCTCCGCCGAGCAGCAGCGTCGCCTGGGTGCTGATGTTGGCGAGCACTCTGCGCCCCACGCCGTGCCGTTCGCTGTGGTAGCTGTCGAGCAGGCCCTCCGGTGCGGTGCCGGCCACCTCTGCGGCCAGCTTCCAGCCGAGGTTGACCGCGTCCTGGAGGCCGAGGTTCAGGGCCTGCCCGCCGATGGGCATCTGCTGGTGCGCGGCGTCCCCGGCGAACAGCACCCGTCCCGCCCGATAGCGCGTGAGCTGGCGGTTGGCGTCGCCGAACGCGTTCACCCACAGCGGTGTGCCGTGGCTGATGTCCTCGCCGGTGACCTGCTTCCAGGCGTCGACCACCTCGGTGAACCCGGGTTCCCCCGCGCGCTGTCGGGCCGCGCTGCCGAAGGGGTGCACCATCACCCGGGTGACGCCGTCGCCGCGCCGGGCCGCGATGGCGAGGCCGTTTTCGAGGCGCTCGAAACGCCGGTTCGGGATGTCGATGCCGGCGACATCGGCCCGTAGCAGCTCGCGCCGCGCGTCCTTGCCGGGGAACTCGGCTCCGGTGAGACGGCGCAAGGTGCTGTCCTCGCCGTCGCACCCCACCACGTACCGGGCGCGGATACGCACCGGCCCGTCAGGGCCCGCCGCCTCGGCCAGGACCCGGTCCCCGGTCACGGTCAGCCCGCGCAGCTCGTGCTCGCGCCGCAGGTCCGCGCCCAGCGACCGGGCCCAGTCCTGCAGCAGTTCCTCGGTGCGCGTCTGCGGCACCTTCCACTGGCCCGGATAGCGGCTGGGCAGGGTGAGGTCGAGGGGGATGCCGCCGAAGTGCCCGCGGAGCTCTGCCCCGGGCGGACTGCCGAGGGCCGCGAGCAGCCCTCGGCAGTCCAGGATCTCCATGGTGCGGGCGTGCAGCGTCGACGCCCTCGACTCCGTGGTCGGGGCGTCACGCCGGTCCAGGACGGTCACATGCGCGCCGCCGAGCCGCAGTTCACCGGCGAGCATCAGCCCGACGGGCCCCGCGCCGACGACCACGACCTGGGTCTCCAGGAAGTCCGCGGCCATGGTCAGCGCTTGTTCTCGGCGTAGTTCTTGGCGTGGCCCAAGGTGGCGCGGCTGTTGGTGCTCAGCGCGCTGTGGACGTACTCCCTGGCGTCGGCCACGGTCGCCTCGGCTCCGAGGATCCGCGCGATGTTCTCGGTGTTGAGGACGACGGTGTGCTGCGAGGAGGCCGCGACGGAACCGTCGCCGCTCTCCTCGAAGGTCCAGTAACCGGTGTGCAGCGTCATCAGCGCCGGCAGCGTGACCTGCTTGTAGGCGATCTTGTGGTGCGGGAAGGTCACGCGGTACGACTTGGTGGTATGCGTCGAGCCGTCCTTGGCGCGGGTGTCCATCTCGAGGGTCTGGAGGCCCGGGGTCTCCTCCTCCAGCCGGACGCTTGCCACGTGCGGAAGCCGCTGCTGCCACAGGTGCGCCTCGTCGATGAAGTCGTAGACGTCCTTGGCCGACCCGTCGATGTGCACGGTGTCCTCGAAGGAGAACACCAGCTCCTCGGAGGCGTGGGCGAGTTCCACATTGGCCTTGAGGGCCGCCAGCTCGGAGCGGGAGTTGCGGTCGACGGCCTCGTCGATCCACTTCAGGCCCTCAGGGTCGTCGTCGACGGCCCGGTAGTCGTGCAGCAGCCGGAGCCTGGACTCGCCGTCGGACAGGGGCTCGACCACCCAGGCGCCGCCCATCGAGGCGACCGGCGGGGCCGAGACCTCCTGCCGGAAGTCGATCCGCAGCCCCTCCGGGTCCAGGACGCGGCGTGAGGTCCAGTTCTTGGCCTCGCCGTTGGCGGTGGCCCAGATCCGTATCCGCTCCTCGTTGCCGCCCTGCTCGACATGGTCGACGTAGATGGTGGGCGGAAAGATCCGCGGCCAGTTCGCCACCTCGGCGATCAGCCGGTAGACGGCGGTGGCGGGGGCCGAGACCGTGATCTCGTGCTCCACCTCTCGCAGGCCGTTCTGCGCCATGCTCTTCCTCCTGCTCAGTCGGGTTCGTCGGGCCGGTGTGCCGCGCTCGGTGCGCGGGGGCGGGCCGACCGGGTCAGAAGTTGCCGAGGCCGCCGCAGACGTTCAGCGCCTGCGCGGTGATGGACGCCGCGGTGTCGGAGACGAGATAGCCGACGAGCCCGGCTACCTCCTCGGGCGTGGAGTAGCGGCCGAGCGGGATCTTCGCCTGGAACTTCTCCAGGATCGCCTCCTCGGTGGTGTCGTGGACGGCCGCGTAGCCCGCCCGCACGCGCTGCGCCATGGGCGTCTCGACATAGCCCGGGCAGACCGCGTTGACGGTGATCCCGGTCGGGGCGAGCTCGTTGCCGAGTGCCTTGGTGAAGCCGACCACGCCGTGCTTGGACGCCGAGTAGGGGGCGCCGAGCACCACGCCCTGCTTGCCCGCCGTGGAGGCGATGTTGATGACCCGGCCCCAGTTCTTGGCGCGCAGACCGCCGGTGTTCAGCACCTCACGGGTCAGCCGGAAGACGCTGTTGAGGTTGGTGTCGATGACGTCGTGCCACAGCTCGTCCTCGATGTCGGCGGTGACGCCGCCACCGCTGCGGCCGGCGTTGTTGACGAGGATGTCGACGGTCCCGAACCGGTCGACGGCGCCCTGCACGAAGGCCGTCACGGCATCGTTGGAGCGGACGTCGACAGCGACGCCGTCGACGTCGAGGCCCTCCTCGCGCAGCTGCTTGACGGTCGAGGCCACGTTCTCGGCGTTGCGTGCGCCAAGGAAGACCTGGTGGCCCCGGTTGGCCAGCAGCCTGGCGACGGCCAGGCCGATTCCGCTGGTGGCCCCGGTGACGAGGGCGACCCGCTGGTCCTGCTGCGGCATGCTGTTCTCCTGGTGGGTAGAGCCGGTTGAGGTACGCGTCCTGAAGCGCGGGGCGAGGGCCGCCGGGCAGTGCGCCACCCGGCGGCGGCCATCCGGTGCTCAGGCGGCCTGGGTGGTCAGATGCTGGTTGACGGCCTCGACGAGGACGCGCGGGGTGACCGCGTCGGTCAGCACCGAGTCGTCGAGGGTGATGCCGTACTCGCGCTCGATGCGGCTGCCGGTCTCGAGCAGGGCGAGGGACTCGTAGCCGAGCTGCTCGAAGTCCTTGTCGAGGATGTCGCCGTCCAGGTCCACGTCCTCGGCGGCACCGGCCCCCTCGAGGAGAATCCGCTTCAGGTCGTCGATGGTGAAATTGCTGCCGGCCACTTGGGCTCCTTCATGATCGGTGTGAGGTCGTGCTGGCGTGCTGGCGTGCCTCGGGAACGAGCGGCCCGCCCGCAGGGGGATCAGCAGACGGCGGCACTGCTCTTGGAGGCGCGGCGCCGGCCCTACTCGTCCGTGGCCCGCACGACCATGGCGGAGTTGAAGCCGCCGTGGCCGCGCGCCAGGACCAGGGCGCAGCGCACCTCGGTGGTGCGCGGCTGGGCCGTCACCAGGTCGAGGTCGTACTCGGGCGCCTGCCGCACATGCACGGTGGGCGGAATGAGGCCCTCCGCAATGGCGAGGAAGGCGGCCGCGAGGTCCAGTGGGGCGCCACCGGAGTACAGCCGGCCGGTCATCGTCTTGGGCGCGGTGACCGGTACCCCCCTGGGCCCGAAGACCGCACTGATGGCCTCGGCCTCCGTCCGGTCGAGCGAGGGGACGGCCGCGGCATCGGCGAAGACCACGTCCACATCGCCGGGTTCGGCGCCCGCGTCCGCCAGGGCCAGCTCGATCGCCTTGCGCAGACCGGGCTCACGTGCGCTGCCGGGCTTGGGGTCGAAGGTCGCTCCGTATCCGGAGATCTCGCCGTACGCCCTGGCGCCTCGGCGGCGTGCGGCGGCCGCGTCCTCCAGGATCAGAATCGCTCCGCCCTCGCCGGGTACGTGGCCGCGCGCCTCGGAGTCGAACGGCAGGTAGGCGCGCGTCACTTCGTCGCTGGTGCTCAGGCGCCTGCCGGCCAGCTGGGCGACCCACCCCCAGGGGCAGATGGAGGCGTCGACCGCGCCGGAGACGACGAGCCCGGTCCCCTTGCGTATCTGCCTGCGTGCCTGCGCGACCGCGTCGAGACCGCCGGCCTGGTCGCTGACGACCACACCGCTGGGGCCCTTCATGCCGTTGCGGATGGAGATCTGGCCGCTGTTGACCGCGTAGAACCAGGCGAACGACTGATAGGCGCTGACGAACTGGCTGCCCTGGCTCCACAGCTTCTCCAACTCGCCCTGGCCGAATTCGAATCCGCCGGACGCGCTCGCCGTGATGACGCCCATGTCGAATTCGGGCAGCTCCTTGGGCGTCACGCCCGCGTCGGCGAGTGCCCAGTCCGCGGCGACCAGGGCGAGCCGGGTCATCCGGTCGGTCTGCGGCAGCAGCCGGCTCGGCAGGTGGTCTTCCGCCACGAAGCCGGGCACCTGTCCCGCCAGCTTGGCGGGATACTGCGCCGGGTCGAATCGGGTGATCCGCCCGATGCCGCCCTTGCCGCTGCGGGTCGCCGCCCAATAGTCCTGCGCACCGAGCCCGTTGGGCGCCAGGACGCCCAGGCCCGTCACTACCGCCGACGCGGTCATGCCACGCTCCTCTCGGGCCGGGCCAGCACCATCGCGCTCTGGAATCCACCGAAACCACTGCCGACCGAGAGCACCGCATCGGTGAGCTGGTCGCGGGCCGTCAAGGGCACATAGTCGAGATCGCACTCCGGGTCCTGGGTATGCAGATTGGCCGTGGGCGGCACCACGTTGTTCTCCATGGCGAGTGCCGAGGCCGCGATCTCGATGGAGCCGATGGCCCCCAGTGAGTGGCCGACCATGGACTTGATGGAGCTCACCGGTGTCCGGTAGGCGTGCTCACCCAGACTCCGCTTGAACGCCGCCGTCTCGTGCCGGTCGTTCTGCTTGGTGCCGGAGCCGTGGGCGTTGATGTAGTCGATCTCCTCGGGGTTCATCCGCGCCTCGTCCAGCGCGACCCGGATCGCCTCCGCCATCTCGATACCGTCCGGTCGCAGCCCCGTCATGTGGTACGCGTTGCTGCGCGTGGCATAGCCCGCGACCTCCGCGTAGATGTGCGCGCCACGGCGCTGCGCGCACTCCAGCTCCTCCAGGACGAAGACGGCGGCACCCTCGCCGAGCACAAAGCCGTTGCGGGTGGCGTCGAACGGCCTTGAGGCGCGCTCCGGTTCGTCGTAGCGGGGCGTGGTCGCCTTGATCGCGTCGAAGCACGCCATCGTGATCGGCGAGATCGGGGCGTCGGAGGACCCCGCGATCATGACGTCGGCGGAGCCTTCGCGGATCAGCTCGACGGCGTGGCCGACGGAGTCGATGCCCGAGGTGCAGCCGGTGGAGACCACGACGGAAGGCCCCTCGGCGCCCACGGCCCAGGCCACTTCGGCCGCGAACGAGCTGGGCACCAGGAAGTTGTACAGGTGCGGTACGGCGTAGGTGTGGTCGACCAGCGTCAGCCGGCCGCCGTCACTGACGGTCCGGTACTCCTCGTCGAGCCCCATGGTGGCGCCCACCGCACTGCCCACGGTGACACCGACGCGGTACGGGTCGAGGGCGCCGAGCTCGATACCGCTGTCGGCGACCGCTCCGCGCGCCGCGACCACGGCGAACTGGGCGGCCCGGTCCATGCGTCTCACCTCCTGCGGGCGCAGACCGTGCAGCTCCGGATAGAAGTCGATCTCCGCGGCCACCCGGGAACGGAACGGCGCGGGATCGAAGAAGGTGATGCCGCGAGTGGCGGTCCGGCCGTCACTCAAGAGACCCCAGAAGTTCTTGGTGCCGACACCTCCGGGAGCCAGCACCTCGATGCCGGTGATGACAACGCGTCGGCCGTTCACGCGGACGCCTCCCAGTTGTAGAAGCGGGTGGCCATCGCGTCGGCCGGCGACCGCCAGGTCTTGGGGTCGTAGGCCGCTATGTGCGGCTTGAGGTCGTCGCTGATGCGTACGAAGCGGGGGTCGGTCTTCGCTTCCTCTATTCGCTCGCCGCCGTTGTCCGAGTCGAAGTCCTGCAAGTGGAAATACAGGCCCCGGTACAAGAACAGCTGGCGGCGGCGCGTCCCCATGAGATGAGGCATCTCGGTGGCGTCGAAGTCGCCGAAGATCTTGGCGACATCGACGCTCGCATCAGGGTCCATCCGAGCCACAATCAGGGTGCTGTGCATGGGATCCAACTCCTCCACGACCGGTAATCCGACAACCAGGCTCTTCGCTCCGACCGTTTTTTTCGAGACGTATTAGGTCAGGGCTTTGTCAGAACCTGTCAGGCCCATGCGAGGCGAATTACAGGCGGGATTTGCCGCAGATCACCGCACCCGGAGGACGCGCGGGCGCGCCGGGACTCGGCGCTCAGGAAGGGATGGGCGGAGCTCGGCGAGGCACCGGTCTCCCAGGATCCGCACGCCCACCACGGCAGCGTGAAAGAACAGTCAGGTAAATGTCAGACGCCCGTCAGACGTGTATGCGGGTGACGTCGTGGATCCCACACCTCTGTGGGTGGCAAAGTCTCAGGACGCCGGTTCCGCTGCGGACGTCGGATTTCAGGCATGTCCGAGCCGGAAACCGACTCCGCGCACCGTGATGATCCACTCTCTGGAGCCGAGTTTGCCCCGCAGGCTGCTCACATGGGTATCCACGGTCCGGCGCGACCAGGAATCCCCCCAGACCTCTTCCATCAGGAGCTTGCGCGGTATGACGGTGTCCGGGTGCGAGGCCAGCAGGTACAGCAGGTCGAATTCCTTGCGGGTTACCTCTATACGTCGGCCGTCGACACTCACCTCACGGGAGCTCGCGTCGATCCACAGCCGCCCGTGCGAGACGACCTTGGGCATCGCGGGCATCACCGTCGCCGGCAGGGCCCGGCGCATGACGGCCTCGATACGGGCCATCAACTCGTGGAATCCATAGGGCTTGACCAAGTAGTCGTCCGCGCCTGCCTGGAGGCCGAGCACCCGGTCCACCTCACTACCCCTGGCCGTCACGGCGATCATCGCTACGTCGCAGGCGGTACGGATTCCCCGGCATACCTCGATGCCGTCCAGGTCGGGGAGTTCGAGATCGAGCAGCACCAAGTCGACGTTCTTGTAGGTCTGAAGAGCGGCGCCGCCGGTGTCGACCGTCTCGACCTCATGGCCGTGCCGTTGCAGCCCCTTCGCCAGCGCTTCGGCGTCACTGGTGTTGTTCTCCACCACAAGCACCTTCCAGCCCGCGGACCGGCTGGGCATGTGCTGCGCCGCGATCATCCCGCTCCCTCTTCTGTGCGGCGCCGCGGTGCGATGACTTGACTTCTGTACCACTTCGAGATTCATGGCTTCCCCCTCAGGATCCGGACCACGCCTAGCTGAATTCGCGCCAATAGAATCGCCAAAGAATCCCCAGAACAAGCAACCGTCAGGTAAATTTGACGTAAACGAAGCTCTCGCCATTCGTCACCGTGCGTATATTCATCGCATCAACTTGAGAAATTCGCCAGAGGATACGCCGCCGACCTCTTCCGGATAGCCGATGACTGCCGGGGAGTTCCCTGCGGGGCCGCAGCGAGCCCGGTAGAGGAGAGAGCCAAGCCGCCGCAGCCGATTTCGCGAGCCAAACGTCGCCGGCCACCCGCGCCGCGAGTATATGGGGGAATTACTCCCGCGGGGCCACGCCGTACACGTTAGCACTCCCAAGTCGCGGCAACACGCGATTCACATACTCGAGCATCACATTCCCCCATGGTTAAAAGATTGCGAAAACCGGTTCTACCGGGAAACTTCTCCCCGCAGGCCAACCCTCGCCTCACCACCCTACCCACAGGAATTTTCAAGCCGGTTTCGTCTCGATTTTTCCTGCGATAAACGATCAGAAATCGCCAAGAAATTGCTGCAAAATACTCCCCGGATGTGAGTGAGCGAGAAAGGCCGTGTGACGCCGCCTTCGCGTCACACGGCGGCGCCCCGCCAGGAGTGGGCCCCGGCCGGCTTCACCCCTTACGTCATCACGCCCCGTAACAAGCGTCCCGCAACCGCGCCAGATCCAGGGCATCGACCGGGACGCCCTCCTCGAACACGCTCAATGCGTCCAGCATGCGGCTGGTGTGCTTCTCCCAGAGCGTTGCGGCCAGCAGACGAAAGGTCTCATGGGCCCGTCTCAGCCGTCGCACAGCATGGCGGGCACCTCGGACCGTTTCGGCACAGGCGAGTTCGGTCTCTATGCGGGCCTGCAGAAAGGTGTCCCCGAGGGCTGCGGCAGTCGCGAGCGCCTCGACCAGGGACTCCTCGGCCTGACAGGGAAGGTTCTGGCGCCACTGCCTTTCCCCGAGACCCAGCAGGCCATATGTCTCGCGCAGGCGGTCACCCTGCATACGTGTCAGCAAAATGACGTCCTGGCACGCCTGTTCCGCGCGTCGCAGTTCTCCCGTATACACGAGCCCCTCGGCCTGGCGGCGGATGTTCCGCACCTCACTGCGCGGCGAACCGTCCTCATGACCGGCGACGATCGCCTCATCGCGCAGTTCGACGCTCACCTCGCTGCGTTCGAGCCTCACCTCGCTGCTGGCACGCTCCCGTTCGATCTGCGCCAGCAGTCCGAGGGCGTGCGAATGGCTTGTCAGAGCGCCGGCCTGTTCGAAGGCGTCGAGCGCCGCGCGGCACAGCCCGGCGGCTCCGTCCAGATCCCCGGCGAATCGGGCGCACAAGGCGAGATTGCGCAGCGCGATGCCCCGGCCGTGCACATGACCACACCGGTCGAGGAACACCATGGCGGAGTAGAGCAGCAATGCCGCTTCTGGATGACGCCTCCGGTGGATCGTCAGCGTGCCGAGTGTGCACAGCATGGTTCCGCAGCCGAGGTCATCCCCCGCTCGTCGGGCCCCTTCCAAGGCATCCTCCGCCGTCCGCTGCCAATCCTCCAGGTAGTCGCGCATCTCGAAGAACGGGACCATGCACGCCGTCAGTTTCCATGCCTGCTCCGCACGGCCCGTCTGCACGGCCTGCCGCACCATCGCGACCATCGACTCCCGCTCGGACTCCAACAAGCCCATCGCGTCGGCCGGTACGACGGACCGGTGTCCCGCGGACAACCGTGCAGCCGAGCCGGTCCGATGCACGGGAGCCCTGGGGCCGTAGAGCCGCTGACAAGCGGAGTCGACGAGGCTCAGCATGGTGCCGAAGGCACGGTCGAACGCGGCCTCCCGGTCCGCCTCGGACTCATCCGATTGCGCACACTCCCCGGCGAACAGACCCAGCAGCTCCGGCAGTCGAAAGCGGGGCGGCACACCCGGCTGAACCGCGCACACCTCCAGCAGTTGGGCGTCCACGAGCTCCTCGATCGGCTCCTCCGCCTCCTGCGCTTCCACGTCGAGCAGGGCCGCACACACCCACACCGCGAAGCTCGGCGCGGTGAGCAGCCCGAGTCTCCGGAACAACCGGGCGGCATTCGGGGACAGTTCCCGGTAGCTGAGGAGGAACCCGGCTCGGACGCCGCCGTCGTTCGGGCTGAGAATGTCCAGGCGCCGGCTCCGGTCCGCGAGCCGTGACGCCAGCTGACGCAGCGACACATGCGGTCTGGTGGCCGGCAGGGCGGCCGCGATGCGCAGGGCCAGTGGCAGCCGGCCACACAGCTCGACCAGCCGTGCGGCTTCCTGGGGCTCCGCCGCGACCCGCGCCGCGCCGATCGCGGCCGCGAGCATCTCCTGGGCCTCGCCCCGCGGCATGACCTTCAGGTCGATGCGTGCCGCCGCGTAGTCCGCGGTCAGCTCGTCCAGCGGCTCCCTGCTCGTGATCACCACACAGCACTCGCCGAGCCCGGGCAACAACGGCTTGACCTGGCCTAAGGAACGGACGTTGTCCAGCACGATGAGGAGCCGCTTCCCGTCCAGGACGCTGCGGTACAGCGCGGCCCGCTCCTGCGCTTCGGCCGGGATCTCGGCGCAGGGAACTTCGAGGGCCGTCAGGCTCTGGCCGAGCAGCGCCATGGCCGAGACCGGCTGGTCTTGTATGTCGTAGCCCCGCATGTCCATGAAGACCTGGCCGTCCGGAAAACGGTCGGCGACCCGGTTGGCCCAGTGCACGGCCAACGCGCTCTTCCCCACGCCGCCCACGCCCGAGAGGACGGCGATGGCGAGCGTTCCCTGACGCCGACGTCCGGGAAGCAGTTCATCCAAGGCCGCCATCTCCGCGGCTCGTCCGATGAACGATGCCGGGGGCAGCGGCAACTGGGCCGGTACCTTCCGCGCCGTTTCCGTTCTCGGCACGACGATGCCGCGCTGGGGGGCGACGCTCTCCGGCTCGTCGGCGTCTTGGAGGACCCGGCGGTGCAACTGCTGTATGGAGGCACTCGGCTCGATCCCCAGCTCATCGGCCATGATCCGCCGCCCCTCCCGGTACACCTCCAGCGCTGCGGCTCGCCTGCCGGACAGGTGGTGGGCACGCATCAGGTGGCCTCTGGCCTGCTCCCTGAGCGGGTGTTCCGCGACGAGTGCGGTGAGTCTGGCCACCACCGAACGGTGCTGGCCCAGCTTCAGCTGCAGCGCTGCGAACTCTTCGTTGATGTCGAGCCAGAACTCGGTCAGCCGGGTGACTTCCTGGTCGATGCCGCCGCCCACAAGACCGGCAAGTGCGGTGCCGCGCCAGAGCGACAGCGCATGTTCGAAGTGCTCCGCCGCTTCGGCCGGCTGCCCGTCACCGGCCGCCGCCCGGGCGAGGGCGACCGATGTTTCCAGCTCACACAGATCCAGACGATGCCTCTTGGAGTTGAGCTGGTAGCCCGGACGCACCGTGTCGATCAGGTCGTCGACGCCTGCGGCGTCCCTGAAGGTCTTGCGCAGGTTCGTGACGCAGATGCAGATCTGATTGCGGGCCGTGGTCGGCGGAGCGCCCTGCCACACCGCATCCGTCAGGGCGTCCACCGAGACGACGCGGTCGGAGAAGAGCAGGAGCATCGCCAGCACAGCGCACTGTCGGGCACTTCCCAGCCGCAATGGCCGGCCGTCCATGAGCACTTCCAGCGGCCCGAGCAGCCTGAAAGACAGCGAATGCATCACAAGTCCCCCTCCGCGTGACGCGCGGGCCTCGCAGCTCAGGACCATCACCTGAGCAACCAAGCCTTCGCAAAGCCCATGCTAAATAATTCGCGTCAGATCTGTGGCCAGATCGCGATGGCAGGGCGGGAGAGTCGGGGCGGGGGGCGCGCCGTGACGGCTTCCGTACCTCACGCACACTCGGAGAACCCCAGATCAGACGCCCTTTGCCGCCTGCTCGAGGATCACGAGGCACTCCACATGATGCATCGACCACGAATGCACGCACCGCACGCACTACACGCACCGCCGTGAGTCTGCCCCGATGACGACACTGCGGGACGGGCTATCAGCGCCTCGGATGGGATGACTTCCGACGGTATCCCGTCCCGCTGCACGGACCATTCCTGGGGAGAATGCGGGGAGTTGGGCGGCGCTGGGGAGCACGTGGGGAGAATCGACTGCGTGACGCGGCACGAGTCCGAAAGACGCTGGAAGTTTCATCTCCGGAGGTCAGAGAGAAGCGTTACCGCATCACCCCAGGTCAGGACAACTAGGTAGTGGGCTTCAAGGCGTTGGCTTCAAGGCGTTGGCTTCAAGACGTTCTCGGGTCCGCTACCCGAGGTCTGTCGGCGGCGAAGGTGAACGTCGACGGCGGCTCGGTCACCCTGACCTGACCGCCGGCGAGCGGCGGCGTCGACGCGCCCCCTTGCCGCTTCCCTCCCCCGACGCCGCCGGGTCAGGGGGCGCTGCGCGGCCGTTCCCAGCAGGTCAGGATCTCGTCCGTCGTGGTGACCGTGGCGACCAGGGCAAGGGTGTTGCGAATCATCGCGGGGGTGTAGTCGGCGGGCACCCCCGCGATGGCGTCCCCGGGAACGACGGCCGTGTAGCCGAGGTTGACCGCGTCGAACACGGCATTGGGGATCGCGACGTTCGCCGACACCCCGGTGACGACGAGTGTGCGACAGCCGAAGTTGCGCAGCAGGGCGTCCACGTCGGTGCCCGCGAGCGGCGAGAGCCCGTGGAGCCTGCGCACCACCAGGTCGTCCTCCGAGACCGGTATCGGATCGGCGATCCGTACGGCGGTGGAGCCGACGATCTGCTGGACGGGCAGCCGCTCGGCCGCCTTGAACAGACGGGCGTTGCGGTTGGCTCCCCGGCCGTCGGGACGGCGTTCGGCGACCGCATGCAGCACTTGGACGCCGGCGCCATGGGCGGCCGCGACCAGTCGGGCGATATGCGTCAGGGCTCCCGACTTGCGTGCCACGGCGGCGAGTTCCGGCAGCGCACTGTCCACACCGACCACGCCGCGCTGGCACTCGACGGTGAGCAGTACCGTCGAGGCCGGATCCAGTTGCTCGATGAGCCGTGCGTCCGATGCCATGGCCATCCCCCTCCTATCGCCATCCTTCTGCGGCCTGCCTACGTCTACTCACGCACGCCCGCGATGCGTGTGTCCGCCCGTGATGCGTGTGCCCGCCCGCGATCCGCGTGTCCGCCGGTGATCCGTGTGTCCGCTTGTCGTACATGCCCGAAGGGCCTGCCGGCGCCGACGCCCTTATTACTTCCGGCTTCTTCCAGTTCCTTCCGGTGAACCCAGGTGATTTCCGGTTCCTTCCGGTTCCTTCCGGTGCGCGGGCCCGGCGCCTCGCCGGACCTGGTCGAGGCGCGCGAGGCTATCCGCCATTGCGCCTGTTAGGAAGAGCCCCCATGATTTCTGACAGTCAGTCAGGTGATAGTCGGATGACGGCGTCGTCGCGGGCCTCTCACCGCCCGCCCACGGCCCGGGCAGCGGAGGGCGAGGACGGATATGACCGACACACAGCGGCGCGGACGCCGGATCATGATGACGCAGGGCGAGCGCGATGAGTTCCTCGCCGACCGGCGGACCTGCAGGGTCGCGACGGTGAGCGGAGACGGCGCGCCACACGTCGGGGCCCTGTGGTTCGTCTGGGACGGCGACGCGCTGTGGCTGTACTCCATCACCCGAAGCAAGCGATGGGCGCAGCTGCGTAAGGACGCTCGGCTCGCGGTGGTCGTCGACGACGGGCACGAGTACGGGGAACTACGGGGCGTCGAACTGGCCGGCCGCGCGGTGTTCATCGGCGAGGCACCACGCACAGGCGAGCCGTGCCCCGAACTGGACGCGCCGGAGCGGCTGTTCGCGGCCAAGTACTTCGGAATGGACGAGATGCCGCACGACGGCCGGCACGCGTGGGTGCGCCTGACGCCGTCGACCGTCACCTCCTGGGACTTCCGCAAGATACCGGGGTAAGGGATGCGGGGCGGGGGCGGCAGGGGCGAACGAGGGGGCGGCCTGTTCCGGGCGGCGGCGCACCGGAGACGCGAGCGGCAGCCCTCCCCCATCCGCACCCGGCGCAGGGACCTGCCCGGCGCCCGGCCGGGACCTGCCCGGCGCCCGCCCGGCGCCCGGCCGGCAGTCGGTCGGCAGTCGGTCGTCACGCGTTCGGCACGCGTTCGGCACCTGGCCGGAAGTAGCCCGGACCCCGGCCCGACGCCGTGGAGTGATCGCGATGTCAGTGGTCTCTGCGAGAGTGGTGGGGTCAGCCCGTTCTCCACCACCACGGGTGCGGGAGCGGGGCAGCTCCGGCCGCGACGGGCCGGGTGCCGACGAGGACGAAGGAGATCCGGTGAACGTGCTCTTCCCCGCGCTGCGCGACGCTTCGACCGCGCCCGCGCTGCGCTTCGGCGCCCGCGCGCTCAGCTACCGCCAGCTCGCCGCGGTGGCCGGCCCGCTCGCCGAGCGGATCGGCGCCGAGACGCGAGTGGCGATCTGGGCGACCGCGACGCTGGAGACCTCGGTGGGCGTGGTCTCCGCGCTGCTCGCCGGGGTGCCCGCGGTACCGGTGAATCCGAAGATCGGGGAGAGCGAGCTGGCGCACATCGTGGCGGACAGCGCGCCCTCCCTCGTTCTGGCCGAGCCCGGCGCCGACCTGCCGGACGCCCTCGCCGCGCTCCCCCGTCTCGATCTCGACGTCATCGCACCGCCCGAGGACGCCGTGCCGGCCCCGTTCCCGTACGAACCGGGTGACGAGTCTCCGGCCCTGATCGTCTACACCTCCGGCACCACCGGGCCCCCCAAGGGCGTGGTGCTCCCCCGCCGCGCCATCGCCCACACGCTGGACGCGCTGGAGGACGCCTGGCAGTGGACCGCCGACGATGTCCTCGTGCACGCCCTGCCGCTCTTCCACGTCCACGGACTGATTCTCGGCATCCTCGGCCCGCTGCGCCGCGGGGGCAGCGTCCACCACCTTGGGCGCTTCAGCACCGAAGCCGTCGCACGGGAGCTGTCCGCGGACGGCACCATGCTGTTCGGCGTACCGACGATGTACCACCGGCTGGCTGTCGAGGCGGGAGACGACCCGGTGCTCGCCAAGGCGCTCGCCCGCGCCCGGCTGCTGGTCTCCGGTTCCGCCGCGCTGCCGCTGACCGACCACGAACGGATCACCGCCGCGTCCGGCCGCAGGGTGATCGAGCGGTACGGCATGACGGAGACGCTGATGAACACCAGCGTTCGGGCGGACGGCCCTGATGCCGCGGGGACGGTCGGGGTGCCGTTGCCGGGCGTGTACGTCCGCCTCGTCGATGATGCAGGCCGGGCCATCGAGGACAGCGACGGCGAGACGGTGGGCGAGATCCAGGTCCGCGGCCCGAACCTCTTCGTCGAATACCTCAACCGGCCCGACGCCACCGCCGCGGCCTTCGACGGCGGCTGGTTCCGCACCGGCGACATGGCGATCCGGGACTCCACGGGCAACTACCGCATCGTCGGCCGCAAGGCCACCGACCTGATCAAGAGCGGCGGCTACAAGATCGGCGCCGGTGAGATCGAGAACTCCCTGCTCGCACATCCGGGGGTCGCCGAGGCCGCCGTCACCGCCGAGCCGGACGAGGACCTCGGCGAGCGGATCGTCGCCTGGATCGTGGCCGAGACCCGGCCGGACACCGGACCGCCGTCCGCTGAGGAACTCGCCGACCATGTCGCCCGCCAACTCGCCCCGCACAAACGGCCCCGGACCGTCCACTTCCTGGACTCCCTGCCGCGCAACGACATGGGCAAGATCCTGAAGCGGGAACTCCGTGCCTAGCGGCGGGCACCTCGGGGGCGGGACCGACGGTGAGCCCGCGGACCGGGGTCAGGGCGCGCCCGGGGAACCAGGGCCTGGGGACATGCCGGTCGAAGGGCCGGCCGGGGGCGTGGGGCCGGAGCCCGGTGGCGACGTCCTCGCCACTCCCCCACCCGTCGTTCCGCCCGCTGCCCAGCCGGCCGCCCGGCTCACTGCCCGTCAGGCCATCGAGCTGGTCGCCGATTCCTACGTCGAGCCCGCCTCACCCGACGCCACCGGAGCGCCCGGCACTCAGGCGGCAGAGCAAGAGACTGACGCGGAGGCGGAGGTAGCGGGGAAGCCGGAAGGAGGGGGAGCCACGCGGCCGGACGGAGCGGGTGCGCCGGTCGGCAGCCCCTCGGACCGGCCGGACGGCCCACTCGGCTGGCACGGCTACGACGCCGCCCGGGAGCGCGCCCGCGCCCGGACCGGTGAGGACGAATCGGTGGTCACCGCCCTCGCCACGATAGGCGGCAGGCAGGCCGTCCTCATCTCCTTCGAGTTCGGGTTCCTGGGCGGCTCCCTGGGCGAACGCACCGGTGACCGCCTGGTGGCCGCGTACACCCAGGCCCGCAAACGACGTCTGCCTATTGTGTCGTTGGTCGCCACGGGCGGCAGCCGGATGCAGGAAGGCATGCGAGCCCTGACACAACTTCAGCGGGTGGCCCGCCAGTCGACACTGAACCGCGCGGCCGGTCTGCCGCAGATCGCGGTGCTGCGGGACCCGACGACCGGCGGCGGCTGGGCCACGCTCGGCGCGGGTGCCGATGTGATCCTGGCCCTGCCGGGAGCGCAGATCGGTTTCGCGGGTTCGCGGGTCCGCCCGAAGGGCGCCGACCCGCACGCCTACTCCGCCGAAGGCCAGCTCGCGGCCGGCCACATCGACGCCGTCGTCCCACCGGACCGCCTCCGCGACACCCTGGTGCGCTGGCTCCAACTCCTGGAAACCACAGGACGGTCGGATTCTCCTGCGGAACCGGGCGCCGAATCGGCCCCGGAAGCGGCGCCGCCCCCGCACCCCCTCAGCGCGGGCACCCTCCCGGAGACCGGCTGGGAGGCGGTGGTCCGCGCCCGTGACGCGCGACGGCCGCGCGCCGAGGCGTATCTGCGGGCCTACTTCGACAGCTGGGAAGAGGTCAGCGGTGACCGCTGCGGCGGCGTCGACACGGGGATGCGCTGCGGGTTCGGTCATCGCGACGGCCGCACCATCGCCTTCGCGGCCCAGTGCGGCACGGCCACCCGCCCCGCCGGCTTCCGCACCGCCGCGCGCCTGATCCGCCTCGCGGACCGGCTCGGCATTCCCGTTCTCACCCTCGTCGACACTCCTGGGGCGGCCAACGACCCGGAAGCCGAACGCTCGGGCGCCGGCGCGGCCATCGCCGACACCTTCGCCGCACTCGCCTCGGTCCGCGTCCCCGTCACCTCGCTGCTGATCGGCGAAGGCGGTTCGGGAGGCGCCCTGGCCCTCGCCGCTCCTGACCGGCTCTGGGCGACACCCGACAGCTACTTCTCGGTGATCGCCCCGGAACTGGCCGCCGCCATCCTCAAACGCGACGCGCAGCAGGTGCACGACACAGCCGACCAACTCCACATCCGCCCCCAGGACTTGCTGGACCTGGGCATCATCCGCGGCATCGTCGCACCGACCTGACCGGCTCGGAAGGGGCCTGGGGCCTGTTTCGAAAGTGCTTGTCACAGCCGTTCGTTCGGCGGCCGACCGCCTCGGGAGCCGAGTTTCTGGCGGTTGCGGACCCGGTCCGCCGGGATCGGAAACGGTCTCCTCGATCCCACGCCTGCGTGGGTAGGCCCGTTTGCGGCGGGAGTCGTACGCCTTGTCAGCCCTCACCCGGGCCGGTTTCCTGCGGGGCCGCCCGCGCCCCGGCCGGCTGGCCGGGGTCAGCATCGACTACATCGTGCGGCTGGAACAGGGCCGCGGGCTGCGGCCCTCGGCGAACGTGGTGGGCGCCTGGCCCGGGCGCTGCGCCTGGCCCCCGATGAACGCGCCTACCTCTTCAACCTGGCCCAGCAGCGCCCCCGCAACGCCGACAAGCCCGCCACCACCGCAGCGCCGCCGCTGGCCCGGCTGGTCGCCGACCTGTCGCCGCTGCCGGCCATGCTGATGAACCACCGCTACGACATCCTGGCCTGGAACCGCGAAATGAAGAGGCCGCTACTGGTATTCGACACCCTGCCTCCGTCGCCGCGCAATGCGATGTGGCTGTGCCTGACGCATCCGGAGATACGCGAGTTCCACGTCGACCGCGAACGCGTCGTGCGGGAGGGGGTCGCCCCTCTGCGCGCTGCGTGGGCCGCGCATCCGGAGGGTCAGGCGTTGACCGACCTCATCGCCGAATTCACCACTCGTGACGAGGAATTCGCGCGATCGTGGGCAGAGCGAGACATCAAGGTCAACGGCCGCCGGCGCAAGGTGCTGCGGCATCCTGACGTCGGTGTGATCGCAGTGCGTTTCGAAGTGCTTACGCCACTTCAAGATCCGGACCAGCGGTTAGTGATCTACCGCGCCGCGGACGATGAAAGCCAGTCGGCATTGGACCGCTTGTGCGCACCGTGATGTCGAACCGTCCATTCGGGCACTGCGTCGTGCCCCGTGTACCACCAGGTACGACAAGCTTGCCGTCCGCTACGAGGCAACCGTGCTGGCCGCAGTCCTCAACAAATGGCTGTGACCAGCACTTTCGCAACAGTCCCTAAGCCCCTAAACCCCCTGAGCCCTACGGAGTACCCCGGAGGCGTAACACGCGGGGCCGGGCCGGTCATGAGGCCGGTCGGCCCCCGGCACTCCGGGCCTCAGCAGCCCGGCACCCGCTTGCCCGCCGCTCGGAGCGCTCCCACTGCCGCACGGATCGACGGACGGCGGTCGGCGTCCGCGCGCCAAATCGTGTACACGTGACGCCGCATGGTGTGACGTACGGGTACCACGCTCACTCCCTCCGGCACCGGGCCGCGGCCGAGACGCGGCGCCACCGCCACCCCCAGCCCGGAGGCGATCAAGGCGAGCTGAGTGTGATGCTCCTCTGCCATATGCGCGATACGCGGCTCGATTCCCTTGCCGCGCAAGGTGAACATCAGCCACTCATGGCAGAACTCCCCCTGCGGCCAGGAGATCCACTCGTCGTCCGCGAACTCCTCCAGCTCCACGGACCGGCGCTGGGCCAGCCGGTGATCCGACGGCATGGCCACATCGGCCGGATCATCGAGAAGCGGCGCCTTCGCCAGCCCCTCGGGCAGCGACAACGGCCGGTTGTACCAGTCCAGGACGACGCCCAGGTCGATGTCGCCGCGCACCACGCCCCGTACGGAATCGTCCGGCTCCATCTCCGTCAGCCGTGCGCGCAGTTGTGGATGCGCACTGCGCAGTTCGGCGAGCGCCGCGGGGAAGAGTCCGCGTGCCGCGGTGGGAAACGCGCCGATGCGCAGCTCACCCACGGCCTGGCCACGGTGCGCTTCCAGCTCGGCCTGAGCCAGCTCGACCTGGGAGAGGATGCGTGCGGCGTGATCGGCGAGCAATCGCCCCGCATCGGTAAGCCGCACCCCTCGCCCGTTCTTCGCCAGCAGCGGCTGTCCGGTCTCCCGCTCCAGCTTGGCGATCTGCTGCGATACCGCGGATGTCGTGACATGCAGTCCGTCGGCCGCCGCGCTGACCGAACCATGGCGGGCCACCGCGCTCAGCGTCCGTAGGCGATCAAGGTTCAACATATAAGCAATGCTAAGCGATACCGGCCACAAATACTCGCTTGTGCTACGCAGTGGTGCGCAGCATCGTAGAGGCCATGAGCACCGCCACCCGCGCAGCCGCCGCCTCCGCAAACGCAGAGCCTCCGGCCGCAGCCGCCGCCCCTCACCCCACCTCGACCCCATCGACCACGGCCCCGTCGACCTCTGCCGATGCCGGCAACGGCCCCACCCGCCGTCGCGCGTACGGCTGGCCGCTCCGCTTCGCGGTTCTCAGCCTGATCTGGGGCTTCAGCTTCCTTTTCATCAAGGTCGGCACCAACGGTTTCGCTCCGTTGCAGGTCACACTGGGCCGCGTCGGATTCGGCGCGGCCGTGCTGGTGGCGATGCTCGTGGTCAAGCGTCAGCGGCTACCGCGTTCCGCCAGGACCTGGGGTCACCTGACGGTCGCCGCGTTCTTCCTCAACGCCCTCCCGTTCTCCCTCTTCGCGTATGCCGAGCTGACGATCCCCTCCACACTTGCCGGCATCTGCAATGCCGCCTCTCCCCTCTGGGGCATGCTGCTCTCGGTGGTCGCACTTTCCGAGGACCGCCCCACCCGGCGCCGGGTCGCCGGACTGGGCATCGGCTTCCTGGGAGTCCTCACCGTCCTGGGCGCCTGGCAGGGCTTCGCGGGCACGGACCTGGCGGGGACCGCCATGGCGCTGGGCGCGTCACTCAGCTACGCCGTCGGCTGGATCTACGTACGCCGCACCCTGGCGGGCGTGCAGCACTCCCACCTTTCGATGTCGAGCGCGCAATTGCTGCTGGCCACCCTCCAACTGGCAGTGGTGACACCGCTGTTCACCTCCCTCCCGGCCTCCTACCCGGTCATCCCTCTCCTCGCCGTCGTCGCGCTCGGCGCCCTGGGCACCGGCTTCGCCTTCCTTCTGCAATACGGCCTGGTCGCCGAAATCGGCCCCACCACGGCCCAGATGGTCACCTACTTCATCCCTGTCATCGCCACCACCGCCGGTGTGGCACTCCTGGATGAACAACTGAGCTGGAACACACCCGTCGGCGCCATCATCGTCCTCGCCGGTGCTGCCCTCACCCAGAGCAAACCCCGCCGCAGCACCCGCTGAGCAACGGCGCTCCCGGCCCGGGCGGCCCTGGGGCCGGCCGGGCAGCTCCGGGCCTCCGCACGGCCCGGCCGCGACGCTCACCAAGGTGCTGCCAGTGGTGCGTGGCAGGATCTGACCCATGCTGCAGGTGTGCTTGAACGGGGCCCGCGATCGAGGTGAGTGCCGCACTCTCCCGGTGACGGCCGATGAGCTGGCCGCCGAGGCGAAGCGAGCCGTGGCGGCCGGCGCCGAGGACATTCACCTACACCCCAAGGACGCCGACGGTCACGATTCCCTCGCCCCCGGCCCGGTGGCTGAGGCAGTCACCGCCGTACGTGCTGTGGTGCCGAAGGAAGTACAGATCGGGGTCACCACGGGAGCATGGGCGGTTCCCGGACCACAGCAGCGAGCTGAACTCATCCGCTCCTGGTCGGTGCTACCTGATCACGCGTCGGTGAACTGGCATGAGGAAGGTGCTGAAACGGTGGCCGCTGTGCTGATGGCGCGTGGCATCGGCGTCGAGGCGGGCATCTACTCGGGTACCGAAGCTGCCCGCAGGTTCCTGGCTTCGCCACTGTCAGCCAGGGTGCTGCGGGTACTCGCCGAGGTCACCGACACCGACCCCAGGACTGCCGAGGCCACGGCTGCGCACCTGCTGAAGGAACTGGGTGACGACCTGACGGCCCCCGTACTGCTCCACGGGGAAGAAGGCGGCGCATGGCCGGTACTACGCGCTGCTGCACGCCTCGGCCTGGACTCCCGGATCGGCCTCGAGGATGTCCTGGTGCTGCCTGACGGCTCTACGCCTGCGGACAACGCCGCGCTGGTACGCGCCGCGCGCAGCCTTCTGCGGAGGGGGCAGGCCAGCGAGAGCCGGTGAGCCATGCCTTCACATGGAGCCCGAACCCGTCCACTGGAGCCAGGCACTGGTGTGTGCGCAGCGCTGGGCCGTGTCCACACAGTCCCGCCTGGCTCGCGGCGCTCCCCCTCCCTCTCCACCACCCCTGGGAGGCGCCCCCAGGAACGCACTCCCCCAGAGGGACACCCCAGCTCGTTGTCAGCATCGTCCACATGGACCCGCGACCAAGACCTCCCACCGCCCCTCCGCCTTGCGATCGCGCGCAGCCTCCGAACACCGCTCCAAGCAGAGACGGAGCAAGCGCAACGAGCGCTGAGCACCAGGCGCCACGGACCCAGCCCACGGGCGGACGGCGGGACTGTGCAAGCACGGCCTGGAGGCGATGCGCATGGGACGAGAACCCGCCCAACGCCGCCCGGACCCACCAACCCGCTAGCCGCGTCGGCCGGCGGGCGAACACATCGACAGCCCCGGCACTCCTCCGGGACCCCGCCCACCTGAATGCCTGGTCAACCACCCCACCCAGGCGATCGGCCGACCAGGCAGCCGGCTCGGCCGCTCTCACTCATACCGGCGCGCCTCCCTCCTCCCCGTCACCGCGGCGACGGCGTCCGCCACCGGCGTGATGTCGTCGTCGGTCAGCCCGGAGACGGTGATCCGGACACCCGGCGGGGACTGCATGCGGAAGCGGGCGCCGGGGGCCACGGCCCAGCCGGAGTGAAGGAGCCGGGCCACCGCACCGGTCTCGTCCGGGACCGGCACCCAGACGTTCATTCCGCTACGCCCCCGGGAGGGCACACCTCGCTCGGCCAGCTCTCGTATCAGGGCGTCCCGGCGCCGGCCGTACGCCCGCGACACCGCTCTCGGGTCGACCGCTGACGTACGCCACAGGTGGGCCACCGCGTCCTGCAGGAGATGGCTGACCCATCCCGGACCAAGGCGCTGGCGTCCGCGCACCCGGTCGACCGTCACCGCGTCGCCGGTGAGGACGGCCAGCCGCAGGTCCGGGCCGTACGCCTTGGCCGTCGAGCGCACCAGCACCCAATGGTCCGTGACACCGGAGAGCGGATGCAGCGGCAGATCGACGATGCCGTGCCCGTGGTCGTCCTCGATGAGCAGGACATCGGGGCGCTCGGCGAGCAGCGTACGGAGCGAGGCGGCGCGCTCGCTGCTGATGGCCGCGCCCGTAGGGTTCTGCGCGCGGTCGGTGACGACGACCGCCCTGGCGCCCTCCTGGATGGCGCGCGCCAGCTGCTCGGTCAGCGGCCCTTCGTCGTCGACACCGACCGGTGCGGGGCGCAGTCCGAGCGCCGGAATCAGGTCCAGCAGACTGCCCCACCCGGGATCCTCCACGGCCACGACATCGCCGGGCCGTAGATGAGCGGAGAGCACCCTCTCCATGGCGTCGAGTGAGCCGCTCGTGACGGCGACCGGACCGCCCGTCACTCCGTCGGCGTCGAATGCGGAGCGGGCCAGCGCGGCGAGGTCGTCGTCGACGGCGGGCGCGCCGTACAGCACGGGCCGTCTCGCGCTGCGCGCCGCCGCCTCGGCGAGCGCCCGCTCCAGCGGAGGCAGCAGGGCCGGATCGGGATTGCCGTCCGAGGCGTCCCGCACTCCGGGCGGGACCTCCACCCGCAGCGCCTCGCGCGGCGTACTGGCCGGCCGGGAGCGCACGCGACTGCCGCGCCGACCCGAGGTCTCGATCACACCCCGGTCACGCAGCGTGCGGTACGCGGCCGCGACCGTATTCGGATTGACCTCCAGATAGACCGCCAACTCCCTGAGCGGGGGCAGCACTTCGCCCGGTTGGAGCTCGCCCGCACCGACGGCCCGCTCGACACTGGCGGCAATTTCTGATGCGCGCCGCCCTTCGATCCGATACTCTCCTAGCACAAACAAGATTATGCACTAGTGCAATGGAGATCGCAATGGCATCCGCCGAGTCGTACGCCCGAACCGAGCGCACGATCCCCACCCGCGCCCGTGAGCGCGCCTCCTACGACCATGCGACGGTGCACGCGATCCTCGACGAGGGATACGTCTGCCACCTGGGCTTTGTCCGTGAAGGCGTACCGGTCGTCCTGCCCACGCTCTACGGCCGAATCGGCGACCGGCTCTACCTCCACGGCTCGACGGGTTCGCGTCCGCTGCGGATGGCGGGCACGCAGGCGGACCCCGGCCTGGACGTCTGCGTCACCGTCACCCACGTGGACGGCCTGGTCCTGGCCAAGTCGGCCTTCCACCACTCCATCAACTACCGCTCCGTCGTGGTCCACGGCACCGCACATCAGGTGACGGACGAGGACGAGAAGACGACCGCGCTCGACGCCCTGGTCGACCAGGTCCTGCTGGGACGCGCCGCGGACTCCCGCCCGGCCAACGCGAAGGAGCTGGCCGCCACGGCCGTGATCAGCCTCGACCTGCGGGAGGTCTCCGCCAAGATCCGTAGCGGCGGCCCCAACGACGAACCGGAGGACCTCGCGCTGCCGTACTGGAGCGGCGTCCTTCCGGTGGCCCCGACGTACGGCGCCCCGATACCGGCGGACGACCTCGCGCCCGGCACCGCCCAGCCGGCATACCTCTCCGCCCGCTGAGGACCGCGATGCTGATCCACCCCTGGGACGCGCCCACCGACGACACCGAGTGGCAGCGCTTCCTCGCCACACACGATTTCGGGCAGCTGGCCGCCAACGGGCGGCCGGGCGAGCCGCCGATGCTCCAGCCCCTGCACTTCGCCTACGACCGGGACCGCCGCGAGGCCGTGACGCACCTTGCCCGCCCCCACCCCATCTGGGGCGCGCTGGAGGACCGGCCGACGGTCCTGCTGAGTGTGGTCGACGACTACGCGTTCATCCCGGGCCCCTGGCAGGCGACCGAGGACCAGCCGCCCGAGCACGGCGTCCCCACCAGCTTCTATGCCGCGATCCAGCTCACCTGCACGGCCCATATCGTGGACGACCCCGAGGCCAAGGCTGAGCTGCTGCGCCAGCAGGTGGGGCACTTCCAGCCGGCCGGCGGCTCGGCCCCGGTCATCGCGGGAGAGGCGCCCTACGGACGGCTGCTGTCCGGGATCCGAGGTCTGCGCCTGGAAGTGCGGGAGGTCCGCGCCAAGTTCAAGTACGGAGGAAAGCGGAGCGAGGAGGTCCAGCAACGCGTCTCGGAACGCCTCGCCGAACGCGACGGCCCCGGCGACGCAGCGGCCCGCACCCACCAGCAACGCCGCCTGAACGCCCGGGCCACCCCGGCGTCCGACAGTGTGAGGTGAGCGGTGGGCCCTGGGCGGTCAAGCGATTCGCGGTGAAAGAGGTGCGCGGCGAGCGGCGAAGCCGGCCTCGCGCAGTCATCTCCGCGACCTGGCATCCGCCTCCGGAACGCAGGAGCCCTCTCCGAGCCCTAGCCGGTCGCCCGGGACGTACAAGGAGGGCGGGGGTTCGCCGCGGAGGGTCGCGTCCCCCTGTGCACTCGCCGGTCGGCGCCGGGCCGACGGCCGCCGCTGCCGCCCTCCCCGCGTTCCGTTCCTTGGAACCCGGCGTCCGGGCTACGCGGTGCCGGGAGCCGGCAGAGCCCCACGCATGATCGCCCCCCTACGAGGCGGGCGTTTCCGCCGACACATCGTCCCGAGGGCGCGCCTGAGGCGCAGCCTCTACGGCGACCGCGGGGTGCGGTGTGGCCGCCTCCGGCACCGCGTCGCCCGTGGAGCGCGGCCCGCCGCGCTCCACGATGTGCGGCTCGGCGGGGGCCTTGGGCGTGGCCGACTGCGCGATGAACGCGCCGACCAGTACCACCACGCCGCCCAGGATCTGCGGTGCGAAGAGATGCTCCCCGAGCAGCACCCAGGCCAGGATCGTCGCGATCACCGCCTCCAGGCAGGCAACCACCCCGGCCACCTGCGGCGAGAGCCGGCGAATCGATACGACGCCGGTGAGGTAGGCGGCCACCGTCGCGATCAGGACGATCCAGGCGAGCAGCAGGACGGCCGGCACCTCGGTGCCGTTCATGTCCGCGTTGCCGCCGAGCACCGTCCACCGCATCTCCCAGGGCTGGGCGATCACGGTGAGCACGGCGGCACCGATCAGCAGTCCGTAGGCGATCACGCCGAGCGGGTCCACCGCGTCGTCGCCGTCGCTGCCGTGGTCGGACAGCACGAAGTAGCCGACCTGGCAGCAGGCGGCCCCCAGCGCGAGCACGAGACCGATCACGTCGAAGCTCAGCCCCGACCACACCTCGACGACACAGGCCAGTCCACCGACGGCCAGGACGACGCCGACAGCAGCCGCGCGGGTCACCGGCCGTTTCTGGACGAAGCGCACCCACCCCAGGACAAGGGCGGGCGCGAGGTATTCGATGAGCAGCGCGACCCCGACGGGTATGCGGGAGAGCGAGGCGAAGTAGCAGGCCTGGACGCCGGCGACGGCGAGCAGGCCGAAACCGGCGAGCAGTGCGGGCCGACGCCGCGGCAGATCGCGGTGGCGCCAGGCGACGGGCAGCATCACCAGCGCGGCGCCGACGACGCGCAGCCAGGTGACGTGCAGTGGTTCGAGTCCGGCCTCGATCAATGGTTTGGCGGCGACGCCGGAACCGCCGAAGGCGACGGCGGAGAGCAGTGCGATGCCCAGTCCGGCGCGGCGGCCCCCGGGGGAACCGACGCCCCGGGGCCCGGAGGCGGAGTGCGGCTGCTGGGCCCCCCGGGGGCCTGTGGTTCCCTGGCCCGGACCGGTCGAAGGACCGGGCGGGCTCGCCGATGACGCGTGCATCGGGTCATCATGACAGCCACCGTCAGCAGCGTCATCCCTGATACCCCTGTCCGTTCGCCGGCGCGGGACTGTCGTTTCCCCGGCGCGACAGGGCCTCCCGCCGCCACAGCGGTCACAGGCTTCCAGGCCGTCACAACGACACAGCCATCACAGCCGTCGGAGCCCTCGGACCAGTGCCGGAACGCGTCAGTCCCGGCCGGCGCGCTCGCCGTCCAGGCGGGCGGCCAGCAGGGCGGTGTCAACAGATGCCCGGCGCAGGACTTCGACGGCGCGGGAATCCGGGTCGCCCACCAGGGCGGCGAGCAGGTCGAGGCAGTCGGCACAGGTGGCGTACCGGGCATGGGCGCGGTCGAGCGCACCGTCCATGGCGGCTGCCGCGGCGGGTGACCACCCGGGGACGACTCCCTCGGCGACCAAGGGGACCGCGCCGGAGTCCTCGACGGTGCCGTGCCACTGGAGTCCGTAGCCGATGCTGCGCTGAACGAGGTAGCCCAGCAGCCGTGCGACCTGCGGCCCGTTACCGAAGGAGGCGCGCACCGCGGGGTCCGACTCCAGGAGGCCATGCAGAAGATGCGCGGTGTCGACCTGCCGGTCGCCGTCGCGGGTGGCTCGCCTGCGGGCAGCGGAGACCACCGACGCCAGCTCGACGGTGAGCCGGCCTTCGAGATCCACCTGGGCGGGGCCGTCGCCGCCGCAATACGCAGTACCGTTTTGCACGGTTCCACCCCACCAGGCACCCGAGGGCCACACCATCCCCGGCGGGAAGCATTTGCGCATCCCACGCTGGTTGGGCACGGCGACGCCCGACTCATCCTTACGGAGGAGACAGGGCGAAAGCGTGGAGGCCGGACACAGGGAGTGCGGGACGAGAGCGTGCGTCGGTGCCGAGCCGACCGGTACGCGTACGCGGGCGCGCGTCGGCATCACGCGCCCGCGCGCGGCAACCGGCGGCCACGCGCGGCACGTCCTTCCCTACAGGAACCACCCCCGCCCCATCCCATCCACCTCATCCACCCCGTCCGTCCCGTCCATCCCGACACCTCCTCGGCGAAGGATTTCGATGGCCACCCGACCGCTGCTGTTCCTCGACATCGACGGTGTGCTCAACCCGGTCCTGCCCACCCCCGGTTTCACCGCGCACGACCTGCTGGACCACACCGTGCTGCTCTCCGTCCACCACGCCGACTGGCTGCGCGAGCTGTCCGGCACATACGAACTCGTCTGGGCCACGACCTGGGAACACCACGCCAACACCCACATCGCCCCGCTGCTGGAGCTGCCCGCCTTGCCGGTCGTCGCGTTCACCGGCTACCGCAGCAGGCCCGACGACCCGCAATTCGAGGGGGTGGAGAGCCTGTTGGGGCGCAAGTGGGCGCCGTTGCTGCGGTATGCGGAGGGTCGACCGTTCGCCTGGGTGGACGATGTGATGCCCGACAGCTTGGTGCGGAGCAGTCGTTGGCGGCCGGACCGGCTGCTGTTGCCCGTCGATCCGGCACGTGGCCTGCGCCGTCACCATGTGGACCGATTGCTCTCCGGTCCGCCGCGGGCGCCCCGGCGCTTCAAGCTGACGCTACGTCAGAAATGATGCGCCGCCGGTATTGAACCTTCACCCCCGCGCGGATACGTTCCCCGGCACAGCCAGGGACAGTCACCGAAGGGGTGGTCGCATGGCCGAAGTCACCGCTCAGGCCCGCATCGAGGCACCGGCCGAGCAGGTCTGGGACCGGCTCACCGACTTCGACGCGTACGGACAGTGGAACGCCACCCACACCGGCTTCCCCAAGGGCGGACCGGAAACGCTGGCGGTGGGCGCCGGATACGAGGAGAACATGAAGCTCATGGGCTTCCCGGCAGAGGTGAACTGGACCGTGCGGGAGGTGGAGCCGGGCCGGCTCCTCGCCCTCCAGGGCAAGGGCCCCATGGGCGTCACCCTGGGAATGCGCTATTCACTCATCCCCGAGGGCGGGTCGACGACCGTCACGATCGACGGATCCTTCACCGGGGCCGCGGTGTCCTTGATGGGCGGCAAGCTGAAGGACTCGGCCGGCGCCGCCCTGAACCAGTCACTGCGCAACCTCGCCGGCCTGGTCACCTGAGACGCCGTACGCGTACGGCGCGGATCGGGACGGGTCGCGCCGGCCCGATGTCAGACGAAGGGGCCACGACCGGTCACCCGGCAGTGGCCCCACTCGCAGTCACCCCTCTTGGGCGCCGCCCCCGGCAGCACCCCTCCCGGGCGGCGCCCCGCCTCGGATCCACACCCGAGCCGAACGGTAAGTCAGTCCTCTTCGGCGAGGATCAGATACAGCTCCTTGCGTGCCTTGTTGACCACCGCCATCGCCTTCTCCCGCTGCTCGGGACTGCCGGTGGCCCAGACCTGGCGGAACGCTTCGACCAGGCCGCCGCCCGCCTTGCGGATCTCGTTCATGGCCTCCCAGTCGACGCCGCGCCCGGCGTCCTCCCAGGGCGCGTCCGAGCCGTTGTCGGCTTCGGAGCGTCCGGCGTCCGTCAGCGAGAAGAGCTTCTTGCCGCCGTCGCTGGCGTTGGTGATCAGCCCCTCGTCCTCCAGCAGCTGCAAGGTCGGGTAGACCGAGCCTGGACTGGGCTTCCACGCCCCGCCGCTGCGCTCGGCGATCTCCTGAATCATTTCGTAGCCGTGCATCGGACGGTCCTTGAGCAGCGCCAGGATCGAGGCGCGCACATCGCCGCGCCGCGCCCTGCCCCGAGGTCCGCCGCGGCCCCGGCCGCCGCCGAACGGAGGCCCGCCGAAGGGCGGTCCGAACCCGCCGAAAGCCGCGCGCCGCCTCTCGAAGCCGCCGGGAAAGTCACCTCGGCCGCCGTGACGTCCGGGGCCGCAGTGCTCGTGCCGGTGCTCATGTCCGTGGTCATTTCCTTGCGAACGCATGATGACGTTCCTTCCTTCATTGATCGGTCGCGATGCCTCAACGATATATCGGAACTGTTCGTCGAGCAATCCCTTTCGAGTGAGCGACCGCTCCCACTTCGGGTCCAATCACCTGAGATTGGCCTTGGCCTGCGGCTTTGTGGCCGCTCTACGCTCACGGCCATGAGGATTCGCATCGTCGACGCCTTCAGTGAGCGTCCGTTCGCCGGCAACCCCGCGGGAGTCGTGCTTCTCGACTCCGGCACCTTCCCCGATGACACCTGGCTGCAGCAGGTCGCCGCCGAGGTCAACCTCGCCGAAACCGCCTTCGCGCACCCGCTGCCCGAAGGCGGCGACGCCGACTGGGCACTGCGCTGGCTCACCCCGGCCACGGAGGTCGACATGTGCGGGCACGCGACCCTGGCCACCGCACACGTCCTGCACTCCACCGGCACGGCGACCGGCACGGTCCGCTTCCGCACCCGCAGCGGCGTGCTGACCACGACGGCAGGCGAAGGCGGAGCGATCACGATGGACTTCCCGACCGCGCCACTCACGCCGGTCGAGGTCCCGCTCGTCGTCGCGGACGCGCTGGGCACGGAGATCCGCTCCGCGCACGACACCGGCCCCCAGGTCGGCGATCTGCTGGTCGAACTGGCCGACGAGAAGTCCGTGCGGGCGCTGTCACCGGACTTCAGGGCGCTGGCCGGACGCGGCGGCCGGGGCGTCATCGCCACCGCGCCCGCCGAGGACCCCGAGGGTGGCTACGACTTCGTCTCGCGCTGCTTCTTCCCCGCCGTGGGAATCGACGAGGACTCCGTAACGGGCAGCGCGCACACCGCGCTCGCCCCGTTCTGGTCCGCGCGACTCGGGCGCGACAGCCTCGTCGGCCTGCAAGGGGGAGCCCGCACCGGCTTCGTACGCACCACGCTCCGTGGCGAACGCACCCTGCTGACCGGCACGGCCGTCACCGTCATCGACGGCGAGCTGCTGGCCACCGGCTGAACCCGGGCGGTCCACGCTCCGGACGAGTCAGGGGGCGGGGCACACAAGCGCCCCGCCCCTCCGCTCACGGTGTCGGCAGCCACCCCACCTTGCCCGCGAGCACCGCGTATCCCACGAACGCCACGATGTCGATGAGGGCATGTGCGGCGACCAGCGGGCCGACCCGCCCCCACCGCCGGTACAGCAGGACGAACAGGACGCCCATCACCAGGTTGCCGAAGAATCCACCGATGCCCTGGTAGAGGTGGTACGAACCGCGCAGCACCGAGCTGGCCGCCAGCGCCGCCATCGGCGCCCAGCCCAACTGCCCCAGCCTGCGCAGCAGATACCCGACGACGATGACTTCCTCCACCACGGCGTTCTGCACCGCGGACGCGATCAGCACCGGGATCTTCCACCACACGTCGGGCAGCGCCTCGGGGACCACCGTGAGATTGAATCCGGCCGTCCGCGCACCCAGGTAGAGCAGCAGGCCGCTGCCCCCGATGACGGCCGCCACCGCGGTGCCACGGCTCAGGTCGAAACCGGGCCGCCGCCGGTCGAAGCCGATCGCACGCAGCCCGCCGACGCGTTCGCGCAGCAGCAGATGCGCGACCAGCGCCACGGGCACCAGCGCGGTCGCGATACCGAACAGCTGCCAGGCGAGATCCAGCCATGGCCGGCCCGGCGCTTGCGACCCGTTGAGCGTGGCCGCCTGATCCTTGAGGCCGCCCGGCTTGGTCACCGAACCGAGGAAACTGATGAGCGCCGACACCGCGCTCGCACCGAGCGAGAGGGCGAGAACGAGCAGCGTCTCGCTGCGCAGAATGCGCCGGGCGGGCCCCTCGGCCGCCCCCGCGCCCACGCTCGTACCGGGTCCCTGACCTGGCACATCCGCATCTGCCACCGGACTTGTCTCCGACTGCACGGCTTCCTCCACTTCCGCAATTCCGCCTCTTCGCCACCACCGCCCCGCTAGGGTCTCGAAAGCAGGTACGAAGATCGCGCGCGACAGGCCGGGAACGGGCGCCATCCACGTGGCGCATTCCCTCTCACCATCGAATCCGTTCGAGTTCCGAGAGTCAGGAGAGGCGCTACCGCAATGGGACGTCACAGCTTGCCCGACGGCTTGGAACCGGACGCCACGGGGGCCCGCACCGGTTCCCGCCGCCGCACCGTCGTCATCTCCACCGCCCTGGTCCTGGCCGTCGCCGCCGGTTCCGTCGTGGCACTGCGCAGCGGTCTGCTGCCCTTCAGCGGGCCGTGCGGCGGCGACTCGGTGCCGTTGGCCGTGGTCGCCTCCCCCGATATCGCGCCGGCCGTGGAGGCCATGGCCGACAAGGCCCGCAAGAATGCCACCCGCACCGACGGCAAATGCCTGGACGTCAAGGTCACCTCGCGGGTCTCCTACGAGGTCGCCGACTCCCTCGGTCAGCGGCCGGCCCAATCGGAATTCCAGGTCTGGATACCGGATTCGAGCCTGTGGGTGGACCGGGTCGGCGCGGAGCGGGGCACCCCGCTGACCGCCGCCGGCACGATCGCCTCGTCACCGATCGGCCTGGGGGCCGTCCCCGGGGCCGCCAAGGCACTCGACCGTTCGGACCGGGACTTCTCCTGGTCCGAGCTGAGCGGGACCGCCGGCTCCGGCGACGGGCTGCGGCTGGGCATGGCCGACCCCGCCCACAGCGCCACGGGGCTGCTCGCGCTGGCCCGCATCAGCGCCTCGAACGCGAAACGGGCCAAGGACGGCGACGAGGCCAACATCCGCACCGCCGCCGCGGCGAAGCTGCTCTACCAGCGGGCGGCGGACAGCGACGGGCAAGTGCTGGCCACGCTGCCGCACGACGGCTCCGGAGCGCAGGGCAGTTCCCGCCGCAACGAGGCGCTGCTGCTGTCCGAGCAAGCGGCGCACGCCCACAACACCGGCCAGGACACCGGCCCCGACCTGGAACTCTTCTCTCCCCGGGAGAGCAGCGCACAGCTCGACTACCCCTACACCCTGGTCGACGACGATCAGCTGACCGCCGCCCAGACACGCGCCGCCAACCGCTTCATGACGCTGCTGGGCGGCGTCGAAGGCCAACGAGCGCTGCGCGAGCGCGGGTTCAGAGCCGGCAACGGCGAGGCGAACGAGAAGATCACGCGCGCGGCCGGTGGACGCGTCCCCCAGCCGTACTCCGCCGGCCTCGACGCCCCGCCGTCAACCAAGGAACTCCAGGCCCTGCTGGGCAAGTGGACGAGCACCGTCCAGAGCGCCCGGATCGCCACGGTCGTGGACGCCTCGCCTTCGATGGCCAACCAGATCCCCGGGTGGGGCGGCCGGTCCCGGATGGAACTCGCCAGGAACTCGCTGCTCAAGGCCGTGGACATGTTCACGCCCGACGACGAGGTCGGACTGTGGAAGTTCTCCACCCTCCTCGACGGCACCAAGGACTACGTCGAACTGTCCCCCACCACCCGGCTCGGCGACCGCGGTGAGGACGGCGGGACCCACCGCGACGAGCTGACGGACGCGTTCAGCTCGCTTGCGCCGGTTCCCGACGGCGCAGCCGGGCTGTACGACACCACGCTCGCCGCGTACGAACAGGCCACCAAGCGCTACGTGAACGGCAAGCTCAACGCCGTGGTCATCGTCACCGACGGCGCCGACGACGACCTCAACAGCATCGGACTCGACCAGCTCGTCGACGAGTTGCAGAAGGCCGCCGATCCGGCGCGGCCGGTACCGCTGATCGCCCTCGCCATCGGCCCAGAGGCCGATCAGTCCGCCCTGGACCGCATGGTGGCCCCGACCGGCGGCTCCGCGCACCGCGTCAGTGACCCGTCGCAGATCCACGAGGTGATCCTCAAAGCCATCACGAAGGCGGGCGCCGCCGGACCGCGCTAGACAGGTGGGAGCGGTCGCGAAGCGCAGCCGCACCGGAAACGGCCCACCGGCCGGGGCGGCTGCGGTTACCGCCCGCCTCGCCGGGAGTCGTCCGCCGATCCGGGCTCATCCGGCGCGGACTCCTCGGTCGCGACGGGCTTTCCGACGTCCCAGGCGACCGGCCAGGTGTGCACCGGATCCCCGGCCTCCATCAGCTCCCGGTAGCGGCGGGTCATCGCGGCGAGTGCGGCGTGCCGCTCCAGACCCTGCCGCGACGCGTGGTGGTAGGCCGCGGCCTGCCAGGACGCCCCGTTGACGCGGCGTACACAGCGCTCTTCGATGATGCCCAGGTAGAGGTCACGGTCGGCCGGCTCCACGCCCCAGGCGTCCAGTCCGGCAGCGGCCAGCGGCAGCAGTTCCTCGCGGACGAGGCGTACCGCCGGGATCTCGGCGACTCCCCCGGCGCGCCCGGACCTGGGCCAGCGGAGCGTGGCGTCGATGCCGTACCGGCAGGCGGTGTCGAAGTTGTCGGCCGCGGCATCGAACGGCAGTCGCGACCACACCGGGCGAGGCTGCTCGGCCAGCGCCCGGACCAGGCCGTAGTAGAAGGCCGTGTTGGCGATGACATCGGCGACCGTCGGCCCGGCAGGCAGCACCCGGTTCTCCACGCGCAGGTGCGCGACGCCGTCGGCGACATCGTAGACGGGCCGGTTCCAGCGGTAGATCGTGCCGTTGTGCAGCACCAGCTCCGCGAGTTCGGGCACCCCGCCCTTGTCGAGGACCCGCAGCGGCTCCTCCTCCTCGCAGATCGGCAGCAGCGGCGGGAAGTACCGCACGTTCTCCTCGAAGAGGTCGTACGCGGAGGTGATCCAGCGCTCGCCGAACCACGTGCGCGGGCGCACGCCCTGGGCCTGGAGTTCCGGTGCGCGGGTGTCCGTGGACTGCTGGAAGACCGGCGGACGGGACTCCCGCCACAGCTCCCGCCCGAAGAGGAACGGCGAGTTGGCCCCCACCGCGATCTGCACCGCGGCGACCGCCTGCGCCGCGTTCCAGACCGCGGCGAAGCGGCTCGGCGTCACCTGGAGGTGCAGCTGAACGGACGTACAGGCAGCCTCCGGCGCGATCGAGGGCGAGCGGGAGAGCAGGTGCTCGACGCCCTGGATGTCGATCGTGAAGTCCTCGCCGCGGGCCGCCCGCATCTCGTCGTTGAGCAGCACATAGCGATCGCTCTCGGAGATGCTGGCTGCCGTGAGGTCATCGGCGGTCAGCGTCGGCAGTATCCCGATCATCACAATCCTGGCGGCCACCTCACGGGCTTTTCTGTCGGCGTAGGACAGGCCCGTACGGAGTTCCTCGGCGAGCTGGTCCAGGACGCGGCCGTGCAGCCGGTGCGGGGTGATGTTGACTTCGAGATTGCACTGCGCGAGTTCGGTCTGGAAATCATGACTGGCGATGCGCTCCAGAACTTGGGAGTTCAGCATGCGCGGCAGGCCGTCGGCACCGGCGAGACTGAGTTCGATCTCCAGCCCCATGAGATTCTTGGGCCGGTCGAACCTCTTCTCCGCCAGGAGTCTCTCCAATCCCTCCAGACACTCGTGAAGCTTTCTTCGATAACGCTCCCGGTCCGCCAGGTCGATCCCGTCCGCGGCGACCTTCTCGCCCATCGAAGGGTCCCTCCTCGAGTGAGCGGCCCGCGGGCACGGGCCGCGTGGAGCCGTCCCCGGTGCCACCGGGGTACACGCTACGGTCGATGATGCCCCAGCGATCTGATCAATAACGCGAACGGGGCGTGCCGGTAACGATAGGCTCGAAGGGACGGCATGGCCGGCACATTCCGTAGGCATATCTCGGTGGCGATCGCCGACCGCATTTCTCTCGTGAGAAACACCGACGAGTTCCGGCCTACCGCTCCGCCGAGGAAATACGAGGTGGCGCCCCAAAGCCCCGCGCAAAGCGGCGGATACTACCCGGCATAGAGGTCCGGATTCCGCCTTGCCGGAAATCCACGGAGCGACTAGCGGAAACACTCACAGAACATGTGTCGTATAAACTCCGCTGACGAGGCAGAGAGTTGGCACCCAGTGTTTCGGTGTTCTCACCGGTTCCGGGGCACAGCGGCTGACCCCGCCGGGCCGCAGCCCCGGTCGGCCATGCTCTGACCCCGCCACGCTGACAGCGCCGTCCGCACTTGCCCAGCTCCACCGTGTCTCCGAAGTGAGAGGCGACCCACCATGCCGCTGCACGTTCCCGCCGCACCCGCGCCCGCCCTGCGCAGCGTTCTCGCCGCCCTCGGCTCGCCCACCGCCGTCCGCGAGGCTCCCACCTCCGCCCTTCGCTCCCATCAGGGCCCGCTGAGCCCCGACCACCCGCTGCCGGTGCACGTCTGGGACCACATCAGCCGTGCCGGAGGTTCCTCGCGTACCCGCCTGGCCGGCTGGCGATTCCTGGTCCGCGGCGGCGAGCGCGCCGTGGCGACCGCTGACGCGATGCTGACCGCGGACGGCTGGACGTTCTCCCACTTCGCCGGTGGCCCCTATGTCACCGCCACCGAGCAGGCCCTGCAGCACGCCGACGCGCTGCCGACGCCGTATCAGCCGCGGCTGTTGTCCGTCCCCGAGCTGTACATGCTCACGCTGTGGCTGCACCACGACATCGCCTCGGACGGCGCCGACGGCACCCCCGCCCCCGGTGACCTGCTGGTACCGCTGGCGCCCGCACCGCCGGGCATCACCGCCCACCATCCGCAGCGCGTCGCCGATCTGCTGCCGCGGCTCACGCTACGGGTGACGCCGGGACCGCTGCTCGGCTCGCCCGCCTGACCCCGGGACGCCGGCTCCGGCTTCGGACCGGCGCACGCCGTCCCGCAAGAGCGCGCCCCGCGGCCCCGTCCGGCCGCGGGGCGCTTCGCTGTCTCACCCGCGCGGCCTAGCCCACGCTTACCACTCCCAACCCGCCTGAGTATCTGCGTAATTGGGAGCAACCGCCCGCACGGGTGACACGTCAGTATCGAGTGAGTACCGCTGCTGCGAAATCCCTGCGGAAACGCCTCCGGAGGGCAACACTGGAACCGACCGAGGAAACGGGGGAGCGGCCATGACCACCTCATCGAGCCGCACGACGACGTTCACCACACCGCAGCGAAAGACGACATCCATGTGTCAGCACCAGCCGCCCTGCCCGTCAGCAGACTCCACCGACCGGGAAGCCGCGCATCCTGTGGCACACCACCCGGAGCAGGGTTGGAGCCTGCTGTGCAACGGCGTCCTCCTCTTCGAGGACACCGGTGAGCTCCTTCCGGACGGGCAGGTCATCGCCCCGAACCGGCCGCTCGGTGGCACCCGGGTCGTCACCGCCGCCTGACCCGAGCGCACCGGCAGAACAACAGGGCCCCCGGCAGGATCTGCCGAGGGCCCTTGATGTGCGGTGACGGACGTCAGCCGTCGTAGTCCTCCAGCGGAGGGCAGGAGCAGACGAGGTTACGGTCGCCGAAGGCGCCGTCGATCCGCCGCACCGGCGGCCAGTACTTCTCCGCCGCGACGACGCCCGCCGGGAAGACGGCGTCCTCGCGGGAGTAGGAGTGCTCCCACTCGCCGGTCAGCGCGCTCGCGGTGTGCGGGGCGTTGCGCAGCGGGTTGTCGTCCTTGTCCCACTCCCCCGACCCGACCTTCTCGATCTCCGCGCGGATGGCGATCATCGCGTCGCAGAACCGGTCCAGCTCGCCCAGGTCCTCGCTCTCGGTCGGCTCGATCATCAGCGTGCCGGCCACGGGGAAGGACATCGTCGGCGCGTGGAAGCCGTAGTCGATGAGCCGCTTGGCCACGTCGTCGATGCTCACGCCGGTCGCCTTGGTCAGCGGCCGGACGTCGATGATGCACTCATGGGCGACCAGCCCGCCCGGGCCGGTGTAGAGCACCGGGTAGTGCGGCTCCAGGCGCTTGGCGATGTAGTTGGCGCCGAGCACCGCGACCTGGGTGGCGCGCTTGAGGCCCTCGCCGCCCATCAGCCGGACGTATGCCCAGGAGATCGGCAGGATGCCGGCCGAGCCCCACGGCGCCGCCGAGATCGGGCCGACACCCGTCTCCGGGCCGGCGGCGGGCTGCAGCGGGTGGTTGGGCAGGTACGGCGCCAGGTGGGCCCGGACACCGACCGGGCCGACGCCGGGGCCGCCACCGCCGTGCGGGATGCAGAAGGTCTTGTGCAGGTTGAGGTGCGAGACGTCGCCGCCGAACTTGCCGGGCTCGGCGAGGCCGACCAGCGCGTTGAGGTTGGCGCCGTCGACGTAGACCTGGCCGCCCGCGTCGTGCACGGCGGCGCAGATCTGCGTGATGTGCTCCTCGAAGACACCGTGCGTGGAGGGGTAGGTGACCATCAGGACCGCCAGCTCGTCCCGGTGCTTGTCGATCTTGGCGTGCAGATCGTCGGCGTCGACCTCACCGTCCTCGCCGGTCTTGACGACGACGACCCTCATCCCGGCCATCACGGCGCTGGCGGCGTTGGTGCCGTGCGCCGAGGAGGGGATCAGGCAGACGGTGCGCTGCTCGTCGCCGTTGGCACGGTGGTAGGCGCGCACGGCGAGCAGGCCGGCCAGCTCGCCCTGGGACCCGGCGTTCGGCTGGATGGAGACCTTGTCGTAGCCGGTGACCGTGGCCAGCTGCTCCTCCAGCTCCTGGATCAGGGTGAGGTAGCCCTGCGCCTGACCGGCCGGCGCGAAGGGGTGCAGCTGGCCGAACGCCGGCCATGTGACCGGCTCCATCTCGGTGGTGGCGTTCAGCTTCATCGTGCACGAACCGAGCGGGATCATGCCGCGGTCCAGCGCGTAGTCCTTGTCGGCGAGGGTGCGCAGGTAGCGCAGCATCGCGGTCTCGGAACGGTACTGGTGGAAGACCGGATGACCGAGGTAGGCGTCGGTGCGCAGCAGTGCCTGCGGCAGCGCCTCGCCCGCGGCCGCGTCCAGCTGCTCGATGTCGGCCCGGACGCCGAAGGCACCGAAGACACCGGCCAGCTGCCCACGGCCGGTGGTCTCGTCACAGGCGATGCCGACGAGGTCGGCGTCGACCTGGCGGAGGTTGACGCCGGCCTCGCGGGCGGCGGCCACGACCTCGGCGGCGCGGCCGGGCACCCGCGCGGTCAGCGTGTCGAAGTAGGCGTCGTGCACGATCTCCACACCGCCCGCCCGCAGGCCCTCGGCGAGGAGGGTGGCGTAGCGGTGGGTGCGCCGCGCGATGCCGGCCAGGCCGTCCGGGCCGTGGTAGACCGCGTACATACCGGCCATGACGGCGAGCAGCACCTGCGCGGTGCAGATGTTGCTGGTGGCCCTCTCGCGACGGATGTGCTGCTCACGGGTCTGCAGGGCGAGGCGGTAGGCCTTGTTGCCGTCGGCGTCGACGGAGACGCCCACCAGGCGGCCGGGCAGGCTGCGGGCGAACTTCTCGCGTACGGCCATGAAGCCCGCGTGCGGGCCACCGAAGCCCATCGGGACGCCGAAGCGCTGGGTCGTGCCGACGGCGATGTCCGCGCCGAGCTCGCCGGGCGAGGTCAGCAGCGTCAGGGCGAGGAGGTCGGTGGCGACGGTGACGACCGCGCCCAGATCCTGGGCCTGCGCGATTATCGCGCGCGGGTCGCGCACCGCGCCGGAGGCACCCGGGTACTGCAACAGCACACCGAAGACGCCACGCTCGGCGATCTCGGCCGGAATGCCGTCACCGAGATCCGCGACGACGACCTCGACACCGGTCGGCTCGGCGCGGGTCTGGAGCACGGCGATGGTCTGCGGCAGACAGTCGGCGTCGACCAGGAAGACGCCCTGCTTGACCTTGCCGACCCGGCGGGCGAGCGACATGGCCTCGGCGGCGGCGGTGCCCTCGTCCAGGAGGGAGGCGCCGGAGGTGGGCAGACCCGTCAGGTCGGCGACCATGGTCTGGAAGTTCAGCAGGGCCTCAAGCCGGCCCTGCGAGATCTCCGGCTGGTACGGCGTGTACGCCGTGTACCAGGACGGATTCTCCATGACGTTCCGCAGGATCACCGGCGGCGTGAACGTGCCGTAGTACCCCAGGCCGATCATGGAGGACAGGACCTGATTGCGGTCCGCGAGGCTGCGCAACTCGTCCAGGACCTCGGCCTCGGAGCGGCCCTGGGGCAGCCCGAGCGCCTCGGCGCTCTTGATCACATCGGGTACGGCGGTGGCGGTGAGCTCGTCCAGCGACCCGAATCCGACATGCGCGAGCATCTTCGCCTGCGCCTCGTGGTCAGGCCCGATGTGGCGGTGCTCGAAGGGGGTACCGCGCTCCAGCTCGGTCAAGGAGATGCGATTGGTGGTCATCTGCGGGGGCCTCCTGGTCATACGACCTACGAGGGGCACCACGGCGCTGGTGCCCGGACGGCCTCCCCCTCTGTCATCTCAACCTGAGAGCTTCACCGGCCCGCGCGCTGCGGTCCGACTTTCACCGTCGGTGAGGAAGGGTTCCGGCGCTGTGCCTGTCCGTGGCCCGCCCTGCTTTCCAGAGTGACCTCGTCCATGCGGTACGTGTGCCTGAGAGATTCCGGGGAGGATTTGCTCCTTCGGCGCCCCCGTCGCGAACGACAAAGGACTCTCCCGCATGGGGTCTGCAGCCATTCGCCAGCCTACCAGCGCGCCTCCCGGAGGAACTTTCGAGTGGCCGGGGCATGAAATGTGCCGTTTGGTAGTGGTGACAGTGCAGTTGCGACCACATGGAGGGGCCGTGCAAACCGACATCGATCCCCGGAGCCTGATCGGCCGCAAGGCGTTCGACCGTCACGGCACAAAAATCGGCACCGTCGACGAGGTCTATCTCGACGACGCGACCGGGGAACCGGAGTGGGCGGCCGTGCGCACCGGCCTCTTCAGCAGGGACGCCTTCGTCCCTCTGGAGCCGAGCGAGCTGGCCGAGGAGGGCCTGCGCATCCCCTTCGATCGCAAGCTGATCAAGGACGCCCCCGATTTCGGCGTCGGCCGGCACCTCTCCCCCGAGCAGGAGCTTCAGCTCTACCACCACTACCGGCTGGATATCTCCTCCCCGGCCTCCGACGCGGTCTCCTCCGCGGGTGACAAGGACTTCGGCCGGATCGCCGGTTCGGAGGACTGAGCCTCGGGCGGTTCCGCCCGCACCAGTGGCAGTGGCTCCCCGGGCCGCAGCGCCGGGTCCTCGACGGCAAAGGTCCGCACCCTTCCCGGTGCGGACCACGGCGTCTCGAAGCGGACGGTCACTCGCCCGACCCCGCTCCCCTGCACCCACCCGGCGCCGTACTCGTCGTGCACGATGTCCAGCCCCGGCAGCCAGCGACGCGGCAGCTGCTCCCGCGGCTCCCGCTCGCCCTCCTCGTCCGCCGTGTGCTCCTGCGCCGCCTTCGCCGTCTCCGCGGCCTCCCGCTCGGTCGCCACCTGGGCGAAGAGGTCTTCCTGCGTGAAGTCGGCCAGCCCGCTCACCCCGACGCCCAGCAGCCGCACCCCGCCCGTGGTGTCCACGGTCTCCAGCAGCCGGATGGCGGCCTCCCGCACGACAGAGGGGTCGTCGGTAGGCCCACGGAGCGTGTCGGAGCGGGTCAGCGTCGAGAAGTCATAGCTCCGCACCTTGATCACGACGGTACGTCCGGAGCGCCCGGCCGCCCGCAGCCGCTGCACACAGCGGTCCGCGAGGCGCACCACCTCGGACCGCACCCGGGTCCGGTCGGTCAGATCGACCTCGAAGGTGTCCTCGACCGAGATCGACTTCGCGTCCCGCTCCGCCACCACCGGCCGGTCGTCCCGGCCCAGTGCCATCGCGTACAGCCCGGCGCCGTGCGCCTTTCCCAGCAGGCGCACCAGCTCCGCCTCACCGGCCTCCGCGGTCTCCGCGATCGTCGTGATCCCGGCCCGGCGCAGCGCCTCGGCAGTGGCGGGCCCGACCCCGGGCAGGGTCCGCACGGTCATCGGCCCCAGCAGCTCCCGCTCGGTGCCCGGCTCGATCACCACCAGCCCGTCCGGTTTCGCCGCCTCGGACGCGATCTTCGCCAGCATCTTGGCCCCCGCGAGCCCCACCGAGCCCGTCAGGCCGGTGGCCTCCCGGATGTCGCGCCGCAGTCGCTCCCCCACGGCGCGGACGGCGGACGTCTCCGCCGCGACACCGCCGGCCTCCAGATCGACGAACGCCTCGTCCAGGCTCAGCGGCTCCACCAGGGGCGACAGCCCGTGCAGCAAATGCATCACCGCTTCACTCACCTGGCGGTAGAGGGTGAAGCGCGGGTTGAGATACGCGGCGTTGGGGCACAGACGACGCGCCTGAGCTGTGGGCATCGCCGAACGGATGCCGAAGACACGGGCTTCGTACGATGCCGTGGAGACCACCCCACGCGGCCCGATCCCGCCGACCACCACGGGCTTACCGCGCAGGCTGGGCTTGGCCGCCTGTTCGGCGGCCGCGAAGAACGCATCCATGTCCAGATGCAGGATCGTCGGCGCAGGTCTCACACCACCGATGCTCCCCCACACCACTGACAATCGCCCCGCTCACCGGACCGAAATGCGCGTGTGGCATGGCCGGAAAGCGCGTGCGGCGCTCAGCCCGCCCGGTTGCGGCGCCGCGCCAGCTCGTCCTGCGGGTTCTTCCCGATGAGCGTCTCGCCGGTGTCCACCCGCTCGCCGTGCAGCTGGGAGAGCGCGCCCTCCACGTCCCGCCAGACCACGCCGACGGCGATACCGAAGACGCCCTGGCCGCCCTGGAGGAGATCCACGACCTGATCGGGCGAGGTGCACTCGTAGACCGTCGCGCCATCGCTCATCAGCGTCATCCGCGTCAGATCCGCCAGCCCACGCGAGCGCAGATGCTGGACGGCGGTACGGATGTTCTGCAGCGAGACCCCGGTGTCGAGCAGCCGTTTGACGATTTTGAGAACGACGACGTCCCGGAAGCTGTAGAGCCGCTGGGTCCCGGAGCCGTACGCCGGGCGGACGCTCGGTTCCACCAGGCCCGTACGGGCCCAGTAGTCGAGCTGCCGGTAGGTGATCCCCGCTGCCGCACACGCGGTCGGACCGCGGTAGCCGATGGTCTGCGTCTCGCCGTCCGCCGACACTGCGGCCACCTGCGCCGGTGCACGATTCGCTGCTGCACCCGAGTGGAGCGGCAACGCCCCTTCCGCCGCCATACCGTCGCCGGTGATTGCCACGCCGCCCTCCGTCCTCCACGTCCCGGACGGGACCTGCCATATCGACGGTATGCAGTCACCCCGGGTGCGTCAACGATCGCCGCGCTCGCCACGCCGAGTGATAATCACCCTACGAGTGGTTTCTCGTGACCTGACACGGGGAAGGGCTAACAGTTTGGCCGGAATTAGGTCTCCGGCCCGCCGGCATCACTGGCTGTTGGTACCGAAGTCCTCGGGCGAGATCTGGTCGAGGAACTCACGGAACTTCTCCACCTCGTCCTCCTGCTCGTCCGGGATCGCGATCCCCGCATCGTCCAGCACACCATCGGTACCGAAGATCGGCGTTCCGGTGCGCAGGGCGAGCGCTATCGCGTCGGACGGACGCGCGCTCACTTCCACGCCGCTGGCGAAGACCAGTTCGGCATAGAACACCCCTTCGCGCAGGTCCGTGATGCGGACCTGCGTCAGCTCCTGGCCCACCGCTTCGAGCACGTCCTTGAAAAGGTCATGCGTCAGCGGCCTGGCAGGGACCATGCCCTGCTGGGCGAAAGCGATGGCGGTGGCCTCCCCTGGCCCGATCCAAATGGGCAAGTATCGGTCGCCTCCCACCTCCCGCAGGAGCACGATCGGTTGGCTGGAAGGCATTTCCACCCGGACACCCACGACGTCGAGCTCGTTCACACAGCAACCCTAGGACGTGCCCGGCCGGTTTGGGTAGTCGGGCACTCGTTTGCCGACTACAGGCGCACCCGCAGAGCGGTCTGGACCAATGCCGCATGCAGCCGCACCGACAGCGTTGCCAGCTCTCTGGCGGTGGCTTCGGCATGGGCTCTGGTCTGAGGGTTGCGGTGCCGCCGAAGGGGTGCAACCACCTGTTCGACCAGGCCGGCCTCGCGCTCGGCAGCGGCTTTGACGGCACGCAGATGCCGCGGCTCCAGACCGAAGCGTCCGAGGTCCGCGACAAGTTTGGCGACGGTGACGGCCTCGATGTCGTAGCTGCCGTCGGCATGGGCGACGATGAGGCCGTACGACTCCCAGTCGACCAGCGCCGCCTCGTCGACCTCGGCGGCTGCCAGCAGCTCCTCCCGGCCGATCCGGGCAGCGGTCGGCCGCTCCTCGTCCGGATCGTCGACGCCGTCCACCAGATCCCTGGAGGGCGCCGCCTGGGCGGGCAGCTGCACCCGCTCGCCGCGCTCCAGGGCGTCCAGATACTCCCGGATGACCTTCAGCGGCAGATAGTGGTCCCGCTGCATCCGCAGGACGCCTGCCAGCCGCTGGACGTCTCCTGGGGTGAATTTGCGGTACCCGGAAGGGGTGCGCTTCGGCTCGACCAGCCCCTCGGCCTCCAGGAACCGGATCTTGGAGATGGTGACCTCGGGGAATTCCTCGCGCAGCAAGGTGAGCACCGTGCCGATGCTCACCGGCTTGCCGTCCGAGGAGGCGGCGCCGGCAGAACCGGCACCGCCTGTCGGTGTATGGCGCATATGCCTTCCCTGGTCGGTCAGATACCGACGCCTCGCTGGCTCGCGTAGAAGACCAGGCGGTACTTGCCGATCTGGACCTCGTCACCGTTGGCGAGGGCGACCGAGTCGATCCGCTCACGGTTGACGTAGGTGCCGTTCAGGCTGCCGACGTCGGCGACCGTGAACAGACCGTCCTGGCCACGACGGAACTCCACGTGACGGCGCGAGACCGTCACATCGTCGAGGAAGATGTCGCTCTGCGGGTGACGACCCGCCGTCGTCAGGTCGCTGTCCAGCAGGAAGCGACTGCCGGAGTTCGGACCCCGGCGGACCACCAGCAACGCCGAACCCAGCGGAAGAGCGTCGACCGCCGCCTGGGCTTCCGGGGAGAGCGACGGCGTCGGGGTCTGCCCGGTCGCCTCCGCGTCGTACGCCTCGAGTCCCGAGATGGAGATGGTCGAGGTCGTCTCGGACGGGCGCTCGGGCTGAGCCCCCGCGCGCAGCGGCGCACCGCAGTTGGAGCAGAACCGGCTCGCCTCGGCGTTCCGGTGCCCACACCTCGTACATACCGGCAAGGCCAACCCTCCACCCGTGCTTGAGGCTGATGGTTCCTGGGAACCTATGCGCCCGGCACCGGAGGGGTCAACAGAACCCGCCCCATGCCCCCCGGACGGACCGCCGACCTCGTCTCGGAAGAGCGGACGGTCCTCACCCACAGCACTTTCGTCGGACTGGCGCGGAGCGCGGTGCCGCGCCGAGCCGCTGCCGCCCTCCTGTCGTGCGCTCTTGCCGAACAGCTTTCCAAACAACTTCACGGGCGATTCCCCTTGAACGAAACAGACCCGCCCGTGGGGCAGGACGAACCCTCGATGCACACATCGGCCCATCCGGACATCCTGTGAACGTCCGTGGCCTTCAGACAGTTTCCACCACACACCACGCGCACGGTGCGTCGACCCCCCGCTACGTCATGCCCTCCCCGGGCCATCGACATACGTCTGCGCCTCACTGCGATGACGACCGAGCGTAGTCAGGCCGCTTCGCCTCTCGCAAGGCGTTCACGATGATCTTCCCCTGACGGGTCACAGCCACCGTGGCCTGCTCTTTTTCCAGCGTCTGGACCACCCCACCAGGGATGTTCAGCGCCGGTTCCAGGTCCTCGGGCTTGCCGATGACCTTGAAGCGGTACGGCTGTGTGACCCGCTTGCCGTCGATCTCCACCCCGCCTCGGACATCGGAGAGATAGGTGTCCGCGACGACGCGCACATCATTGACCTGAATGGCCTCGGCTCCGGCCGCCCGCAGCTCCTGGATGGTGTCCAGCAGTTTGTCCGCCTCGACGGAGCGCGTCGGGTCGTTGATGGTCAGGGTGATGCCGGGCCCTTGGGCCGCGACGGTCCCGGCCAGCACACCCAGCTGCTGTTCCTTCTCCACGGTCTGCTTACGGGCCTCCTCGGCCTGGTCCGAGCTGTTCTCCAGCTCGGTCTTCTGCCCTTCCAGACGCCGCTGTTCGTCCGTCAACCGCTGGGAGCGGTTGTCCAGCTCGTCCAGGATGCGCACCAGGTCCTCCTGGCGCGCACCTCGCAGCGCGCTGCTGTCACTTGTGGAACGTACCTGAATCGCCAGGCCCAGACCGAGAATGAACAGCAGCAGGGCGACGATCAGTTGAGCTCGCGTCAGCCGCGGCGGCCACAGGCTCGCGAAGAGCCGCTGCCGACCGGTCTCCCGGCGGCCCTCCGGCTTGTCTGCCGCCGGCGCTTCGTCAGGGGTGTCCGGCCGCTCGGAAGAGCCGTCCCCCGGTTCGGGGCCGACGTCCGGCTCGGGGCCGACGTCCGCCGGTTTGTCCGCTTGTCGTGCTTCGGCGTCCGATTCCGGTGTCTTCGACTCTCTTTCCCCCGAAGCGCGCTCGGCGGCGTCACGGCTCTCCGGAGGCAGCGGCCGGCGGTCGGCAGGACCGCGGTCCTTCGGCGGCTCCGGCTGGCTCTTCGCAGACTCCGGCGTGTTTTGCTCCGGGTCCGGCGTGTTCTTCTCCGGGTCCGGCCCGTTCTTCTCCGGCTCCGGTGTCTCGTCGGTTGCCATCCGCCTCACGCCCTGAAGACGTGCCGGCGGATCGCGGCAGCGTTGGAGAAGATCCGGATGCCCAACACGACGACGACGCCGGTGGAGAGCTGCGCGCCGACGCCCAACTTGTCACCGAGGAAGACGATCAGTGCGGCGACGACGACATTCGACAGGAAGGAGACAACGAAGACCTTGTCGTCGAAGATGCCGTCCAGCATCGCGCGCAGGCCGCCGAACACGGCATCCAACGCCGCCACGACAGCGATCGGCAAGTAGGGCTCGACCACCGTCGGCACCACGGGTCGGACCACAAGTCCGACCACGACTCCCACGATGAGGCCCAGTACGGCGATCACGATGTGCCCTTCCCTGTGTCGGTGCCGTCCGCTTTCGCGGCACCGGCCTGTGGCTTTGCTGTACGTACGGTCAAACTCGGTGCGGGCGGCAACGTGACCTCGGCCTCGGCGGAAATCCTGGTCCGCACGCCGTAGTTCTCCTGCAGCACGTGCAGGTACTGACCGTCGGCACTGTCCTGGAACGCGGTGCTGAGCCGCTGCCCGTCCCCCACCGCCAGCACCGTATAAGGCGGCACCAGTGGCTTGTTGTCGACCAGTATGGCGTCTCCGGCGGCTCTGATCGCCGAGAGTGACGTAAGCCGCTGCCCATTGACAGAGATGGCCTCCGCCCCTGACTCCCAGAGGCCGTTGACGACTCGCTGCATGTCCCGGTCACGTACCCGGCCGGTGTCCGAGAAACCACTGCTCTCACGCGGCCCGCCGCCACTGGACTCCGCCTGCTTGGCGTCGTCCACGACAAGCTTCACGCCGGGCCCGGTGACCTGGGTCGAACCGGCCAGCAGCGCCAGCAGTTCGGCCCTGCCGCCGCCGTGCGCCTTGAGCGCGTCGCTCTGCATCTTGCTGACGGCGTCCCGCGTCGCGTCGACCCGCTTCTGCTGCTTGTCCGCCTCGGCGGTGCCCCGCTGAATGCGGTTGATCAGCTCTTCGTGTTCCTTGGCCAGCGTCGGCGCCGCTATCCGCGCCTGCGCTGCACCCACGGTCACCACGACCGCCGCCAGCACCAGGCCGGCCGCAAGACCCAATTTCGCGCGCAAGGTGCGCGGCAGTCCGCTCACGCCCGCCGCGGACTTCCGCTCGGCGGCCTCCGCGTATCCGTCGTCCAGGCTGTGGTCCATCACGTTGGTCAGCAGCGACATGGACGCATCGGGGCGCGCGGCGGGCTTCTTGGTGGTGCTCCGATCGGGGCGCTCCTGCGACATGCCGCACATCGTCGCACGTCGGCGACACGTGATCCCAATGGCCCCACCGACGTACCGAATCGCGGTACGCCGGTGGGGCCCTGGTCAGCGTCCGGCGCTGTCCACCACGGCGGACCATTCGTCCAGAAGCTGCTGAGCGGAGGCGTCGTCCGGCCCTTCCGCCCACAGATGCGTCACGGCCTCGGCCGGGTCGGGCAGCACCAGTACCCAGCGTCCGTCGGCCTCGACCACCCGCACACCGTCGGTGGTGTCCACGTCCCGGTCACCGGCCGCCTCGACCACATGCCGCATGACCAGGCCCTTGACTGCCCATGGCGTCGCCAGGTCACGTCGCAGCACATGCGCCTTCGGAATCCGCGCATCGATCTGGCTCAGCGTGAGCTGCGTACGCGCGACCAGACCGATGAGCCGGACGAACGCCGCGGCACCGTCGAAGACGCTGCTGAACTCCGGGATGATGAATCCGGCCATACCGTCACCGCCGAAGACGGTGCCGTCCGCCCGCCCCACCCGGGTCAGATCGTCGGGCGACGTGGTCGTCCACTCCACCTGCGTGCCGTGGTACGCCGCTACCTGCTCGGCGATCCGGGTCGTGGTCACCGGCAGCGCGACCCGGCCACTGCGCCGTTCCGCGGCAACCAGATCCAGCATGACCAGCAGTGCCCGGTCGTCCTCGATGATCCGGCCATGCTCGTCCACCAGTGACAGCCGCTCGCCGACGGGGTCGAAGCGCACGCCGAAGGCCGCCCGGGCCGAGGCCACGATCTCGCCGAGCCGGACGAGTCCGGACCGCCGGGAGTCGGCCGTCTCGGTCGGCCGGGACTCGTCGAGACCGGGGTTGATCGTCAGGGCGTCCACGCCGAGTCGGCCCAGCAAGCTGGGCAGGACCAGGCCGGCGCTGCCGTTCGAGGCGTCCACGACGACCTTCAGGCCGGCCTCGCTGATGCCCGTGGTGTCCACGGCGCGCAACAGGGACCCGGTGTAGGAGTCGAAGACGCTGGAGGGGAAGCGCAGGTCACCGATCTCGCCGGGGAACGCGCGGCGGTATTCCTGGCGCGCGTAGACCCGGTCGAGCTTGCGCTGCCCGGCCTGCGAGAGGTCCGCGCCCCGCTCGTCGAAGAACATGATGTCGACGGAGTCCGGGACACCGGGCGTCGTCCGCACCATGATGCCGCCCGCGCTGCCCCGGGCGGTCTGCTGCCGGGCCACCGGCAGGGGCACGTTCTCCAGGTCGCGCACGTCGATGGCGCTGGCCTGCAGCGCGGAGATCACCGCGCGCTTGAGCGCACGCGCACCACGGGAGTGGTCGCGCGCGGTGGTGACCGTGGAGCCCTTCTTGAGCGTGGTGGCGTAGGCGCCGGCGAGCCGTACGGCGAGTTCCGGCGTGATCTCGACGTTGAGGATGCCGGACACGCCGCGCGCACCAAACAGATGCGCCTGGCCTCTGGACTCCCAGATCACCGAGGTGTTGACGAACGCACCGGCCTCGATGGTCTTGAAGGGATAGACCCGGACATTGCCCTGGACAATCGATTCTTCACCGATGAGGCATTCGTCGCCGATGACGGCGCCGTCCTCGATCCGGGCGGCCCGCATGATGTCGGTGTTCTTGCCGATCACGCAGCCGCGCAGATTGCTTTGCTCGCCGATATAGACGTTGTCGTGCACGACGGCTCTGTGCAGGAACGCACCGCCCTTCACCACGACGTTGGAGCCGACGACCGTGTGCTCGCGGATCTCCGCATCCGCTTCGACCTTGGCGTAGTCACCGATGTACAGCGGCCCGCGCAACACCGCGTCCGGGTGGACTTCGGCGCCCTCGGCGACCCATACGCCCGGCGAGATCTCGAAGCCGTCGATATCGACGTCAACCTTGCCCTCGAGTACGTCGGCCTGAGCCTTCACGTAACTTTCGTGGGTGCCGACGTCCTCCCAGTAGCCCTCGGCGACATAGCCGTAGATCGGCTTGCCTTCCTTCATGAGCTGCGGGAATACATCACCGGACCAGTCAACCGAAACGTCCGGCTCGAAATAGTCGAACACCTCCGGCTCCATGACGTAGATACCGGTGTTGACGGTGTCCGAGAAGACCTGTCCCCAGGTGGGCTTCTCCAGGAAGCGCTCCACCTTGCCCTCTTCGTCGACAATGGTGATGCCGAACTCCAACGGATTCGGAACCCTCGTCAGACAGACGGTGACGAGTGCTCCCTTTTCCTTGTGGAAGCGAATCAGATCGCTGAGATCGAAATCGGTGAGGGCGTCACCGGAGATAACGAGGAAGGCATCATCCTTGAGCGCCTCCTCCGCGTTCTTCACGCTGCCGGCGGTGCCCAGTGGCTTTTCCTCATTGGCATACGTGAGCTCCATGCCGAGCTCTTCCCCGTCGCCGAAGTAGTTACGGACGAGGGAAGCAAGGAATTGCACAGTCACGACGGTCTCATTGAGACCATGCCGTTTCAGCAGCCTCAGCACGTGCTCCATGATCGGCCTATTGGCCACAGGCAGCAGCGGCTTGGGCATGCTGGACGTCATGGGGCGAAGTCGCGTGCCTTCGCCGCCGGCCATCACAACGGCCTTCATGTCGGAAGCGTCCTCCTCTAAGAGACGACGGTCTTGCCGACCTCACCCGTCCAGATCGCCCACTCACAGCTCCTACGGGCACTGGGCCTAAGCACTACGGGCCATTCGGCGAGCTCAGTCGGCCGTGGATGTCCGCCCTGATGATGCGGCGGACCTGGACCACGTAGAGGATCCCTGCCCACCAATAGAGCGCCGTACCCCATCCGGCGAACGCCCATCCGAAAATGGCACCGAGTGTGTGAAGCCAGCCGCTTCCGTCGCTCAGCAAGAGCAACGGGAAGGCATACATCAAGTTGAAGGTAGCTGCTTTGCCCAGGAAGTTCACCTGGGGAGGGCCATAGCCGTGCCGCGCCAGGAAACCGACTGCGATCAGCAGCATCAGTTCCCGGGCCAGCAGGGCCGCGGTGAGCCAGAGCGGGAGGATCTCTCGCCAGGTGAGGCCGACGAGGGTGGAGAGGATGTAGAGGCGGTCGGCCGCCGGGTCGAGGATCCGGCCGAGGCTGCTGATCTGGTTCCAGCGTCGGGCGAGCTTGCCGTCCAGGTAGTCGCTGACTCCGCTCAGAGCGAGGACCAGCAGGGCCCAACCGTCGGCGGCCTTGGGGCCACCGAATTCCGGCCAAAGGATCAACCACAGGAACACCGGCACGCCGACCAGGCGAGCCATGCTCAGGATATTGGGGATGGTGAGGACGCGATCCGTCTGGACCCGCGTCTCCTGGACCTCCACGCGGGGGCCTCCTGTGGGAAATGTGCCGATGATGCTCCCTGACCTTACCTGGCCCGCCGGCGCCGTCAGTCCCGGGGGTCCCCGAGAACGCGAAAAAGCCCCGTGCGGAACCTGAGTTCCTCACGGGGCTTTTCACAAAAATTGTTCGGCGGCGTCCTACTCTCCCACAGGGTCCCCCCTGCAGTACCATCGGCGCTGAAA
>NZ_JBIRGO010000009.1:0-364192 GCF_044328065.1 Streptomyces sp. NPDC017993
TGGCCGGTGGAGGCGGTGAACTCGTCGGCGACCTCCCGGGCGATCCGGGCGCCGGACTCCGACAGCTCGAAGACCCGCTCGGGAATGTCGTACTCGGCCAGCGCCGCGAAGTTCGCGCCGAAGGTATTGGTCTCCACACAGTCGACACCGACCGCGAAGTACTCCTCATGCACCGAACGCACGATGTCCGGACGCGTGATGTTGAGGATCTCGTTACAACCCTCAAGCTGCTCGAAGTCCTCCAGAGTGGGGTCCTGGGCCTGGAGCATGGTCCCCATGGCTCCGTCGGCTACCACGACGCGCGAGGCGAGCGCCTCACGGAGCGTCTCGGCCTGTTCCTCGTCGTCCTGGGAGGTCACGAGATCTCCCCGAGCCTCGGCGCGAACTCCGCAGCCGTCTCCTGACCGTAGGCATCGGCAATCCGCTCCAGCAGCTCCGCGGGAATCAGTTTGTACTCCTGGGTGCCGACCGACTCCAGGGCGGTGGTTGCGACCGCGCAGCCCAGTTGAGCGGCGCGGTGATACGGCCACTGCCAGGCGAGGCCGGCGAGGAAGCCGGCGCGGAACGCGTCGCCCGCGCCCGTGGGGTCGGCGATGTCGCGGGCGGGTACGGCCGGTACGTGCAGGGGCGGTTCGCCGGCGCGTGCGATGCGTACGCCGTCCGCGCCGAGCGTGGTGATCCAGGTGCCGACGCGGTCGAGTACGTCGGCGGTGCGCCAGCCGGTGCGCTCCCGCAGCAGCCCCGCTTCGTATTCGTTGGTGAACAGCAGGCGCGCGCCCGTGACCAGGGAGCGGGTCTGTTCCGACGTCAGGCGGGCCAACTGCTGGGAGGGGTCGGCGGCCACCGCGCAGCCCTCGGCCTGGGCGGCGGCGGTGTGCCGGAGCATCGCCTCGGGATCGTCCGCGCCGATGAGGACGAGGTCGAGGCCGCCGGCGCGGTGGGCGACCACGGCGAGGTCGATCTTGCGCGCCTCGGCCATGGCTCCGGCGTAGAAGGTGGCGATCTGGTTCTGGTCGGTGTCGGTCGTGCACATGAAGCGGGCGGTGTGCAGGGTCTCGCTGATGCGTACGGAGCCGGTATCGACCCCGTCGGCCGCCAGCCGTGCCGCGTAGTCGGCGAAGTCCGTGCCGGCCGCGCCGACCAGGACGGGCCGCAGGCCCAGCCGGCCCAGGCCGCACGCGATGTTGGCCGCCACCCCGCCCTGGCGGACCTCCAGGTGGTCCGCGAGGAAGGACAGCGAAACCCGGTCCAGCCGGTCGGCGATGAGCTGGTCGGTGAAGCGGCCGGGGAAGGCCATCAGATGGTCGGTGGCGATCGATCCGGCGATGGCGATCTGCACGGTGTTCTCTCCTTGCCTGCGTGGTGGGGCCGTTCGGCGTACGGGGCCGGGCTCGCGGGATGCTGGGCGGGCGGCGCGTCGGACCTGGGCCGGGCCGTGCGGGCCTCCCGGCCGCTACGGCCGGCGGGGAGCCCGTAGCGGGCCGGCCCGGTCAGCACGGCGCCGGCCCTGTTCGACGACTACGGCCCGGGCGGAGCCGTGGAGCCGCTCAGGCGGTCATCCCGGCCGCTGCCCGGAGGGCGCCGACGCGGTCGGTGCGCTCCCAGGTGAAGGCGTCCGCTTCGCGGCCGAAGTGGCCGTAGGCGGCGGTGTCGGCGTAGATGGGCCGCAGGAGGTCGAGGTCGCGGATGATCGCGGCGGGGCGGAGGTCGAAGACCTCGGAGATGGCCCGCTCGATCTTCTCGACATCGACCGTGGCGGTGCCGAAGGTCTCCACGAACAGTCCGACCGGCTCGGCCTTGCCGATGGCGTAGGCGACCTGGACCTCGCAGCGCTGGGCCAGGCCCGCGGCCACGACGTTCTTCGCGACGTAGCGCATGGCGTACGCGGCGGAGCGGTCGACCTTGGACGGGTCCTTGCCGGAGAAGGCGCCGCCGCCGTGGCGGGCCATGCCGCCGTAGGTGTCGATGATGATTTTGCGGCCGGTGAGGCCCGCGTCGCCCATCGGGCCGCCGATCTCGAAGCGGCCGGTGGGGTTGACCAGCAGGCGGTAGCCGTCGGTGTCGAGCTTGATGCCGTCCTCGATCAGTTGGTTGAGGACGTGCTCGACGACGAACTCGCGGATGTCGGGCGTGAGCAGCGCATCGAGGTCGACGTCGGAGGCGTGCTGCGAGGAGACGACCACGGTGTCCAGGCGGACCGCGCGGTCACCGTCGTACTCGATGGTGACCTGCGTCTTGCCGTCGGGCCGCAGGTAGGGGAGCTTGCCGTTCTTGCGGACCTCGGACAGCCGGTGGGAGAGGCGGTGCGCGAGGCTGATGGGCAGCGGCATCAGCTCCGGGGTCTCGTCCGTCGCGTAGCCGAACATCAGGCCCTGGTCGCCGGCGCCCTGGCGGTCCAGGTCGTCATCGCTCCGGCCGTCGGAGGAGCCCTCGACGCGCTGTTCGTACGCGGTGTCCACCCCCTGGGCGATGTCGGGGGACTGGGCGCCGATGGAGATCGACACGCCGCAGGAGGCTCCGTCGAAGCCCTTGGCGGAGGAGTCGTAGCCGATTTCCAGGATCTTGTTGCGTACGAGCTGGGCGATGGGCGCGTAGGCCGTGGTGGTGACCTCACCGGCCACGTGCACCAGTCCGGTGGTGATCAGTGTCTCGACGGCCACACGGGAGTGGGGGTCCTCGTGCAGCAGTGCGTCGAGGATGGTGTCGCTGATCTGGTCAGCGATCTTGTCAGGATGGCCCTCGGTCACGGACTCCGAGGTGAACAGCGTTGAGGCCATGAGGTCTCCTTCGGGGGGAACGGTGAGCAGGGGGAGAGGGGAAAGGGCGACTGGCCGTGCCTGACGAGGCGTCGGGAGGTGCCGTGACGCGTGCCGCAGCACGCCGCGGAGGCCGCGGAGGCCGCGTCCTCAGGCCGTCGCGCGCTTGCGTACCCGGAGCGCGCGCCAGGTTGCGTCCGCGGTCCAGCCGCCGTCCACCGGCAGGGCCGTACCGTTGACATACGCGCTGTGCCGGGGGTCTGCGAGGTATGCGACGGCCTCGGCGATGTCGGTGGGTGAGGCGAAGCGGGCGAGCGGCACGCGGTCGACGATGTCCTCCAGGGTGTATGCGCCCGAGGCGAGGTCGGCTTCGTCCATCTCGGTCTTGACGAAGCCGGGGCAGACCGCGTTGACGCGGATGCCGCGACCGCCCCACTCCACGGCAAGGGTGCGGGTGAGGCCGAGTACGCCGTGCTTGCTGGCGTTGTAGGCGACGCGGTCGGGGATACCGCCGAGGCCGGCGATGGAGGCGATGTTGACGATCGTGCCGGGCAGGTCGGATTCGAGCATGGCCGTGCCGAAGGCCTGGCTGAGCAGGAAGGGGCCGGTGAGGTTGACGTCCAGCACCCGGCGCCACTGTGCGGCCGGGGTGGTCTCGGCCGGGGCGATCAAGCCGATGCCGGCGTTGTTGACCAGGACGTCGACCCGGCCGAAGCGGTCGAGGACCTCGTCCTTGGCGGCAGCCACCGCGGCCTCGTCGGAAACATCGGCGGTGATCCCGAATGCCTCGGCGCCCGGGGCCAGAACGGGGCCGAGGGCGTCAAGGGCCTCCTTGGGGTGCTCCAGGTCGATCAGGGCGAGCGAGTAGCCCCGGGCGGCGAGGACTTCGGCGATGCAGCGGCCGATTCCCTGGCGAGCGCCGGTCACGACGGCGACTCCGACATGGGTGTTCCTACCGTTTGTCATGGGCTCCAGCATTGCCGCGGCGACCGTGCGGTCACATCCGGCGAAGGTGACAGCGGGCACTGCGCTTTGGGGACACCGGGCATGGCCACCGTGACGCACGGTCGGCGCGCCGAGGGGAAGCAAGGGGCGCCGAAGGGAGTGTGATTGCCCGTCAGTGGGCCTATCCAAGTTACATAAAGAGCGCTATCTTTTGTTCTGTGAGCGCCTGAAGGGAGGCATGTGACCGGCGGGCCATTTCTGCACCGGGAGCAAAGGGCCGGAGCTGCCGTGAAGGCGCAGGGCAGCCATCAATGAACTCCCGTGGGCATGCGGGCAAAAGCTCGGTGTGCCGACCCGGATTCGCTCCGCCGCACCGCAATTGGATTCCGCTGCGCCCAGGTGTGCGCATCCTGCGCGCGCATTAGGTGCGTTCATCTCCGAACATCCCCCGACCGCGGACGATGCTTGAGGAAGTGCTGTGTGATGACACGCAATGCAATGACACTGCCGCGCCGCACCGGCGTGCTGGACCGTCCCCCGACAGCGGAAGGCGACGGGCCGCCGGGCCGAGAAGTGGGACAGGGCAGGGAGGCGGAGCGGGGTGCGTCGGCGGATGGCCGGGACACGCCCGCCGACGGGGACGGGTCGACCGAGGCCGACGGCTCCCTGGCCCCCTCCGAACGGCAGGGGCTCAGCCGGGAACTCCACGACCGCGTCGCCCATGCCATCGTCGTCGGCCTCAACTCCCTGGAACTCAGCGAGTTCTACGCCGATGACGGCCGCCCCGAGCGCGCCCGCGACAAGCGGACCGACGCCGTACGGTTCCTCCACCACGCCTTGCACACCGCCAAGGAGCTGGCCACCCGGCTGCGTACGTCCGGGACCGAGCAGCGGCACGCCCTGAACCCACCGCACTCGGCCCCCGCCGGCACCGCGGACGTCAGCGAGATCTACCTCATTCTGCGCGAGGCCGTGGGCAACGCCCTCGCCCACGCGGGCGCCGACGACATCACCATCTCCCTGCACACCCGGGACGGCACGATGGTCGCGGAGGTCGCCGACGACGGCTCGGGCCTTCAGCGTGGTGGAAGGGAACGCTCGACAGGGCTTGGCCTCTCGTCCATGCAGGAGCGTGCTGCCTTACTGGGAGGCTCGCTCCGTACGGGCCCGGGGCCCCGCGGCGGTACCCGGATCACCGTCACGGTACCGCTGGCGGCACGGTGACGACCGGGACGGGAGCCCCGGCCCGCGTCGTCATCGCCGACGACCACACGCTCTTCCGCGAGGGCATCGTCGAGATATGCGACAACGAGAGCGATCTGCACGTCGTCGGCGAGGCGGCCCACGGCGAGGCGGCCGTCGCGCAGGTCCGCAGCACGAGCCCCGATGTCCTCCTGTTGGATGTGGAGATGCCGGGCCCGGGCGCCGAGGAGACCCTCGAACAGGTGCTGAGGGTCCCGCAGCCGCCCCGCGTCGCCGTCCTGACCATGCACGACGACGCCCGCATGGTCAGCAGACTCATCGCGATCGGTGCCCAGGCGTACATCTCCAAGAGTTCCACGCGCGAGGAACTGCTCGCCGCGATCCGCGCCGTACGCAACGACTCCGACCGAGTGGTGCTCTCCGTCGCCAAGGGGACCGTCAGCCGCCTGGAGCGCCCGGCCCAGGGGCCGCTCTCCGCCCGCGAGTTGGAGGTCCTGGGCCTGGTGGCCCACGGGCTGAGCAACGCGCAGATCGCCGGCGAGCTCTACATCTCCGAAGGCACCGTCAAACGCCATCTGACCAACATCTACCTCAAGCTCGAAGTGCGCTCCCGCATGAACGCCATCAACAAGGCCATGGCCATGCGGCTGCTCCCGACCGCGGCGGAGCCGGGTGCCGCCGCGCGCTGACCGAGCGCAGGAAGGCCGCCCCGCAATCCGGGGCGGCCTTCCTGCATGGGGACGGTACGGAAGTCTGGCGGCAGAGAGCTCACCCTGCTTCCGCGCGGCCTGACGCACCGCCTGCTGGACGAGCGGCCGCACCCGAGGCCACGACCCGCGGCAGCCACGCGGGGCGCCGCTGCTCGTGCGCGTCGATGCCGCCACCGCGCCGCAGCGTGATCTCGATGTCGTCCAGCCCGTTCATCAGCTGCCAGCGGCTGTGCTCACCGATCTCGAACGGTACGCGCATGCTCCCGGCCAGCACGAGTCGCTCCTGCAGGTCCACGGTGACCTCCGTGGCCGGGTCCGCCTCGATCAGCTCCCACAGCCGCTCCACCGCCTCCTCCGGCATCCGCGGTGTCACCAGCTGGTTCTTGGCCGCATTGGCGCGGAAGATGTCGCCGAAGGACGAGGCGATCACCGCACGGAACCCGAAGTCACGCAGCGCCCACACCGCATGCTCGCGTGAGGAGCCGATGCCGAAGTCCGGGCCCGCCACCAGCACGCTCGCCCCGGCGTACAGCGGAAGGTTCAGCACGAAGTCCGCATCCTGCCGCCAGCGGTGGAACAGCGTGTCCTCATATCCCGTACGCCCCAGGCGCTTGCAGAACTCGGCCGGGATGATCTGGTCGGTGTCCACGTCGCGGCGGCGCAGCGGTGCCGCCGTTCCGGTGTGCCGCACCACGGGTACCGGACTCATGACGCCACCTCCGCAACCAGTCGCCGTGCCACCGAGCGCAGCGCCCTGGCCAGGCTCTCCTCCTCCGTCGCCGCGACGCCGACACCCCAGCGGGTGGTCGTGCCCACCACGGCCTCGGCGTACGCCACGCACCGCTGCTCGCCGGCCCGCGGCCCCTGCACCTGCGTCTCGCTCACCGAGCCCTCCAGGGCATGCTGGGACAGCAGCGCGTCCAGCACGGCCTGTGGGGACGACCGGTCCTCCACGTGACCGGGCAGTGCGGCACCGTCCCTCTCGTGCAGATACACCTCCGTGAACCACTTCAGGAGCTGATCAGCCGTCACCTCGCCGCCGTTCTCGGCCTTGGTCTGCACGATCGAGGCGAACTCGATCTGCTGCCGCCGCGGCAGCTCGAAGGCGTGCGCGGTCCGCATGAGGTGGGACACACCGCCCTTGCCCGACTGCCCGTTGATCCGGATCAGTGCCTGGTAGTCCCGGCCCACATCACGCGGGTCGATCGGCAGGTACGGCACGTCCCACACCGGCGACCCGCTCTCCTCCAGCGCCCGCAACCCCTTGGCGATCGCGTCCTGGTGGGAACCGGCGAAGGAGGTGTAGACGAAGTCGCCCACCCACGGATGGCGTGGCGATACCGGCATCCGGTTGCAGTGCTCGACCACTCGCCGCGCCTCGTCCAGGTCGCCGAGGTCCAGGCCCGGGTCGATGCCCTGCGAGTACAGATTCATCGCCAGTGTGATCAGGCAGACGTTGCCGGCCCGCTCACCGTTGCCGAACAGGGTGCCCTCCACCCGGTCCGCGCCCGCCAGCACCGCCATCTCCGTCGCGGCGACCGCCGAGCCGCGGTCGTTGTGGGTGTGCAGGGTCAGCGAGATCGCATCGCGGTACGCCAGATTGCGGTGCATCCACTCGATGCGGTCGGCGAACTCATGCGGCGGATAGGCCTCGACGGACGCGGGCAGCACGATCCGCACCTGCTCCTTGGGCTCGGGGCGCCACAGCTCCAGAACCGCGTTGTGCACCTCCAGCGCGAACTCCGGTTCGGTCTGGGTGAAGGACTCCGTGCCGTACTGCAGATAGATCTCGGTGCCCGGCAGCGAGTCACGCAGCTTCAGCGCCCGCTCCGCGCCCCGCAGGGCCAGGGCCTTGACCTCCGCGCGGCTCATCCGGAACACCGCGCGCCGCTGCGTCACCGACGTCGGATTGAAGATCTGCACGATGGCGCGGGGCGCACCCTCGATGGCCTTGACGGTGTCCTCGATCATCCCGTCGCGGATGGGCGACATCACCTGGATGGTCACATCGTCGGGAATGGCGCCCCGCTCGATCACATCGCGGGTGAATTCCAGGTCGGCGCGGCTGGACATGGGAAAGCCCAGCTCGATCTCCTTGAAGCCGAGCCGCACCAGCAGGTCGTACATCGCCCGCTTGCGCTCGATGTCCATCGGCTCCAGCAGAGCCTGATTGCCGTCCCGCAGATCGACGCTGCACCACGTCGGTGCCCGCTCCGCCACACGGTCCGGCCAGGTGCGGTCGGGCAGCCTGAACGGTTGGTACCGGCGGTACTTGTGCACGGGCATGCCGCCGGCGCGCTGCTGTTCACGGTCCGCTGCGCGGGGCGATTCGGGGGCCGGTGGTATCCGGTCCGATGCATTATTTCCGGGAGAATAAGTCACGTCCCGAGTGTTACCCCGGGACCATCGTCACCGCGCCCGACGATGGGTGAATTTCCGGGGCCACTCGGGCGGAAGTGGCATGTGACTTTCGTCGTACCCATGCTGCGCCCATGTGCCCCGAATGGAATTCCCCGCCGATTCGCCTTCAAATGTGGGATTGCCGAGCGGTACCGTCCACGGCCATGGGTCTTACATTGGCGGAGAAGATATGGCAGGAACATACCGTCGACCGGGCCGAGAATCTGCCCGACCTGATCTACATCGATCTGCATCTCATGCACGAGATGACCAGCCCGCAGGCCTTCGACGGGCTGCGTGGTGCGGGCCGCAGCGTGCGCCGCCCCGACCTGACCGTCGCCACCGCGGACCACAACGTCCCCACCGACCTGACTGCCGGACGCCGCACCATCGCCGACCCCGTCTCCCGCGCCCAGGTCGACGCCCTGCGCGAGAACTGCACGGAGTTCGGCGTGGAGCTCTTCGACCTCGACCACGAGGACCAGGGCATCGTCCACGTCATCGGTCCCCAACTGGGCCTCACCCAGCCCGGTATGACCATCGTCTGCGGTGACAGCCACACCAGCACCCACGGCGCGCTCGGCGCGCTGGCCTTCGGCATCGGCACCAGCGAGGTCGAACACGTCCTGGCCACCCAGACGCTGGCCATGCCGCCGTTTCGCACCATGGCCGTCAACGTCGAGGGGGCCCTGCCCGCGGGCGTCACCGCGAAGGACCTCATCCTCGCCGTCATCGCCCGCATCGGCACCGGCGGCGGTCAGGGATACGTCATCGAATACCGCGGCGAGGCCATCCGCGGCCTGTCGATGGAAGCACGGATGACCGTGTGCAACATGTCCATCGAAGCAGGTGCGAGGGCCGGTCTGATCGCGCCCGACGACACCACCCTCGCCTACCTCAAGGGCCGTCCCCACGCGCCCGTCGGCGGCGCCTGGGACGCCGCCGTCGCCCACTGGCGCACCCTCGCGACCGACGGCGAAGCGGCCTTCGACAAGGAGATCACCCTCGACGCCACGGAGTTGAGCCCGTACGTCACCTGGGGCACCAACCCCGGCCAGGGCGGACCGCTCAACAGCACCGTCCCCGACCCGGACCTCTTCGCCGACAGGGGCGAACGCGAGGCAGCGCGCGCCGCCCAGGCCTATATGGACCTCGCCCCCGGCACCCCGCTGCGGTCCGTCCCCGTCGACACCGTCTTCGTCGGCTCCTGCACCAACGGCCGGATCGAAGACCTGCGGGCCGCCGCCGAGGTCCTGCGCGGCCGCCGTGTCGCCCCCGGTGTGCGCGCCCTCGTCGTCCCCGGCTCCACCCGCGTACGCCTGGACGCCGAGGCCGAGGGCCTGGACAAGGTCTTCCGCGATGCCGGTGCCGAATGGCGCTCGGCCGGCTGCTCGATGTGCATCGGCGTCAACCCCGACCGCCTCCAGGCGGCCCAGCGCAGCGCCTCCACCTCTAACCGCAACTTCGAAGGCCGCCAGGGCGACCGCGCCCGCACTCATCTGGTCTCCCCGCCGGTCGCCGCGGCCACCGCCGTCCTGGGCCGCCTCGCCTCCCCGGAGGACCTGTGACCACCCCCGGTACACCGACGATGCCCACCGCACGGTCGCGCATCGTCGCCCTCCCCGGCGACGGCATCGGACCCGAGGTCGTCGCCTCCGCCCTTCAAGTGCTGCACGCGGTCGGGGACTTCGACGTGGACGAGCACCCCATCGGCGCCGCCGCCATCGACCGCACGGGACAGCCGCTGCCCCAGGACACGCTCGCCGCCTGCACCCGGGCGGACGCCGTCCTGCTCGGCGCCGTCGGCACCGGGGTCCAGAGCGCCGACCCCGACGCGCCCCGCCCCGAACAGGGCGTCCTCGAACTGCGCCGGGCCCTCGGCTTGTACGCCAACCTGCGTCCCGTGCGGCCGTTTCCCGCACTCGGCGACGCGGGCCCCCTCAAGCCCGAACGGACCAAGGGTGTCGACCTCATCGTGGTCCGCGAACTGACCGGGGGCCTGTACTTCGGCCGGCGCGCACGCACCGCCGACGACGCCTACGACACCTGTACCTACACCGTCGCCGAGATCGAGCGCGTCACCCGCGTCGCCTGCGAACTGGCCTCCCGCACCGGCCGCCGCGCGCGTGTCACTTCTGTCGACAAGGCGAACGTCCTGGACACCTCCCGGCTGTGGCGCGAGACGGTCACCCGCGTCGCCGAGCGCGAATACCCGCACCTGGCCCTCGACCACCTCCTCGTCGACACCGCCGCGATGCGCCTGGTCACCGACCCCGCATCCTTCGACGTCGTCCTCACCGAGAACATGTTCGGTGACATCCTCAGCGACGAGACCGCCGCCATCGCCGGCTCCCTCGGACTGCTGCCCAGTGCCTCCCTGCCCGGCGCACCCGACCCCGCTGCCGGCGTCCGCGGCGGGCTCTTCGAACCCGTACACGGCTCCGCCCCCGACATCGCGGGCCGCGGCCACGCCAGCCCCCTCGGCACCATCCTCTCCGTCGCGCTGATGCTCCGTCACGGACTCGGGCGGCCGGAAGCCGCCGACGCGGTCGAGGCCGCCGTCGAACGCGCCCTGGACGCAGGACTGCGCACCCCCGACCTCGGCGGCACCGCCACCACCGACGACACCACCCAGGCCGTGCTCGCGGCCCTGTGAAAGGAGGCGAGCGCACGAGATGAACCCATCCACCTCGGCCTACACCTACTGGGACGGCCCCGGCGCACAGCGCACCGCGCCCGGGCGCGGCATCCCGTTCGGCAGCAGCAGCGTCCAGCACGGCACCGCCGTCTTCGAAGGCATCCGCTGCTACGCCACACCGGAAGGGCCCGCGCTCTTCCGCCTCGACGACCATCTGCTCCGACTGCTGAACTCGGCCCGCCTGCTCGGCATCCACCATGACCACGACCTGCGCCGGCTGCGTGCGGCGACGCTGCGCGCGGCGGCCGAGAGCGGCTTCGCCGACGCCTATGTACGCCCCGGTCTCTTCGCCGCCGACCCGATCCTGAGCATCGATCTGTCCACCGTGCCCTTCACCCTGGGCATCGAGGTCTGGGCGATGGCCGCGCCGCCTGCCGAGGCGGGCGAGGGTCGTACGTCGGCGGTCGCCCCGGTCCCGGGCGTGCGGCTCACCGTCTCGCCGTGGCGTCGCCCCTCGCCGGAGACCTTCCCGCCGCGCGCCAAGGCCGTCGGTACGTACGTCACCTCGGCACTGGCCAAGACCGCGGCTGTGACCGCCGGCTTCGACGACGCCCTGCAACTCGACTGCGTCACCGGCCGGATCGCCGAGGCCACCGTCTCCAACGTCTTCCTCGTCACCGACGGGCGGCTGCGCACCCCGTGGCTCACCGACAGCCTGCTTGCCGGCATCACCCGGGACACCGTGCTGACCCTCGCCCGCGATCTGGGTCTTGAGGTGGCGGAGGGGCCGGTGGAGGTCTCCGACGTGCGCGCGGCGCAGGAGGTCTTCCTCACCGGGACCGCCAGTGAACTGGTGCCGGTCGCGTCGCTGGAAGGCCGCCCGTACGCGCGCGAACGCCCGGTGTTCGACGCGATCGCGGCGGCGTTCCGGGCGACGGTGACGGGCCACGCCCGGCATCCGGAGTGGCGGACGCCGGTGCCGGCAGCCGTGCCGGACCAACCGGCGGCGGTCACGTCCTGAGCGGAGGCCGCCGACACCGCCGCGTCACCGCACGCCCCGACCCACCGCTGAACCCCGCCCCATTATCTGGAGGAAATCCCATGAGCAGCATCACCAACGAGCGCCAACTCTTCAGCTCCGGCTCCCCGTTCGAGTCCCTAGTCGGCTTCTCGCGTGCCGTACGCGTCGGCCCGTTCGTCTCCGTTTCCGGTACGACGGCCTCGGGTCCCGAAGGCCCGGTCGGCGGCGACGACGCGGGCGAGCAGGCCGCCGAGGTGCTGAACCGTATCGCCGCGGCGCTGAAGGAGGCCGGCGGCGACGTCGGTGACGTCGTCCGCACCCGCGTCTACCTCACCGACATCGCGGACTTCGACGCCGTGGCCCGTGCGCATGCCGCGGTGTTCGGGGAGGCGCGCCCCGCCGCCACCTTCGTCGGCATCTCGGCGCTGGCCAACCCCGCTCTGCTGGTGGAGATCGAGGCCGACGCGATCCTCCCGGAGGGCGGCCGCTGAGCCGACGGTCGCCTTCGCGGCAGGATCGAAGGACCGAAGGACGACACGACCCGATGTACGCACTTGCACCGACCCGGCGGTCATGCGCGTACGGAGTTGCCGCCGAGCGGCGTACGGAGCGACGGGCCGAGCCCGCCTACTGTTCCGTGCGCCGCTTGCGGCGCACCGGCGCCGGGGAGGGCAGGCAGCCGAGGAAGAAGGGCACTTGGTGACCCAGCAACGAGCCGAACGGACCCGCCGGCGTGTCCTGCGGGCCGGCGCGGCGGAGTTCGCCCGGCGGGGCTACGCCGCCACCACCTTCACCCACATCACGCGGACGGCGGGGGTGACGATGGGATCGATCACCTTTCACTTCGCGTCGAAACGGGCGCTGGCCGACGAGGTCTGCGCGCAGGGCCACCGGGTCACCCGCGAGGCCGTGACCCGCAGCGCCGCGGACGCGACCTGCGCGCTGCAGGCGGTCATCGACATCACCCATGCACTGGTGCTGCTGCTCGGCGAGGACGACCTCGTGCGGGCGGCGAGCCGGCTGGGCGACGAGGCGGGGGACCGGGACGGCTGGTACGGAGCGTGGCTGCCGAGCCTGCACGCGGTGACCACCCGTGCGGACCGGGAGGGTGCACTGCAGGCAGGGGTGGACCCGGCGACGGTGACCGTCCTGGCGGTCAGCCTCGTCGCGGCGGCGGAGACCGCCGCGCTCCAGGCGGCCTGCGCCTGTGCCGGCACGGTGGCCGCGGTTCAGCTCACCCGGGCCTGGTGGGCTCTTCTGGGCGCCATCGTGTCCCCGGGGAGCGATCCGGGCCTCAGTCCCGCAGGCCCGCCGCGTCCGGGGGATCGGCCGGGCCCGCCGTAGTGCGGCGACCCGCCCCCTGACCCGTCCCGCCTCCTTCTGCCGTCCCGTCCGAACCCGAGGCCGCGAGCCGGCGGGCGCGGTGCTTGGCGACGTTGAGGCGGTTGCCGCACAGGTCGGGCATGCAGTACCGACGCCGCCCCGCCTTGCTCGTGTCGACGAACATCCCGTCGCACACGGGCGAGGCGCAGTGGCGGATGCGGTCGTGGTTGAGCGTCCGCAGCACGCCCAGCAGCCCGGTACCGACCATGGCGGCCAGCTCCTCGGCGAGTGAGGCTTCCGGAGTGGTGCTGACGTACCACTGCCAGAGCCCTTCCGTGTCCCGTTCGAGGGACGTCCCCACGCCTGACCGCCTGACCAGCGCATTCGCGCCCTCTGCCACCTGGTCCTCGCTGTCGGACTCCAGTAGCTCGCGCAGCTCCTTGCGCAGCGCGAGCACCTGCTCCAGATCCTCCTCGGTCAGCCGGCGGCCGGGGGTCGCGGTGTCCACGGGGATCTCGTACTCGCTCAGGAAGCGGTCGAGCGCGGTGGGGTCCACGAGCATTTCGCCCGTGCTTCTGCGGACCAGGGCGGAGGTGTTGACCAGGTCGGTCGCGACACCGGCGCCTAGTGCGTAATCGGAAAAAGGAATCTTCAAGCCTTACTCCATGCTAGGGTAATCGGAGAACGCCAACTATACCCCTTAGGTCTGGAGGGATTGGCATGAGCACGCATGCCCAGCCCACCCCGTGGAAGCTCCACCAGCGCGTACCGGTCGCCGCCGGCGAGGCCGCCACCGGCGTCTTCGGCGAAGGCCCGCCCGTCGTCCTCGTCCACGGCACCCCTGCCTCCTCGTACCTCTGGCGGAACGCCGTCCCCACCCTGGCCCGCCACCACACCGTCTACGTCTGGGACCTCCTCGGTTTCGGCGCCTCCCGCATCGCCCCCGGAGCCACCCCCTCCATCGCCCAGCAGGCCAGTACCCTCGCCGAGCTCGTCGACCACTGGGGCCTCACCGCACCCGCGCTTGTCGGACACGACATCGGTGGCGGCATCGTCATGCGGGCCCACCTCCTCGACGGGGTCCCGGCCTCCCACCTCGCCCTCCTCGATGCCGCCGTCCTCGGCCCCTGGAACACCCCCTTCACCGAACACCAGCAGCGCTACGCCGAGGCCTACCGCACGATGCCGGCACACATCTTCGACGACATCGTCACCGCCCGCTTCCACACCGCCGCGCACCACCCGATGCCCGAGGCGGCCGCCGCGGCCTACCGTGCGCCCTGGGCGGGCCCCGAAGGACAGCGGCGCTGGATCGACCAGGTCTGCGCCGTCAGCTTCGAGGACACTCGCGAAGCCGTGGACCGGCTGGGCGATGTCACCGTGCCGACCCTCGTCCTGTGGGGCGCCGAGGACCAGTGGCTGCCGACCACCACGGGCGACCAGCTCGCCGCCGCCATCCCCGGTGCCGAACGCGCCACCATCCCCGGCGCCGGCCACTTCATCGCCGAGGACCAGCCCGAGGAAACCGCCAAGGCGCTGGTTGAGTTCTTCGGGCGGGAGCGCGACTGAGCGCCTCCTCCCCGGACCGGCGCGCCGATCCGCAGGCGTGCCGACGTGTCCGCCCTCCGGCCCCACCCCGCCCACGTACACGCACCCCGCATCGCGCCCGCACCGTCGTCCTCTCCCGCCTCTGCCTGGAGGATTCGCCATGTCGGCCCCCACCCCGCCCATACCCGCGCCGGGCTCCCCGCCTGCCGCAGGCCGCGCGTCCGCCGCGTTACCGGCGCCGCAGAAGGCGGCCGGTGCGCCCCCGGCCTTCGCTCTCCTCGCCGGGCTCCTCGGCTTCCTCGTCATCACCGTCGACGTCTCCGGCGTCAACATCGCGCTCCCCGCGATCCGTTCGACCCTGCACGGCAGCATGGCGGATCTGCAGTGGGTGGTCGACGCCTACACCTTGATGTTCGCCGCGCTGATGCTCTCCGCCGGTGCCTTCGCCGACCGCTCCGGGGCTCGCCGCGCCTACGCCATCGGAGTCGCCTTCTTCACCGTCGCCTCCGCCGCCTGCGCCCTCGCGCCCGGCATCGGCACCCTGATCGCCGCCCGTGTCGTCCAGGGCAGCGCGGCCGCGGTGGTCCTGCCCGCTTCCCTCGCCCTCATCCGGCAGACCTACGACGACCCCGGCCGCCGGGCCCGCGCGATCGCTCTGTGGTCGGTCGGCGGTTCGCTCGCCATGGCCATCGGCCCCGTACTCGGCGGCGCCCTCACAGAAACGGCGGGGTGGCGCGCCGTCTTCCTCCTCAACCTCCCCGTGGGCGCGCTCATCCTCGCCCTCCTCACCCGGGTCCCCGCCTCGGCACGCCGCCACGTCCCCTTCGACCCGGCAGGCCAGGTCTCCGCCGTCCTCGCCCTCGCAGCCCTGACCTATGCGGTCATCGAAGGCGGCCACGCGGGCCGCCTGACCTGGCAGAGCGGCATGGCGCTCGTCGTCGCCCTGGCCGCGGCCCTGACCTTCCGCACCGCCGAGGCCCGGCACCCCGCGCCGATGGTGCCGCTGGAGATGCTCCGGCAGCGCGAGGTCGTCGTCACCCTCACCGTCGGCTTCGCCGTCAACGCCGCCTACTACGGCACGATCTTCCTGCTCGGCCTCTACTACCAGCAGCTGCGCGGCATGTCCGGCACCGTCGCCGGGCTGATGTTCGTGCCCACCGCCGCCGTGATCACCGCGGTCAACATCCTCTCCCCGCGTCTCGCCGACCGGTACGGCCGCCGTTCCGTCATCGTCTGGGGCCAAGCCCTGCTCGCCCTGGCCATGGCGGCCTTGCTGGTGCTCGGTTCCGGCACGCCCGCCTGGCTCGTCCTGGTGCTCCTGCTGCCGTTCGGGATCAGCGCGGTGACCGTGCCGGCGCTGACCGCCCTGCTCATGGACAGCGTGCCGGGCCACCGCGCAGGCACCGCCTCCGGACTGCTCAACGCCATGCGGCAGACCGGCGGCGCCCTGGCCGTCGCCCTCTTCGGCACGCTGCTCGCCCGACCTGCCGACGGTGGCTTCTCCGTCGACGGCCTCCACCTCAGCCTTGCCCTCGCTACCGCCCTGCTGTGCGCAACCACCCTGCTGGCACGACTGATGCTGCCCCGCGACTGACCGGCCGGCTGCCTCCTCGGGCCCGCCGGCTCATCACCGGAAAGGAACCGACGCTCATGAAGGCACTTCTCCGCTCCCTGCTACAGCTCGTCCAGGACGTGGCCTACGGAATCAACGCGGGCCATGCCATTCGCCACGGCGCCCCGGTGCCCGTACGCCGCTCCGCAGGCCGTACGCCCGATCGCCCGGCCCCCGAACACACGCCCGCCGAACCGACGGTGGCGGCACGTCCGGAGTCCCGGACCATCCACACCGCCCCCCTGCAGCCCGCGCGCGGCCGGTCGCGCCGCGCGATCTGACTCGCCGGCCGGCGCACCGGCCGGCCCTCCGAAGGGAGAACCCCATGGATACCGTTGCCTTCCTCGCCTACCTCGACGGCCGGCAGACCCGCTGGCGGCTCGTCCTCGACGACTGCATCGACGACGCCGGTGAGGACCCGCGCGCCAGGCTCCTCGCCGTCTTCGACGCGCTGAAGGAGTGGGCGACCTCTCCCTCGGGCTTCCGCAGCTGCGCCTTCGTCCACGCACAGGTCGAACTCGCCCCTCCCGAGCACCCGGGCCGCAGGGTCGTCGCCCGTCAGAAGCGGGCTGTGCGCGACCGCGTACGGGAGCTCGCGGAGGCCACCGGCACCCCCGATCCCGATCTGCTGGCCGATCAGCTCCTGCTGCTGTACGAAGGCGTCATCGCCCAGTACACCGTCGGCACCGTCGAGAACGCGGCGGACCGGGCCCATGCCACCGCCCGCCAGCTCATCGCTGCCGCGACCCCGCATCCGCTGGACGCCTTCTGGGCCGGCCCGCGGACGGTGTGACCGCTGGCGTGGACACGCACGGACGCGGCGTGCCGGAGAGGGACTCCGAAGAGTCCCGTCCGGCACGCCGCGTCCGTTGCCAGGCGGTACGTCTTACGGCTGGGCCACCAGCGTCACATGGTCGACGCCCTTGGCCGACGGAATGCCCTCGCCGAGGCACTTGAGCGCATCGGGGGAGGGCGAGGCGAGCACGCGGGTCGCGGCGTAACCCGCGAACCGGCCCTCGGTCACCTGCCCCGCGCCGGCCGCGACGGTCTGCCCCGCCGGGCGCCCGACGACGTAGGTGAACGTGGCCGTCGAGTTGCCGCCGGTGTTCCAGCGGAACTTCGGCGAGCCCACGGTGATCAGCTGATTGGACACACAGCTGGCCTCCACGGTGTAGCTGGAGGAGAAGGTGACCGAGGTGACCGTCCCGCCGGTGCAGGACAGCCTGCTGTGCGCCACGACCTTGGTGGGCCGCTTTTTCACGGTCAGCCCCGGCGAGAACGTCTCCGCGATGGTGCCCGAACAGGTGATGACGCGTGGCTCGGCCGCAGCGGCCGCCTGCGCAGGCGATGCGGCCAGCGTGCTGCCCGACACGGCGAGCAGCAGCGCACCGGACAGTCGGACGGTACGGCGCATGGTGGAACGCATGGTGACACTCCTTCAGGTCTTAGGTGATCTTCAGTCGTCGGTTGCGGACGGCAGGAACGCCACCGCCCGTCCGGGCGCGCCCGTACCGCCCTCGACCTTCAGCGGCAGAAAGCAGAACCACGCCCCCCGCGCCGGCAGCCGGGCCAGCCCGGTCAGGCACTCCACGTACACCGCGCCGGCGCTCAGCCCGCGGACATGGACCGGGACGCCGTCGTGCGCGGCGCCCATCGACGGCGCGTCGATGCCGACGCACCCCACTCCGCGGTCCAGCAGTAGTTCCATCGCCGACACATCGGGCGCCGGCCACCCGGGCGCACGCCCGGTCACGATCACGTCGTACAGATACGCATCGCCCTCGGGGCCGCGCCGGTAGCGCGCGTCCCAGCCGGTGTGCAGCAGCACCACCTCGCCGGGGGCGAGCCGTCCGTACCGGCGCTCCCACGCGAGGAGATGGTCCGCGGTGATGAACGGACTGACCCCGCCTTCTTCCTGGCCGTCGGCGCCGGCGGCCGCGAGCCGCGTCACGTCCACGACGGCCGCAGGCCCCATCAACTGTGCGACCGGCACCCGTTCCGCGGTGATCTCACCCGCGGGGCCGGCGTCCGGCAGGCCGGAGCCCGGCGGAGGGACGAAGTGGCTGGGGGCGTCGAAGTGCGTCCCCGTGTGCTCGTCGATCGCCATCCAGCGGGTGGAGTAGGGGGCCCCGCTGCGGTTGTACGTCGTCTGGGCCCCGCTCCTCTGCGTGGCGAACCAGCTCCAGACCTTGTGCTGAAAGGGCTGGTGGGCGGGCCAGTGGCAGGGCAGGTCCTCCGCCAGTACCAGCGAGAGATCGTGCACTTCGTACCCTTGGGGCGACGGGAAGGCCGGTGCGGCAAGCGGTATCTGATGTTGCGTCATATCGCGCCTCCCGCATCGCCGGACTTCGTCCGAGGCTCGGGGGCCGCATCGTCCTCCGGCCAGGACACCCGCTCCAGGCGTGCGGTACGCCCGTGACGGATCTCCAGCACCACGGCGCCCAGCACGAGCGGGCCCAGGCTCACCGACGGCATCGCTCCGGAGAAGGGATTTCCCGTCCCGCGCAGCCCCGAGACGAGGTTCGTGGGCGCGAACCCCTGCACTCCGTCGCCGGGACCGGTCATGCCGACCTCGGTGACGAATGCCGTACCACCGGGCAGCAGATGCAGCGGCCCGGTCGCCTCGTGGGTATGGCTGCCGAGCACGGCCGCGGCCTCGCCGTCCACCGCATGCGCGAAGATCTGCTTCTCCAGCACATGGTCGCCGTGGTAGTCGACCAGCACCGCACCCCGCTTGTCCGCGGCGCGCCAGCCGTCGTACGCGGGAAGGAACTTGCCCGCGGTGGCCTTGACGGACTTCATGGCGCAGTGGTCGGCCAGATTGACCACCGTCAGCGTTTCGCCGGCGGCCTCGGCATGCAGCACGCCCCTGCCCGGCACCCCGGGCGCGAGATTGGCCGGGCGAATGACCTGCGGGAGATCCAGCAGTGCGACGGACTCCTCGCTGTCCCAGGAGTGATTGCCGCCGGTGATGACATCGGCGCCCGCCTCCAGCAATTGGTCGACCTGCTTGGCACCCATGCCGAGGCCGTTGGGCGCACTGTTCTCCGCATTCACCACCACCAGGTCGACCAGGTACCTCCGGCGCAGCTCTGGCAGGCTCGCCGCCAGCCGCTCGGTGGCGCGTTCTCCGACGACGTCTCCGCAGAAAAGGACGATCATGGGCGACTCCTCAGCCGGTCGAATTCGGGCACATGACACAGCACAACGCGTGCGCACCGAGTCTTTCGGCCAGCGCCGCCCGGCGGCATCGACCACGGGTCGTACGAATCCTGCGACCTAAGTGCCGCCGACGCGGGCGCATGCGCCCGGCCGCCCCTGAATTCGCTACATCCGTACGGGAATTTCGCGGTACCCGGGCACTCCTAAAGGCCATACCCCCTGCGGCCTTTACGTCGATACGGAAAGACGCCCCCCGTCATTACGCTTCCGGACATTCATGTCCACCAGCCGATGAATTCCGGAGGTCGTATGTCGCTGTCAACAGCCGACGTCGCCCATTTGCTGATCGCTCTGCTGGTTCTCGTCGTCACCGCACATACCGTGGGCCGGTTGTTCGCCCGGTTCCGGCAACCACCGGTGATCGGCGAGATCGTGGGCGGTCTGCTGCTCGGGCCGACCGTCCTGGGTGCGCTCGTACCTGACTTCACCGCGCGGCTGTTCCCCACCACGGGACCGGTCGCCACCGGACTGGACGCCGTCAATCAGATCGGCCTGCTCCTGCTGATGTTCCTCGCCGGCGTCGAACTGCGCATCCGCGCGGGCGCGAAGGAACGCCGTACCGCTGCCATCATCGCCGCCGCGGGACTCGTCCTGCCGTTCCTGGCCGGCGTCCTCGTCGTATGCCTGGTCGGCCACCACGACTTCGCGGGGCCCAACGGCACGGCCCTGTCCCTCGCCCTCGTCTTCGGCATCGCCACCGCGGTCGCCGCGATCCCCGTAATCTCCCGGATCATCATGGATCTCGGCATTCAGGGCACCCCGTTCGCCCGCATCGTCCTCATGGTCGCCGTCGCCGAGGACGCCGTCCTCTACATCGCCCTCTCCGTCGTGCTCGGCCTCGCCGCCGTCCGGTCCGATGACGCCGTCGGCGTGTGGGCCGCGATCGGATCCGATGCGCCGCTTCCGACCATGGCGTACTACATCGTCATCACCCTGCTGTTCTTCACCGTCTGCATGGCCTGGGGGCCACGGTTCTTCCGCCGGCTGGCGAGCCGTCGCTGGAATCCGGTGGAGCGTCAGAGCCCCACCGCCTTCCGCCTGTCCGCACTCTTCGCCGGCGTCGCCGTGTGCGCGGTCCTGGGCATCAACACCGTCTTCGGCGCACTGATGGCCGGGATCTGCGCCGCCCGCAGCGACTCCGGCAGCGGCGATCTGCAGGCGGAAGGCCGGGCCCTGCACGCCTGGGAGGCGATCAGGCACTTCTCCCTGGCGTTCTTCGTCCCGGTCTACTTCGCGCTCGTCGGCCTCCGCCTGGACCTGGCCCGCCAGCTCGACCCGCTGTTCTTCGCCTGGTTCCTCGCCCTGGCGTGCGTCGTGAAGGGCGGCAGCGTCTGGCTGGCCGGGATGCTGGCGGGGGAGGGGCGCGGCGTGTCCACCCGCCTCGCGGTCGCGCTCAACGCCCGCGGAACGCCCGGAGTCCTGCTGGCGAGCGTCACCTACGGCGCCGGCATCATCAACGCCCAGTTCTTCGCCGCGCTGGTCCTGATGTCCATCGTGACCTGCCAGATGGCCGGCTTCTGGCTGGATCGCGCCTGCCGCCGCGACGCACTTGCCTCCGGGCCGGCCGCCGTCAGGCCGCCCGGCCCGCTCACCGCACCGCAGCCGGACCGTACGGCCGCGGCTTCGATCCCCCAGGAGGTTCCATGACAGCGCCACCGGCACCCGGCCGCCTCAGCGGCAAGACCTGTCTGATCACCGGCGGTGCCCAGGGCATCGGCCGGGCCACGGCCGAACGCTTCGCCGCGGAAGGCGCCCGCCTCGTGCTCGGCGACGTCGACGGCGAGGCGCTCGACAAGCTCGCCGCCGAACTCACCGCCACAGGAGCCGAGGTCCGCACCGTCACCGGCGACGTTGCCGATCCCGGCGCCGCCTACCGGATGACCGACGCCGCCATGGAGGACTACGGACGTCTGGACGTCCTGGTCGCCAACGCCGGGGTCCTGCCCCTGCAGAGGATCACCGAGGCCACCCCGCAGGACTGGGACCACGTCATGGCGGTCGACGGCCGCGGCATGTTCCTGTCCTGCAAGTACGCGATCGAGGCGATGTTGCCGAACCGCGGCGGCTCCATCGTCTGTCTGTCCTCCATCTCCGGACTCGCGGGCCAGGAGTCGCAGAGCACCTACGGTCCGGCCAAGTTCGTCGCCTCCGGGCTGACGCTCCACCTGGCGGTGGAGTGGGCCGCGCACGGCATCCGCGTCAACGCCGTCGCGCCCGGAACCATCAGGACCGAACGCGTACGACGGCTCCCCGAGGAGCCGGGCGGTGCCGAGTACCTCGCCGACATCGCCAAGCGCCATCCGATCGGCCGGATCGGCGAGCCCGGCGAGGTCGCCGCCGCGATCTGCTTCCTCGCCTCGGACGACGCCTCCTTCATCACCGGCGCGATCCTCCCGGTCGACGGCGGCTACCTGGCCCAGTGACCCGAGGACCGCACCACCCGCAGCTCGGCCACCGGCCGGTCGACCCACCACGAGAGCAGGAGAGATGACACCCCAGCACACGATGTCCACCGAGATCACGCCGACCGCCCCGTCCGGTGCGGCCGCCCTCCGCGCGGCCGTACGGCAGCGGATCCGTGTCTTCCCCGACTTCCCCCAGCCCGGGATCCAGTTCCAGGACCTCACCCCGGTCTTCGGGGACCCGGCCCTCGTACGGCGACTGGCCACGGCCTTCACCGAGGTCTTCGCCGGCGCGTTCGACCGGGTACTGGCGATCGAGGCCCGCGGCTTCATCCTCGGTACCGCGGTGGCCGCCGCTGCGGACCGCCCGCTCATCCTCGCCCGCAAGAAAGGGAAGCTCCCCGGCCCGGTACACCGGGCCGAGTACGAGCTGGAGTACGGAACCGCGACCCTGGAGATCCAGCGCGACGCCCTCGCGCCGGGCGCCCGCGTCCTGGTCGTCGACGATGTGCTCGCCACCGGCGGCACGTTCGCGGCGGCCGGCGCGCTCGTCACCGGCGGCGGAGGCGACATAGCCGGCTATGCCGTCGCCGCGAGCATCGGCGGTCTCGACGGCGCGGCCCGATTGGCCCCGGCCCGGGTCTTCTCCCTTCTGACGACCGACGGCTGACCGCCCCGGCCCGCGACCCGGTACGTACGGCCGGGTACAGGAAGGGCCCGGCCCCGCGCCAGCGGAGCCGGGCCCTCACTCGTTCTCCTACGCCGCGGGCTTCGGCTCCTGCGCCGCGAAGTACCTGCCCACCAGCAGCCTGTTACGGTCCCGAGTCGTCTCCGACACGGCATCCAGCGGAGTGATCACCGAGGTCGCCAGCGCGTCCTGGCAGCCGCACTTCGGCTCGGGATCCAGCGATGCCAGCAGCGCGACCATGCTCGCCTTGGCAGCCGCACTGTTTCGCCGCATCACCTCGGTCACCGCGCTCGCGCTGACGTCCTCGGAATCGGCCCGCCAGCAGTCGTAGTCCGTCACCAGCGCGAGCCCGGCGTAGCACAGCTCCGCCTCGCGGGCGAGCTTGGCCTCCGGCACCGCCGTCATCCCGATGATGTCCAGCCCCCAGGACCGGTAGAGCTCGGATTCGGCCCGCGTGGAGAACTGCGGCCCCTCCATGCAGCAGTAAGTACCGGAGGTGTGGACCGACGTGTCCGTGGCGTCCCGCGCCGCCGAGGCCAACAACTCACGCAGCCGGCCGCAGAACGGCTCCCCGAAGGGCACATGCACGACGAGGTTCTCGTCGAAGAAAGTTGAACCGCTGCGGTTGCGGGTTCGGTCCACGATCTGATCAGGCGTCACCAGATCGCCGGGCCGGAAGTCCTCACGCAGACTGCCCACCGCGCTGACGCTGATCAGCTGGCGCACGCCCAGGCTCTTGAGCGCATAGATGTTCGCGCGTGCCGGCACATTCGTGGGCACGATCTGGTGCCGCCGCCCGTGCCGTGGCAGAAACGCCACCCGAATCCCGCCCAGCGAACCGACCACCAGCGCATCGCTGGGGTCGCCGTACGGAGTCGTCACCCTGACCTCGCGCACATCGGTCAGCGCCTCCAGGTCGTACAACCCGCTTCCGCCGATGATCCCCACCTGGACAGCATCCTCGTGCCATTCGGCTGCCATGCCGCACACTCCATTCCGATTCGCCGCAGTAACGACACATGAATTTCCCTCTCGGACGCTACCGGCGCCCCACGCCGCGCATAATTCACAGACGGTGCACCCCGCTACGCCGTACGGTGCACCTCACTGCCACGAAGGTGGTACGGCCCGGGGGCCAACGGCCCGCCATCCGCCACCTTCTCCTTTCCCCTCTGTCTGCCTTCGCGCGGCTTTCCTATCCTCCGTCGAAAGGAAGAAGCAAAAGGGAATCGATAGGTGAGCAGACCTGTTTCCCAGTCACCCGCGGAAAGTCCCGGAGGGGCGATGCCAGCAAATCCGTTTCTGAGTGGCCGTGACCGTGCTCCGGCGCGTGCGGCCTTGCGCGCGACCGGGCTGTCGACCGAGGACCTGTCCCGGCCCATGATCGGCGTGGCCCACAGCTGGATCGGCACGATGCCGTGCAACTTGAACCACCGTCGCCTGGCCGAGTCCGTGATGCGGGGCATCCGCGACGCGGGTGGTACGCCGCTGGAGATCAACACCATCGCGATCTCCGACGTGATCACGATGGGGACGGAGGGGATGCGCACATCCCTGGTCAGCCGTGAGGTGATCGCCGACTCCATCGAACTCGTGGGCCGCGGGCATGCGTTGGACGGCCTGGTCACCATCGCGGGCTGCGACAAGACCCTCCCCGCCGCTGCGCTGGCCCATGTCCGCCTCGGCCTTCCGGGGCTGGTCCTGTACTCCGGCACGATGCAGCCGGGCACCTTCCGTGGCTCAGAGGTCACGCTCCAGGACGTCTTCGAGGCGGTCGGCCGCAATGCGGCAGGGGCCCTGGACGATGCGGGGCTCGGGGAACTGGAACGTGCCGCCTGCCCCGGCGCGGGTGCCTGCGCGGGCCACTACACGGCCAACACGATGGCGATGGCGCTGGAGTTCCTGGGCCTGAGTCCGTTCGGTTCGATGGATTCCCCGGCCACCGACCCGCGGCGGACAGGGGTCTGCGAGAGCGCAGGCGCACTGGTCATGCGGCTGGTCGAACAGGGCCTGACCCCCGAGAAGATCCTCTCCCCGGACGCCTTCCGCAACGCGATCACCGTGGGAACGGCAACGGGCGGCTCCACCAACCTGGTTCTCCACCTGCTGGCCATCGCCCACGAGGCCGGTATCCCTCTGGACCTGACGGACTTCGACGCGATCAGCTCCCGCACCCCGGTCATCGCCGACCTGCGCCCCAGTGGGCGTTTCACAGCGGTGGACTTGGACCGTGCGGGCGGCACCCGTCTGGTGGGCCGCGTCCTGGACGAGGCGGGACTGCTGAGCGGCGACGCACTGACGGTGACGGGCCGGACCGTGGCCGAGGAAGTGCACCAGGCCCGGGAGACGCCCGGCCAGCTGGTCGTCGTACCGGCCGAGCGTGCGCTGAGCCCGACCGGCGGACTGCTGGTCCTCAAGGGCAATCTCGCGCCTTTGGGATCGGTGGTGAAGGCATCTGCCGCGGTGACGCCTCGGCTTACCGGACCTGCGGTGGTCTTCGACCGCGAGGAGGACGCGATGGCGGCGGTGCAGGCAGGCCGCATCCGCCGGGGCGATGTCGTGGTCATTCGGTACGAGGGCCCGCGCGGCGGTCCGGGCATGCGGGAGATGCTGGGCGTGACGGCGGCGCTGGTGGGCCGTGGCCTGGGCCCTCATGTCGGTCTGGTGACGGACGGCCGCTTCTCGGGCGCGTCCCGGGGGCTGATGGCCGGTCATGTGGCACCGGAGGCGGCTGCCGGCGGACCGCTGGCCGCGCTGCAGGACGGCGACCGCGTGACGATCGACGTGGAGCGGCGTGAACTCTCGGTGGCTCTGTCTCCGTCCGAACTGGCGGGCCGCCTGGCGTCCTGGACCTCACCGCGCCCGCGTTACGAGTCGGGCGTGCTGGGGAAGTACCGGGCGTTGGTGTCCTGCGCGTCGGTGGGGGCGGTGACGTCGCCGATGCATGACTGACGCCGACGAAGCCCTGAAAGAACCCGACAAGATCGACGACGGACAGATGGGAAGTGTGCGCCATGGCGGTGGATCCCACGGGAAAGAGCCTGAAGCAGTTCCTCCTGGAGGACCCCGATACCCCGGTGGTGATGCTGAACCTGCTCCGCTTCGCGCCGGGGGGCGGGGACGAGGGCTACGCGGACTACCTCCGGCACTTCCGCCCGCACGCCGAGCGGGTGGGCGGCACGATTCTCTACTACGGCCTGGGCGCCTCCCCGGTCGTCGCGGAGCCGGGCCAGGAATGGGACGCGGTGCTGCTGGTGTCCTACCCGTCCCGCCGGGCCTTCTCGGAGATGGTCCGCGACGAGGGCTACCAGCGAGGTACGCATCTGCGCACCTCGGCGGTGACGGAGGCGGTGCTGCAGCCGACATCGGACGCCGCGTCGCTGGTGTGGGGCGCGGGCCCGGCAGAGGCGAGCCGCTGACGGGCGATCCCGGTAGCAGTTCGGCAGGCGGCGAACCTCAGATGCGCTTCTGTCCCCAGCGGGGACCGACTTCCGCCCATTCCTGGTCCCATTGCCGGGCGCGCCGGTGCCTCAGGCACCGACGAATGACATAGGTGACGGCCGACACCACGGCGCACCAACCGACCGCCGCCAGGCCGCCGACCAGCGTTGCTGCGACAGCACCGCCGGTCGGGCCGAGCGGCTGATGGGTGAGTCGACCGCGGCCGTCCAGCCAGACAGGGACGCTCGACCCCGACTGACGGCCCGGCTCGACCTGGGTGATCCCCGTGTGGACAGTGCTTTGCGCGTCGCGCCACCGGATGGAGGCGCGCACCTTGTCGTCACCGCCGCTGCTGTAGGCGGGCGATGTTCGGTCGGGTGCGTCGTTGACCAGGACAGCGGTAGCGCGATAACGCTCCTGACGCTGTTCTCGGAAGATGTCCTGTGCCGATAAGCCCGCTAAGACCGCCACAGTGGGTCCGCCGATGACCACGAGCACCATGGCGACGAGCAGAACTGTCGACTCCAGGACATCGGAGGGTCGCTTGACCGGATTGCTCTGCCAGCGCCACAGCCACGTCTTCGGCTTCATGGTCCCGCCTCCCTACGCTCGACCAGCGGTGGAACGCTGCACGTCCACCCACAACGTCAATGTCGTACCCAGGAGGGACTGTAGTGAGGTGCCGTTGGGTCCCTCAGCGGTTCGACCGGTGCCCTTTGCAACGGTCGGCGGAGGCTGCGAGGAGCCTCGGTCACGTCAGCAGCTGCCACAGATGCGCACAGGCCGCCTCTTCGCTCGGGTGGCGCGAGATGGTCCGGTACGCGCCACGTTCGTAGGCTCCGGTCTCCCACGCCCCGTCCGGTGTTCTCCGCAGGAACAGGAAATCGGGGGGCGTGGGGCCGGGTTCATGGACGCCTTCGATGCGGTAGTAGCCGTCGGCGACACCCGCCGCCTTCAGTGCGGCGCGCAGCTCGTGACGGTCCATCGGTGGACTACGGCTCTACCGAGGTGAGGTAGTCGTGCTCCAGCAGCCACTTCACATTCAGCCGCTGTCCTTCGCTCGGGTCGAGGAACACCGGGTCGAGCTTGATCTGCCGGCCTCCGCCGGGCTGCTCGAACCAGGGCGCGATGCCGCCCTCCCACACCCAGAACGGCTTGGTGACCTTGTAGACGTGGTAGTCGCACGGCGCCGCCTCATCACGCGTGTTGAGGTTCTGCGGGGGGAGCGCCCGCTCGGCGTAGCGGTCACCGGCCGGGGCCAGGTACGAGCCGTATTCGGATCCGAAGCGGTCGAGTCGCTGCCCCGCGCGGAGCTTCGTGGGCTCCTTGTCGATCTCGCCGTTGACCTCGGCGAACCCGTCGTTGGGCGGGTACTTCCAGCTGCCGCTCTCCGCGGGCCCCTGCCAGTATTTCTGCAGAAAGGCCGAAGGCGACAGTGTCCCGGTCCGCTTCCATCCGTTCAGGAGGGGGCCCACCGGCGCGTGCCACTTCTTCGGCAGCGCCTTCGGCCCCAGCCGGGCCTCTCCGTGGTACTCCCCGGTGCAGGGTGCGGGCGGGGGTGCGACGGACAGGCGGCCGCGGTCCTGGTCGTGCGGGGCGGCGGCCGCGGCGGGCGCTGCGGCCATGGTCATGGCGACACCGAAGGCGGCAAGTACCGTGCGGAAGGTGCGAGTTCGCTTCACTCAGGAGTCTCCTTGCGCTCTGAATGATCGATGACGTACCTGGGCAGGCAGTCACTTGCGCAAGGTAAGGGATCAAGTACGGTGCGTGCGCATAGAATGCCGTAAATGATGAAATATGCCGATGTATTCAGGCCAGGGGAGGCTAGGGTCGAGCCGCTCCGGTGTGCATCTCTCGTCCTGGGAGGTCAGTGCTCTTTGCTCTTGACGCCCAGTGAGGCGAAGTCGTAGTCGCCGTAAGCGTCGGACGTATAGACGTTGGCCAACCTCGGGCTCCGCCAGGTGACGTTCCTGTCGTAGAGAAGGGGCAGGTAGTAGGCCCCCTTCGCGACCGCGTGGTTGACCTGCTCGTAGAACGTACCGGCCTTTTCCGGGTCGACGCCGGTCGTCCCGGCCGACCCATCGGAGCCGACGGCCTCGTCAAGGGCTTTGTCGATGGCCCGGTCATTGACCTGGGTGACGTTGTAGTTGCCGCTCGGGAGGATGAACTTGCTGCCGACCAGCGGTTGCCAGAATGTCTGGGCGGTGGGGAAGTCCGCGCTCCAACGACCGAGGACGATGCCATATCCCGACTTTTTCACGACGTTCGGCGAGCCTGTGACGGTGGTGGCGTTCTCACCGTCGAACTGATCGATTTCGGTCCTGATGCCGGCCTTTTTCAGCGACTCCTGAAGGGAGGTGGCGGCATCCACCTCCTCCGGCGCGGTGTTGCGCACAGCGATCTTCGTGGAGAAGCCGTTCCGTCGGCCGCACGCCTTCAATTCGTCTTGAGCCTTGCGCACATCCGGCCGGCCGCTGTTCTGGCGCACGCCGTACGGGTCGTACGTGGCATCCGAGCCCTTGAGGTGCGGAGGGAGCATATTGGGGGCGACGTCGCCGGCCGTGGGCCCTCCGAGCGTGGTCTGCAGCGCGTTGTGATCGGCGGCGTAGAAGACGGCTCTGCGGCAATGGACGTTGTCCATCGGCGCGACCGTCCGCGGAAAGGCGACGTAGCGGACGCCGCCGGTGAGAGGGTTGTCGAGGTTCTTCTTGTGGTCGGCGCTCTGGAGCGCTTTGGTCTGGGTCTGACGGTTCAGGCCCTGCCCGCCGAGCATCAGGTCGTACTTGCCGGCGGTCAGCGCGGCCTCGCCGGCTGTCTCATTGGTGTAGAAATCGACCGTGATCGTGTCCGGCAGGGCTTTGCGGATCGGGTCGGAGGGCCTTTTCCAATGGGAGTTGCGGACGAGTTGCAGGGATTTGTTGGGTGCGTAGGAACGGAAGGCGTACGGGCCGCTGGAAAACGGGTCGAGGCCGTACTTGGTCTTCGTGTCCTTCACCCGCTTCACCGGTGAGGCCGCGGGCATGGCCAGCAACTGCTCGAACTCGGCGTTCGGTTTCGGCAGGTGAAACTGGATAGTCGTGCGGTCCGGCGTCTTGATGGCCTTCAGGCCCAGCTTGTCCGCGGACTTGTCCTTGTACGGACCTTCGTAGGTGTGGTTCGGGTCGAGGGCCTCCCTGAGGTGGGTCGGGCCACCGGGAATGACCTCCTGAGCCCAGAGCCGCTCGATTCCGTACTTGATGTCCTGGGACGTGATGGGGGAGCCGTCCTCCCAGGTGACCCCCTTGCGCAGGGTGTAGGTGTATGTCTTTCTGCCGTTGGAGATCTTGGCTCTGCTGGTGGCCAGATCCGGCGTCAGCTTGGTGCCCGCGGCGGCCGGCTTGGCGGTGTACGTCACCAGTTGGCGGGTGTAGTAACGGGCGAAGTTCCAGACGTAGCCGTAGTAACTGCGCTGCGGATCCCAGGAGTCGGCGTCCTGGCCGATGAATTTGAGGGTGTCGCCCGTGATCTCCGATTTGTTTACGACATCTTTCGTCGCGGCGTTGTATGAAGCCTTGGAGCCGCCGCCGGGGCCACCGGGCCCGTCCGGTAGCCAGCTGATGATGGCGGGGATACCCGCGGCGAGGAGCACCGCCAGCGAGGCCACGCCGATCTTGAGACGCGGGGAGCCGGTTCGTGTGGGTTGGGTGGGCGAGACGGCGGTGGGGTTGGTGGTGGCCCTCCGGAGACTGTCCTGTTGGGGTGGCGCTGGGTGGACGACGGGCCGGGGGCGGGTGTGCTGGGGCGTCTTGGCGGGCTGTGGGGGATGTGCCTGGTGCGGGGCGCTGCTGGGCCCTGGGGACTCGGGGAGCTGTGGGGCGCCGGTGGGCTCAGGGGAATCGGTTGCCTGAGAGGGCTCGGCGGTCTCCACGGGCTGGTCCGTCTCTGCGGGCTCATCCGTCTCTGCGGGTTGTTCCACCTCCGCAGGCTCCTCCGCCTCCGTGGGCTCCTTCGCCTCCGCAGGCTCCTCCGCCTCCGAGGTGGGAGGCTCGGGCGCCGGTGGCGCCGGCGCCTTGTGGGGCACCGTCTCCGGGGCGACCGGGGCATACCCGCGGTTGCGGGCCAGCGCGATCAACCCGCCCGTATTGCGGTTGCGTTGCTGCGGGAGCGGCCTGCCCTTGGCCGCCAGGGTGGTGTGCAGGTGCCGGAACAGTGTGTGCATGTCCAGCAGGGGCGGGCCGTCGGCGATCCCCTCGCCCAGGACTGTGATCAGTTCGCCGGTGAAGGCGGTGAACTCCTCGCCCGGAGGCGACAGCGCCTTGCGGGTCTCCGCGGAGGCCGCCATCAGGCAGGTCCCCTCGATGAGAGCACGGTCGGCGACCTGATCGGTGCCGCTCATGCCGCCCAGTAGCGCCCGGCCGCTGAAGCAGCAATCCAGAATCACCACCTTGCGCCGGGCCTTGATGTGCGGATCGAGCATCGCCCTGCGCACCCACTCGTACGGCAGCGCGCTGTACATGCGGTTCCCGTCAGAACCGGGCAGGGCCAGATACAGCTCATCGCTGAAGGGGTCGGTGAGCCCATGGCCTGCGTAGTAGACGACGAGGGTGTCGGTGGTCTGCAGGGCGACGGAGTGGAGAGTGTCGAGCACCGCCTGCGCGCTCTCCGGCTGCGGCAGCGTCACGCAGTGCGCATCCGGCAATCCCCACAGCGCCTCATCCGTGAAGGCCCGCTTCAGACCGATCAGATTGCGCTCGACGGCGGGCAGTTCATCCAGGGTCTCGTAGCCGTGGACGCCGATGAGCAGGGCCCGTGAGGCGGCGGGGTCGGATAAGGCCGTCACTGCTGCTGATCCGTTCCCGGTCCACCCGCCGGTGTCTGCGGCTCGCCCAGGGCGTCGACGATGCGGCGTACCGTCTCCGGAGAGGCGTCCTCGACGGTGACCGTGACGCCGTCCCGTTCGATCCGTACGGCAGGAGCCGTGGGCCGGGCTGCCCGCCATGTGGCGCAGGCGATCGCCAGGCTGCCGAGGGCGATGCCGTTGGCGACCACCGCGTTGATCACCTCTAGCGTGCCGCCCATCTCGCCGGCCCCGGCCTGCTCGGATCCCAGCGAGACGTCGGCCTGCTCTGCCACATCCGGATCCTGGACCAGCCAGCGGTACAAGGACGTCAGGGAGGTCGTGGATGCCAGGGCCCGGCCGTCGCTGTCACCTTCCATGACGATGTCGACCTGCACCTTCGCGCCCCCTCCCCCGAGTGGGTGGCCCCTCGCGGACCTCCCAACAGGACTGCCAATCCTAACCACTTGACCACGGAAAGTGGTGGTGGTCATGAGGTTGGTGAGCCGGTGCCCGACCCGGACTTGCCCGGCGTCATCTGCCTCTTTCGCCCCACACGTCACACCTGTCGGGGCGCGTACATCGGACCGCGCGCTCGTGACCGCCGCGGCAGCCCGCTGTAGGAACACGGCGGGACCTGGCGGCACCGTGTGCTCGTGAACGTGGGCTCAGTACCGCGACAGGGACGCCACCCCGGGCCGGCGCACGCTCTCCGGGTGTCAGCCCCGTGCGCCCTTCTTCTCGCCGCGGTCGGCGACCGGTACGTCGAGAGGCCGGGCGAGGCCGACCACTCCTTCGTCCAGACGCTGAAGGTGGCGCAGGACGCGGAAGGCGACCGTGCCCGACGGCAGCGCGCCCGGCCCGTCGTGCTTGAGCATCGAGGCGATGCTCGCGCCGGACGTGACCTCGCCGTCGGTCTTCTCGTCCTCGACGTACGCGGCGATCACCGCGATGTTGTGGGCGATGCGCCGGCCGGCCCGCTCCAGGCGGGGGTCGGCGGCGATGTTCTTGCTGTGCGGTACGAGTTCGGCCGTCGCCGCCAGGGAGCGCGCGTGGTAGGCGCAGGTCTCCAGCAGGGCCACCAGGTAGCGGGCGGTCCGCCGGCGACCGCGCAGCGGCGTGATCGGGTGCGTCAGCGGCTTGGTGGAGGCGCGCAGGTCGTCCAGTGCCGTGTCCAGGTCCCGCGCCTTGCCCAGCAGGTCGGACGCCGGGCCGCCGCTGAGCTGTTCCACCGCGGCCGACACCACGTCGCCCAGCCGGTCCAGCACGGTGCCCAGCAGCTCGTCGGTGCGGCGGTCGGTGTGCACCGGCAGCACCAGCACCGCCGCGATGATGCCGCAGACCGCGCCCAGCGCCGTCTCCTCGATGCGCAGCACCAGCACCGAGAAGCTGTAGGTGTTGAGCAGCGTGTAGAGCAGGCCCAGCATCGCGGTGACGAAGAAGGACATGAGCGCGTACGACAGCGGGGCGGTGAAGAACATGGCGAAGATGAAGAGCAGGACGAGAGTGAAGGCGATCCAGGTGTGGTTGCCGACCAGCCCCGCCAGCCCGACACCGGCCACCACCCCGACGACCGTGCCGAGCAGCCGCCGGTAGCCCTTGACCAGGATCTCGCCGGTGGACGCGGTGTTGAGGAAGACGACCCAGCAGGTCAGCACCGCCCAGTACCAGCGCTGGGTGGAGAGGAACTCACCGCCGATGATGGCCAGCACCGAGCCCACCGAGACCTGGAACGCGGCGCGGGTGGTGGGGCGCTGCAACCCCGTGCGGTCGTCGTCCTCGTCCTCCTCTTCCTCGGCGCCGATCGCGACGTCCTCGGCGTCGAACTCCTCGCGTGAACGGGTCGTCGCCGGGGTGTCGTTGGACTCGTCCTGGGGCCCGTCCAGCGCGAGCCGCAGGCCCAGGACGGAGCGGGCGGCCTCACCGATTCCGCGGAAGACATCCTGGATGGCGGTCGAGCCGGGCGGCAGCTTGTCCTCGTCGCGGTAGCCCAGCAGCCGGTTGCGTACATGGGCGACGGCGGTGCCCCTGTCGTCGGACGCCGGCCGTGCCACCAGCAGGTGCAGTGCCTTCAGGTCCCGGCGCAGGGTGACGGTCGCGTCGTCGTGCGTGGTGATGAGGGTTCCGGTGGCCGGCACGGGCGCGTGCGGCAGATGGAGGGTGAGGGTGTCCGCGCGCTCGGCACTGCGGGCGTTCAGCAGCAGCACGCCCAGACGCTCCGTGGCGATCTCGGCGTCCGCGACCCGTCGTTGCAGCAGCGCGGCCGTGGCCGCGTCCCGGGTGCCCTCCTCCAGGCGGCCCTGAATCATCAGCGCCGCCTCGTGCAACCGGGCGGTGTGCCGCCGCAGGTCGTCGAGGACCTTGTCCAGCTGCTCGGGAGGCGCGTCGAGCAGTTCGATCTGGCTGGCGACGAGCTGCGCGAGCCGGGCGCGGAAGGCGTCGCGCAGCCTTCGCAGAATGCGTTGGGGCGTCTCCGGTACGACGGCGAAGCGCACGACCGCACTGCAGGCGAAGGCGATGGCAAGGGTCAGGCAGAGGTCGGGAAGTGAGGAGACCGTGACGCCCACGAAGAGGGAGACGAAGTAGATCTGGAAGCCGATGAGTCCCAGGGCGGTACCGCGGTCGCCGAAGCGGCGGCTGTAGACGGCGGCGAAGATCAGCGCGACGAAGAACAGGTCACCCGCGATGATCCGGCTGTGCAGCAGCGCCGCCAGGGACATCGCCGCGAGCGCGACCGGAAGGCCGAGCGCGAGCGTGATCGCCTGGCCGCTCACCTGCTTCTCCTTGATCGCGAAGGTGGAGACCATCGCGGCCATGGCGCCGGCGACCATGTGGGTGACGTCGGTGTCGAGCAGGGCGAGGGCGACGAGGGTGAGCGCGATCGCGGCGACCGTCCGCAGCCCGGCCATCAGTCGCAGCAGCCCCGGGTCGGACGCGACGAAGCGATCCCACGTGCCGGTTCCGAACCGCCGTGTCACTGCCCTCACGCTGCTGAACTCTCCTCATCCCTGACCTGGTCCACGGACGCCTCAGCATCGCACGGCGACAACTGTGGACAACAGCTGGTCGGGGACGGTCGCTGGGTGATCGAAGTCGGTCGACGGATGGTCGGGGTCGGGCTCTCCTCGGATGCCCCCTACGGCCCGACGGCCCCGACGCCCGCCCGGCCTCCTCCGGGCGTCCTCGACGGCCTCGCCCCCGCAGCCCTCGACCACTCCGTGCGCGGTCAGGCCAGGTGGAATACCTCCGTGAGCGGCCGCATCGCCTCGTCGGGGCCCCGGCCGTCCAACTCCTCGAAGAAGTCCGCCATGTCGGCCTGCCAGCGGGCGTTGACCTCGGTGGCCGCCATCGCGGCCTGTGACGCCGCGAAGTCCTCGGTCTCCAAGTAGCCGACGAGAAGGCCGCCTTCGTGGAGGAAGAGGGAGTAGTTGTGCCAGCCGGCGGCGGAGAGCGCCGCCAGCATCTCCGGCCATACCTGCGCATGGCGTTCGCGGTACTCATCGATCCGGTCGGGGCGGACCTTCAGCAGGAAACAGACGCGGCGCACGGGGCGGCTCCTCTTCGCGAGCACGGGGTGCCGAAAGCGGGATGAAGGGTTCGGGAGGCGGGGTTACGGGCTCAGGCGCAAGTCCGATTGAAATGTTTCAATCGGAGTCTCCGGAAGCTACGTGTGGTGCGGAGGGGGCGTCAATCCCCGGAGCCGGTGTCCGCTCGCCCGCCACCCCCCTGGTGGCAGGCGGTAGCGCGCGAGGTGACGCCTGCGGCGGAAAAGTTACGGCCGCATGTCTTGACGTCCACCGGCACCTGAGGTCATGTTTGAGTCGTTTCAATCGGCGCGCCACGATTCCTCGGAGCCCTGCGGCCGACGGCTGCGGCCCGGTCGGGCCCTCGGTCCACCTGGGTGGACGCGCTTCGTATCGATGGTTCGTATCGATGGCCGGGCCTGCTCCGGCCGTTTCCCCCCGCCCCGCAACAGGACGAAGGAGGCTCCGTGATGTCGGTGGAAACCACCCAGGACGCCACGGGCGATGCCGAGAACGGCGCCGTCACCAAGCAGCAGTGGAAGTGGACGGCCCTGGCCGGAATGGCTTCCTATCTGGACGCCGGCTCGATCGTCGCGCTCGGCTCGGGCCTGTCGCTCTTCCAGGACAGCATGGGCCTGTCCAGCGATGCCGTGGGCACGCTGACAGCCATCGGCCCGAACGCCGTCGGCGCGGCCATCGGCGCCTTCATCGGCGGCCGGCTGGGCGACAAGCTCGGACGCAAGCGGATCTACCAGTACGACCTGCTCGTCTACGCGGGCGCGGTGCTGCTCATCGCCTTCGCGGTCAACCCGCTGATGCTGTTCGTGGGCACCTTCATCGTGGGTCTCGCGGTCGGTGCGGACGTCCCGACCTCGCTGGCGCTGGTCGGCGAGTTCTCCCCGGCGAAGGCGCGCGGCAAGCTGATGGGGCTCACCCAGGTGACGTGGAATCTCGGCCCGGTGGTCGTCCTCCTCCTGGCATGGGCGCTGTCCGATCTGGGGCTGCTGGGCATCAGGCTGGTCTTCCTCCAGCTGTTCGTGGTCGCTCTGGTCACCTACGCGCTGCGCCGCGGGATGACCGAATCCGTGGCCTGGAAGCTCGCGGCGCAGTCCGGCAAGGTGGCCAGGGCGCGGGTCCGCGACCTGCTGAGCGGACCGAACCTGCGGGCCCTGCTCTACACCGGCGGCATCTACCTGTTCTGGAACCTCGCGGCCGGCACGAACGGGATCTTCACCCCGTACATGGTCAAGACTCTCGGCGCCGGCAGCCAGGCCACCAGCGTGCTCCTGTCCTGTGCGAGTTTCGCCCTCGCCATCGTCGGCACGGTCGCCCTCTACATGCGCATGGCCGACAAGGGGCACAAGTACCGCAAGGCGATGTGGATCACCGGTTCGGTGATGCAGATAACGGCGTACGGCCTCTTCCTCATCCTGCCGTTCACCATCTCGACGATCATCTTCAATGTCGTCCTGTTCGGCATCGGCCAGACCATGGCGGGCGAGGGCTTCTACAAGACGGTCAGCCAGGAGCTCTTCCCGACCACCTTGCGGGGTACGGCGCAGGGCATCTCCTTCGGGGTCGCCCGGGTCTTCCTCGGGATCTGGTCCTTCTTCGTGCCGACCCTCGCCGAGACCGGCATCACGGCGGTCGCCGGGTTCCTCACGCTCTGCCTGTGCGTGTGCGGCGTGATCGGGATGTTCATGCCGAACACCACCGGCAAGTCCCTCGACCGGCTCGAAGCGGAGCGGGCCGCGGTCTGACGGACGCGGGGCCGTTGACAGGCCCCGCGAGGGCCTTTAGCTCCAATATTGAATCGTTTCATCATGGGTTTTGAGCCACCGAGCCACCAGTTGAGCCACCACAGGAGAGACATGACGGAGCCCACCGCAGACGAGGCACGGACGGCGCAGGCCAAGGCGGTTCTGAAGCGCCAGGCCATCGAGACGCCGTCCTGGGGCTACGGGAACTCCGGCACCCGCTTCAAGGTGTTCGCCCAGCCAGGAGTGCCCCGCACGCCGCGCGAAAAGCTGGACGACGCCGCGAAGGTGCACGAGTTCACCGGCGCCGCGCCGACCGTGGCGCTGCACATCCCCTGGGACAGGGTCGAGGGGCCGGACGGATACGCGGGCCTCGCCCGGTATGCCGAAGAGCGCGGCGTGAAGCTGGGCACGATCAACTCCAATGTCTTCCAGGACGACGACTACAAGCTGGGCAGCGTCACCAACCCGGACCCGGCGGTGCGGCGCAAGGCGCTCGGCCACCTGCTGGAGTGCGTCGACATCATGGACGAGACCGGCTCCCGCGATCTGAAGCTCTGGTTCTCCGACGGCACCAACTATCCCGGCCAGGACGACATCCGCGACCGCCAGGACCGGCTGGCGGAAGCGCTGCAGGCCGTCTACGAGCGGCTCGGCGACGACCAGCGGATGGTCCTGGAGTACAAGTTCTTCGAGCCTGCCTTCTACGCGACCGATGTGCCGGACTGGGGCACGGCGTACGGGCACTGCCTCAAGCTCGGTGAGAAGGCGCAGGTGTGTGTGGACACCGGGCACCATGCGCCGGGCACCAATATCGAGTTCATCGTCGCGCTGCTGCTGCGCGAGCGGAAACTCGGTGCGTTCGACTTCAACTCACGCTTCTTCGCCGACGACGACCTGATGGCGGGCGCCGCCGACCCGTTCCAGCTGTTCCGGATCATGTACGAGGTGCGGCGCGGGGGCGGCCTGGACGACGGCTCGGGCATCGCGTTCATGCTCGACCAGTGCCACAACATCGAGGCGAAGATCCCCGCGGTCATCCGCTCGGTGATGAACGTCCAGGAGGCCACGGCCAAGGCGCTGCTCGTCGACCGCGACGCGCTGGCCGGCGCACAGCGCACCGGTGACGTCCTCGCGGCCAACGCCGTCCTGATGGACGCCTTCAACACCGACGTACGCCCGCTGCTCGCCGAGGTCCGCGAGGAGCAGGGCCTCGACCCCGACCCGGTCGCCGCCTACCACCGCTCCGGCTGGGCCGCACACATCGCCGCCGAGCGGGCCGTCGGACAGCAGGCGGGCTGGGGCGCCTGACCCGCCGCCCCGTACGCACCTCATCTCTTCCCTTAAGGACTTGCTCATGGCTTCCGCCATCCACCCCCAAGACCCTCCGACGGGCGCCGGTTCCGCGCGGATCCCCGAGGCGGCCGCCGCGCTGCTGGCCCGTGCGCACCGGCTCGGCGCCGATCCGCGCAACACCAACTACGCGGGCGGCAATGCCTCCGCGAAGGGCTCCGCCGCCGACCCGGTGACCGGCGGCGAGGTCGAGCTGATGTGGGTGAAGGGCTCGGGCGGAGACCTCGGCACGCTCACTGCCGACGGGCTCGCCGTGCTGCGTCTGGACCGGCTCCGCGCGCTGACGGAGGTGTATCCGGGGGTGGAGCGCGAGGACGAGATGGTCGCCGCCTTCGACTACTGCCTGCACGGCAAGGGGGGCGCGGCGCCGTCCATCGACACGGCGATGCACGGCCTGGTGGACGCGGCGCACGTCGACCATCTGCACCCCGACTCGGGAATCGCCCTCGCCTGCGCGGCGGACGGCGAGAAGCTGACGGCCGAGTGCTTCGGCGACCGGGTGGCCTGGGTGCCGTGGCGGCGCCCGGGTTTCCAGCTCGGCCTGGACATCGCGGCGGTCAAGAGGGACAACCCGCAGGCCATCGGCTGCGTACTCGGCGGCCACGGCATCACCGCCTGGGGGGACACGTCCGAGGAGTGCGAGCGCAACGCCCTGCACCTCATCCGCACCGCGGAGTCGTTTCTCGTCGAGCGCGGGAAGGCCGAGCCGTTCGGTCCGCTGCTGGACGGATACGCGCCCCTCGACGCCGACGCGCGCCGGGTACGTGCCGCGGCGCTCGCACCGGTGATCCGGGGACTGGCCTCCCAGGACCGGCCGCAGGTCGGCCACTTCGACGACTCCGAGGCCGTCCTCGACTTCCTCGCCCGTGCCGAGCACCCCCGGCTGGCGGCCCTCGGCACGTCCTGCCCGGACCACTTCCTGCGGACGAAGGTCAGGCCGCTGGTCCTCGACCTGCCGCCGTCCGCGCCGCTGGACGAGGCCGTCGCGCGCATCGAGGAGCTGCACGCCGAGTACCGCGACGCGTACGCCGCCTACTACACCCGGCACGCCGAGCCCGACTCGCCGCCGATGCGTGGCGCGGACCCGGCGATCGTGCTCGTACCGGGCGTCGGGATGTTCTCCTTCGGCAAGGACAAGCAGACGGCGCGGGTGGCGGGGGAGTTCTACGTCAACGCCGTCAATGTGATGCGCGGCGCCGAGGCGGTCTCGACGTACGCGCCGATCGAGGAATCCGAGAAGTTCCGCATCGAGTACTGGGCGCTGGAGGAGGCCAAGCTCCGGCGGATGCCGGAGCCGAGGCCGCTCGCCACCCGCGTGGCACTGGTGACGGGCGCGGGCAGCGGCATCGGCAGGGCCGTCGCGCACCGCCTCGTCGCCGAGGGCGCGTGCGTGGTGGTCGCTGACCTGAACGCCGACAGTGCGGCCGCCGTCGCCGCGGAGCTGGGCGGCGCGGACAAGGCGGTCGCGGTGACCGTGGATGTCACGTCCGAGGAGCAGATCGCCGAGGCGTTCCGGGCCGCGGCGCTGGCGTTCGGCGGCGTCGACCTGGTGGTCAACAACGCGGGCATCTCGCTGTCGAAGCCGCTGCTGGAGACGACGGCGCGGGACTGGGACCTTCAGCACGACATCATGGCGCGCGGATCGTTCCTCGTCTCGCGCGAGGCGGCGCGGATGATGCGGGCGCAGGGGCTCGGCGGCGACCTCGTCTACATCGCGTCCAAGAACGCGGTGTTCGCCGGCCCGAACAACATCGCCTACTCCGCCGCGAAGGCCGATCAGGCGCATCAGGTGCGACTGCTCGCAGTGGAGTTGGGGGAGCACGGGATCCGCGTCAACGGGGTCAATCCGGACGGCGTGGTGCGCGGCTCCGGGATCTTCGCGGGAGGTTGGGGAGCGCAGCGCGCGGCGACATACGGCATCGAGGAGGACAAGCTCGGTGAGTTCTACGCCCAGCGGACCCTGCTCAAGCGCGAGGTCCTGCCCGAGCACGTCGCGAACGCGGTGTTCGCCCTGACCGGCGGGGACCTGACCCACACGACCGGGCTGCACGTTCCCGTGGACGCGGGCGTCGCGGCGGCCTTCCTCCGCTGACACCGGCAGTTCCCCGTCACGGCGGCCGCGCGTCCCGGCGCGGCCGCCGCCCCGCACCAACGATCCCCGCGAGGACCCTGTGCCACCCACCGACTCCCTCCCGTTCGCCGCCGTCGACCTCGGCGCCTCCAGTGGGCGTGTGATGACGGTCCGGGCCGGACCGGACGTCCTGGACCTGACGGAGGTTCACCGCTTCCCCAACCGCGCCGTGCGCACCGGCGGCACGCTGCACTGGGACGTGCTCGCGCTGTACGCGGGCGTTCTCGACGGGCTGCGGGCCGCCGGGCAGGTCGCCTCCGTCGGCATCGACAGCTGGGCCGTCGACTACGGCCTGCTCGACGCGGACGGGGCGCTGCTCGGCAACCCGGTGCACTACCGCGACAGCCGGACGGAAGGCGCCGCGGAGAAGGTGTGGGCGCGGGTACCGGCCGACGAGCTGTACGCGGCGACCGGCCTGCAGTACGCGCCCTTCAACACGCTGTACCAGCTGACGGCGGCCCGCGGAACACCACAACTGGCCGTTGCCGAGCGCCTGTTGCTGATCCCCGATCTGCTGACGTACTGGCTGACGGGCCGGCCCGGCACCGAGCTGACCAACGCCTCCACCACGCAGCTGATCGATCCGCGCACCGGCGACTGGGCGTACGGCATCGCCGAGCGGCTCGGCATCGATCTCGGCCTGTTCGCGCCCCTGCGCCGCGCCGGCGATCCGGCGGGGGAGCTGCTGCCGCACGTGCTGGAGGAGACGGGGCTGACCGGCCCGGTTCCGGTGACCGCGGTGGGCTCGCACGACACCGCGTCCGCGGTGGCGGCCGTGCCCGCGACGGCCACTGACCGCTTCGCGTACATCTGCACCGGCACCTGGTCGCTCGCGGGCCTTGAGCTGGACGCGCCCGTCCTGAGCGAGGAGAGCCGCACCGCCAACTTCACCAATGAACTGGGCCTCGACGGCACCGTGCGCTACCTGCGCAACATCATGGGCCTGTGGCTCCTCCAGGAATGCCTGCGAGCCTGGGGCGGACCGGACCTCGCCCCGCTGCTGCGGGACGCGGCACAGGCACCGGCGCTGCGGTCGGTCGTCGACGCGGGCGATGCCGCATTCCTCCCGCCGGGCCGGATGCCCGAGCGGATCGCCGCCGCCTGCCGGGCGACGGGCCAGCCGGTGCCCGAGACCCGGGCCGCGACGGTCCGCTGCATCCTGGATTCCCTGGCGCTCGCGCACCGCCGCACCCTCGCCGACGCGGCCCGGCTCGCCGATCGACCGGTCGACGTCGTGCACATCGTCGGCGGCGGCGCACGCAACGCGCTGCTGTGCCAGCTGACGGCCGACGCCTGCGGCCTGCCGGTCGTCGCGGGCCCCGCCGAGGCCGCCGCGCTCGGCAACGTCCTGGTCCAGGCACGGGCCCACGGTCTGGTCGACGACCGGGCGGCGATGCGGGCGCTCCTCGCGCGCACGCAGCCACTGGCACGGTACGAACCGCGGGGCGACGCCACCGCCTGGCGCGCGGCCGAGCGCAGGATCGGGGCGTGATGAGGCACCCTCTCGCCCCGGTGGCCGGCCCGCCGCACCCGTCCGAGCAACGACCGAACGTGCCGAACCAACCGAACGAACCGAACGAACCGAAGGGGCCGAGGTGCGTGTCGCCCTGTTTCTGACCTGTGTCAACGACACGCTCTATCCGGACACCGGTCGGGCGGTGGTGAAACTGCTGACCAGGCTCGGCGTCGAGGTGGACTTCCCGATGGGCCAGACCTGCTGCGGGCAGGCCCACTACAACACCGGCTACCGCCGGCAGGCGGAGCCGCTCGCCCGCAATTTCGCCGAGGTGTTCGCGGACCACGACGCGATCGTCACGCCCTCCGGGTCGTGCGGTGCGATGGTGCGCGAGCTGTATCCGCGCATGGGCGAACGGGCCTGTGCGGAGGGCCGCGGCGAGGACCTGGCGACGGCGCTCGCACCGGTGGTCCCCAAGACCTACGAACTCACCGAGTTCCTGGTGGACGTGCTCGGCGTGAGCGACGTCGGTGCCTGGTACCCGCACACCGTGACCTACCACCCGACCTGCCACGGGCTGCGCTCCCTCGGGCTCGGCGACCGGCCGCGCCGGCTGCTCGAAGCCGTCCGCGGCCTCGAACTCGTCGAACTGCCCGGCGCCGAGGAGTGCTGCGGATTCGGCGGCACCTTCGCCGTCAAGAACTCCGATGTCTCGGCCGCGATGGGCACCGACAAGGTACGCAACGCCGAGTCGACCGGCGCCGCGGTCCTGTGCGCGGCGGACAACTCCTGCCTGATGCACCTCGGCGGCACCATGGCACGGCTGCGTACGCCGCTGCGCCCGGTCCACCTCGCGGAGATCCTGGCGAGCACGGAAGAGGAGCCCCTGTCATGAGCGGCACGTATCTGGGCATGCCCGCCTTTCCGCAAGCCGCGCACGATGCCGTGCGCGACCGGACGCTGCGCGCCAATCTGCGGCACGCCACGCACACCATCCGTGACAAGCGGGCCCAGGCGGTCTCCGAGCTGGCGGACTGGGCGGAGCTGCGCGAGGCGGGCAAGCAGATCAAGGACCACACCCTGCGCCATCTGGACCACTATCTGGTGCAGTTGGAGGAATCGGTCACGGCGGCCGGCGGCACCGTGCACTGGGCGGCCGACGCGGCCGAGGCCAACCGGATCGTGACCCGCCTGGTGCGTGAGACCGGCGAGCGGGAAGTCGTCAAGGTCAAGTCGATGGCCACCCAGGAGACCGGTCTGAACGAGGCGCTGGAGGCCGAGGGCATCCGCGCCTACGAGACCGACCTCGCCGAACTCATCGTGCAGCTCGGCAAGGACCGGCCCTCACACCTTCTCGTCCCGGCCATCCACCGAAACCGTGGCGAGATCCGTGACATCTTCCGGCGGGAGATGAGCGCGTGGGGCCGCCCGGCGCCCGAAGGGCTGACCGACACCCCCGCCGAACTCGCCGAGGCCGCCCGGCTCCACCTCCGCGAGAAGTTCCTGCGCGCCAAGGTCGGCATCTCCGGCGCCAACTTCATGGTCGCCGAGACCGGCACGCTGGTCGTCGTCGAGTCCGAGGGCAACGGCCGGATGTGCCTCACTCTCCCCGAGACCCTGATCTCGGTCGTCGGCATCGAGAAGACCGTGCCGACCTGGCGCGACATGGAGGTGTTCCTCCAGACGCTGCCCCGCTCCTCGACGGCGGAGCGGATGAACCCCTACACCTCGATGTGGACCGGGACCACCGCCGCCGCCGAGGGGGACGGCCCGCGGGCCTTCCACCTCGTTCTCCTCGACAACGGGCGCACCGACACCCTTGCCGACGAGGTCGGGCGTCAGGCACTGCGCTGCATCCGCTGCTCGGCGTGCCTCAACGTGTGCCCGGTGTACGAGCGGGCGGGCGGGCACGCGTACGGCTCCGTCTACCCCGGCCCGATCGGCGCCATCCTCAGCCCTCAACTACGGGGCACCCAGAGCGAGATCGACGCCTCGCTGCCGTACGCGTCCAGCCTCTGCGGAGCCTGCTACGAGGTCTGCCCCGTCGCCATCGACATTCCCGAGGTCCTGGTGCACCTCCGCGAGCGCGTGGTGCAGGGCGGCGAGGTCACCCGTCACGGGGCGAAGGTCACCTTGAGGCCCGCGAAGGGACACGCCGCCGAGCGTGCCGCGATGCGGGCCGCGCGCTGGGCCTTCAGCCATCCCGCGGCGCTGCGGGCCGGCCAGCGGCTCGCCTCGCGCACCCGCCGCCTCCACCCCAGGACGCTGCCTGGCCCCGGCCGGGCCTGGAGCGCGACCCGCGACCTGCCGCCGGTGCCCGCGGAGCCCTTCCGTGACTGGTGGCGGCGCACCCGGCAGCCCGGCGGAAAGGACAGCGCATGAGCAGCAGGGACAGGGTCCTCGGCCGAGTGCGCCGGGCGCTGGGGCCGGCACGCGAACCGCAGGACTACTCGTCGGCGGTGGACCGCGGCTATCTGCGCGAGCACGGTAGGCGCACCCCCGAGCAGGCCGTCGAGCTGCTCGCCGAGAACCTGGCGGACTACCGCGCGCTGGTGCACCGTACGGATTCCGGCGGGCTGCCCGCCCTCCTGGCGCGGTTGCTCGCCGAGCGTGGCTCGCGGACGGTGGTGGTGCCGCCGGGCCTGCCGTCCGGATGGCTGCCCGACGGCGGTCCGACGCGTGTCCACGACGAGGCCGCGCTCGCTCCCGCGCGGCTCGACGGCACGGACAGCGTGGTGACGGGCTGCGCCGTGGCGATCGCCGAGACCGGCACGCTCGTCCTGGACGGCGGCCCGGACCAGGGGCGGCGCCGGATCACGCTGGTCCCCGACCACCACATCTGCGTGGTGCGGGCGCCGGAGCAGGTCGTCGCCTCGCTGCCGCTCGCGATGGGGCTCCTCGACCCGAGCCGCCCCCTGACCTGGATCTCGGGCCCGTCGGCCACCAGCGACATCGAGCTGGACCGGGTCGAGGGGGTGCACGGTCCACGCACCCTGGAGGTGGTGCTGGTGAGCGGGGCCTGACCCGCCCCGAGGCGTTCGCGGCCCTGGCCGGAAGTGGTCAGTGCGGTGCCAGGCTGGAGCGCCGCACGACCAGTTCCGGCTGGAGGACCTCACGCCGGTGCTCGTGGCCGCCTTCGCCCTCCGTCTCGATCTCCTCCAGGAGGAGTTCGGCCGCCATGGCACCCATGGTGACGGCGGGCTGCCGCACGGACGTGAGCGGGACCGCCGCCGCGGCCGCGAACTCGATGTCGTCGTAGCCGACGATCGCGATGTCCTCGGGGACCCGCACCCCCGCCGCGTACATCTCCTGGAGGACGCCGAGCGCCAGCAGATCGTTGGCGCAGAAGACGGCGGTGGGCCGCTCGGTGAGGCCCAGGAGCCGGGCGCCGGCGTCCCGCCCGGCGGCCACGTCGAGGCGTTTGCTGGGCAGCTCGCGCAGCGACTCGGCGGGGAGCCCGGCCTCGGCCAGGGCCTGGAGCGCGCCGGTGCGCCGGTCCTTGACCTGCTGGAGCGTGGACGGGCCGCTGACGTAGGCGATGCCGCGGTGCCCCGCGGTGACGAGGTGGCGTACGGCGAGGGCGCCGCCGGTGACATCGTCGACGGAGACGGAGCATTCGGAGGTGCCCTCGGCGACCCGGTCGAGGAGCACGAAGGGGATGTTGTGCCGGCGGAAGGCCGCGATGTTGCGGCCGGTCGCGTCGGCGGGGGTCAGGAGGACGCCGCGGACCCGCTGCTCGGCGAAGAGCGACAGGTACTCGGCCTCCTCGGTCGGGCTCTGGGCGCTGGTGCACACCATCACCCCGAGCCCGGCCGCGCGCGCGGCCCGTTCCGCGCCGCGTGCGACGTCGACGAAGAACGGGTTGCCCATGTCGAGGACGAGCAGCCCCATGATGCGGCTGTGCCCCGCGCGCAGCTGTCGCGCGGACTCGCTGCGGACGTAACCGAGGCGGTCGATGGCCGACAGGACCCGTTCCCGGGTGCCCGAGGCGACGGCCTCCGGGCGGTTGATGACATTCGAGACCGTGCCCACGGAAACCCCGGCGGCGCGGGCGACGTCCTTGATACCCACGGACGGTGCCATCGGGCGGAAACCTCCAGCGATGCGAGCTGCGTCGGGCACACGGGCACTGGTCCCACGGACCCTTGGATGACCGGGCAGGTCACTCGCGTCCGTTCCGCGGTCGGTGTGCCCCTGCCCCGTCCCGGGTGAGTTTACGTGGGGCGCGGCAGGGCGGGAGGTCCGCCGCCCGTCCCGGGAACGCGACCGGCCCCCGGCCGGTCGTTCTGCGCGCCCAGACCGTCCTCGCAGGCGACCGGCGCCCCGCCCCGGAGCGGCCCGCCGCCGCTCCGCTCAGGTGGGGCTGAGTGGATGGGTGGCCGTGGCCGAACGCGGCGGCCAGGCTTGGGGGGCGAGGATGCCCAGGACGTACGCACGGGCGACCAGAGCGGGTCTGGTCGCGGCGCCGAGGAGATCGCGCAGCCGTCGCAGGTGGTAGTCGACGGTCTGCCGGGAGAGCCGCAACGACGTGGCGATCTCCCCGTTGCTGCGCCCCACTGCCAGCAGGGACAGGATGCGGATCTGGCTTGCGGTGAGCGGCGGTTGGACCTCGTGCGCGAGCCCCTGGTGGGTGACGACCGCCCAGACGTGTGCCGCGCGCGTCGAGGTCCGGCCCACCGTCGTCAGATGCAGCCGGGCCCGCCGCTGCCGGCCGTGAGCGTCCAGGAACACCACGGAGGTCTCGATCCGCCTGCTGCGGCGGGCTATCAGGTCGTTCCATCTGTGGTGCAGCAGGTCGAGCTCCGGGGCCGGGGCCAGCACGGTGTCGGCACGGCGGCCGATGAGGTCCGAGAGCCGGGTCTGGAGCAGTTCCGCGGCCGCGGCGCTCGCCTGCCTGATCCGTCCCCCGGCCGAGATCAGGGCGCAGGGCAGCCCGCTGTGGTCGCGCAGCGCGTGCAGGCTCTCCTCGGCCTCGCGGCGCTGGCGCAGCGCGCGCGTGGAGTCGGTGATGTCCACGTAGATGCCCGCCACGCAGGTCTGCGAGCCCTCCAGGACGGGGAAGCGGTGGCCCGCCGCGTGTCCGTCGCTGCCGTCGGCGCGGTGGTACGTCAGAGTGTGCCGCACCGGCCTGCCGTGGGCGAGGATCTCCCGGTCGAGCGCGAGGAACTGCGCGGCGTCGTCAGGGGAGTCGAAGTCCTTGAGGTGCTTGCCGATGATGTCCGGGGGAGTGGCGCCGTAGAGGTGCGCGTAGGCGTGGTTCGTCCACAGGTAGCGCCCGTTCTCGTCCCGGATGAAGGCCGCGGCGGGGGCCAGGTCGGCGAACGCGTCGTAGCGGCGCCCGGGGGCGGTCCTGGCGTCGACCTCCACCGCAAGTCCACGGGTGCGGCCGCGGCCGGCGGCGCCGTCGAGGGGCCAGCTCACCTCGAAGACCCGACCGTCGAACCGGGCGTGCCAATGACGGGGGCCGGCGGTGTTCGCGGCGAGATCGGGCCGCAGTGTGTCGAGGAACCGCTGTGCCGTCCGCGTGTCGCCGAAGGCGCCGCCGCCGCTGTCGATGACGTGCAGCTGCCCGTCGGTCTCCCACCAGGACACGGGGAGGTGTGTGAGCAGCGCTTTGAGACTGGTCTCGTCCACGACGACCTTTCCATCAAGTTTCAACCGGTTGGCGCGATGTGACACCGCGATGCGTATCCCGTCCGGTTCCCGCGCAAGCCCGGTTCTCGGCCGACCTGGGAGGTCTCCGGCGGGTGGCATCGCACCGCCGCTCCCGCCATACGTCATCACGGATCCTTCACACCTGCCCAACGGCGCCCACAACTCTGGCACTTGCCTGACCCTCTGACGCCCGAAGCGGTTTCCCGGGAGCCTCGGGGCTGCTTCGCTTGAGGGGTGGCAGGCGCCCCGTTGGAGGCGCCCCTTCCGCCACCTTGACGCGCCGTCCGCCGGTGACGCCGTCCACCTCTTGACGCCCCACCCCTTTTCCGTGAAGGAGTTGCATTCCTGTGAGCAAGGTGCTGTACGTGCATGCCAAGGGCGGCCCGCCCCTCGGCCATGCTCTGTCACGGGTCGCCGCGAGGTCGGCAGTGCACCTGTTGGCGCTCAGCGCACTTCCTCCCACCCTGGCCTCGACCGCGGAGCGGCGCTGCGCCTCGGTCCTGGTCCCCACCGCGCAGGAGCAGCACGACCTGGTCTCCCTGATCGTCGCCCGCGCCCAGGCCGTCGGCGCGGACGCGATCGTCACCTTCTCCGAGTACGCGGTCGTGGCCGTCGCCGAGGCGTGCGAGAAGCTCGGCCTCGCCGGCCCGGGCCCCTCCTGCGTCCTCGCCCGCGACAAGCGGATGATGCGACGCACCTGGCAGGAACAGGGCATATCCCAGCCCCGGTTCCGCCCGGTCGCCTGCGAACAGGACCTGCACGACGCGGCCACCGCTCTCGACTTCCCTCTGCTGCTGAAGGCGGCCTGGAGCGCCGGCTCCACCGCGCACCAGATCATCTGCTCCGAGCGGGAGGTGCGCGCGGCCTGGGAGCGGTCGCGTGCGGTGATGGCCGAATCCGCTCAGCTCGGCTACGCCGAACTCCATGTGGCAGGCGCCGGCGCGGACTTCCTCGTCGAGGAGATCGTGACGGGCTCGGCCGAGGACTGGTTCGACGAGCCCGGGTGGGGCGACTACGTGAGCGTCGAAGGCGTCGTCGTCGACGGCGACTTCCGGCCGGTCTGCCTCAGCGGCCGCATGCCGACCGTCGCACCGTTCACCGAACGCGCCGGCATCACCCCGGCCCTGCTCCCGCAGGACGCCCAGGACCGGGTGGTGGCCCTCGCGCGGGACGCCGTGGACGCGCTTGGCCTGGCGAACTGCGGTACGCACACCGAGATCAAGCTCGGTGCGGACGGCCGGATGTGGGTGATCGAGACGGCCGCCCGGTTCGGCGGCGCGATGACCGTCCCGCAGATCGAGGAGGTCTTCGGCCTCGACCTCATCGGCATGCTCGTCGACCACCTGCTGGGACGCCCGGTGATCTGGCCGGAACGGGCCCGTACGCCGAAGGAGGCGCGGGGCGCGGCCGGTTCGCTCGTTGTCCTGGCCGTCGACGGGGCCGGTGAGCCCTGGCCGGACCGGCGCGTCTGGGACTTCCCCGCGGTGACCCGTGGCGTCCCCCTCGGTGACGGTAGCCGCCTGTTCGTCGTGGCCGAGAACTCCCTCCCCGACGGCGCCGTGGTCCCGGTCTACGACCCGGCCGCCGGCGCCAACACCATGGCGGCGCTCTGCCTGCTCTCCGCCGACGACCCGCAGACCGTCCTCGGCGACTTCCGCACCCTGGTCGACGCCCTGCCGCACGTCCTCCCCGCCGTCGCCCCCGAGAAGGACCCGTCATGACCACCGAACTGCTCACGCTCGGGGCGCCGGGCCCGCACACCGACCGCACCGTCGTCGGCGAGAACCTCTCGCTGCCGCTGTTTCGCACCCTCTCCGGAGTGCTGGCCGGCCACCCCTATCTGAAAGTCGTCGTCGACCGCACCGAGAACACCTGGCATCTCCTCGACACCGCCGTCCACCCGTTCCACGTCAACTACGTCGCCACCCGGATCCTCGGCATGGAACTGACGGCCCTGGACGAGACCTTGGACGCCTTCAACGCCTCGGTGTACGCGGACCCCGAGCGCCGCTTCCTCCTCGGCGTGCTCTCCCTGCACACCGACGAGGACGTCGAAAGCCGCGAACGGCCCTTCCTCGTCCTGGAGACGACCGAAGCCGACACCATGCACGGCGCCCTGCTCGAAGACTTCTACACATTCGTCCGCAGCCGGGTCGACGGCCGCCTGCCGCTGCTGCTGAAGCCCGCCAACCACGGTCAGGAACACGAACTGACCGCCATCAGCGGGGTCCGGGTGCCCCGGATCCTCAGCCACGAGCTCTTCGGCAACCGCACCCGCACCCCGCTCAACCCGGGCGAGGCCACCGGCCGGCTGCGCTACTTCGCGACCAGCGAGGAGTACGAGGCGGTCGCCGCCGGACTGGGCTGGTCGGACATCGTCGCCATGGCCTGCCTGCCCGACGACGTGCCGCGCGTCGCCGGCTTCGTCAACACCGCGCCCATCACACCGCTCTCCCACACCAACGTCCTCGCCTCCGGCTGGGGCATCCCCAACGCGATCGTCCGCGACCTGCCGCAGCTCGTCGAACAGGACGACCTGAACGGCGCCTGGGTCCGCTACCGGGTGCGGGACGACGAGATCACCCTCGCGCCGCTGGCGAACGCCCCCGCCCTGCAGGCCCCGACGTGGCACCAGCAGCGGATCCGGATGGAACCGCCGCTGCTGGAGGACGTCCCGGCCCTGTCCCTGCACCGGCTGCGCCGCGCCGACCGGGACCGCTACGGAACCAAGGCGGCCAACCTCGGGGAGCTGCACCACGTCCTCGACAGCCGTACCGCCGACCTCACCGCGTTCTACGCCCGGCCCCGGCCGCCCCGCACCGATCTGTACGGCCACCTCGCGGCCCGCCTCGGCACCACGGACGCCACCGCCGCCGAGCTCCGGTCGGCGGCGGCCGCGTTCGCCGCACGTACCGTCGCGGCTCCCGACGGAGTCGCCCTGCCGTTCGCGCTGCAGCACCGCTTTCTCATCTCCTCGCCGGCCCTGCAACAGGGCATCGGCAAGCTCAAGATGGCGCTGGAACTCGACGCGGTCGAGGTGCTCGACTCGCTCTGCCTGCACCTGCAACACGTCGTCCGCCACGCCCCGATGCCGGACGAGGTGACCCGGCAGATCACTCAGGCGTTTCCCGCGCCGCTCGCCGCGGGCAGCCGCCTGGTGGTGCGCTCCTCCTCCAACGCCGAGGACCTGCCCGGGTTCTCCGCGGCCGGGGTCTACGACTCGGTCACCACCGTCCGCGGCGCCGACGAACTCCTGGCCGCGGTACGCCAGGTGTGGGCCTCCCTGCTGTCGCCGCGCAGCGTGCGGCTGCGCCACCAGGTCGGCATCTCGCTGGACGACACCTACATGGGGGTGATCATCCAGCAGTACGTCCCCGCGGACCTCGGGGGTGTGCTGGTGACCTGCAACCCGACCCGGCGCGAAGACTTCCGCAACGTCTACCTCAACTGCTCACCGGGCTCTCCCGAGACGGTCGTCGACGGGACGACGCTGCCGCAGCAGTACCTCTACAACACCGTGGAGGGCGGCGGCCGCACGGTGGCGCTCGGCTCGTCCGGCGCGGACCTGCCCGCCGTGACCCGCGGCAGGCTCGCAGACCTGGCTCTCACCGGCAGGCTGCTGCAGTCCCACTTCAGCGAGTCCGACACCGACAGCCCGCTCGACATCGAGTGGCTGATGACCGATCAGGGCGACTTCCGGCTCGTCCAGATCCGCCCCTACGCGCTGTGATCCGCCGGCTTCCCGGGCCCCGGCTCACCGCCCGGCAACGCCCGGCGGGACCGCCCCCGACCCCCGTGGCCCGCCGGGTCATCCGGTTGAACAACGGCTTCCAGCTGCTGTTCAACCTGCTGTGGTGGATGCCGGTGTTCTACGCCTACCAACGGCAGGCGGGACTCTCCGACGGGCAGATCTTCGGGATCCAGAGCATCTACTACATCGCGTTCTGCCTGTGCGAGATCCCGACCGGGATGGTGGCCGACCGCATCGGTGCCCGCAACTGCCTGCGGGCCGGGGCGGTGGTGATGACCGCGGCGAACCTCGTCCCGGTGCTCGCTCCCTCGTATGCGGGCTTCCTCGTGCACTTCCTGGCGATCGCCGCCGGTCGTTCCCTGACCTCCGGCGCCGCCAGCGCCTACCTGTACGACGCCCTGGCCGAGGAGCGGTGCGAGGAGCACTATCTGAAGGCCGAGGGCACCGCCCGCGCCCTGGGGCTCGCCGCGAAGGTGATGTGCTGGCCCCTGGTCGGCCCGTTGATGGCCGTCGCCCACCCGACGCCGTACGTGCTGAGCGCCGTGAGCGCGGCGGGCTCGCTGGCCTGTGCCGTCGCACTGCCGCGCCTGGCCCCGGCGCACCGGGGCGAGGCGCCGGGAGCCCACGACCACGACGACATCGGCCGCCGCCGTGGTGGGCTGGTGCGCGACGCGGCCGCGGCACTGCGCTGGGTGCGCGCCACGCCCTGGCTCGCGCTGCTCATGGTGCAAGGGGTGGCCGTGTTCACGCTCTCCCGCATCTGCCAGGTCAATCTCTTCCAGCCCATCCTGATGGCCCACGGCATCGGCGAGAGCGCGCACGGCGGGGTGTTGGCGGCGATGACCGTGGCGGAGGCCGTGGCCTCGGCGCGTCCGCAGTGGCTCGGCCGCAGGACGGCACCGACGACCTGGGTGACCCTGCTCAGCCTCGCGCTGGCGGGCACGCTGGCCGGCATCACCCTCGGCGGGCCGTGGACCGTGGTCGCGCTGCTGTGTGTGTTCGCGGCGGCCACCGGCTTCGCCTACCCCGTCCAACGCAAGCTGGTCAACGACGCGATCCCGGCGCTCGCCCCGCGCGCCACCCTGCTGTCCGTCGAGAGCATCGTCGATCGAGGGGTGTGCGCGCTGGCCGCCGTGGCGGCCGGGGCCTACCTGTCCGCGGACCGGCTCGACGTGCTGCTGTGGCACAGCGCGATCGTGACCGCCGTGGTGATCATCGCCGTCCAGCTGGCCCTGCGCAGCCGGGCGGGGCGGCGGAAATCCTCCGGGTCGCTCGCGGCGCGCAGCGAGCGGCGCGGACCGGCGCCCGCGAGGTGATCGGCATACCGGCTGTTTCTCGTGGATCCGCTCCCTGTGCCCCTGTCGGTATGTTTCCGCGGCCGCCCCTGGAGAAAATCCGCTGTGCCGGGCGGGGAAGGTGTGACGGCATAGCCACGCGCGGTGTGTATTTGTCTGCCGGGTAAATGTGGTGAACGTGTGGACGTCGCGTGGCAGAGGGTCGTGCGGCCGTCGGCCCCGGGCGTGCCGGTCCGCGGCGACGCTCCCCGCACGGCCACCCACGGGGGTGACGATCGCCACGTCCGCGCCGGTTGATCCGCCGGCCCCGGGGGTGTCCGGCCCACGAGGGGCCCGCTCCGGCGCGGACCACCAACACCCCAATCACCTCGTTTCGGGTCGTCAAGGCACAAGTCGCTTTCGGATCGTTATTGCTTCGATTCTTGACTGCGGAGCGTGATTGACGTTCACTTCAGCCGTTCACGGGCCGGTCAGGGACGGCCCCTTTGGAGGTACCTGAAATGCATGCAATACTGCGCCGTGTCGCCATGGGTGCAATGGCGCTTTCGCTCGTAGCGCCCCTTGCGGCCTGCGGAAATGACGATAGCGGCGCAGCGGCGGATAACCGGTCCATTGGACTGCTCCTGCCGGAGAACAATGCATCTCGTTACGAGGAATTCGACCGCCGCATTATTTCTTCGCGAGTCGCCTCCCTGTGCCTCGAATGCGAATTGGATTACCGCAACGCCAAGTCGGATGTGGCCACGCAGAAAAGGCAGTTCGACGCCTTGGTGAGCAAGGGCGTGCGGGTCATCATTCTCGATCCGGTGGACGCCGCGGCCAGCCGGAGCTGGGTGGACAAGGCCGCCAAGAAGGGCGTCAAGGTCGTCGCCTACGACCGGCTCGCCGAGGGCGACGTCGCCGCCTACGTGTCCTACGACAACGAGGAGATCGGCCGGCTCCAGGCCAAGGGCCTCACCGCTGTCCTGGGCTCCCGTGCGGCCACCTCCGACGTCGTCATGATGAACGGCTCGCCGAGCGACCCGAACGCCCCGTCCTTCAAGAAGGGCGCGCACGAGATCCTCGACCGCAAGGTCCGCAAGATCGTTTACGAGAAGGACATCCAGGACTGGTCCGCGGCGGAGGCCAAGAAGAAGATGAGCGAGGTCATCGACGACCTCGGTCCGGCCGGTTTCGACGCGGTCTACTCCGCCAACGACGGCATGGCGGGCGGCATTGCCGAAGCGCTGGAGTCGGCCGGCGTCGAGAATGTGCCGCTCGGCGGCCAGGACGCCGAACTCCCGGCCCTGCGGCGGCTGGTAAGCGGCAGTCAGACCTTCACCATCTACAAGGAGGTCAGGCCGGAAGCGCAAACCGCCGCGGAGATCGCCGTCCGTCTTCTTCAGGGGAAGAGCATCAAGTCCCTTACCCCGGCGACGGCGGACAGCAAGAGCAAGTCCGGCATCCCCGCAAAGCTGTTCGAGGCGCAGATCGTGACCAGGAAGAATTTGGAGGACACGGTCGTGCGGGACGGTGTCGTGCGCACCGACTGGCTCTGCAAGGACCTCACCGCGGAGTGCAAGTCCCTCGGCCTGGAGTGACCGGAGCCTCCCCGCGCCTCGGAGAGCTTCCCGGCACGGTGTGCGGGTGCCCCGTCCGCTGCTCTCGTCCGCCTGGACCGGCGGACGAGGGCGGGCCCGCCGCACCCCCGGAAAATGCCTGGGTACTTCCTTACGCGATGGCATAGCCTCCCCCTGCCAACGCGGAGAGGACTGCCCACACCGATGCCCCATCACGACGTCGTATTCCAGGAGTTCACCATCGCCGGGCCCGAGGCGGGGCCCTACGCGCTCACCACAGGCCCTGACGGCGCGCTCTGGTGCACGTTGGTGCACGGCGGCGGCATTGCCCGCGTCACCACACAGGGCGCCGTCACCACGTATGACCTGGCGTCCGCGTCGAGCGGGCCGATGATGATCACCGCAGGGCCGGACGGCGCCCTGTGGTTCACCGAGTTCAAGGCGCACCGGATCGGGCGGATCACCACCGCAGGTGAGATCCGTTCGTTCCCACTGCCCGGCACCACCGCCGGACCCCTCGGCATCGCCGCCGGCTCCGACGGTGCGCTGTGGTTCACCCAGTCCGCGGCCGACCGGATCGGCCGGATCACCACCGACGGGGAGGTCAGCGAGTATCCGCTGCCCCTCAGTGGCGGCTTCGCCTCGGTCATCGCGCCCGGACCCGACGGTGCGCTCTGGTTCACCGTCAACCAGGCCGGCGGCCGCATCGGCCGGATCACCGTGGACGGGGACCTCACCCTCCACCCGCTGCCCACCCCGGACGCCGGCCCGGTCGGCATCGCGCCCGGCCCGGACGGTGCGCTGTGGTGCGTGGAGATCGCCGCCGGCCGGATCGCGCGGATCGCCACCGACGGCACCATCGAGGAGTTCCCGCTCCACGACAAGGATGCCCGCCCGCACGCCATCGTCACCGGCCCGGACGGTGCCCTGTGGTTCACCGAGTGGGGCGCCGGGCGGATCGGCCGGATCACCACCGACGGGCGGATCGACGGATACGACCTGCCGGACCGCGCGTCGGAGCCGCACGGCATCACCGTCGGCTCCGACGGCGCCCTGTGGGTCGCGCTGGAAACCGGTTCGCTGATACGGATCGGCGTACCGGGAACCTCGGACGGCGCCTGACGGCGGATCACCGGGCCGCCCCGATGGGGGCGGCCGGTCGTCCGTCACGGTCTCCCACCGGCCCCGAGCCCGGTCTGTCCGGTCGCCCGCTCACCAGGTGTCGACGAACGGCCGGCGCTTGGCGGCCGGCGCCGCCGTACCGTGGCCGGCCAGTGCCGACACGATCCAACTCCGGGTCCCCGCCGGGTCGATGACCGCATCGATCTCCAGCGCGGCCGCCGCGTTCACCGCCTTACCGTGCTCGTACAGCTCGGCCACCCGCGCCTCGAACGCCCGTCGGCGCTCCTCCGGATCCGCCACCGCCGCCAGTTCCTTGCGGTAGCCGAGCCGCACCGCCCCCTCCAGGCCCATGCCGCCCAGCTCGCCGCTCGGCCAGGCCGCGGTGGCCAGCGGCGCCCGGGTGGAGCCGCCCATCATCGCCATCGCGCCCAGCCCGTAGGCCTTGCGCAGGATCACCGACACCAGCGGCACGGAGAGGTTGGCGCCGGTGACGAAGAGCCGGGAGAAGTGCCGTACGGTCGCGGTGCGTTCGGCGTCCGGTCCGACCATGAACCCCGGGGTGTCGCACAGTGACAGCACCGGCAGGCCGAACGCGTCGCACAGCTGCAGGAAGCGCGCGGCCTTGTCCGCGGCGTCCCGGTCGACGGCGCCGCCCAGATGCTCCGGGTTGTTCGCCAGCAGCCCCATGGGCCGGCCCTCGATACGCACCAGCGCGGTGACCACGCCGGTCCCGAAACCGGCCCGCAGCTCCAGCACCGAGCCGGTGTCCGCGAGTCCCTCGATCACCGTCCGTACCGGATACGCGCGCCGCCGGTTCTCCGGCACCGCATGCCGCAGCAGACGCTGATCGGGCGCCTCCCAACTCGCGTGCACGCCCTGGAAGTACGAGAGATAGCGACGGGCGACGCGCACCGCCGCCGCTTCGTCCGGCACCGCCACATCCACCACGCCGTTCGGCACCTGGACGGAGAGCGGTCCCACCTCCTCCGGGCGGTACGTGCCCAGCCCGCCGCCCTCGATCATCGCCGGGCCGCCCATGCCGATGGACGCCTCCGGAGTGGCGATCACCAGATCGCAGCAGCCCAGCAGGGCCGCGTTGCCCGCGAAACAGCGTCCGGAGGCGATGCCCACCAGCGGCACCAGTCCGCTCAGCCGCCCCATCTGCCGGAACGTCATCACGTCCAGGCCGGCGACCGAGGCGGTGTCGGTGTCCCCGGGCCTGCCCCCGCCGCCCTCGGCGAACAGCACCACGGGCAGCCGTCGTTGCTCTGCCACCGTCAGCATCCGGTCGGTCTTGCGGTGGTTTTGATGCCCCTGGGTCCCGGCCAGCACCGTGTAGTCGTAGGACATGGCCACGCAGGGCGCACCGTCCACCGTCCCGGTGCCGGTGACCATGCCGTCGGCGGGAGTGGCCACGATCAGCTCCGCCAGCGGGCGCCGCTGTTTCTGGGCCGCCACCGCGAGCGCCCCGAACTCGGTGAAGCTTCCCGGATCGCACAGGTCGTCGATGTTCTCCCGGGCCGTACGGCGCCCCAGCGCACGGCGTTTGGCGACGGCCTCGGGCCGCTGGGCGTCCAGCCCGATCGCCTGCCGCCGGAGCGCCTCGGCCAGGTCGGGGCGTATCGCGTCCGGATCCGCCGCCTCCGCCGCCTCGTCCTCCGGCGCGTCCTCGTCCGACGGGGCCAGCGCCACCAGCGGCCGGCCCTCGTCGACGGTCTCGCCCACCGCTACGCCCACGGACAGCACCGTGCCGGCGGACGGAGCGCGCACCACATGCTCCATCTTCATTGCCTCCAGGACGAGCAACTGCTGTCCGGCCCGGACCGTCCCGCCGGTGCCGACCTCGACGGTGACGACCGTGCCGCTCATCGGCGCGACCACCTCACCCGTGCCGGCACCCGTCGGCGCGATGAGCGCCAAGCCGTCCTCTGCCGAGGTGAGTTCGGGCCACCGCTCCTCGATCCAGGAGGTGCGGATGCCGCCCGATGTGAACTCAGGATGTGCCAGCGCCGCGCGCAGCAGCGCAATCCCTGTCCGCACCCCCTCGACCGCGAACTCACCCAGCGCCCGGTGGGCCCGCGCGCAGGCCGCCGCCACATCCGGGCCCGGCGCCCGCGCCACGACCTTCGCGAGCAGCGGGTCGTAGCGCGCGCCGATCTCCAGGCCCGCGCGCGCCGCGGTGTCCACCCGGACCCCGGGCCCGGTGGGCACCTCGAAGCGGGTCAGGGTGCCGGTGGCAGGGCGCACCGCCCCGTCCGCGCCCGTCACCTCGGCGTTCACCCGCGCCTGCACCGCGAAGGTGCGCGGCCGGGGCGGCGGTTCCGACAGTCCCAGCTCCGCCAGCGTCGCGCCGGCCGCCAGCCGCAACTGGACATCTACCAGGTCCACGCCCGTCACCTCTTCCGTGACGGTGTGCTCCACCTGCAGCCGCGGGTTGGCCTCGATGAAGTGGAACTCCGGCCCGTCCACGAGGAATTCGAAGGTCACCAGGCCCGTACAGTCCGCCTCGCGCGCCATCCGCAGCGCGCACTTCAACAGATCGTCCCGCACGGTCTCCGGCAGGCCGGGCGCGGGAGCGATCTCTATCAACTTCTGGTGCCGGCGCTGCGCGCTGCAGTCGCGCTCCCACAGATGGGTCACCGCGCCCGTCGCGTCCCCCGCCGTCTGCACCTCGATGTGCCGGGCGCCGCGGACCAGTTGCTCCACGTACAGCTCGCCCCGACCGAAGCCCTGCAGTGCCTCCGACCGGCACCGCTCCCACGCCGCGTCCAGGTCACGCGGATCCTGCACCGCCCGCATGCCGCGCCCGCCGCCCCCGCCGAGCGCCTTGATCATCACCGCTGCTCCCTCGCCGAGCCCGGCGAGGAACTCCTGGGCCTGCGCCAGGGTCGTAGGGCCCTCGGTGCCGGGCGCCACCGGCACTCCCAGCGACCGGGCGAGCGCGCGAGCCGCCACCTTGTCGCCGAACAGTTCCAGCACCCGCGGGGAGGGGCCGACGAAGGTGATGCCGGCCGCGGCGCAGGCCCGCGCGAAGTCGGCGTCCTCGCTCAGGAAGCCGTAACCGGGGTGCAGAAAGCCGCAGTTGGCCCGCCGGGCCGCCGCGATGACGGCCCCGGCGTCGAGATACGCCGCGGGGCCCGAGCCGGGCAGCGGGTACGCCTCGTCGGCGAGCCGGACGGCGCCCGCGTCCGCGTCGTCCTCGGCATGCACGGTGGCCGTGCGCCATCCCGCCCCGGCCGCGGCGCGCAGCACCCGTACGGCGATCTCCCCACGGTTGGCGACGAGTACGGCAGCTGGCCCCATGGACAACCTCCACGTTCCCGAACGGCCCGAGCAGGCCGAGAAGACGGCACGGTCATGCTCATTGACATTGGCGTCAACGTCAATAAGGTCGGGGCGTGGCACGCAGACAAGAGCCCTGGGCGACCCGCACCGCACGCGACCGCACCGAGACGGCCGTCCGCGGCCGGCTGCTGGACGCCGCGGAGACGGTCTTCGCGCGGCGCGGCTACGGGCCCGCCACCATCGCCGACATCGCCGCTGAGGCGGATCTGTCCCGGGCGAGTTTCTACGTCTACTTCGCGTCCAAGGAAGAGATCTTCCGCGTCCTCGCGGTGCGGGTGCGGGACACGTTCCTCGCCGCGCAGGACGTCCCCGGCACCGACCCGGACGACGTGCGCGCCGTCGCCGCGGCCTCCACCGCCGCCTTCATCGCCGCATACGCCCGACACCTGCCCCTGCTACGGCTGTTGGAACAGCAGGCCCAGCTGGACGCGGAGGTGCGCACGCTGTGGGAGGAGATCACCGAACGGCCCGTGCACCGCACCGCCCGTTACATCCGCCGGATGACCGCCGCCGGGGCGCTGGCCCCGGTCGCCGACCCGCTCGCGGTCGCCCGCGCGGTCGGCGGGATGAGCGTCCAGTTCGCCCGACTGGTCGCCGCCGAGCCCGGCGAGCTGGACGCCGCCGTGCGCGACGTCACCGCCATGTATCTGCACCTGCTCGGAATCGACGCGATACCGAAGGAGTAGCCGTGAGCCGCCGCACCCGCATCGAGGAGCACCTGCACGATCTGCGCGCCCGCCAGGCCCGCGCCCGGCAGGGACGGCAGCCGGACACCGTCCCCGACCCGCCCGGCCCGGTGACCGTGCCCGGTCTCGTCCACCACTGGGCGCGCACCGACCCCGGCCGCGCCGCCCTGGTCTTCGCCGGCGGCCCGCACGGCGAGGAGATCTACAGCTACGGCGCTCTCGACGACGCGGCCGACCGGCTGGCGGGCGCACTCGACGCCCGCGGCGTCCGCCTCGGCGACCGCGTGGGCGTGCACCTCCCCAACTGTCCGCAGTTCCTGCTCTCGATGCTCGCCGTGCTCCGCCTCGGCGCCGTCCACGTGCCGGTCAACCCGATGTTCAAGACCGACGAACTGCGCCACGAACTGGCCGACTCCGGCGCCGTGCTGGTCATCACCGCCGCCGACCTGGCACCAGCCCTCGACGCGGCCCGCGCGGGCACCGCCGTACGGGACACCCTCGTCACCCACACCGACGACTGGCGCGCCGCGCTCGCGCACGCCCCGCTCGGCCGCATCGCCGACGACCCGGACGTGCTCGCCGCCCTCAACTACACCGGCGGCACCACGGGTATGCCCAAGGGCTGCGAACACACTCAGCGCCACATGGTCTACACCGCGACCGCCATCGAGGCGGGCCGGGCACCCGACGAGCGCGCCCGGCCCCTGGTCTCGCTCTGCTTCCTGCCGGTCTTCTGGATAGCGGGGGAGAACCTCGGCATCCTCGCCCCGCTCGTCTCCGGCGGTACCGGCGTGCTGCTGCCCCGCTGGGACGCCGGCGTGGTCCTGGCGGCCGTCGAACGGCACCGCGTCACCACCATGGCCGGCACCGTCGAGAACTACCTCGAACTCCTCGACCACCCCGACCTGCCGCGCCGCGACCTGTCCACCCTCACCGCGCCGCTCACCGTCTCCTTCATCCGCAAGCTCACCCCGGAGATACGCCGACGCTGGCGTGCCGCGGCGGGCGGCGTGCTGCGCGAGGCGTCCTACGGCATGACCGAGACGCACACCAGCGACACCCACACCCTCGGCTTCCAGGACGACGACCACGACCTGACCACCGCCCCGGTCTTCTGCGGCCTCCCGGTGCCGGGCACGGACATCCTCGTCGTGGACTTCGTGACCGGCGAACCGCTGCCAGTCGGTGGGCGTGGCGAGATCATCGTCCGGGGCCCGTCCGTCCTCACCCGCTACTGGTCCGCCCCCGACGCCACCGCCCGGGCACTGCGCGGCGGCTGGCTGCACACCGGCGACATCGGAAGCCTGGACGCCGACGGCGCGCTGCACTACCACGGCCGCGACAAGGACATGATCAAGGTCAGCGGGATGAGCGTGTTCCCCACCGAGGTTGAGACGCTGCTCGGCCGGCACCCCGAGGTGCGCGCCGCGGCCGTAGTCGCCGTCGACGACGCCCGCCGTGGTCAGCGCCCGTACGCCTACGTCTGCACGGTCCCCGGCAGCCCGCTCACCGCCGACGCCCTGCGGGACTGGGCGAGCGGCATCATGGCGGGCTACAAACTGCCGCTCTTCGAACTCGTCGACGCGCTGCCGACGACCGCTACCGGAAAGATCAGGAAGACCGAACTGGCCGCCCGAGCCAGTCGCAGGCGGCCCGTGCCGTGAACTCGCCCTGGCCGCCCTTGAACAGCAGCGCGGCGCTCGTGAACGCCGGGTCGTCCGCCGTCCCCGCCACATACGGGACCGCGATGCACCGCATGCCCGCCCGGTGCGCCGCCAGCGCACCGGGCGGGGCGTCCTCCAGCACCACACAGTCCGCCGGGGCGACCCCCATCCGACGGGCGGCCTCCAGGAACACATCGGGCTCCGGCTTGCCGTGCGCGACCTCCTCGGCCGACACGAGCGTGGTCAGCAGCGCGTCGAGCCCCGTGCCGGCCAGCACCGCCTCGATCGCGGCCCGGGAGGACCCCGAGGCGACCGCCATCGGATGCCCCGCCGCGTGCAGCCCCTCCACGAAGACCCGCATCTGCGGGAAGACCTCGGTGTGGGCCCGCGCCAGCTCCAGGTAGGCCCGGTTCTTGCCCGCGAGCAACTCGTCGAGCGGCGCGTCGATGCCGAACTCCCGGGCGAGGATCTCCAGCGTCTCGCGGGTGCCGATACCGATGAAGCGGGTGTGCTGCTCCCAGCTGAAGTCGGTCACCCCGTATCCGGCCAGCAGCCGGCGGCCCGCCTCGTAGTAGTTCGGCTCGCTGTCCACCAGGGTGCCGTCGAGGTCGAAGATCACCGGTGTGGGCGTGGCAGGCGTGATCGGGGAGGCAGGGGAAGTGCTCATGCCCTCCAGCATGCCAAGGGCGTGCTCACCGCTGTTGCGCGGTGCCGCCCACGTCCTCGACCAGCGGCAGCATCCGGTGCGGCACCCGCTCGCGCAGGGCCACCTCGGTACGGGTCCTGACCACCCCCGGCAGGCTGATCAGCCGCTGGATCAGATCCTCCAGATGTGCCGCGTCCCGCGCCACGACCCGGGCCAGCAGATCCCCGCCGCCGGTCGTCGAGAACGCCTCGATGATCTGCGGCACCTCCGCCAGGGCGTCGGCCATCTCCTCCAGATGGCCCTGCGTCACCTCGATGTGCACAAAGGCCAGTACGGGATGGCCCAGGGCGGCGGGCGACAGCCGCGGGCTGTAGGCAGTGATCACGCCGTCCCGCTCCAGCCGGTCCAGCCGCGCCTGCACGGTGCCCCGGGCGACGCCGAGGAGGCGTGCGTACTCCCGCACGCTGGTGCGCGGCTGATCCAGCAGCAGCCGGAGAATCTTGGCATCGAGGGCGTCCACGGCCATGGCCCGGTGGCCTCCTCCCGGTCGGTTAATTCGCTGCTCACTGTACCAATGGCCCATCTCGCCACGGCCTGGGGTGAGCCACCGGTCCTGCTGTCGCGCGAGAGGTGGCGCCCCTCGACGCCACCGTCGTGCCGATCGTCGGGGAGCGGCGGCCCGGGGTGAAGGTGGCGCGGTCGGGTGACGCGGGCCGGTCGGCGGGCCGCGGCTCCTCACCGGACCGCACGGAAGGGATCAGCCCCGTCAGGCCCGGGCCGTGACGCTCGGCGGGCCACGCGGCAGGTGTGGCGGGACGCACCGGCCGTCCAGGTGATTCGTGTGGATATGTGGCCGCATGGGTGTAGCGCAGAGCAGGTGACGGCAAGAATAACTGCGCTCTGCCGCGCCACGCCCGCAGGTTTCCTGTCCTGGCGGGCGCCGAAAGCCCCTTGCGGGCCGGGCGCATCACGAAGCAACTGACGGACCGTGAAGGTGGCGTACGGTCCTCGCGCGATGCTCTGCGCCGCGCGAGGGCCCGGGCGCCCTGCCGAGGGACGTGGCGTGCACGCGACTTCGGCCAGGGCGGGCGCTCGTGCTTCCTCCAGGTCCGATCACCCCCACTGCCGGCCCACCCCCACAAGAGGTTCCGAGTTGAAGCACACGAGCGCACCCACGCGTCACTCCGTCATCATCGGTACGGGTGTGGCGGCTGTGATCACCGCCGCCTTCACCCTGCAAAGTGCCCACGCCACTCCGACCCCCGCCCCCGACCCGTCGTCGGCCACCGCCGCCGCCCAGCGCGCCAAGGCCATCGGCACCACCCTCGGTGCCGACCACGCCGGCTCCTACTACGACGCCACCCGCCACAAGCTGGTCGTCAACGTCACCAATGAGAAGGCGGCGGGCAAGGCCCGCGCGGCCGGCGCCGAGGCCAGAGTCGTCAAGCACTCCCTCGTCTCGCTGGAGCAGGCGCAGGCCACCCTGAAGCAGAAGGCGGCGGTCCCCGGCACGTCCTGGGCGATGGACCCGAGGACCAACAAGGTCGTCATCGTCACCGACCGCACGGTCAAGGGCGCCAACCTGGCGAAGCTCACCAAGGTCGCCTCCTCGCTGGGCGACCGGACCGCCATCAAGAAGTCGACCGGCACGCTCAGCCCGCTGATCGCCGGTGGCGACGCCATCTGGGGCGGCGGCGCGCGCTGCTCCCTCGGATTCAACGTCACCAAGGGCGGCGAGCCGTACTTCCTGACCGCCGGGCACTGCACCAACGAGTCGCGTACCTGGGCCGCCACCCAGGGCGGCGCCGAGATCGCCGCGACGGAATCCAGCAGATTCCCCGGGGACGACTACGGAATCGTCAAGTACACCGCCAACACCTCGCACCCCAGCGAGGTGAACCTCTACAACGGCGGCACACAGCCCATCGCGAGGGCCGGCGAGGCGATCGTGGGCCAGATGGTGCAGCGCAGCGGCAGCACCACCCAGGTGCACGCCGGCAATGTCACCGCGCTCAACGCGACCGTCAACTACCAGCAGGGCACCGTCGACGGACTCATCCAGACCAGCGTCTGCGCCGAGCCCGGCGACAGCGGCGGCCCCCTCTTCGAGGGCGACACCGCACTGGGCACGACCTCGGGAGGCAGCGGCAACTGCTCCAGCGGCGGCGAGACCTTCTACCAGCCGGTGGCCGAGGTGCTGGAGAAGACCGGGGCGCAGATCGGCTGACCCGCCGGCACGGCAGGCCGGCGCCGCCGAGCCATGGCGACGCCGCCCGCCGCCGTCCCCCGCCGCCGTCCCGCCGCCGTCCGCGGCGGTGGTCCGTTGGCCTCCCTGTGGCCACCCCACGGGGAAGATGCTGTACCAATGGCGCAGCCATCCGGGCGTCCCTTGAGCCAAGGGCTGCCCGGATGGTCTGATGTTCTTGTCGATGGCGCTGCGGATCCCCGCGGCGCCTTTTTCATGCGGAAGTAAGGGGGCGCGGAGGCCGTGCTGAAGAGGATGTTCGTCGCGCCGGATCCGGGGCGGCTGCGGCTGCGCAGCTCGGCCCGCGCGGTCCTCGGCATCGCACTGGCCGTGACCGTCTCGGGTCTTGCCGCCCACTCGCTTGTCGCGGCGATCGCCGGCGGGCTCTCCGCGCTGCTCGCGCTCTTCACGGTCACCGACGCCACCGTCCGGGGCCAGGCCGCCACCACCGCGCTGCTGCCCGCCGTCGGCTTCCCGGTGCTCGCCCTCGCCACGGTCCTGCACGCGCATCCGCTGCTGCGGGACGCCGCGTTCCTCGCCGTGGTGTGCGCCGGCGTGTACGCGCGCCGCTGGGGCCCTCGGGGGCACGCCCTGGGGGTGTTCGCGTTCATGACCTACTTCATGGCGCAGTTCCTCCAGCCGGCGCCCGATCAGCTGCCCGAGCTGTACGCCGCCGTGGCGCTGTCGCTGATCGCCTCCTCGGCCGTCCGCTTCGGCGTCTGGTGCTACGAACGGCGTCTACCGCCGCCTGCCGTCCCCGCGCCGCACCCCGGCCGAGGTCTGGCGCGCACCACCACCCGCCAGGCGATCCAGGCGACCGCCGCCTGCGCCTTCGCGCTGGGCGTCGGCCAGATGCTGTCCGAGGACCGCTGGTACTGGGCCGTCGGCGCCGTCTGGTGGATCTTCGTGAACACCGCCTCCCGCGGCGAGACCCTGGTCCGCGGCTTCCGCCGGGTCCTCGGCACGGTCGCCGGCATCGCCGCCGGGCTGCTCATCGCCATCCCGCTGCACAGCGCGCCGGCACCGACCGCCGCGATCGTCGCGGTATGCGTCTTCGGGATCTTCTACACGGCCGCCGTCTCGTACTCCTGGATGATGTTCTTCGTCACCGTCATGGCCGGCCTGCTCTACGGCCTGCTCGGCGTGCTGCACCCCGGGCTGCTCGCGCTCCGCTTCGAGGAGACGGCCGTCGGCGCGCTCGGCGCCGCGCTCGCCGTCGCCCTCGTCCTGCCGATCACCACGCACGCGGCGACCGACGCCTGGATCCAGCGCGCCGTGCACTGCGTACGGGACTGCACCGCCACCTCCGCCCGCCGGCTGGCCGGGGACGAGGCCGCCGACCCGTCGCCGCACGTCGCCGAACTCGAACTGCTGCTGGCCCGGGTCCGGCTCTCGCTGGTGCCGCTGCTGCACCCCCTCAACCCGTTGCGGCACCGCAAGGCACGTGCCCGCCAGGTCATCGCCTGCCTCGACGACTGCGCCGCGCAGGTCAGGGGCCTCGCCGAGGTCGCCGCCGACCCGGCCGCCTCGCACGACGCCCGGCTCACCGCCGCCTGCCAGCGCGTCGAAGCCGTCGTCGGCACCCTCTTCGCGCCCGGCGCGGAGCCCGCAGCCGCGCCCACCGCACCCGCATCGGCTCCGCACCACCACCCCGGCGCCGAACGGGCCCTGGCCCACCTGCACAGCCTGGAGTCCGCCCTCACCGCCCTCGCCCACCCGGTCCGCAGTTCCCCGCGGGCACCCTTCGCGGCCTCCTGAGGCGGGCGCCGGAACGCCCCTTCCGCGCGGGTATCAGCCATCGCCGGAGGAGTCCCGTTCCCGGCTGTTAGCGTCGCCCGAGCAGCTCAATCGGCAGCGGGCGAAGGGGCGGACCTGGTGGGGACGACGGACAGGGGCCGACGGGCATACATCGGATCGTTCACGACGGCCGGGGGCCACGGTCTGACCGTCGCGGCCGTCGACCCGAAGTCCGGGGCGCTGACCGCGCTGCGCTCCACCGACGCTGTTCCCAACCCCTCCTACCTGGCGCCGAGCCCCGACGGCAGGTACCTCTACGCGGTCAGTGAGACCCCCGACGGAGCGGCAGCCGCGTTCGCCCTCACCCCGGAAGGGCCGGCGCTGCTCGCTCCGGCCACCCCTGTGGACGGCGGCCACCCCACCCACCTCACCCTCAGCGCCGGGCACCTGGTCACCGCCAACTACGGCTCCGGCAGCGTCAGCACGCTGCCCCTGCGGGCGGACGGCACGCTCGGCGACCGCGCCACCGTCCTCCGGCACGAAGGCAGTGGCCCGCGTACCGACCGTCAGGAGGGCCCGCACGCGCATGCGGTGCTGCCCGACCCCACCGGCCACTGGGTGCTCAGCGTCGACCTGGGTACCGACTCGGTTCGGGTCTGCACCCTCGACACCGCGAGCGGAGCGCTGACCGTCCGCGAGGAGGTCCCGCTGCGCCCCGGGAGCGGCCCGCGCCATCTCGCCTTCCACCCGCGCGGCGCACGCGCCTACGTCGTCAACGAATTCGACCCGACGGTCACGGTCTGCCGCTGGGACGCCGGCCGGGGCACCCTCACCCCGCTGAACGAGACCTGGCTGCTGCCCGACGGGGCCTCGGCCGTCGGCACCTACCCCTCGGAACTGGTCGTCTCCCCGGACGGCAGGTTCCTCTGGGTCGCCAACCGGGGTCACGACAGCATCTCCGTGCTTGCGCTCGGGGCGTCGGGGGGCACCGCCACCCTCGTCACGACCGTGCCGTGCGGCGGCCACTGGCCACGCGACCTGGCCCTCCACCCCGGCGGCCGGCACCTCTACGTCGCCAACGAGCGCTCCGGCGACGTCAGTTGGTTCACCCTCGACCAGGAGACCGGCATCCCGTCCCCGGCCGGCTCCGTGGCGGCCCCCGCCGCTTCCTGCGTGGTGTTCGCCTGACCCGGCCGCCGGGGAGGCTCTCCTGCGCGGCCCGGCGCCCCGCTCGCCTCACGACTGCGGAAACCGGCCCCCGAAGTAGACCTGGGTCTCGGTGACCTGGCCCCCGCGCACCGTCAGCACCTCGACATTGCGGTGGCGCGCGCCGGTCTTGAGCTCGTACTCGTAACGGACGAAGACATGGTCGACACCGTCGCCGAACGGGACGACTTCGAGCAGCTCCTGGGAGCGCAGACGGTCCGCGGTGGGGAAACACCGTTCGAGAAAGGCGGCCTTGTCGATGTGGTCGTCCTGCGGGCTGGTGAACACGAAATCCTCGGCGAGCAGGCGGTCCATGGCCTCGCGGTCCTGGGCGAGGTAGCCGGCGAAACAGGCGCGGACGATATCGACGCTGGACTGCATGGCATGTCCTCTCGTAGGGCTCGTGTGCCGCGTACGGAGTGTGCTCCGCGCGTGCGGCCTCATCTCGAACGTCGACTCCGCCCGCCGATGGAACTCATCGGTCGGTCCCGCAACAGGGATGCAACCGCCCTGAAAGCGCCGCACGCGGGCGCGCGGCCCTCCTGGCACATTCACCCTGCCCGTGGTCGTCCCGAGGCGGCAGAGGGGCGTATGCGCCGCTCAACGGTATCGAGCGTCGAGCCGGACGCCGCCGGAAGACACGCGAGGGCCGCCCCGCGCGCTCAGCGCGAGGACGGCCCTTGCCTGGTATGCGCTCTGCCGAGCCCTATCGGGTCGGTGCCGCCTGGCCGGGCTGCTGCAGCGTGATGCCCAGCGCCGCCGCGTAGTTCGACAGCACCAGCCGGCCCACCGTGCCGTACGCCCCCAGCGCCTCCGCCGCGGCACAGCCCGCCTCCGCCGCGGCCGCCCCCACAAGGCCGTCGGCGATCTCCGGACCGATCAGGTACGGCGCCAGCGCCAGCTGCTGCGAACCGGAGCCGCGCAGCTGCTCGGCCGTACGCGAGATGGCGCCCTCCTCGTCCAGGGCGGCGGCCAGCACCGGCACCGCGAGCCGCGCCGAGAGCAGCATGCCGGTGATCCCGGCGGCCTGCACGGCCTCCTCGCCGCCGACGGTGGCGAGGATGATGCCGTCCGCGGCCGTGGCGACGGTGAACAGCCGCGCGCGGTCGGCGCGTGCCAGACCGGCCTCGGAGAGCCGGACGTGCAGCGCCTCCGCGAGCAGCGGGTGCGGGCCGAGCACGTCGGTCAGCTCGGCGCCGGAGCCGCTGTTCATCATGGCCTGGCGTATCCGCCGCATCAGGGCGCTCTCGGGGCCGGCCAGCAGCGGCACGACCACCGCGGCGGGGCCGGGGTCCGCCGGCTGTCCGTCGTGGCCGGTCCGCGCCCGCTGCTCGGCGGCGGCCCGGGAGAGCACCGCCTCCAGCGACGGGAACTCCTCGTCGCCACCGTCGACATAGCCGATCCGGGCGTCGAGGCCGGGCAGCTCGGAGCGGGCGATGCTGGAGACCTCCTCCGCCAGGCTGCGCGTGGCGGGCGAGGGGGTGCCGGGTACGGCCAGCACCAGGGCGGGTGCGCCCTCGGGTGCGGCGAGGGGTTCCGGCTTGCGGTGGCGACCGGACTGCCGCGCGCGCGGCATCCGTACAGGCAGACCGGGCGCGGCTCCCGGGCTCGGGGAATCGGCGTCAAAATGGGGCGTGCCAGGTGCGGGCCCAGTGGGGGAACTCATGGCGCCGCATGCTAATGCCTCGGACCACCCCGGCGCCGAGGGAGGGTTCGGTCGAGCGGTATCCGTCCCGATTTATCCCGCGCGTCACGGTGGCACTATCACCCCACAGGGCATGTGATCTGCAACAACCTCGCGTCCGAGGGCAAAACCAGCCGTCCGCCGGCCAGCGCCGAGGCGATGGCCAGAGCCCCGTCGAGCGGGCTGCCCGCCGCCTCCGTCCGGACGGCTTCCGGCAGCCGCTCGGCGACCGCCGCACGCAGCGGGGCGAGCAGCACTTCCCCCATGCCGAACAGGCCTCCCGTGAACGCCACCGCGCTCGGACCGGGCGGGCAGACCGCCGCCGCCGCGTCGGCGATATGGCGCGCGGCGTCGCCCACGATGCCCTCGGCCACCGCGTCCCGCTCGGCGGCGCACCGGGCGACCTCCGGGGCGAAGGAAGCCAGCACGGCCGGCCGGTCGGACCGCGGGTAGAGCTGGTTCGGCAGTCCGGTGACCGGCCCGAACAGCGCTTGCGCGCGAGCCAGCAGCGCGCCGGAGCCGCCCGGCCGGCCGTCGTGGGCGCGCATCGCCGCCTCCAGTCCGGCACGGCCGATCCAGGCACCGCTGCCGCAGTCGCCCAGGAGGTGGCCCCACCCGTCGGCGCGGCGCCAACCGCCCGCCGGGGTCAGGTCCGTGCCCATCGCGATCATTCCGGTGCCCGCGGCGACCACGGCCCCCGGCCGCTGGCCCAGTGCGCCCGCGTACGCGGTGACGGCGTCCGCCGCCAGCGCGAGGTGCCGCACGTCGAACGCGGTGGCCAGTGCGCCGGGCAGCCGGGCGCGCAGATCGTCGCCCAACGTGGCCATCCCGGCCGCGCCCACGCAGACGGCGGCCACTCGCCCGCCGCCCGCCGCGTCCGTCAACTCCTCGACAGCGGGCAGCAGTTGCTCCAGCAGGTGGGTGGCGTCGATACCCGCGGGGCCGGTGCGGACCGGCTCGTCGGAGAGCCGCGTGGCCACCGGCCGGACCTCGGGGTCGTCGGCGCGCGCGACGGCGACGCGCAGCCCGGAACCGCCCGAGTCGACCCCCACGACGAGCCGGCCGCGGTCGGCGGGCTCACCCGAAGCCGCGGGCATCCTGCTTCAGGGCGGTGTCGACGGTCAGCGCCGTGGCGACGACCAGGCTCAACAGGGGGTCCGGCAGCTGCCGGTGGATCTGCAGGACGTAGTTGTCGGCGGTGGTGAACATCGTCTTCGCCAGGCCCTCCCACGTCTTGGTGATGCGGGCGACCTCGGTGTCGGTGTGGTCCACGATCGCGAAGTTCCACGCGCGCCAGTTCTCGGCCTTGATCGCGCCGATCTGCTGGCCGTTGACCATGATCGCGAAGTTGATCTTGCCGATGGCGTTCTGCTGCACGATCTCGCCCACCGGCTGACCGTCCGGGCGCTCCACGATCACCTTGGACTTGATGATCTTCGCGGGCCGGGTCAGCACCAGCTGCGGCTGACCGTACGCGTCCCGGATCTCCAGCTTGTGGGTCATGTACTGATCGAGGCTGGAGACCACGCGCAGCACCTTCTTGGCGGTGCTCTGGCCGACCTGCACGACCGCGCCGAGGGCGTTGCCGTGCTGGTCGAAGACGCCGTACTCGTTGGTGACCTCGATGAGCTTGGCCTTCTGGTTCACCACCAGCACCGGCTCGGTGAACAGGCTGCCGCCCCCCGGGCCGCCGGGAGCCGCCCCGGGCTGCTGCTGTGCCTGCTGCGGCAAGCCGGCCGGATGCATGCCGGGCTGCCCCGGCATCTGCTGGGGATACGGCTGCTGCGCGGGCTGACCGGGCGCCTGCTGGGGGTGGCCGTAGCCCTGCTGTCCGTACGGCGCACCGCCTTGCGGCCCGCCCTGCTGCGGGGCCTGGGCCGGCTGATGCTGGGGCGCGTACTGCGGGGACATCTGCTGCTGCGCGTACTGCTGGGGGGCCTGCTGCTGTGCGACCTGCTGGGGCGCTTGCTGCTGCGCGACCTGCTGCGGTGCCGGTTGCTGCGGTGCTGATTGCTGAGGGGCCGTTTGTTGCTGGGGCGCCTGCTGAGGTGCCTGGTTCGGGGCGGGCGATGGCGCCTGCTGCCCCGGGTGGGTGTGCTCGGTCCACCGTGCCCCGTCCCACCAGCGCAGTTGGTGGGGGGTGCCCTGAGGGTCGGCGTACCAACCCGCAGGGATGTTCGCTTGTGTCATGCGGGAACACTATCTCCCGGGGTCAGGGCAGCCTCCAGTCGACGGGCTGGGCGCCCTGGCGCGTCAAGAGATCGTTCACCCGGCTGAACGGCCGGGAGCCGAAGAAGCCGCGGTCGGCCGACATGGGGGAGGGGTGCGCGGACTCGACGGATGGGAGATCGCCGAGCAGTGGCCGCAGGTTGCGCGCATCGCGCCCCCACAGCACCGCCACCATGGGGCGGCCACGCCCCACCAGGGCCCGAATGGCCTGCTCCGTGACCTCTTCCCAGCCCTTACCGCGGTGTGCGGCGGGCTTGCGGGGTGCCGTCGTCAGGGCCCTGTTCAACAGCAGCACCCCCTGGCGTGTCCACGGGGTGAGGTCGCCGTTGGACGGCCGCGGTATGCCCAGGTCGGAATGCAGCTCCCGGAAGATGTTCTCCAGGCTCCCCGGCAGCGGACGGACATCCGGTGCCACGGAGAAGCTGAGACCGACCGCATGCCCCGGTGTGGGGTACGGGTCCTGGCCGACGACGAGTACCCGTACCTCGTCGAAGGGCTGTTGAAAGGCCCGCAGCACATTGCTGCCGGACGGGAGGTACGTCCGTCCCGCGGCGATCTCCGCCCGCAGGAAGTCGCCCATCGCGGTGATCCGTCCGGCGACGGGCTCAAGTGCCTTGGCCCAGCCGGGTTCGACGATGTCTTGAAGAGGTCGTGCAGCCACGGGATCACCCTACTGGCCCTGCACCGTCCCCCTTCAATCGATGGCCTGAGCCCTCCCGTGGGCAGTGGCCCGGGTGGCCCATGGTCCGCGGGTGAGTCGTTCCTCGGCTGTCGCGCTCACGGCGGTGTTCTGCGGCGATCATCCCCAACTCGATGACAGTTAGCGGGAGTTCGCGGTGGTGGCTCGGTCGCGGTGTGCCGAACCGGGGCGTCGCGGCCTGGCGAACCGGGGCGCGCGAGGACCCGGCCCCCTCGCTCGTCGACATGGCCCGAGACGGTTCCGCGTCCGCTCACCCCACCATGGCGGCTCGCACGCACAGCACATCCGGCAGATGGGAGGCGAGCTGCTGCCAGCTGTCGCCGTCGTCCGCGCTGGCGTACACCTCGCCGTTGCGATTGCCGAAATAGACGCCCGCAGGGTCGGCGTCGTCCACGGTCAGCGCATCCCTGAGCACCGTGCCGTAGTGGTCCTCCTCGGGCAGGCCGTCGCTCAGGGGCTCCCAGCTCTCGCCCGCATCGGCCGTGCGGTACACCCGGCAGCGGTGGTCGGCGGGCACCCGGTCCATATCGGCGGTGATGGGGAAGAGATACGCGACGTTCCCTCTCCGCGGGTGGGCGGCCACGGCGAAGCCGAAGTCCGAGGGGAGGCCGCGGCCGATATCCGTCCACCGGGCGCCGGCGTCATCGCTGCGGTAGACGCCCCAGTGGTTCTGCAGATAGAGCCGGTCGCGGTCCACCGGGTCCTGCGCGATCTTGTGTACGCACTGGCCGAACTCGGGGTGCTGGTCCGGCAGGAAGACCGCCTTCACGCCGTTGTTGGACGGGGACCAGTCCGCCCCGCCGTCCACGCTGCGGAACACGCCGGCGGTCGAGACCGCGACGGTCACCGCCTCGGCGTCCCGCGGATCGGTGATCACCGTATGGACGGCGAGCCCGCCGCCGCCCGGGACCCACTTCTCCCGGCTGGGGTGGTCCCAGAGTGCTCGCACCAGGTCAAAGGTCTCGCCGCGGTCCTCGGACCGGAAGAGGCCGCCGGGCTCGGTGCCCGCGTAGACCACATCGGGGGCGGCGGGGCCCGCCGGATGCAGCTGCCACACGCGCTCCAGCGAAGTCCCGGTGTAGGACGGGTACTTGACGGCGGGGCGGGCAGGTTCGTGCCAGGTGTCGCCGAGGTCGTCGGAGTGGAAGACGGAAGGGCCCCAGTGCGCGCTGTCGGCTCCGGCCAGCAGCCGGGTCGTCGCGCGGCGGGTGTCGATCCCGAGGGAGTACACCGCCTGCGCGGGGAAATGCGGGCCGCCCCATCGCCAATCACCCTGCCGCCTTCGGCCGATGAACAGCCCTTTGCGCGTGCCCACCGCGAGTAGTACGTCTGTCATTCCGGACACCTCCGGGACGCCGTTGTCTCAGATAGTCGTCAGTCTGCACCCGACCACTGACAATGGCGTCCCGGATGATATTCGTGCAGGTCAGACGGCCCGGTGGTACGGCTGGGGGACATGCACCTCGGCGCCCAGCTCGCGCGCCGCCTGCTGGGCGAAGCTCGGGGAGCGCAGGAGTTCGCGGCCGATCAGCACCGCGTCGGCCTGGCCGTCCGCGATGATCTTCTCTGCCTGCCGTGCCTCGGTGATCAGACCGACGGCGCCCACCGCGAGCCCCGCCTCCCGCTTGACCCGCTCGGCGAACGGCACCTGGAAACCGGGCGACGCGTCGATCTTCGCGTCCGGCGCGTTGCCGCCCGTGGAGGTGTCGAGCAGGTCGATGCCGTGCGCCTTGAGGTCACCGGCGAAGCGCACGGTGTCCTCGGCGGTCCAGCCCTGCCGGTCGTCGGCCTCGTTCTCGCTGAGCCAGTCGGTCGCCGAGATCCGGAAGAACACCGGCAGGTCCTCGGGCCACACCGCACGTACGGCGTCCACGATCTCCAGCGCGAAGCGGGTCCGGTTCTCGTACGAGCCGCCGTACCCGTCGGTGCGCCGGTTGGTGAACGGGGAGAGGAACTCGTTGATCAGGTAGCCGTGGGCGCCGTGGATCTCGGCCACCTCGAAGCCGGCCGCCAGTGCCCGGCGGGCCGTCGCGGCGAACTGCTCGACGATCTCGCCGATCTGCGCCGCCGAAAGCTCCGCGGGGGTCGTGGACCTCTCGTCGAACGGCAACGGGCTCGGCCCCACGGGCGTCCAGCCGTGGTCCTGGCCCGGCGCGAGCGCGGCGCCGCGGTTGACCCACGTCCGCTCGGTCGACGCCTTGCGGCCCGCGTGCGCGATCTGGATCCCGGGCACCGTCCCCTGGGACTTGAGGAAGCCGGTGATGCCCCGGAACGCCTCGGTCTGCGTGTCGTTCCAGAGCCCGAGGTCGAAGGGGCTGATCCGGCCTTCCGGGCTCACCGCGGTGGCCTCGGCGAGGATCAGTCCCGTCCCGCCCGCCGCGCGTGCGGCCAGATGCTGGAAGTGCCAGTCGCCGGGCGCACCCTCCGCGGGCCCCTCCGGCGCCGCCGAGTACTGGCACATGGGTGCCATCCAGAGGCGGTTCGGAATGGTCAGCGAGCGAAGGTTGATGGGCTCGAACAGTGCGCTCACGGCAAGCTCCTGTACCTGAAGGCGGGGTGGGCTCCGGGTGGATCCACGATCATACGATAGGCGTCGTACTACGGTGGATGTCAAACTACGAAGACCGTCGTACTACCGCGAGGGGCGATGCGGAAGCGGGCGCGGGGCGTCGAGGTTCGCTCGTCTGCGCCTGTGGCATGGCAGGGCGAGGGGCCGCTGGCTACGCTCGCCGAGGGGGCCGACCACCTGACCTCAGGAGACCTTGATGATGCAGGTGCCCGAACCGCGAGACGTGCCCCCGCGTCTCGTCACCGGCGCGTTCATTCTGAATTCCGGACTGAGCAAGTTGAAGGCGGACGAGGCGATGGCGCAGGGCCTGCACGGCATGGCCTGCGGGGCATACCCCTTCCTGCGCAAGCTGGAGGCCGAACGCTTCACGCGCCTGCTGGCGTGGACCGAGATCACGGTCGGGGGAGCGCTCCTCGCCCCCTTCGTGCCGACACCCGTCGCCGGCTTGGCGCTCACCGGGTTCTCCGGCGGTCTGCTGGGCCTGTATCTGCGGACGCCCGGAATGCGGGAGCCCGGCAGTGCGCGCCCCACCCAGGACGGCATCGTGCTGGCCAAGGACTCCTGGATGCTGGGCATCGGCCTGGGGCTGCTGGCCTCCGGGGCGCGGTGGGGGTGCGCGGCCAAGTCCCGGCGTGGGCGTGGGCGGGGCCGTGGCCGGGGCTGGTGCTGTCACTGACGGCGCACCACGTGGGCCGCTCCGCGGCGCTGTGGGGCAAGGGGCGACAAGGTCGTGACCACCGGGCATGGCAAAATACGACGGGTCTCGTACAATGGCGCTGCGGGCGGCGCCCGCCACGCGTCGAGCAAGACCTCGCGGTAGCAGTCGAGAGGTCGGCACGGTCGACGCGGATGCCGACCGAGCCGTACGTCAGGAGCCGTCATGCCGACCGACACGACACCCGTGGTCGCCGCGCCCGGCGCCCGTGCGCTGGAGCACCCGGCCCTTGAGGACATCCGCCTCGCCGACGTTCTGCATGCGCTGGCCGACCCGGTGCGGCTGCGGATCGTCTGCGTGCTCGCCGCCGCCGAGGGGGAGTTGAACTGCGCGGACGTCGAGCTCCCGGTCAGCAAGTCGACCTGCACTCACCACTTCCGGGTGCTGCGGGAGCACGGCGTCATCCGGCAGAGCTACCGCGGCACGGCCAAGATGAACGGGCTGCGCCGCGGAGACCTGGACGCGCTCTTTCCCGGCCTGATCGACGGCGTCCTGCGGGCGGCCGAGCTGCAGAGCCGCCGACTCGGCGATGTCTGACGCCGGGCCGTCGACTCCGCGAGACGTCTGACGGGGCCGCTTGCCCGGCGACGTCCGGCGCAGGTGTGGGGCGGCCGCTCGGTGTCCAGGGCCGGGTGAGGCCCGCGCGGTCACTCCTGCGGTCCGCCGCCTTCGCCCACGCTCACCCGGCGGTGCCCGCGCCCGCGGAGCTCGTGCCCGGCGCGCCCGCCGAGTCTGCGGCGCCCGCCGTTCCTGCCGACTCCGCCGTCCCCGCAGAGCCCGTGGCCCCCGCGTCCGCTGGGCCCGCCGCCCCCGCGACCGCAGCGACGGCCGTTCGAGCAGTTCGCGCCGTGCCTGCCGCGCTCACCGTGTCCACCGTTCCCGCAGCGCCCGCCGCACCCAACAGCCCTTCCCAGTCCGGGAGTTTGACCGTCCCGCGTCCCAGCTGATGCCCCCACGCCGCCTCGGCTGCCTCGATGCCCAGCCAGCCTGTCCAGGGAACCGGCTGCTGCCCGGCCCGCCGCAGCGCCTCCACCGGGTCGTCGGCCACCTCGTGCCCGGTCAGTGTGGTGGCATCCTCCAGCAGTGACGCCGCGGTCTCCTTCGCGCACGGCCGGTTGGTGCCGATCACGCCCGTGGGGCCCCGCTTGATCCAGCCCGCCACATACGCACCGGGGTGCGGTGTCCCGTCCGGCAGCAGCACGCGCCCCGCCAGGTGGGGCACCGTCCCGCCCTTCTCGTCGAACGGCAACCCCGCTTGCGGCTTACCCCGGTAGCCCACCGAGCGCAGCACCAACTGCGCTTCGATGTCCTCGAATACGCCGGTGCCCACCACCCCGCCGAGCCCGTCGGGAGCCGTCCGCTCGAAGCGGACCACCCGCACGCCCGACGCGGCATCTCCCAGCATCTCGACGGGCCGCAGGAAGAACCGCAGGTGGATGCGGCGCGGACGGCCCGTCCCGGCCGCCGCCGTCGGCTCCGCCGCGGTCGGTTCCCTTGCCGCCCCTTGCAACGTCGACCGTTCCGCCCAGCCGCGCAGCACCTCGACATTGCGCCGTGCGGCCGCCGGCAGCGCACCGGGGTCGCGATACGCGGGGTCCAGCGCCAGCTCCTCCGGCCGCACCAGCACCTCCGCCCCCGGCACTGTCCCCAGCTCCCGCAGTTCCTTGGTCGTGAACTTGGCCTGTGAGGGGCCGCGCCTGCCGATCATCCAGATGTCCTCGACACGGCTGTCCGCCAGCGCGCCGAGCGGCCCCTCCGGCATGTCGGTGGCGGCGAGTTCCGCGGCGCCGCGGGCCAGGATCCGGGCCACGTCGACGGCCACATTGCCCACGCCGACCACCAGTGCGGAGCGTGCGGCAAGGGTGAAGCGGATGGCCGCGGCATCAGGATGTGCGCTGTACCAAGCGACGAAATCCGTCGCCGGGTGACTGCCGGGAAGATCCTCACCGGGGATCCCGAGGTGCCGGTCGGTGGCCGCCCCCACGCAGAACACCACCGCGTGGAACATCTCCCGCAGCTCCTCCAGGCCCAAACCCGCGGTGCCGACCTCCACATTGCCGAGGAAACGCACGCGAGGGTTCTCCAGCACCCTCCGCAGATTGCTCTGCAGTGATTTGATTTTCTCGTGGTCCGGTGCGACGCCGTAGCGGACCAGGCCGTACGGGCAGGGCAGCCGGTCCAGGACGTAGACCTCGATGTCCGGTACGGCCTGTTGTTCGACCAGGGACTGGGCGGTGTAGACGCCGCTTGGTCCCGATCCGATCACTGCGACACGAAGCACAGGTGGCTCCTTCCGCGAAGTACCCCCAGCATCCCACTGGCGGGCGCGGGAGGGGAGATGCGCTATCGGGGTTGCTCGCGGTGCGCCAAGCGTGCCGCGCGGCGGCGCCCGGTGGGCTAGGGGCTACGTTTCCCTTGTGTCGGAAAGTGACTTTTATACCGTTAATGACCGATATAGGGCTCAGGGTGTGGCCGCGGAATGGCCGGTCTGGGAGCTGCAGGGCTACGGCTCTGCCGCGCCCACCCCTGAGCCTGCCTGCCTGGACGACCCGGTCGGAGATCGAGGCCCCGGGGTCTTGCCGGCACGGCTCGATCCGCTGGGCCCTTGGTTCAGCGCCCGGCTCACCTTTGCCGATGGCGCCAGGGTCGATGTGCTGGTGGCGGTCTTCAACGACCGCATCGCCGTCGAGGACGTGCGCGCCGACCCGCCCCTGACGCTCGACGGGCTCGCCGCGCTGGCCCGCTGGATCGACGGGCCGCTCGACGACGCCTGCCGGACCGCCACCGGCCGGCCCCGGAAGGCGCGGCCCGGCGCGGAGGCGAAACCCTTGGTGAACCCGTGGCAGGCGCGGTCCGAGGCGGAGCCGCCGGTCAGGCTGGAGGGCGGCGCGCCGCGGCCGCAGGGGCCGGCGATCGCAGCACCTTCCGGGAGTGTCGTCCATGGCGAGGGCCCGCTCTGCGCGACGGGCGGCGCGGACGCGGCGGAAGCGACGGGCGCAGTGGGCAGGGCGGACGCGGCGGGCCTGACCGGCGCGGCCGGCGCGTCCGCCGATCGCGACGGATTCGGCGCCCGAGATGGCATCGGGGCCGACGACCGAGGCGGTGCCGTTCTCGACGCCCCTACGCACGCTCCCACCGACACTCCGGCGCATTTCGCTGCCGAGGCCGAGACCGAGGGGTCCGGCGTACAGGGGGCCGTACGCAGTGGCACCCCGGAGGTCACCGATCCCCTCGCCTCGAACGGGTCGGCCTCGGGCCCCGTACCCGTTGCCGACGCTGCGCCCGAACAGGGTGCCGAGCCCGCCTCCGACACCTGCCTCACGTCTTGCGGCCCCGCCCCCGAGGCCCCGTCCGACCCGAACGCTTCACCCGCCCTCCTCGCCCGATCGCGGGCCAGCGAACGCCGCAGACTCGCCGCGGACGCCTACCGCGAGGCGCAACGACAGGGTCGGGACCCGGTGGAGGCCGTCATGCACGCCACCGGGCGCAATCGCCGAAGATCACTGAGGCTGATCGCCGGAGCCCGCGACGAGGGATTCCTGACGCCGCGCCACAAGCGTTAGCGCCACGGGGCTGCCGCCTTCCCTTACCCCTCGACCGACACATCGCCGACTGACACGCATGACCGACCGATACGCATGACCGACCTGCACGCGTGACTGGACCGGCCATAGGCCGACTCCCGCCCAGGGGCCAACCGGCCGCCCGGCGGGCCATCAATCACCCTTGCCCGCCCGCATCTTCTGCATCCGGGCGATCTCGGCGCTCTGCTGCGCGATGACGTCGTTCGCCATCTCCTCGACCAGGGTGTTGTTGCCCTCCGAGAGCGCATCGGTGGCCATGGTGACCGCGCCGTTGTGGTGGGCGATCATCAGCCTCAGGAAGAGCGCGTCGAACTCCTTGCCGCGCGCCTCCCGCAGCTGGTCCAGCTCGGCGGCGGTGGCCATGCCCGGCATCTCGGCATGCTGGTGCCCCTGCTGCTTGCGTGGGCCGCCGTGGTTGCTCAACCAGCCTTCCATGGCGCCGATTTCGGGCCGCTGGGACGCGGCTATCCGCTCCGCCACCCGGCTGACCTGCTCGGTGTCCGCGTGCCGGGCGGCCAGGCCCGTCATCACCAGCGCCTGACGGTGGTGAACGATCATCATCTGGACGTAGCCGAAGTCGGCGGAGTTGGGGGAGTCGTCCCGCCGGGCCTTCTTGGCCTCGTCGGCGGTGAGCGTCTTCGCCGGCTCACCGGGCTTGCCCGGAGCCACCACCTTCGGGCCGCCGGTATCGCTCGCCTCGGGCGTGTCGCCGGACGAACATCCGCTCAGCACAAGGGAGATGGCCAGCCCGAGGCCGGACACGGTGAGGGCGGTGGCTCTCCTGGGACGCTTCAACGCGCGTACTCCTGTCGATGGGGTACTCCGAAGGGATTTCGGTGTTACATCTTCGAGCCCATCTATTGATATGTACATGAGCAGCGCGATATGACCGGGTCCATGAGCCGTTCACTTCCGAACGGACGCTAGGGAGGACCTCGTGACGTCGTTGCACAGACCCCTCGTGCGGCGCAGATACCTCGGAGCGGTGGCCGGGGCCTTCGGGCTCGTGGCCGCACTCCTCGTGGCCGGACCCGCGGCCGCGACCCCCGATCCCGGCGACAGCCCCTCCGCAGCCAAGGAGGTGAGCCCCGGTCAGCGGGCCGACACCAAGGCCGCGATGGAAGACGGCGAGATACCCGGCGTGGACGAGGTCGTGCACAGCGACAACGTCCGCCATCTGACCAACATCCCCAAGCAGGCGCTCCAGGGCACCAACTCCGACCTCGCCTTCCAGGGCAAGTACGCCTTCGCGGGCAACTACGACGGCTTTGTCATCTACGACATCTCCCGGCCCAAGGCGCCCAGGACCGTGAGCCAGGTGCTCTGCCCCGGCTCGCAGAACGACATCACCGTCTCCGGGAACCTGCTGTTTCTCTCCACGGACTCCTCGCGGAGTGACAACTCCTGCAGCAGCACCACTCAGCCCGCCACGGAGAAGTCCTCGTGGGAGGGCATGAAGGTCTTCGACATCAGCGACAAGAAGAACCCCAAGTACGTCGCCGCCGTCGAGACCGCCTGCGGCTCGCACACCCACACGCTGGTCCCCGAGCGTCGCAACGTCTACCTCTACGTGTCCTCCTACTCGCCCAGCGCGACCTTCCCCGACTGCCGGCCGCCGCACGACGGCGTCTCGGTCATCAAGGTGCCGCGATCGGCGCCCGAGAAGGCCGCTGTCGTCGACTTCCCAGTCCTCTTCCCGGACGGTGGCAACCCCGGGGGCAGCACCAATCCCGGTGTGACACAGACCACCGGGTGCCACGACATCACCACCTTCCCGAAGCTGAAGCTGGCCGCGGGCGCGTGCATGGGTGACGGCATCCTGATGGACATCTCCGACCCGGCCGCGCCCAAGGTCATCGACCGGGTCCAGGACAACGTCAACTTCGCCTTCTGGCACTCCGCGACGTTCAACGAGCGCGGCAACAAGGTCGTGTTCACCGATGAGTTGGGCGGCGGCGGCGCGGCCACCTGCAACGAGGCGACCGGCCCGAACCGCGGCGCGGACGGCATCTACGACATCGTCGGCAAGGGCGACCGGCGCGAGCTCGTCTTCAAGAGCTACTACAAGATTCCGCGCCACCAGGCCGACACCGAGAACTGCGTCGCGCACAACGGTTCGCTGATCCCCTCCAAGAACCGCGACATCATGGTCCAGGCGTGGTACCAGGGCGGCGTCTCGATCTGGGACTTCACCGACTCCGCACACCCGAAGGAGATCGGCTACTTCGAGCGCGGTCCGATCTCCACGGGCTCGATGGTCACTGGCGGTTCCTGGTCGGCCTACTACTACAACGGGCACATCTACTCGAACGACATCGCCAAGGGCTTCGACGTTCTCGCGATCGACGACCGTCGTACGGACAGCGCCGAGTCGGTCCGGATGCGCGAGCTCAACGTCCAGACCCAGCCCGACTACCGCTGAGACCGACACCGGTCAGAGCCGAGTCCGACGCCGGCTACGGCCGTGTCGGGCCCGGCGCCCGTGTCCCGCCGGGCGGCTCCTCGGCCGGCGGGACACCCAACTCCCATACCAATCCGTACCGTTGGAACAGCTCTGCGCGCAGCCGGGCCTGTGGCATCGGTGCCCCCGGCAGGAGCAGGCCCACCACCGCGCCCATCAGTAGCGCGCGGAGCAGCGGATAGTCGACGTCCGGATCCACCGACCCGTACGCCGTGACCGTCTCGCGCAGCAACTGGGCCAGCCGCTGCTGCTCGGGACACCGGATGAACCCCTCGGCCGTCAGAATGCCGGCCATGTGGGTGCGCATCAGCAGCGGGTGGTCGTGCGCCAGCCCCAAAATCGCGTCGATGGCGCGGGCCATCAGCTCGTTCCCCGCCTCCGGCCCCGTCGGTCGCGGCTCGCGCAGCAGCGCCGCCTCAAGGGTCAGATGCATCAGGCGGTGGACCGCCGACTGCAGCAGTTGACGCTTGCCGGGGAAGTAGTAGGAGACCAGGCCGCGGGCCGCCCCCGCACGCTGCGCGATGTCACCGAGCGTGGTCGCCTCATATCCGCGTTCGCCCACCAACTCGACCGCTGCCTGAAGCAGCCGCTCGCGAGATCGCCGCCGCAACTCTTCATTGACCGATGCGCTGCGGGGGGACATGCTGTAACTCCTGCGTTGACTGGCTGAGAGCCAATATACTCAGCGGAACTCCGGGTGTCCGCCTGCCTTCGGCAGCGAATCCGGTAAGAGCCCCCTGATTCGGGCGACGCGGGGGATCGCCCGAGTCGGGTGGAAGGTGGGACGGGGATGGGCTTCCCGGCCTGCGTTTTTGCAGGTCGCCGGGCCCATCCCGGTCCCCGGGGCATACGGTTCCGATCGCGTTCGGTAGCCGCTGCGGGCGGCTCCTCGGCGCGCGCTTCGCCCCGGTCGCCGAACATGCCCGCGCCGCCGACGCGAACACCCTTCGTTCCGCCCTCGGCCTGGCACAGGAGTCCCTGACCGCGCCGCTGCACATGGCCGACGAGGACCGTTGCAGTCGATGCGCGTGCGCACGGTCAGCCTGTCCGAATCTCGGCGGAATCGGCGCGAGTACGCCTGCCGCTCGCCATCCCACTTGCCGTTCCTAGGGCCCCTAGTTTATATCTAGAGGTCCTAGGATCATGGGAGGGTGCATGGCGCGGGCAGGGCTGACGGCGGAGCGGGTGACGATCGCGGGCGCCGAGCTGGCGGACGAGGTCGGGCTCGACCGGGTGACCATGTCGCAGGTGGCGCGGCGGCTCGGCGTGAAGGACGCGAGTCTCTACGCGCACGTGCGCAACCTGGAGGATCTGCGCGGACGGATCGCGCTGCTGGCGGCGGACGAGAAGACCATCCGGATCGCGGAGGCGACCGCCGGGCGGGCGGGCAAGGACGCGCTGGTCGCGTTCGCCGACGCCTGGCGGGAGTACGCCCACCAGCACCCGGGTCGCTACATGGCGACGCAGACCCGGATCCGGATCGACCCCGAGCTTGCCGCACAGGCGCCAGGACCGCGGCGCGCGGTCGAGCTGACCTACGGCATGCTGCGCGGCTACGGACTGCCCGAGCCCGACCTGACCGACGCGGTCCGGTTGCTGCGCAGCACCTTTCACGGATTCGTCGCCCTGGAGGCCGCAGGCGGGTTCGCCCACGAGCGTTCACCGCAGCACTCCTGGGTCCGCGCCCTCGACGCCCTGCACACCCTCCTGGAGCACTGGCCCCCGTCCCGAGAAGGAGACCCCTCATGACCGCACCGACCATCAGCACCCTGCGGGTGAACGGCGCGACCCTGCACTACGTCGTACGCGGCCAGGGCCCGCTCCTGCTGCTGATCCCCGGAGGGTCGGGCGGCGCGGCCTCCTTCGACGGCATCGTCGATGACCTGGCCGCCGAATTCACCGTCGCGACCTACGACCCGCGCGGCATGTCCCGCAGCACGCTGGACGACCCCGAGGCCGAGCAACGCGTGGCCGAGCACGCCGCTGACGCGCTCCGGATACTGGACCTGCTCTCGCCCGATGAGCCCGCCCGGGTGTTCGGCACCAGCTCGGGCGCGATCGCCGCCCTGCATCTGCTCACCGCCCACCCCGCACGCGTCGAACGCGTCGTGGCGCACGAACCGCCCGTCGTGGAGGTCCTGCCGGACGCCGCCGAACATCGCGCGCTCATCGCGCGCGTGCAGGAGGCGTTCCGCGCCCAGGGGCTCATGCCGGCGATGGCCGTGTTCGCCGCGGGTCTGAAGAAGGCCGGGGACACCGCCGAGCCGGCGGCCGAGATGAAGCTTCCGCCGCAGGCAGCGGCGCGGGCCGAGTCGACGATGGCCAACCTGCCGTACTTCGTCGGGCGCATCGTGCCCAGCTTCATGTCCTACGACCCCGACATCCACCGGCTACAGGCGGTGTCGGACCGGCTCGTACTCGCCGGCGGCGAGGACTCACGAGGCGAGCTGCCCTACCGGCCGGCCGCCTTCCTGGCCGAGCGTCTCGGCACGGAACTCCTGCACTTCCCCGGCGGGCACACCGGCTCGACCACGCACCCCGCCGAGTTCGGCCAGCTCCTTCGGAAGGTCTTGCGCGCTTAGGCGGAGTCCGCCGACGGCGTGCGGGATCTCGGTTGTCGGCCCACCGAGCGAGGTCAGAGGGGGTGGGCGAGGAGGTCCGCCCGGGGCAGGGGCCGGTGAAGGGCAAGGAGGGCCTGGTCGTCCTGGGGGGCGCCGTCGCTGTGGCGGCTCACATCGCGGACGAGGAAGTCCAGGACGGTGGTCAGGTCCGGGAGCTGGCCGGTCTGGCGCAGGTAGGACTGCATCATGCGGGGGACACGTTCGGCGGGGTCGAAGAAGTTGCCGGCGCGGTCGCGGGCCTCGGTCACTCCGTCGGTGAAGCACAACAGCGTGGCCCCGGGTGGGAAAGGGTGGGTTTCCACCGGTGATTTCCAGCTCCCGAGAGCGGTGATGCCCAGCGGCGGTGCTTCCTCCGACGGCTCCAGTACGCGTGCGGTGCCGTCCTGGTGCAGCAGGAGAGGGGCGGGGTGGCCGCGGTTGATGAGGTGGAACTGGCTGAGGTCACTGGTGAACTGCACGATGAGGGCGGTGGTGAACCCTTCGATCGAGTCCAGCCCCTCGCGTCGCTGGCTCTCCCGCAGCAGCGCCCCCTCCATGCACTCCACCAGGCTCGGCAGGTCGGGCTCATGGTCGGCGGCGTAGCGGAAGACCCCGATGTCGACGCTGACCGCCGTGACGGCGGACAGGCCCTTGCCCCTGACGTCGCCGACCATGGCGCGCACCCCGAAGGGCGTCTCCTGGACCACGTAGAGATCGCCACCGATCAGCGCCATGTCCTCGGCCGGCACATAGCGGGCGGCGATCCGCAGGTTTCCCAGCCGGCTCGGCGGACGCGGCAGTACGGCCCGTTGGGCCACCTCCGCGGCGTAGCGTGCCCGGCTGGCGCTGACATGTTGGGTGCGCAGCGACCGGTTCAGACCGATGGCCAGTGCGGTGACGGCCGCCAGGGTGATCTGCACGGCGGCGTCGTCCTGCCAGCCGTAGGTTCCGTCGACGTAGCCCAGGCCCGCCTGCACCAGCATCGCCGAAAGGCCGATGCCGACGATGCCGGCCGGGCTGAGCAGGGAAACGGCCGTCACCGGTGCCACGGCCAGCAAGGGGGCCGACGACACCGTGGGAGGTGTCAGCAGGTCCACCAGGGCCGCGAGAGCGATCACTACCGCCGGAATCCAACGGCGTACCCGTGACCACACTGGCAACACCCTCATCAGGCCATTCTGCCCTGCCGGCAGGTTCGCGACAGCGGAGTGCGCGGTGAAATCTGCGACCGGCTCCCAAATGGGCGAAGGACGCCCTGTTCAGCGGGTCGGTGACCCCGGCCGGGCCTGATCGGCAGCGGAACGTCCCCGGGACCTGTCAACGCCCGCTCCGCCGGATCCTTCAACCGGTGGAGCGGGCGTTCGAGCCGGAGCGGGGGGCGTGGCCCTCAGGCAGGTGGCCGGTTGCCTCCGCGGGCCGGCCTGGGCGGTGCGGTGCCCAGGCGCAGCATGACCTTGCTGCTGCCGCTGGTGGGGTCGGCAGCGACGGCCAGTGCCTCCGCGGCCCGGTCCAGCCCGAAACGGTGGCTGATGACCGGCGAGACGTCGAGGCCCTGCTGCATGGCCAGGAGCGCTTCGTCGATCTCCTCGACGAAGCGGTACGAGCCGATCCAGGTGATCTCCCGTGTGACGAGATCTCCGAGGGCCGCGGTGACGGCAGTGCCGGGCAGGTTGCCGACCTGCACGAGGGTGCCGCCGCGGGCGGTTGCCCGCAGGACCGGGCCCAGTGCGGCCGGGGCGCCCGATGCCTCGAAGGCCAGCTCCACGTCCTGCGGGAGGGCCGCCCCGTGGCCGAGGTCGACCGTCTCGTCCGCGCCCATGGCCTCGGCGACCGAGAGCGACGCCGAGGAGAGGTCCGCGGCGATCACCGCGGCGGCCCCGCGGTGCCTGGCGGCGGCCACCACCAGTGAACCGATCGGGCCGGCGCCGTTGACCAGTACCGTCTTTCCGCGCAGGTCACCGGCGCGGTGCACGGCGTGCAGGGCCACCGCGAGGGGTTCGGCGAGGGCGCCGTGCTCGGTGCTGACGTTCTCCGGGAGCGGCCGTATCTGCGCCGCCCGGACCACCCGGTACTCGCTGAATCCGCCGTCGGTGTGCGGATGGAGTGCGGCCGAACCGAAGTAGCGGATGCAGGGGTGGAGGTTCGTGCGGCCGGCGATCCGGTCGGGCAGCCGGTCGTCTCCCACCGGTTCCGCCGGGTGGACGGTGACCGGCTGCCCTTCCGTCAGCCCGGTGACCTCCTTGCCGACGGCGGCGATCCGGCCGGCGACCTCGTGCCCGAGCACCAGCGGATCCTTGAGCGCGGCCGTACCGGAGGCCCCGTGCTTGAAGTAGGCGACGTCGGAACCGCAGATCCCGCCCCACTCCATGGCGAGGAGGACTTCACAAGGGCCCGGCACCGGTGCGGGACGCTCGTCGATCCGGAGGTCGCCGGGGCCGTGGGCGACAACTGCCTTCATGCCGCGTCCTCCAGACGCACCAGGTCACGTCCGCGTGTCTCGGGGGCGAGGACGATGGACACCAGGGTGATGAGCGAGTAGACGACCAGCATCGCCGCGACGGGCCACCAGCTGCCGGTGACGGCGGTGAGGGTGGCCGCGACGACCGGTCCGACGGCGGTGGCGAGGATGCCGCCGATCTCCTTGGCCAACGCCAGCTGGGTGAAGCGGGTCCGCGCGCCGAACAGCTCGGCCATCGTGACGCTCTCCAACGAGAACAGACCCAGGACACCCACATTGAGCCCGACGACCATGCCGGCCATCACACCGGCCGTGCTGCCGGAGGCGATGAGCAGCATCACCGGGAACGCGAGGAGGATGGTCAGAACGGTGAGGGCGATGTAGAGGGGGCGACGGCCGAAGCGGTCACCGAGCAGGCCGACCAGCGGCACCGTGGCGAAACCCAGCAGCGAGCCGTACACGATGGCGTCGGTCGGTACGGACCGGTCGGCACCCAGCGTGGTGGCGATATAGCCGACGAGGAACGTCTGCATCAGTCCCGAGTTGCCGGCCTGCCCGAAGCGGAGGCCGAGCGCGAGGAAGAACGCCTTGCCCTTGCGCTGCCGGATACCGGCTTCGAGGACGCTTTCCTGCTGCTCATCGGTGGTCTTGCTCTCGACCGCGGAGGCGACCTCCGCGCGCGACATCGCCACTCCGTCCACGACGTCGGCCCGCTCCTCGAAGACCGGGCTCTCCTTGAGGTTCCGGCGCAGCCAGACCGCGAAGACCATGAGGGCGAAGCTCAGCAGGAACGGCAGCCGCCAACCCCAGGTGATCAGCTGCTCCTCGCTCAGCGTGGCGAGCAGCACCGCCCACAGGCCCGAGGCGGCGAGGGTGCCGGAGTTGGTGCCGAGGGAGACCAGGGAGGAGATCAGGCCGCGGCGCCGGACGGGAGCGTACTCGGCGAGCATGACGGTGGCCCCGGCGATCTCGGCGCCGGCGCCGAAGCCCTGCACGAGGCGCAGGACGACCAGCAGAATCGGCGCGAGGATGCCGATCGCCCCGTACGTGGGGAGCACGCCGATCAGCGTGGTCGAGGCGCCCATCAGCAGGATGGTGAGGAACAGCACCTTCTTGCGTCCGATGCGGTCGCCCATCCGGCCGAAGTAGAGGGCCCCGGCGAGCCGGGCGACGTAGCCGACCCCGTAGGTCGCCATGGCCGCGATGAGGCCGATCGCGGGGCTGACGTCGGGGAAGAAGATCTTGTTGAAGACGATGGCGGCGGCCAGCGAGTAGAGCTGGAAGTCCATGAATTCCATGGCGGTGCCGAGCCAGCCTGAGACGGCTGCTCTGGTGAGATCGCGGGTCGTTCTTCTCGCGGCGCTCATCGGCTCCGTCGCTTGCGTTTCCGTCATGAGGAACTCCATTGTTCTCTGGCCGTGCGGGAGCGGTGGGACGGGGGCGTGGCTCCCTGGGTGGGCGGTCCTTGGGGCAGGGGGTGGTGGGGGCCGGACCCGGGCGCGGGTCAGACCTCGATGCGGCCGGCGCGCAGGGCGGGTAGCCGGGCCGCGACGGCGCTGGTCAGGGCGGCGTCCTCGGCCAGGTCCGTGGCACCGAGCACGAGAAGCAGGCGGCGGATCGTGTCCTGCCTCTTGGAGTCCGTGCCGTCGTGCCAGCAGCGGTGCAGGGCCGGGGCGGCAGGGTCCGTCGTACCGAACAGCTGTCCGCCGTCACCGTCGGGCCGCGTGGCATTGGCCCAGGCCGCCAGCGCGAGTTCGAGTACGGGGGTGGCGGCGGAGGCGGCCCGCAGCGCACGCAGCGCGTCGAGCCACCGCTCGGGGATCTTCAGGGATCCGTCGGAGCCGATCTGCCGGAGCAGGTGACGCACACCGGGATTGCGGAACCGCTGCACCAGGCCCTCGGCGTAGGCGGCCGGGGCGGGGCCGCCGGCGGGCAGCGTCGGGGCGATCTCGGTGCACAGGGCACGCACCAGCCGCTCGCCCCAGTCGGTCGCCAGGGTGTCGGCGATGGTCGTGCAGCCCGCCGCGGCGCCCGCGTAGGCCAGCGCGGAATGACAGCCGTTGAGCATCCGCAGCTTGATGAGCTGGTACGGCACGACGTCGGGGACGAACAGCGCGCCGTCCAGCTGCCACGGGGGCCGCGGCCCGGCGAAGGAATCCTCCAGGACCCATTGCCGGTACGGTTCGCCGACGACCGGCAGGGCGTCGTGCACGCCGAGTGCGGCCTGCGCCGCCCGCAGGTCCGCGTCGGTGGTCGCGGGCACGATGCGGTCCACGATCGTCGAGGGGAACGTGACCGACAGGGCCATCCAGTCGAGTACGGCCTGCCGGTCCGGCCACGGCGCGGCCTCGACGAAGTCGCGCACGACCCGGCCCAGCGCGGCACCGTTGGCCGCCATGTTGTCGCAGGAGACGACGCTGACGGGGGCGCCGCCGGAGCGCATCCGCGCGGCGAGTCCCGTGGCGATGCGCCCGATGACGGTGCTGAGCACGCCGGTCCCGCAGGCTGTGAGATCGGCGGCGATCCCCGGTGCCGCGGTGTCCAGCGCGCCGGTGTCCGGGCGGCGGTGGTAGCCCTTCTCGGTGATGGTCAGGCTCACCACGGAGACGTCGGGGGAGGCGAGCAGTCCGTCGATCCGCGCGGCGTCCGGCTGCATTCCCAGGGCGTCGACGATCGCCCCGGACACGCGGGTGACCGTGCCTTCCGGACGCAGCTCGGTCATCGAGTAGAGGCAGTCCTGCGACCGCAGCGCCGCCGCCGTGGAGGCCGAGCGCGGGGCGACGACGACGGTCCCCCAGGGTTCGCCGGAGCGGGCGGCGGCGGCCTCCGTGTAGCGGGCCTGGTGCGCCCGGTGGAAGGCGCCGAGTCCGAAGTGGATGATGCGCGGACGCAGGTCGCCGGGATCGACGGCCGGGCGCAGGGCCGGGGGGACCAGGTCGAGGGTGCGGCGGCTCAGCGTGGGAGCGGCCGGGGCCGAGGGCAGGTTCATGGCGCTCACCAGTCGTGCACCGAGCCGTCCAGGCGGCGCGCGACGGGCAGGTAGCGCGCCTGGTAGGGAAAGCGTTCGGCGGCCTCCTCGTCGTACTCCACGCCGAGACCGGGCTCCTCGGACGGGTGCAGCATGCCGTCGGCGAACGTCACCCCGCTGCGGAAGACCTCCGCGGTCTCGTCCGCGTGCTCCATGTACTCCTGGATACCGAAGTTGGGGACCGTGGTGTCGAGGTGGACAGCGGCGGCGAGAGTGACCGGGGAGAGGTCCGTCGCCCCGTGCGAGCCGGTCCTGACCTGGTAGAGCGCGGCCAGGTCGAAGATGCGGCGCAGGTGCGTGATGCCGCCGGCGTGCACGACGCTGGTGCGGACGTAGTCGATGAGCTGCTCGGTGATCAGGTGCTGGACGTCCCAGATGGAGGTCAGCACCTCTCCGACGGCGACCGGTGTCGTCGTGTGCTGCCGGATGAGCCGGAACGCCTCCTGGTTCTCGGCCGGCGTCGGGTCCTCCATCCAGAACAGCCGGCAGTCCTCGACCTGCTTGCCGAAGCGGGCCGCCTCGATCGGGGTGAGCCGGTGGTGCACGTCGTGCAGGAGGTGGAACCCGAAGCCGAAGCGCTCGCGGACCGCCTCCAGGTAGGTGGGGGCGAACCGCAGGTAGGACTCGGTGTCCCAGGGCTGCTCGTCGGGCAGTGAGGTGGCGGCCGGCTCGTAGACCTTGCCCTTGCGCACGCCGTACGTGCCGCCCACGTCCGGGACGGCGGCCTGCGCGCGCACAGCCTTGTAGCCGAGGTCGAGGTAGCGGTCGACGTCGTCGAGCAGGGACGCGGTGTCCGTGCCGCTGGCGTGCCCGTAGACCATGACGCCGTCGCGGGAGCGGCCGCCGAGCAACTGGTAGAGCGGCAGGCCCGCGACCTTGCCCTTGATGTCCCACAGGGCGGTGTCCACGGCGGCGATGGCGGTCATCGCCACCGGTCCGCGGCGCCAGTAGGCACCGCGGTACAGGTACTGCCACATGTCCTCGATACGGGCCGGGTCCTTGCCGATCAGCAGCGGCACGAGGTGGTCCTGCAGATAGCTCGCCACGGCCAGCTCGCGCCCGTTCAAGGTGGCGTCGCCCAGCCCCGTCACGCCGTCCGAGGTGGTGATGCGCAGGGTGACGAATGTCCGTCCGGGGGAGGCGACGAACACCTCGACACGCTCGATCTTGCTCACGGAAATCTTGCTCCTTCGGTATACGCACCGTGCCGGTGGGCGGCGTGCGGCCGATCCGACAGCTGGCCGACCAGCACTGGTATACAAGCATTGGTCGTACAGCTGCGCAATACTTTCGAAACATCGATTGACCAGCATGGGCGGAGCGGTCGGCGGGCCCCGATACGATGAGCGCATGGCCCGATCGAACCGGCAACGAACCAGCCGCCTAGCCGTCTACGAGACGCTGCGCCGCAAGGTTTTGGCCCTGGAACTCCCACCGGGCGCGGCGCTCTCCGAGAACGAGCTCGCGGCGTCCCTCGGGGTGAGTCGCACCCCGGTCCGCGAGAGCCTCATCCTCCTGTCACAGGAGGGGCTGGTCCAGATCTTTCCGCAGGTCGGATCGTTCGTCTCGCGTGTCGATCCGGCCAGGGTGGCCGACGCGCAGTTCCTGCGGGAGGCCGTGGAACTCGCCGCGCTCGACGACCTCCCCACCGCACTCGATCCCGAGCAGATCGAGGAGCTGCGCCGCAACCTCGCCGAGCAGCAGCGGCCGGGCCTTGACCTGGAGGAGTTCTTCGCGCTGGACGAGGCGTTCCACCACGCCCTGCTGCGGCTGAGCGGGCACGGCAGCGCCTGGGCGACCGTGGTCTCGGCCAAGGGGCATCTCGACCGGGCGCGCCGGCTCGGCCTCTACGACACCGCCTCGCCGGCGGGCTTCGCCGCCCAGCACGTCGAGATCTTCGACGCGGTGCTCGCGGGCGAAGCAGCTCAGGCCCGCTCGGCCATGCGCGCCCATCTGAGGGCGGTGTTCGACGACGTCGAGCGCGTCCGGGCACGCTCGCCCGAGCTGTTCGCCACGGACACCGGGTCGGTGCCCGTCCGCCGCAACGTCGTCGTCTGGGACTGACCGGACCGGCAGTCGGGGATCTGCCTCGGCCTGTGCCCAGGCACAGTTACGGGCACGGGCGTCCGTGCGCCCGTGCCCGATGTGCGGAGTTGCTTCCGGCTACTCGAAGCGCGTGGGGTCGCCGGCTCCTCGGCGGACGATTTCCAGCGTGCCGCTGGAGAAGTCGATGACCGTGGTCGGCTCGGTGCCGCAGTCGCCGGAGTCGACCACCGCGTCCACGACGTGGTCGAGCCGCTCCTTGATCTCCCAGCCCTGGGTCATCGGCTCCTCCTCGTCCGGCAGGAGCAGGGTGCTGGAGAGCAGCGGTTCACCGAGCTCGGTGAGCAGTGCCTGGGCGACGGCATGGTCGGGGATCCGCACCCCCACCGTCTTCTTCTTGGGGTGCAGCAGCTGGCGGGGCACCTCCTTCGTCGCGGGAAGAATGAAGGTGTAGCGGCCGGGGGTGGCTGCCTTGATCGCGCGGAACACGTCGTTGTCGACGTGGACGAACTGCCCGAGCTGCGAGAAGTTCTGACACACCAGGGTGAAGTGGTGGCGGTCGTCGAGGTTGCGGATCGACCGGATCCGGCCGATGCCGTCACGGCTGCCCAACCGGGTTCCCAGCGCGTAGCAGGAGTCCGTCGGGTACACGACGAGCGCACCGGAGCGGATGCTGTCAGCAACCGTGCTGATGGTGCGCCGCTGGGGGTTGTCGGGGTGCACGTCGAAATACTTCGCCATCCGCAGAGTCTAGGTGATCAGGACTCAGCCGGTCTCCGTGGGCGGCGCGGGCGGACCGGCACCGCGATCCCGCCGCGCGCCCTCCGCGCCGCCTGTTTCCGCTCCCTTTCCCGCGCCCGTCCCCGTTCCGGCCCCCTCCCCGGACTGCTCTTCCCGTTCCGCACGAGCGTGCCGCTCCTGCAGGGCGGATTCGATGTCCCGTTCCAACGGCGATGTGTCCATGGCGTCCGCCAGTTCCTGCATGGCCCCCAGCAGGAGTTCCGCCCCGCGTCGCACCATCGGATCGCGGTCGGCGCCGGCTCCCTCCCAGGCGTCGAGCGCCTTCTCGGTTCGCTCCCAGCTCGGGGCGCGCCAACTCCGCAGATCCCGTGCGCCGTGCTCGGTGTCCCCACGGAGCGCTTCGGCGACGTCCTCGGCCTCCGGGACGGGCCGCGCTCCGCGTTCCGGCAGATGCGCCTCCAGCAGCATCGCCGCGCGCCCCAGCGCGGTGAGCGCGTCCTGGGCCTCATCGGCTGCCTCGCGGGTCAGCCCACGGTGCCGTACGGGCTCCTGCTTTGCCCGCTCGAAGGCCTCCTCCCATGCGGTCTGCGCCTCGCGGGCTGCCAGCAGCGTCCGGCGTACGTCCGCGCGGTGCCGGCCCGTGGGATCCGCGTAACTGCCGACCACCGCCGCCGCGTACCGCCCGCTCGCGGTGAGCCAGTCCGCGAGCCGGTCCAGCAGCCGCGGTGTCTCCCAGGCCGGGAACACCAGGTAGGCGAGCATCGCGAGCAGACCGCCGAGCAGGGTGAGCAGGACCCGGTCGCGCACCGTCTGGTGCCACTCCGCGCCGCCCATCCCGAGCAGGAAGACCACATACGCCGCGGCGAAGGACTGCGACACCGCGTACCCCGTGCGCATCAACAGGTACATCAGCGCGGCCGACAGCACGGCCAGGCAGCCCGAGAGCGACGCATCCGGGTGGGCCAGCTGCACCACCCCGGTGGCCAGCGCCACGCCCACCAGGGTGCCGGCGAACCGTGCCACCGCGCGGGAGTAGGTCTGGTGGAAGTCCGGCCGCATCACCAACACCGAGGTGATGGGCACCCAGTAGCCGTGGCCCAGGGGAAGCGCGGTGCCGAGCAGGTAGCCGAGTGACGCCACGGCCGCGAGGCGTACGGCGTGCCGGAGGACGGGGGAGTCGGGGTCGAGTTCGCGGCGCAACGCCCGGAGGATGACCGGTACCAGCCGGAACAGCGTCGGACGCAGCAGGGCGGGGGATTCAGCCGCCGCGTGGGCCCCGCCGGACGGCTCGTGGGTCCGTCCGCTGCCGGCGATCTCCTGGACCTCGCCGAGCTGATCGGCCAGCCGGACCGCCGCCTGCCGCGCCGGCCCCTCCAACACGTCGTCGTCCGTGACGTGTACGCCCTCCGAGGGCATGAAGGCCGGGCCGTCGCGACGGATCGAGCGGGCCGCGCCGTCCAGGATGTCGGCGGCCGAACTCAGCAGTTCCCGGGCCCGGTCACGTCCCGGCCCCTCCTCAGGGGCTCCCACCCGGGGGTCGGCGAGAGAGGCGAGGACCGGCCGGATGCGCTCGGCCAGGCCCCGGGGGCCGTGCAGGGCGGCAGGCCGTCTGCGTGCCTGTGACGGCGTGACGGTGGCGGCGCTGCGAGCCGTCATCATCGGCTCCGGGTCGAACGGGGCCACCGGGTCGTGGCGCAGCCGCCGGGCGTAGTCCGCCACCGCGGCGAAGGCGTCGGCGAGTGCGTCCCGGTGGTCTCCCCATCGGCGGATGGGGAAGAGGAAGATCAGCGTCGCCTGCACCACCCCGCCGAACGCGATGACCGCCGCGTGCTCCAGCGCGTCCACGACGCTGGTGGGCAGGGTGACCGTCACCAGCATCATGGCCACCGTCGTCGCCGCCACGATCCCGGCGGTGGGCCCGACCGACCACGCCATCCCGGCGAGGAAGGCCCACAGGGCGAGCAGCAGCAGGAACGGCACGGTGTACGCCGCCGCGAGATAGCCCAGGAAGGTGCTGAGTGCCAGTCCGGCACCGGCACCGAGCGCGACGACCTTTCGCGGGCGCCAGCTCCGCTGGAAGGTGGCGGTGCCGGCCGAGAAGGCGCCGAACGCGGCAGAAGCGGCGAACGCAGGGGAGACCAGCGACAGCGCGAGGCCGATCACGATCGCCACGCCGGCCGCCGCGCGCAGCGCGACCAGCGGTTCGAGCCGGGTCCGCTCGATCGTCAGCCCGGAGCGCACGATCTCCCTCAGCGCCCGCAGCCACGTCACACGGCCGAGCTTAAGACGGAAGCGGGTGCCGTCCGCAGAGCCGCACCGAGGAGCGCCGGAGGCGGCCGACGGTCCCTGATGCCACGTCAGGCTCTCCCGGTCCAGCGCATCGTGGCGTCCCTGGGCCCTCGGCCGACGCTGCCCTCCCACGCCCGGAGGAGCCGCTGGGCCAACCCGGGCCGGGGGACCGAGGGCTGGGCCTCCTCAGGCGCGCAGTGACCGCGTCCCGGAGCATCTCTCGATCGGCGGGCAGCCGTACAGCCCGGAGGCCGGCGGTCACCGCCGGTCACCTCTCGTGGCGGTGACGAGCCGCGCAATGCGCTGCAACGGCCCGCCGCCGGTGCCGTGCGAAGCGGGCAAGCCGACGGCGCCTCGGGCGCGATGCCTGTTCACAGCGGTGCGGTCGCCGCCGGTGGCACGTCGCAGCAAACTGGAGGTAACGGGTGCGTTCACCGTGTTCCCCGTGTTCTCGGAACCGGTGGCCCCGGTCCTGTTCAGGAGGTGGCCGCCCATGGCGGAGCAGACCAGAACCAGTGCGTCCGGGGGATCCGGACGAAAGGACGAAGCAACATTGCAGTCCGGTGAGACCGGGCCTGACGCGCCGCCGGGGAGCCGGGGGAAAACCACCCTCTCCGACAGCGTGGTGGCGAAGATCGTCGGTACTGCGGCACGGGAAGTGCCGGGCATCCACACGCTGGGCGGCGGACTCGCCCGCACCATGGGCGCCGTACGTGACCGGGTCCCCGGCGGCCGCGGGCAGGTGACCCGCGGAGTGAACGTGGAAGTCGGTGAGCGCCAGACCGCCGTCGACCTCGACATCGTCGTCGAGTACGGCCCTCCCATCACCGAGATCGCCGCCGACACCCGCGAGAACGTCATCGCCGCGGTGGAGCGCATGACGGGTCTGGAAGTCGTCGAGGTGAACATCGCCGTCGACGACATCCACCTGCCGGACGAGGAGGACGAGGAGGAAGAGGGGCAGGCACGAGGGCGCGTGCGCTGAGGGAGGGGCCTCCCCACAGCGCCACTTGAGCAGGCGCAGGAGTGGGCCCGCTCGGCGACCCTCGCCCGGCCCGCGCCGACGAGTGGCACCGCCCGCTCCGCCGTCGGGCGCTGGCCACATGTCTACGGGGCGGTGCTCGGCAGGGCTCGCTCACGCGTTCCTTGGGTGACGGGACGTCACCAGGCGTGCGGAGGCGTGCTGTCGCCTCCGCCGAACGGGCGGCCTCCCGGCCGTGGCGTCGAAGCGGGCGGGAAGGGGCGTGGTGGACTGCACCGGCGGTGACCGCGCCGGCTCGGCCCACGGCACGGCGCCGTTCACCGCGTTTTTCCGATGGCGCGCCGAGCCGGGAACAGCTACGACCTCGTTCGATCGACGCCATGAGAGATCGATGCCAGGAGAGGACGTGCGATGCGCACCCGGGCGAACGAGTCCCTCGCTTCCCTGTGTTGTGCGACTGAGCGGTCCGACTCCGGTACGGCTCCGTCCGGACCCGGCAGGGCTCCGTCCGGTCCGGTGCGCGGGCCGGACTCCGCGCATCCGGGCGTGGCGCTTGAGGGCAGTGCGGAGCCCGAGGTGGTGGACGCCGACGTCCCGGGCGCCGTCGACGGTGTCCTCGCGGCCGTACTGAGCGAGCGGGTCGCCGGCGCGGCGGGGATCGACGAAACCTTCGCGAGGGACCTCGCCGAGCGCGTCGCGCGCTTCACCCTGAACGGCGGGAAACGTACGCGCTCGCAGTTCCTGTGGTGGGGGCTGCGGGCCTGCGGCGGCGGCACCACCTCGGTGGACGTGGCGGCAGCCCTGCGCATCGCCGCCGGGCTGGAGCTCCTCCAGACCTGCGCCCTGGTGCACGACGACGTCATGGACGGCTCTCCGCTGCGCCGCGGGCGGCCGGCGGTGCACGCCGACCTGACGGCGCAATACGGCGACGGCGCCCGGGAGCCGTTCGGTACGGCGGCCGCCATCCTCGCCGGGGACCTCGCGCTGGCCTGGGCCGACGACACCGTCACCGACACCGTCCTGGCTCCCGGCCCGCGCCGCCGGGTGGACGGGATCTGGCGGGCCATGCGCACGGAGATGGTCGCCGGCCAGTACCTCGATCTGCACAACCAGGTCACGCGCAGCCGTTCGCGGGAGCAGGCGATCCGCACGGCGTCCTTGAAGAGCGGGCGGTACTCCGTCGAGCGGCCGCTGACCCTCGGTGCGGCCCTGGCAGGGGCCGATGAGCGCACCACCCGTGCCCTGGCCGCCGCGGGCCGCTGCGCGGGGATCGCCTTCCAGCTCGGCGACGATCTGCTCGGTGTGTTCGGCGACCCGGACCGCACCGGAAAACCGTCCGGCGACGACATCCGGGAGGGCAAGCTGACCTACCTGGTCGCCGTCGCGAGGGCACGCGCGGAGAGCGCCGGGGACCAGGCGGCACGGGCACTTCTCGACCGCGCCCTCGGAGACGCCGGCCTGTCGGACGACGACGTGGACCGGGTGCGCGACGTGCTCGTGACGAACGGCGCCCGCGCCGTCGTCGAGGCCGAGATCGGCCGGCTCGCCGCAGACAGCACGCGCCACCTGGACGAGGCAGGCGTGGCGCCGGTGCCGGGCGGCCGCCTGCGGGACATGGTGTGCGCCATCGCCGGTAAGCGGGCCGCCGACGGCCGGCGGTGCGCCCCGGGCCCGCCGGACGGCGGCGCAGGCCCCGGCGGCGCAGCGACCGTCACCGGCGCCGTCAGGAGAGGTGGCCGATGAAGGTACTCAGCGGGCCCACGGACCACGTCGTGGTCGTCGGTGCCGGGCTCGCCGGGCTGTCGGCGGCCCTGCATCTGCTCGGCGCCGGGCGCCGGGTGACCGTCGTCGAGCGCGACGCACTGCCCGGCGGCCGCGCAGGTCGCATCGAACGCAACGGCTACCGCATGGACGCGGGACCGACCGTGCTCACCATGCCGGACCTCGTCGAGGAGTGCTTCGCGGCGGTCGGCGAACGGCTCGGCGACCGGATCGAGCTCGTCGCCCTGCACCCCGCCTACCGCGCCCGGTTCGCCGACGGCACCCAGCTGGACGTGCACACCGGCGCCGAGGCGATGGAAGCCGAGGTCGAGCGGTTCGCCGGGCCCGCCGCGGCGGCCGGCTACCGGCGGCTGCGCGACTGGCTCGAAAAGCTGCACCGCGTCCAGATGCGCCGCTTCATCGACGCCAACTTCGACTCGCCGCTGCAACTGCTCCACCCCGACCTCGCCCGGCTCGCGGCCCTCGGCGGCTTCGGCCGCCTGGACGCCCGCGTCGGCCGGTTCCTCGCCGACGAACGGCTGCGCCGCGTCTTCACCTTCCAGTCCCTGTACGCCGGCGTGCCGCCCGCCCGCGCCCTCGCCGCGTACGCCGTCATCGCCTACATGGACACGGTCGCCGGGGTGTACTTCCCCCGCGGCGGCATGCACGCGCTGCCGCAGGCCATGGCCGACGCCGCCGCCGACGCAGGCGCCGAATTCCGCTACGGCCAGGACGTCACCCGGCTGGAGCGCGCCGGTGACCGGATCACCGCCGTCATCACCGACCAGGAACGCCTGCCCTGCGACGCCGTGGTCCTCACCCCGGACCTGCCGGTCAGCTACGGCCTGCTCGGTCGGCGGCCGCGCCGCCCCCTCGCGCTGCGGCACTCACCCTCGGCGGTGGTCCTGCACGCCGGCACCGACCGCACCTGGCCCCAACTGGCCCACCACACCCTCTCGTTCGGCGCCGCGTGGCAGAGCACGTTCCATGAACTGACACGTACCGGACGTTTGATGACGGACCCTTCGCTGCTCATCACCCGCCCCACGGCCACCGACCCGGGACTCGCGCCGCCCGGCCGCCACCTGCACTACATCCTGGCCCCCTGCCCCAACACCGACATCGGACCGGGCGCCCGCGAGTGGCAGGACCTCGCGCCCCGCTACCGGGACCGGCTGCTCGCCACGCTCGACCGCCGCGGCCTCGGCGGCTTCGGTTCCGCCATCGAGGAGGAGTGCCTGGTCACCCCGGCGGACTGGACCGCGGCCGGGCACGCCGCGGGCACCCCGTTCGCCACCGCGCACACCTTCGCGCAGACCGGCCCCTTCCGCCCGCGCAATCTGGTGAACGGCACCGAGAACGCCGTACTCGCGGGCTGCGGCACCACCCCGGGCGTCGGCGTACCGACGGTCCTCCTCTCCGGCAAGCTCGCCGCCGCCCGCGTCACCGGCCCCCGGCCCCGGCGCCTCGCGTCCGCAGCCCCCCGGCCGGCGGCGAAGGGTGTGCCGGCATGACCGACCGGGAACTGGACGCCGCGGGCATCACCGATCCGGCACTGCGCGCCGCCTACACGCGGTGCCGGAGCCTCAACGCCCGGCACGGCAAGACCTACTTCCTCGCCACCCGGCTGCTCCCCGTCGCACGACGCCCCGCGGTGCACGCCCTCTACGGCTTCGCGCGCTGGGCCGACGACATCGTCGACGACCTCGACAGCGACGCGACCAACGCGGAACGCGGCCGCGCCCTCGCCGCCCTGCAACAGCGGCTGGAGTGCGGGCTGCGCCACGGCGACAGCACCGAGCCGGTGGTCCGGGCACTGACCCACACCGCGCGCGCGTACGGCATCGACCACCGCCACTTCGCGGACTTCATGGCGTCCATGCGCAGCGACCTGGAGGTGACCGACTATCCGACCTTCGAGGACCTGAGCCGCTACATGCACGGGTCGGCCGCGGTGATCGGCCTCCAGATGCTGCCGGTCCTCGGCACCGTCGTCCCCCGCGAGGAAGCGGCGCCGCACGCGGCAGCCCTCGGGGTCGCCTTCCAGCTCACCAACTTCCTGCGGGACGTCGGCGAGGACCTCGACCGCGGCCGTGTCTATCTGCCCGCGGACCTGCTCGCCGCCCACGGTGCCGACCGTGAACTCCTGCGCTGGAGCCGGGCGACGGGTGCCCGGGACCCGCGCATCACCGCTTCCCTCGAAGCCGCCGCCGACCTCACCCGCGGCATCTACCGCCAGGCGGCCCCCGGTCTCGCCATACTCGACCCGGTGTCCCGCCCCTGCATCCGTACCGCGTTCGTCCTCTACGCCGGCATCCTCGACGCCGTACGCGATGACGGTTATGCCGTACTGCACCGCCGCGCGGTGGTGCCCCGCCGGCGCCGCGTCGCGGTGGCGCTCGACGGCCTGACGCGCGTCGCCGCCGCCCGCGTGCGCGCGACCGGCTTCCCCCGACCGGAAGCGGCGTGCCGGCTCCCGGCTCCCGGGCGCACCCACGAGGAGGCGGCTTGAGCGCGGACCGCGCGTGGCGCGGGCGCTATCCGCTGCGGCTGCGTCGCCGCCCCGTCCCTTGGGAGCAGCAGCGGCCCACATGGCAGGACGCAAGGCCCGGCCTGATCGCCGACGCCTTGAAGCGGGCGACGGCCCGCCCCTCCGGGAACTGGTACGTGGTCGGTGCCGCGCGCGACATCACGCCCGGCCGTCCCTTCGGCCGTACCGTCGCCGGCAGGGAAGTGGTGCTCTGGCGCGACGCGGGAGGGCAGCTGGTCGCGGGACCGGGCGCCTGCCCCCATCTGGGTGCGCCGCTCAAGGACAGCCCGGTGCGCTGCGGCACTCTCATCTGTCATTGGCACGGACTCGCCCTGGACGGCGCGCCGTTCGCGGGCTGGGAGCCCTTCCCGGCGTACGACGACGGCGTGCTGGCCTGGGTGCGCCTGGACGAGGCGGGGGCGGAGGAGCCCCTGGACCGGCCGGTTCTCCCCGAGCGTCCGCACCCCGCCGGAGCCGTCGCGGCGGTCTACACCGGCACCGGCGTGTGCGAACCGCAGGACGTGGTCGCCAACCGGCTCGATCCGTGGCACGGAGCGTGGCTCCACCCGTACTCCTTCGTCGATCTCAGCGTGGTGGACGTGCCCGCCGAGGGCCGGGGCGGGGACGGGTTCGTGCTGGACGTCTCCTTCAAGGTCGCCGGACGAGCCGTGGTGCCGGTTCGGGCGGTCTTCACCGCGCCCGAGCCCCGCACGGTCGTCATGCACATCACCGAGGGGGAGGGGCGCGGCTCCGTGGTGGAGACACACGCCACCCCGCTCGGGCCGGATGACCGGGGCAAGCCACGCACCGCGGTCATCGAGGCGGTCGTCGCCTCCTCCGACCGGCCCGGGTTCGCCGTGGCCCGAGCCGCCGCGCCCGTACTCCGCCCGTTGATGCGGGCGGCCGCCGGGCGACTGTGGCGGGACGACATGGCTTACGCGGAACGGCGTTGGGCCCTGCGCAGCAGCGGCCGCTTCCCGGGCTGATCGGCACGCCGGCGCGGCACGCCGCACGGGGCGGTCCGCATCAGCCGGCTCCCAGTCGCGCCACGGCCCGCAGAGCCGCCGAGCGGCCCTTCTCCGGGACCGTCCACAGGACCTGGCCCCGCACGCCCCACCGTTCCAGCAAGGCGTTCGCGGCGAGAAACCCGGTGGTTGCCGCCCGCTCCATCAGCGCCACCGGATACGGCGTGTGCACCACATCGCCCGCCATCACCACGGACGGATCGGGGGTGCGCACCGTGGGCCGGTCGCAGAAGCCGCCCACGGGGAACAGCGGGCAGTCGGCACGCCACTCGTGTCGGGCGTCGATGACCCTCGCCTCCCGTGTCTCGGGGTACACGCGAGCCAACTGCTGTACCAGGCGGTCCTGTTCGGTGGAACGATCAGCTCCGGGGTCGACCGCGTAGGCATGCAGTTCCACCACCGATCCGCCGGTGCGCGCTGCCCAGCGGGCCGCCTCGCCCTCCCAGCGCTCCAGCACGCTGACGTTGTCCAGCGGACCGTAGCCGCTGGTGCCCAGGAACCCGGGCCGGTGCGCCGCCACCGGTCGGTCCAGCCACAGCCGGGACACCAGGAACGGGGGCGCGGTGCGCAAGCGTGCCAGGCGTGCGCGCCACGGCGCGTCGCCCAGCCGTGGCGACGCGCCGGCCAACCGCCGCAGGCCGCCGGTGTCCAGCGCGAGCACCACCGCGTCGTGGTGCCGGGTGCGGCCCTCCGCTTCGACGACCAGCCCGCCGCCCACCGCGGGCTGCACGCTTGTCACCTCGACCCCGGCACGCACCTGCGTGCCGTGCCCGGTCAGATAGCGGGCCAGCGGTTCCCACAGCGCCTGCGGGTACGGCTCGTCGGGCACGTCGAAGAGCAGTCCCTCGCTGGAGCCGAGAAAGTAGATGTGGAACATCAACACCAGCTCGGCGGCGGACAGTTCCCGCGGATCGGCGAAGAAGCTCCGGGAGAACACCTCGAACGCCAGATGGTGAGCGGCCTCCGGGAATCGGATGCGGGCCAGGAACTCCCGTGCGCTGAGGTCGTCGAACCGCTCGTACACCTCCGGCACCCGCACGTCGAGCAGCGGCAGCGCCGCCCCCGGATTCAGCCGCAGCAGGTCCTGCCAGCCGAAGGCGGGACTGCGCGCGACAAAACCGAGGGCGCTCCACGGCGGGGTCCGGGGCACCCGCGCGAAGCTGTCGTACATCCCGCCGCTGTGCCGCAGCGGATAGTCGGGCAACGCGGTGAGCATGCCGAGCGCCGGGTCCGCCCGGCGCAGCAGTCCCCGCAGGTTGTAGTACTGGCGGAAGAACGCGTGAAAACCGCGGCTCATGGTGGCCCGGGAGCCGTCCGCGAGCTCCACCGGCCAGCCCGCGAGCCGGCCGCCGAGGTGCTGCTCGCGCTCGTACAGCGTCACGCGCGCGCCGCGTTCGGCCAGAGCCGTGGCCGCGGCGAGTCCGGCGATGCCGCCGCCGATCACCGCCACGCCGGGTGCGCTGCCGCCGCCGAAGCGGCCGCTGCCCGGCGCCGGCCACACCACCCGCGCCCGTCTGTCCCTGCCGCGCGCCGGGACCGCGCCGGCCGCCTCGACCTCGCGGGCGTTCACCGCCCTCCCTCCGCCGACCCCGGCGCGCGGGCCACGAAGGTGTGGGTGATGCCGGTCTGCCACCCCGGCATCGGCAGTACCCGTACGTCCGTGAACCCGGCGCGGGCCACCCGCCCGCCGAACGCCGGCGCGGTGTCGAACTCCACGACGCTGCGCCACAGGTGTCGGTACAGCTCCGCGTCCCCGGTGAGCCGACCGGCCGGCATCACGATGCCGCGGCACACCGCCGTCCACAGCGCGCGGTGCCCTGCGCTCCCGCCGAGGGTGTACTCGTGAACGGAAAGCCGGCCGCCGGGCGCGAGCAGATCGCGCAAGGCGGTGAGGACCCCTTCGGGGTCGGTGACATTACGGAAGAGATACGCCGCGAATGCGGCGTCGAACGGCCCTGCCACGCCCGCCGCGCCCATTTCCTCCACCGAGGCGTGCACGAACGACACCGCGCGCGGCCAGGACTTGGCGGCTGCCCGCTCCAGCATCCCGGCCGACGCGTCCACCGCCACGATCTCGGCCTCGGGAGCCGCGGCGAGCAGCGCGGCGGTGGAGGCGCCGGTGCCGCAGCCCAGGTCGAGCAGGCGCATGCCCGCGCCGTCGGCGGGCAGCCGCAGCCGGCGGGCGGAGCGCCGCAGATCATGGTGGTAGCCGGGATTCACCGCCACCAGCCGGTCGTAGGCGCGGGAGGCGTGGTCGAAAGCCGCGGACAGCTCGTCATCGCGCAGCAGGGTCATATGACGCTCTCTTCCTGGTCGCAGGGCCGGTCCGGACGGCCGGACGCGGATCGTGCCGGGGACGGCCGCCGGGGCAGCCACGGAACTTCGAGGGCGGTACGCACCATCGGCGCCATGGGCGTGTGCAGTCCGATGAGGAGTTCCTCCCACACCCGGGACCGGCCGTCGAGGAAGCGCAGCATCCGCCCCATCGGCAGGGCGCGGAACAGCCCGGTGAAGAACTCCGCCCCGTCCACCCGCCCGCTGTCCAGCGCGCGCAGCAGCACCGCGTCCATTGCCAGGGACCGTCGTGCGTGCGGGGGTGGCGGCGACGGCGGCCGCCCGGCCAGGAGATCGTCCGCGATCGCCGCGGACTGACGCTGTACGGCGGCGAAGGTGTATCCGGTCGAGGGCCGGGTGGCGCCGCCCGCCGTGCCGATCCGCAGCACCGAACGGCCCGCGCGGCGCGGGAAGCGGGCGTCGGTCATCGGGATCACGCCCTGCTCCACGGCCGTGACGCGGAACTCGCCGAGCCCCAGGACGTCACCGGTGTAGTGGCGCAGCGCCCGGTCGTAGGCGTCGTCGTCGCTCACCGCGCGCGAGAACTCGGTGTATTCCACCAGCGCTTCCCGGGGCCCCAGCGGCAGGACGTAGCCGAAGGACAGGCCGTGCGCGGGCTGCCGGGTACGGAAGTCCATCAGGTCCGCGACCCGCGGATCGAAGGCCGGGCGGGCGGTGCGGAGGAACCAGCCCCGGAAGTGCTGGAGCAACGTCGTGCGCGCGGGCGGCAGATGAGGCGACGGACGGGAGTCGAAGGCCCACCGGGCCCTGATACGCACCGGGTTGCCCGCCGTGTCCTGCCCGTGGACCTCCGCGCCGCCGGGCGCGTCGCGGACGCTGTGCACCGTGGCCTCGACCCGGCGGAACCCGTCCGCGCGCGACAGCCGCTCCCCGGTCAGGGTCTCGAAAGCCCTCGATCGGAGCATCTTGTACCGCAAGGGCGCCGGCCGCCCCACGGTGCAACCGCCGTCCCGGCCCCGTACCCGCAGCTGCTCCCACGACGCCGACAACGCGGCGTCGTACTCGCCGCCAGGCGCCTCCCAGAAGCACCAGGTGCGCTCCGGCGGTCTGAGCGGCCCCCGGGGCGCGTCGACGAGGACGACGGAGGGGCGTGAGGACCCGGCGGCAGCCGTGCAGAGGCGGTACGCGAGCGACAGACCGGCCGCACCCGCACCCACGATGACGATGTCCGCGTCCCGCACCGCACCTCCTCCCGGACGATCGGCCGGCCGCTGACGCCCGGCCCCGACGATCTTTCCGCAGAGCGGACGCGCACCGGCGCAGGCGGCGCCCGGGAAGGTGAGGTTCTGCCTCTCGCGGCCTATTGAGTGCGACCCTTGGCGCGTGCCGCCGCCGCGCCCGGAAGGCGTGCGGTGGCGGGACCCGCGTGTGCGCGGGGCCGCGCAGGTCCGGCGCACGGCCGCATGTCCGATGCCCGGGGGAGCCCGGGGAAGGGGGCCGCCCCGTACGCACCAGGTGTCTCCGCACCTCACGCAGGTGCCGCCAGTGGCGAGGAGCGGAGAGTGACCGTCCTCTTGACCGTGCGCCATCAACCGGTAAAGTCTAGACCAATTGGCGGGCCGCCTGCGGCCGTCCATGCCCGGTGTCGGCGCCGGGCGGGACTCCGCGCGGGGGCGGTCGCCGTGGAACACCTTCGCGTCATCCACCCCCCAACGAGGCTTCCCGGGGCGGACGTTCGGCGCCCACCGGTGGCGCCAGGTCCCCTGTTCCCGCGCGGCGGCCTCCCTTCGCGAAAGGGTTGACATGAACAGGAAAAGAAGGCTGGCGCTCGCCATCGGCGCGGGCATCGCTCCGCTCCTCGTCGTGACCATGCCCGCGAGCCCGGCGAGTGCGCACGGCTATGTGTCCTCGCCGCCCAGCAGGCAGGCGCAGTGCGCGGCGGGCACCATCGAATGCGGCCCGATCAAGTGGGAGCCGCAGAGCGTCGAGGGGCCCAAGGGGCTGACGAGCTGCAGCGGCGGCAACAGTCAGTTCGCCGAACTCGACGATGACTCCAAGGGGTGGCGGGTCACCCCGGTCGGCACGTCCGCGACCTTCAACTGGAAGCTGACGGCCCGGCACTCCACCAGCACCTGGCAGTACTTCGTCGGCGGCCGGAAGGTCGCCGAATTCAACGACGGTGGCGCGCAGCCGCCGGAGACGGTCTCCCACAACGTCAACTTCGGTGGGGCGACCGGCAAGCAGAAGATCCTGGCGGTCTGGAACATCGCCGACACCGCCAACGCGTTCTACGCCTGCATCGACGTCAACATCGGCGGCTGACCGCAGGACACCGAGTGTCGCCCCGCTGCCGTTCCGGGCAACGGGGCGACAAACCTGTCCGGGGCCCAGGATCGGCCTCCCGTGCCACCTTCCCCGATGGCCCATGACGGCGGGTCACCTTGCCGAGATGCTCACAGGCCGACCCTGCCCCCGCACACACAAGCCACCCCATTCGCAGCGGAGTTGAGGGGGCGCCAAGGGCTCGGTCGTGCTATTCCGGCGAATCGGATGGACGGTGCCACGGACGGGTACGGAGAGACGGTAGGCGGTGCGTACGGCACGAACGGTGCGGGACGGTGCGGCAGGTGGGGGGCCGTACGCGGACGCGGAGCGGGCCGGGCGGCGTCCCGGCGGCCTCCGGGTGTGCGGGCGGGCGCCGTACCCGGCTCCGGCCCGGTGGAGCGCGTCGGTTGCGTCAGACGCACCCGTTACGATCGGCCCATTCGTGGCCGTCGTCGTGGCCGTCGCCGGGAGGAAGAGATGGGCCTGTTCCGCCGAGGACCGAAGCGGGATTCCCGCGACCTCGCACGCGATGAGGAATTCACCTTCTTCTCCGAGCGAGAGGGCGGCGTCTTCAGATCGCAGGTCCGGCAGGCCTTCGCCGAACTGGGGCTCGAAGTCACCGCCTACGCAGGGGTCGTCACGGACTCCGCGGGCCGCCAGTTCGGCCTCGGCAACCTCGCCGCGGTGTGCCACCGCGACCGCCGCGGCGAGCGCAGCTGGCCCGGCCTGATCCGCGACCACGTCGGCAAGGTCCTGCGCACGATGGACGGCCCGCAGCCGCTGGAGATCCTCTCCGAGGACGAGATCCGGGCCTGCCTCTACCCCCGCGTGGTCGCCCAGGAGACGCTGCCCGCCTCGGACTCCTTCCGATACGGCAAGGAGCCGGCTCCCGGGCTGCGCGAAGTGCTCGCGCTCGACCTGCCCGAGGCGGTGCAAATGCTGAGCGAGGACTCCCTGACCGACCTCGGGGACGTCGCCGAGCTGCGTATTCGCGCGATGAACAATCTGCGGGCGCTGCCGGTCGAGGGACACGAGACGGTGCGGCGCGGCGACGGATCGGCCTTCGAGGTGTTGCTCGGGGATTCCTTCTTCACCGCGAGCCGGGTGCTGGTGCTGGACGAACTGGTGCAGCGGATCATGGGATCCGAACTCACCCAGGACGGTGCGCTGGTCGCGATGCCCTTCCGGCACCAACTGGCGTTCCACCGCATCCAGGACGCCCACGTCATCCCGGCGCTTCAGGCCATGGCGCAGTTCGCGGCGGCCGGCCATGAGGACGCGGCGGGGGCGATCAGCCCCAACGTCTTCTGGTGGCGCCGAGGCGTGATGACCCCGCTGAGCGAGCCGGACGGCGAGGGCCTGCGCGTGGTCGTCGACCACGACTTCCAGGACATGCTGGAGCGATTGGTGGGAGACGACGCCTGACGCCGGGCACCCGGGTGAAAATCTCTTCGCCAAATCTTCACGACCCGGGAACTCGCGCCCCCGCCTGCCCGTTGTCCGTGGTGAGGCCCCGCGCCATCCCCCGTGCGCGGGGCCTCACCAGCTTTCCCAGCTTTCCCAGCTTTCCGTTCCGCGATCGCGCCGCCGCGGCCCTCACGACACCTGCGGGCCCCGTGGCCTTGCTCAGTCGTCGAGACGTTCGGTCTCCTCGTCGGTGAACAGCCGCGAGCGGATCAGGAACCGCACCCCCTCCGGCGCCTCCAAGGAGAAGCCGCTGCCGCGTCCGGGCACGACGTCCACCGTCAGATGCGTGTGCCGCCAGCGCGCGAACTGGTCCCCCGACATCCAGAATCCGACCGTCTCGGGTACCCCTTCCACGGCCAGCCGGGCCAGCAGCACATCCGAGGAACCCGTACGGAACTCGCCGGCCGGGTAGCACATGGGCGCGCTGCCGTCGCAGCAGCCGCCGGACTGGTGGAACATCAGCGGCCCGTGCTGCTCCCGCAGCAGGCGCAACAGTTCGACGGCCGCCGCGCTGAGCGCGATTCGCGCGGTGCTGCCCTCCGTGGCCGCGGCGTCCGGGGCGCCTGGGGGGCGCGTGGTGTCCGGGGTGGCGGCAACGCCGGCGGCGTCCTGCGCCGCCATCAGCGAACCGGCCGCTTCGCCGAGCAGCTGACCCGCAGGTTCTTCTTCTCGCATCGGCACACGCCTGGTCCCTTCGCTCGCCGGCCCACCGGAGGTCCCACCCGGGCGACGGCGGGAGCGCGGCACCGGCCAAGCCCCTGAACGGCCGGAGCCGCCTGCCTTCCGCTCGCCGCATCGCCACAGGACAGGAGTACCCAGCTAATGCTTCCCAAGGTTGCGTGGAGGTTGCACGCCCTGGGGGCGCCGCTCGTCTGCGGTACGGGACCGTGCGGTACGGGCCGACCCTGCGGTACGTGAACGAGAAACGACCAGGGCCTCCCGCCGCCCTTGGCGAGCCCGTCGGGTGAGCCGTGTCTCACCCGGCCGGTGCCTCTTGTCTATGCAACGAGTTGCATAGAAGGATCGGGGCATGGCGCTCGAGCACGCGATCCTCGTCTCCCTGCTGGAGAAGCCGGGCTCCGGCTATGAGCTGGCCCGGCGGTTCGATCGGTCCATCGGATACTTCTGGACCGCCACCCACCAGCAGATCTACCGCGTTCTCAAGCGGATGGAGAGCGACGGCTGGATCGATGTGCGCGAGGTGCCGCAACAGGGCCGGCCGGACAAGAAGGAGTACTCCGTCGCCGACCTCGGCCGGACCGCCCTCTCCGACTGGCTGCACGCGCCGATCGAACCGGAGAGCGTCCGGCACGAGCTCGCCGTGAAGATCCGCGGCGCGGCCTTCGACGACCCGGCCGCGCTGATCCGCGAGGTCGAGCGGCATCACCAGGCGCACACCGACCGGCTCGCGCACTATCTCGCGGGGGAGCGGCGTGACTTCCCCGACCCCGAGGCCCACGGGCCGCCCGACGCGGGTCAGGAGCTCCAGCATGTCGTGCTGCGCGGCGGCATCGCCTACGAGCGCATGACGCTCGCCTGGCTCGACGACGTCCTCGCCACCCTCCGCCGACTCGATCCCGAGCACTGAACCCGAGCCGACGCGCCACCGGGCCGGCCGGTCTCATCGGCGCCCTCCTTCGCCCACGCACCTCAAGCCCCGACCCTCACCCCTCAACCCGAGCCGGAAAGGCGAACATCCATGGCCGACCCGCTGCTGTTCAACCCGAGCACCTACGACCCGGAGCACTTCGACCCCGAGACCCGCCGGCTGCTGCGCGCCACCGTCGACTGGTTCGAGGCCCGCGGCAAGCGCCGGCTGATCGAGGACTACCGCTCCCGTGCGTGGCTGGCGGACTTCCTTGCGTTCTCCGCCAAGGAAGGGCTGTTCGCGGCCTTCCTCACCCCGGCGTCCGCCGCGGAGGGGCACGAGGACAAGCGCTGGGACACGGCCCGGATCGCGGCTCTCAACGAGATCTTCGGGTTCTACGGCCTGGACTACTGGTACGCGTGGCAGGTCACCATCCTCGGACTCGGCCCGGTCTGGCAGAGCGACAACGCCGCCGCCCGCACCCGCGCGGCGGAACTCCTCGACCAGGGCGAGGTGTTCGCCTTCGGCCTCTCCGAGAAGGCGCACGGCGCCGACATCTACTCCACCGACATGCTGCTGGAGCCGGACAGTGACGGGGCCGGCGGCTTCACGGCGAGCGGCTCCAAGTACTACATCGGCAACGGCAACGAAGCCGGACTCGTGTCCGTCTTCGGCCGCCGCACTGACGTCGAGGGCCCCGACGGCTACGTCTTCTTCGCCGCCGACAGCCGCCACCCGGCCTACCACCTGGTGAAGAACGTCGTCGACTCCTCGAAGTACGTCAGCGAGTTCCGCCTCGACAACTACCCGGTCGGGCCCGACGACGTCCTGCACACCGGCCGCGCCGCCTTCGACGCCGCGCTCAACACCGTCAACGTCGGCAAGTTCAACCTCTGCACCGCCTCGATCGGCATCTGCGAGCACGCGATGTACGAGGCCGTCACCCACGCGCACAACCGGATCCTCTACGGCCGCCCCGTCACGGCATTCCCGCACGTGCGCCGCGAGCTGACCGACGCGTACGTCCGCCTCGTCGGGATGAAACTGTTCAGCGACCGGGCCGTCGACTACTTCCGCTCGGCCGGCCCCGACGACCGCCGCTACCTCCTCTTCAACCCGATGACGAAGATGAAGGTGACCACCGAGGGCGAGAAGGTCATCGACCTGATGTGGGACGTCATCGCGGCCAAGGGCTTCGAGAAGGACACCTACTTCTCCCAGGCCGCGACCGAGATCCGCGGACTGCCGAAGCTGGAAGGCACCGTCCACGTCAACCTCGCCCTGATCCTCAAGTTCATGGGCAACCACCTGCTGAACCCGGCCGACTACGAGGCGGTGCCGACCCGCCTCGACGCGGCCGACGACGCGTTCCTCTTCCAGCAGGGACCGGCCCGCGGCCTGGGGTCCGTGCGGTTCCACGACTGGCGCACCGCCTACGACGCGTACGCCGACGTGCCCAACGTCGGCCGCTTCCGGGAGCAGGCGGACGCGCTGTGCGAGTTCGTCACCACCGCCGCGCCCGACGCGGAGCAGGCCCGCGACCTCGACCTGCTGCTCGCCGTCGGCCAGCTGTTCGCGCTCGTCGTGCACGGTCAGCTGATCCTGGAGCAGGCGCGGCTGACCGGCCTTGAGGAGGACGTGCTCGACGAGCTCTTCGCCGTCCTCGTCCGCGACTTCTCCGCGCACGCCGTCGAACTGCACGGCAAGGACTCCGCCTCCGCGGACCAGCAGAGCTGGGCGCTCGGCGCGGTCCGGCGTCCGGTCGTCGACGACGCCCGTTCGGCCCGCGTCTGGGAGCGCGTCGAGGCCCTGGCCGGGGCGTACGAGATGGCGCCGTAGCCACGAAGTGACCGGCCCGGCTCTTGTGCGCCGGGCCGGAGGGGCGGGCTCGGCCGGCATTCACGCGATGCCGGCCGAGCCCGCCGTGCGTTCTCTCAGCGCGTGACCACGAAGGAACGGCCCTTCTTCGCATCGGCGCCGCACGACGCCTTCTCCTCGGCGGTCATCTTCCGCGACTTCACGATCACCGCGTTGCCCTGCCCGTCCGTGCCGTTCGGCGCCGGGCCGGTGACGGTCTCGGGCACGAACCAGTAATAGTGGTCCCACTTCGGGCTGTCGTAGTGGGTCTGCCAGGTGCCCGAGACCTTCTGCATCACCTGCGCACGGGAGATCCAGCCCACTTCACCCGGCTTCACCGTCATGTTGAGGGAGCTGTTCTCGGTGTGCGAACTCGTCCAGGTGTGGCTGTAGGTGGCGGTCACGCTGAGGTCGATGAGGCCGGCGATCTTGCCGCCCGCGGTGACCGAAACCCCTGCCGAGTCCGTGGCGCCCACGGTGTCGGACCAGCCCATCGACTGACTGGCGTCCGAAGTGCTGCAGTTGTAGAGCGAGTCGGAGACCTGCCGGAAGTCACCGAGGTACGCCTTGCCGAGGGTCGGCTCGTTGAAGGTGCACTTTCCCTCTCCGGACGCGCAGTCGGCTATCAGCTGCTCCCGGGTGGGTTCTTCGGTGGAGGCGGCCGCGGCGGGCAGTGCCATCGCTCCGACCATGCCCAGGGCTGCCGTCGACAGCGCGAGCGCCCGACTTCCGTATCGGGTCCTGCGGGTTCTTGCCATAGTGCTCATACCTCTCGCCTGGCATTGCGGAAGCGGCGGTTCGCGAGTGCCGCGTTCGCCGCCTGTTGCCGTCGAGACTGGAGTGAAAATTGATTCAACTACACCAAAGTTCAGCAAAGTTGTAGTTGATGACGAAACAGATGCTTTGGGGGAATCGAAGGGGAGGCAGCCTCAGGTGCGGCCGATGTCAGCACGGGCGAGGGCCGCGACCGCAGGATGCTGAAAGCTCGTCATGTGGCCGATGCGCTCAGGCAGAAGGTCGCCGGCCCGCCCGCCACTCGGGCGCGAGCACCGCCCAGATCTCTTCGTCGTGCCGCTTCCCCTTGTGGAGATAGCTCTCCCGCAGCACGCCGTCCCGCGTCATCCCCAGCCGCCGGGCCACGGCGATGCTGGCCTCATTGCCCACCGAGACCCACCACTCCACGCGATGGATGCCCCGCTCCTCGACGGCCCAATCGATGAGCACGCGCGCGGCCCGGGTCACCAGCCCCCTGCCGACCGCCGACGGCTCCAGCCAGCAGCCCGCCTCGGCGGTGCCCTGCTCGACGTCCATCGTCCGGAGGATGACGGCGCCGACCAGCTTGCCGTCCGACCGGATGCCGTGGATCCGCCCGGTGTCGGCCGCGGCCTTCTCCGCGTACGCCTGGAGGAACGCCCGGCTCGACTCCAGGTCGGTGACGATGTCGGGCAGCGCGTTGTGCTGCCCGATGTACTCCCGGCCCCGGTCCATGTGGGCCAGAAACTCCTCCGCCTGCCACGGTTCGAGTGGGCGCAGCTCCGCGCCGTCGTCGCCCAGGGATACCGCGTACATCGTCCCCTTCAAGGTTCGGAAACCGGTGCGCATCGAAGGGATCTTCGCACGGGCATCCGCGGCGGCGGGGGCGCACGACCAGGAACGGGGCCCGCCTCACCCCGGTGCGCGAGGCAAGCCCGCGCCTCTCCTCCCCGGCTCCCCGGCCTCCCGGCACGACGAAGGCGCCCGACGGGCCGCAGCTCGTCAGACGCCTTCGGCGGGAAGATCAGGAACGCGGACGGCCCGGCTGATCGCCGCTCTCCGCGTCCTTCTCCTTGTTCTTCTCCTTGATCCGCGTGGCCTCCTTGCGGACCTCGGCCTGGGTGGCCCTCTCCCGCTCGAGCCACTCGGGGCCCTCCTGCTTCAGCGCCTCGATCTGCTCCGTGGTGAGCGGGTCGGTGATGCCGCCGCGGGCGAGCCCGGAGATGGAGATGCCCAGCTTCGCCGCGACCACCGGCCTGGGGTGCGGGCCGTTGCGCCGCAGTTCCACCAGCCACTCGGGCGGATCGGACTGGAGGGCGTTCAGCTCGGTGCGGGAGACCACACCCTCCTGGAACTCGGCGGGGGTGGCCTCGAGGTACACGCCCAGCTTCTTCGCCGCGGTGGCGGGCTTCATCGTCTGGGTGGATTGGTGCGACGTCATGGTGTCAAGGGTATCGACCGTGTGCGCTACCTCCGACCACGGACCGGTAACCTGGCGGAGTGACACGCTCGGAAGTAACCCCGTCATTCCGGCTCGCGTACGTCCCCGGCGTGACGCCCACGAAGTGGGTGCGGATCTGGAACGAGCGGCTGCCCGACGTCCCACTGACCCTTGTCGCGGTGCCCGCCGCCGCGGCCTGCGAAGCGCTGCGGGACGGCGACGCCGACGCCGGATTCGTACGGCTGCCGGTCGACGGGGCGGACCTCAGCGCGATCCCCCTCTACACCGAGACGACGGTGGTCGTGGTCCCGAAGGACCACGTCGTGGCGGCGGTCGACGCGGTCTCCGCGGAGGATCTCGCCGACGACATCATGCTGCATCCCCTCGACGACACCCTCGTCTGGGAGAGCCGGCCGGGCCGGCCGGCGAACGAGCGCCCCGCCACGACGGCGGACGCCATCGAGCTGGTGGCGGCAGGGGTGGGACTGCTGGTCGTGCCGCAGTCACTCGCCCGCCTGCACCACCGCAAGGACCTCACCTACCGGCCGGTCGCCGACGCCCCCGAGTCGCGCGTCGCCCTGTCGTGGCCGGAGGACGCCACCACCGACCTGGTGGAGCAGTTCATCGGGATCGTCCGGGGGCGGACGGTCAACAGCACACGTGGCCGGCCCCCGACCCCGGCGCAGCCGAAGAGCAAGCGCCCCGATACGGGTGGTGCGCAGCGGAAGCCCGCGGGCGGCAAGCCGACCGGCAAGAATCCACGGCGCGCTTCGGGCGGTCCCAAGGGCGGCAAACGCGGCAAACCCCGCCGTCGGTCGTAGTCCGGCCGTTCCGTTCGTGGCGCCGGCACCGCGTACCCGGACCCTCGGCTCGTCTCCCCGGCCGGGCCGCCCGGCCATTTGCCGAGGTCAGACGGCCCCTGGTGCTCCGGTCAGTCGGCGGGCTTCTCCCAGACCGAGACGTGCCCGTTGCTCTCGCTGGTGAAGGGCGCCCGGGTCCAGCCCTCCCACCGGTTGCGCAGCCGGAGCCCGGCGAGCCGCGCCATCAGGTCCAGCTCGGAGGGCCACACGTACCGGAACGGTATGGACCGGTGCTCGGCGTTCCCGTCGACGATCGTGACGTAGTGCGAACTCATGGCCTGGCTGACGACGTCGTAGGTGTCGAAGGCCCACCGCGTCGGGCTGATGTGGAACGGCACGGCGTCCTGCCCCGGTGGCAGACGGCGTAGCTCCGGCAGTCCCACCTCGATGACGAAACAGCCGCCGGGCACGAGGTGGGCGGCGGCGTTGCGGAAGCAGGCCACCTGGGCGTCCTGCGTCGTCAGATTGTTGATGGTGTTGAAGACCAGATAGGCGACCGCGAAGCTGCCGGGCACCCGCGTCGTCGCGAAGTCGCCGATGGTCGCCCCGATGGCATCGCCACCGGGCTTGGCGCGCAGCCGGGCCACCATGGCCCGGGACATGTCGATACCGTGCACCGGAACGCCGCGGCGGGCCAGCGGCAGCGCGATCCGGCCGGTGCCGATGCCGAGTTCCAGGGCACCGCCGTCGCCGGCGAGCTCGGCCAGCAGCTCGACCGCCGGGTCCACCGCCTCCGGCCGGAACATGTCCGCGGCGGACTCGTCATAGGTGGATGCGACGTCCGCTCCGAAGTAGCCGTCCTCGTCATGCATCCCCGGACCGTACCGCTCGCGGTTCTGCGGCGCGCGGGTATTTTCCCGGGGCGACCGTCTACGGGCGCAGTGGTGTCCTGCGCGGGCCGTGTGGCCAACAGGACGTCAGCTGCGATACTATTGATCTTGAACGCGCCGTTCACCATGTGACGGTGTGTCCGGCGTCGGTTGTCCAAGGAAAGACGCCCCGCTTCCTGCGGGGAGATGCAGGTGCAAGGCCTGCCCGGCGCTCCATCTCGGCCCCGTCCCCTCGCATCGTGAGGGGACGGGGCCGTTTGCACGTTCAGACGGCCGCCCAGCCGTCGTCGACCGGGAGGACGGCGCCGTTGACGAACGCGGCGGCGTCGGAAGCCAGGAAGACGATGGCGGCGGCCTGTTCCTCTGCGCTGCCCAGCCTGCCGATGTTCGCCCCGATCAGCTGACCTATCAGGGCGGGGCCGTGCGCCTCCGGTGCCGCGTCCACGCTGATGTTGGTCAAGGTGGGGCCGGGGGCTATGGCGTTGGCTCGGATGCCCTGCTTCCGGTACATCACGGCGAGATTCTTCACCAGGCCGGCCACGCCGTGCTTGGACGCGGTGTAGGCGGCGCCTGCCGCGCCGCCGCGCAGGCCGGCCTCCGAGGCCGTGAAGACGATCGAGCCGCGCCCGGCGGCGAGCATGTGCGGCAGCACGGCACGGGTCAGCAGGAAAGGCGCGGTCAGGTTGATCCGTATGACGCGCTCCCACTCCGCGTCGTCGGTCTCGCCCAAAGCGGACATCCGGTCCATGATGCCGGCGTTGTTCACCAAGACGTCCAGACCACCGAAGGCCGCGACGGCCCGCTCGACGACCGTGTCCACCACCTGCTGGTCGCTCAGGTCACCGGCGACGGCGAGGGCGCTGCCCCCGGCTTCCTCGATCTCCTGGACGACCTCTTCGGCGCCGCTCCCGTTCAGGTCGGCGACCAGCACCCGGGCGCCCTCCTCCGCGAATCGCAGGGCCGTGGCCCTGCCGATGCCGGACGCGGCCCCGGTGACAACGACACCGCGTCCCGCCAAACCCTTACTGGTCATGGTGAATCCTTTCCGTGGAGGGACTGAGGGGGCTTCCTTCGACGCTGCCGTCCTCGCGTGGCTCGCCGGCGGGCCGCTGTCCCGCACCGCGCGTATCGGTTCTCGGGGAGCGGGGGGACAGTCGCAGGACGGTCCCCTCTCCGTTGGCCGAGAGAAGAAGGCAGCCACCGGGAGCCGCGGCGAGGCCGGCGAACGGATCCGGCACGCCGGGCATGCCGTGGGTGAACAGTGCGGGGCGGGTGCGGCGGGCGGTGCCCGGGGGCAGGCCGACCGGCAGATCCTCGGCGTCGATCCGGTGTTCCCCGGTGGTGAGCGAAATGGCCAGCAACCTCCGCGAGCCCGTCTCCACGGTGAACACCTCGTCACCCAGCACCGTCAGTCCCTGAGGGGCGTCGAGTCCGTCCGCGACGGTGATCGCCCTTCCGTCCTCGATCCTGAGGACCGCCCCGAGCTGATCGTCACTCACAAAGCAGCGCCCCTCGCCGTCGAGGGCCACGTCCACGGGGTGGTCGAGTCCCTCGGCGAGCACGGTGACGGTGTCGTCGTCCGCCAGGGCGAGCAGCCGCCCCGCGCCCGTCTCGGCGACGATCAGCCCGCCCCCGGGCCGCGCGGCGATGCCCGTGGGTTGCCGCAGACCGCTCGCCCGGACGCGCGTGGTCCCGTGTGCGGGGTCGTAGGTGGTCACCTCGCCGTACTGCGAGGTGAGGTGCAGGAGTCCGTCCTGGGCGCTGATGCCGTGGGCGAAGGGCCGCAGGACGTGCGTGGTGACCCCGTCCGGTGCGTCCGCCGCGCGGCTATCGGGGCCGGCCACGCGGTAGTGGTCCGCGGCGTACACCGTGCCCGCCAGGTCGACGGTGACGCCGAAGGGGCCGTCGAGGCCGCGGGGCACGATCTCCCGGGTCCGGCCGTCGGGGTGCAGCTCCGTGATGCCGCCGCTGGCGAAGCTGGAGACGAACATCCTGTTCTCCGCGTCGAAGGCGGCGTTGTCGAGCCCCGCCAGGCCGCTGGTGACGACGGACCGGGAGCCCGTTCCGTGCAGATCGACGCGGGTCACGATGCCCGCTCGGCCCCGGGACAGCACCAGCATGACCCCGCCCCGGTCGAAGCGGACGGCGACCGGTTCGTGCACGTCCTCCGCGACGAGTTCGGGCTCTCCACCGTGGGGAGATATCCGCCAGACCTGTCCCGTCACCATGTGCGGGTAGTACAGGTGGCCGTCCGGGCCGAGTTGCATCGCGTTGCCCAGGGCCAGCCCCTCGGTGAGCACACGAGGGGAGCCGCCGCCGTCGGGGAACAGCTCCAGCAGCCGGCCGTTCATCCTCATCTCGTTGACGAAGAGCCGGTCGCCGACGCAGGCGATGCCGTTGGGCACTTTCACCTCGTCGGAGACGAGGGTGTACGCCCCCTGTGGGCTGCGACGCCACACCCTCCCCGGCACCAGATCGGTGATGTACATCGAGCCGTCCGGCGCGAAGGCGAGATCGTCCGGGGACTGGACCGGCCCGTCCATCGGCACCACCGTCTCGACGTCCCCTGTGGCGGGGTCAACGGCACTGATCCGGCCCGCCAGGAACTGCGCGGCGTACAGCCGCCCGTCGGGCCCGAACGCGACACCGTTCGAACCCCACAGCGCATTGGGTGTGTTGAGCCTCTGCACTTCCCAACGGGTGCGTGACCTCGGCTCGGACGCGGTCCTGCCGTAGCGGCTGGGGCGGTCCGTCATCGTCTCCTCCTACCCTCAGGCCCTCAGGCCCCTCAGGCCCGGTTCTGCTCGGCGTCGACGAGGACCTCGCTCATGCCGCCGTTCGCGCGCCATTCCCGGAGCAGGGCGTGGAAGGCGACCGGCCCGTCCCCGTAGCTCTCGCTGCGCTTCCTGGGCATGCCTTCGTTGTTGTAGTAGCCGGGCGTGCACTCGGCCTGGAACGCGTACAGGTCGGCGGCCTTCTCGCGGATCGTCTCGACCCACGCGGCCTCGGCCTCCGGGGCCGGATCCACATACCTCGCCTGCTTGGCGCGTGCCTCGGCGACGACCTCGGCGACGTGGGTCGCCTGCTCATCGAGGACGTGGACGAAGTTGACGGCGCTCGCGTTCTGCAGCGGGCCGAGCTGGAAGAGATTGGGGAAGCCGTGACTGTAGAAGCCGTGGAGCGTCCGCGGCCCTTCCTTCCACGCCTCGGTCAGGGCGACGGCCCCTCTGCCGTGCACCGGCAGACGCCCGGAGGTGATCCCCGAGCGGCCGACCTCGAACCCGGTACCGAAGATGATGCAGTCGACCTCGTACGCCATAGCGCCGACCACGACGGCGTTCTCGGTGATCCGCTCCACGCCGTGGCTGTCGGCCGTGTCGACCAGGGTGACGTCGGGGCGGTTGAAGGTCTCCAGATAACTGTCGCTGAACGTGGGCCGCTTGCACATGTAGCGGTACCACGGCTTGAGCAGCTCGGCCGTGCTCGGATCCGTGACGAGGGCGTCGACCCGGGCGCGGATCTCGTTCATCTTCCGGAAGTCGGCCATCTCGTAGGCACGTTCCCGCTCCTTCGGCGGCAGGGCCCGGTAGCCGTCGCTCGGGATGAGCTTCTGCTGGAGGCGGGCGCTGCTGGTCCAGCCGTCGTCGACCAGATCCTCGGTCACCCGGCCGCCGGTGACGAGGGTGAGGAAGTTGTCCCTGCGGCGCTGTTGCCAGCCGGGGGAGAGGGCGGCGGCCCAGTCGGGGTCCGTGGGGCGATTGCCGCGTACGTCGACCGAGGACGGCGTGCGCTGGAACACGTACAACTGCTGGGCGTCCGCGCCGAGGTGGGGTACGCACTGGATGGCTGTCGCGCCCGTGCCGATCAAAGCGACGCGTTTGTCGGCGAGCTTGTGCAGATTCCCGCCCGCGTCGCCACCGGTGTAGGCGTAGTCCCAGCGGCTGGTGTGGAACGTGTGTCCCTGGAAGGTCTCGATTCCCGGGATACCCGGGAGCTTGGCCTCGCTCAGCGTGCCACTGGCCGTCACCACGTACCGGGCGCGCATCCGGTCGCCCCGGTCGGTACTCACGAGCCACTCCGACGCGTCCTCGTCCCAGTGCAGCGCGGTGACCCGCGTCTGGAAGACGGCGTCGCGGTAGAGGTCGAAGGTCCGCCCGATGGCCTTCGCGTGCTGCCGGATCTCCTCACCCGGCGCGTACTTCCACTGCGGGACGTAGCCGACCTCTTCCAGCAGCGGCAGGTAGATGTACGACTCGATGTCGCAGTGGATGCCCGGATACCGGTTCCAGTACCAGGTGCCCCCGAAGTCCCCGCCCTTCTCGATCACCCGGATCGAGTCCACACCGGCCTGCCGCAGGCGCGCGCCCGCGAGCAGGCCGCCGAACCCGCCCCCGATGACGACCACCTCGACCTGGTCGTGCAGCGGCTCACGCGGGGGCGCGGCCTCGGTGTACGGGTCCTCGTCGTAGTAGCCGAACCGGCCGGTGACGCGCTGGTACTGGCTGCCGCCCTCCGGCCGGATCCTGCGGTCCCGCTCGGCCCGGTAACGGGCCCGGAGAACAGCCGGGTCGAAGCCGAGTTCCTGAGAGTCGGCAGGGGTGGCATCGGGGGAACCGTGGGGGCCGGGCATGGATGTCCCTCTTCCTTCGTGCGTCCTTCGTGCGTCCCTCGTGGGCCGAGCCGCTGCGCCGGCGCGAAGCTTCCGGTGGGCAACACACCTCTCCGAGGGCGGACTTGAGCAGGAGTGTGCATCGTACACATTGCATGTATCAAGCACATCGTGTGGTTGATACATCCGCGTGAGAAGATGGCGAGACGATGGGGTAGAGGTCAGGGGAGTGGGAGGCGGTGGGAGGCATGGTGAGGCCGACGCACGAGGTCGAGTACGAGCAGATGCTGCTCAGCCGTCACACGTTCTTGCACCAGCGAGGCGGGCGCCGTAAGGACGGCACCTTGGAGCGCAGCGCCTACATCCTCCTCAGCCGCATCCGCATGCAGGGACCGATGTCGATCGGTGAGCTGAGTGAGGCCTTCGGGCTCGACGCCTCCACCCTCAACCGGCAGACCGCCGCGGCGGTGCGCGCCGGACTCGCGGAACGCATTCCCGACCCCGACGGGGGCATGGCCCGCAAATTCCGCATCACCGACAAGGGCGCGGACATTCTCGACGAGGAACGCGAGGGCATCGTCCGTTCCCTGGATCAGATCCTGGTGGACTGGCCGGACGAGGACATCGCCGCCTTCGCCTCCTTCCTGAGGCGCTTCAACACCGACATCGAACGCATCGGCGGACGCCCGTGGCCGCGCCGGTGAGCCCTGTCGGGGCAGCACGGTAAACAGGCACGGCGCACGCCGGATTCTGCGGTGAGCCGGCCGAGCGAAGGCGCCTGAAACGGGCAACAGCTCGGTCAGGCACCCTTTTTGGTGACGCCGCGATCCGGGAAGGGGGCGCCCCGTTCGTCGCGAAGTCCCCGCTCTCTCGCGCATCAGCGAGATTTCATCGCCCTTTCAGCGCATTCCACCATGGTGGGCGAGTCGCCACCGAGGCCGTGCGGTAACGCGGGAAGCGGCGGGACGGAATGAACTCGGCACGGGGAAGTCATGACGCCGTAAGGCGCTGTCGGGGGATGGCGCACCGCCGGTCGTGATCGCTGCTATCGGGTGGGCGTGTGGTTCCCCGGTCCGGTCGGCTGTGGAGGGACACGGGGTGACCGGTAGGCGTGGGCGAGGTGGTGTTGCAGGCGGGCGTGGCGGAACTGGTATACCGCGCCGGCCTGGCGGAGTACGCCCCGCTGGTAGGCGTCTTCGAGGAAGGCGACGACGGCCCAGGGCAGTCGGCCGGTCAGCGGCAGCCAGATCCGGGCGAAGACCGCCCACTGGCCCCACGCGGTCAGACTGAGCGCGTAGCCGAGGGCGCCGCCGAGCCCGCTGATGACGCCGAGCTTGAGCGCGGTCGTGAGACTCCAGACGAACGGGCCCAGGATCGCCGGCAGAGGCTTGATCACCACCACGAACCCGACGCCGACCAGGATCCCGAAGGTGGGTGCCCAGACGAGGAGTTGAGTCACGACCGTCCGGTGGTTCGTGCGCAGGAGGCTGACCGGGTTGACGGCGGACCGGATGTCGAGCGGGGTCTCGAAGAGGGTCAGGAGGCCGAGGGTGGGGCCGGCACCCAGCGCGAACACGAGGCCGTAGATGATGCCGTCGCCGAGGCCGGCGGCCAGCATGGTCGGGACGTCTATGTGGGCGAGGACGCCGTTGAACACTCCGTGCACGAAGCCGTAGCAGGCGCCGAAGATGAGCCCGCACAGCACCCCGATCGCCAGTCGGCGCAGGGATCTCCGCCTGGTCTTCCCCTCCCTGCCGAAGATCTTCATGCGCACGCCGGACGGCTCCACGGCCGCGTCCTTGGCCGCGACCATGAGCCAGTACGCCATCCCGAACAGGAGACCGGCGAGGAGCCCCACCACCAGGCCGTCCGCGACCTGGAATTCGAGGGGGTCGAAGAGGGTGCCGACGACACCGTCGACGAGCCCGATGGACACACAGATCACCAGCGCGGTCACCAGCGTGCGTGTGGTGCGGTGCAGCCCGTGACCGAGCCGCCACCACTCCAGGTTGGGGGTGTCGAGCCGGGTCAGGTGGTGGGCCAGGTAGCCGAGCCAGTACTGGGCGCGTTCCGGGTCGAAGGTGCGGCGTCGCTCGCTGCCCGGGCGGTGTTCGGGCAACGAGCGGTAGACGGTGGTGGTGAAGTTGTCGAGGAGGTGGTCCTCCAACTGCTCGGGGCTGCCGAAGCGCCGGGTGTCCAGGAGCGCGGCCGGGTCATTCTCGGGGGTGTCGCTGTAGACGGCGCGGGCGAGCGTGACCATCAGCGGAGTGGTCAGCACCGCGGCGAGATTGGCACCTGCCCGGGTGAGCGGCTGCTCGCGTAACTCGCTCAGCACGGGATCCCAGGCGGTCGCCGGGACGACCCCGCCGCGGGCTTTGCGTGTGGTGCGCGGCAGGTAGTCGGCCAGATCGTTCAGGGTGAGATCGGCCAGATCCACCGCGGCGGCGGAGGTGAGCACGTCGGTCTCCGCCACCGCTGCGGTGTACTCGGCAGGACGGCTCGTCAGCAGCAGGGGGAGAGAGGTGGCGTTGAGCGCTTCCAGCGCGGGCCGCCGCAGGCCGTCGGCTATCTCGTCGAAGCCGTCCAGCACGGGGAGCACCCGGCCGGTCTCGACCAGAGCGGCGGCCAGGCTCGGCCCGCCGGGGCCGGGGGCGGCGAGGCCGGGGTGATCACGCGTCAGCTGCGCGGCCAGCCAGTCCCGGAAGGTGATGGCGGTCGGATCCCACGAGCCGATGCTGAAGATCACCGGTACGGCTTCCGTGCGGCCCCTCGACCGCAGGTGGTCCAGGACGAACCGCACGGCGAGAATCGTCTTCCCGGAGCCCGAGCGCCCCAGCACCACGAGGCGCCCGGAGGGTATTCGCCGGTACACGCCCACGATCTCGTCCAGTTGCCCGCTCAGATCCAGCGGGCCGTGCGTACCCCCGGCGGGCTCCCGGCGGATGTTGGCCCAGTGATCGGTCAGCTGCTCGTCAACCGGCCGCCAACGCACCGGCAGCGGATAGGGATCGTGGACCTGCCGCTGCTCCTCCTCGCGCCGCCAGCGGGCGGCCACCGCCTGGGCGAGCTGCTCGGATACGTCGGCCAGGGTCTCGTTCAACGCCGATGCCGGCCGGCCGCCCGTGACCGGCTCGGCGCGGTCGTCCGCGGCACCCGGTCGGCTCCCGTCCCCGGTCGGGTCCTCCGGCCGCCCGCCGTCCCCGGTCCGGCGGACGGCGGCCGCCAGCAGCTCCTCGCGTTCCTCCGGGCTCAGCCGGAGCGCGTCGGCCAGCAGCCTGACCGTGGTCACCCTGGGGTCGGCGCGCTCGCCGGTCTCCAACCCGCGGATGGTCCGCACGCCCACTCCGGCGCGCTCTGCCAAGGCTTCCTGAGTCATCCCCGCCGCGCGCCGCAGCCGGCGTAACAGCGTGCTGAACTCACTGGTCACAGGTCATGGCCTTTCCCCCGGCACGGCGATTTCCCCAGGTGAGGGACTCTAGCGCGGCCACCGGCCGGATACGGCCGGTCTGTTGGCCTGTCCGTTCTCCGGCGCCGGGACCAGCGTCGACGGCATCCACCAGACCGACACCCGGAGCCAGGGGAGGCTCGCGATGCCGACGACCGCAACCGCCGTCCCACCGACCGTCACCACGCTCACACCACAGGAGCGCGAGGTGCTCTACGCGGTCGGCTGTGGCCTGAGAGACGCCGAGATCGCCTCCGCCCTCGCACTCCCCAAGGACGCCGTGGCCGGACACCTCGCCCGGATCCTCGCCGCACTCGGGCTGCGCGACCGAGCCGCCGCCATCGTCCACGCCTTCGACTGCGGCCTGGTCATTCCCGGCCACGGCCCCCGCGAGGCCACGAACACGCGGCCCCGGGCCGTCGCCCGCCCGGCGCGCGCACCGCAGATACGGATCTCCGTGCTCGGACCGCTGCGGGCATGGCGCGACCGACAGCCCGTGGACCTCGGGCATCTGCGCCAGCAAGCCGTGCTGGCGGCGCTGGCCCTGTGCCCGGACCGGACGGTCAGCCAGCAGGAACTGCTCGACGGAGTGTGGGGGATGGAGCCGCCGATCACGAAGGTGGTGCCGGTGTACATCTACCGGCTGCGGAAGATCCTGCGCGTCGAGGACAGTCCGGACTCGGTGATCGAACGCGATCGCTGCGGCTACCGGCTGGCACGCGGCGCCGTCGAAGTGGACGTGACGCACATGGAGGGGCTGGTCACCGCCACCGCGGCGGCCGAGCGAGCGGGCGAACTGGCCGAGGCGGTCCGCATCTGCTCCCAGGCGCTGGACCTGTTCCGCGGGGAACTCCTGGCCGGTCTGCCCGGGCCACTCGCCGAGTTGGAGCGGCTGCGGCTCACCGAGCGCCGGATCGCCCTCGTACAGCGGAAAGTGGACTTGCAGCTGAGGCTGGGCCGGTACTCGGAGGCGATCGCCGAGCTGTGGGCCCTGGCCATGGCGCAGCCCCTCAACGAACCTGTCGCCGCGATGCTGATGCGTGCGCTGTGCCGCAGCGGCCGGCAGGCCGACGCGTTGAGCGTGTTCGACCGCACCCGCCGTCGTCTGGCCGACGACCTGGGGGTGCCGCCGGGCCCCCTGCTGAGGCGGACGCACCAGATGATCCTGCGGGGGCACGAAGCGGAACTCGGCCTCACCCGAACCACGCGATGACCGGACCGGCGACCGGACCGACGCCGCATTCGCGCGGTGAGGAGCTGCTCCTGGCGAGGATCTCCGCAGCCGCCGGCCGTGCGCACCTCGGCAAGCGACGCGCCACTTACGCGGGAGCCGCGCACCCGACCCGTCCCCCTGCCGGTCCGGCCCGGGTGATTCGGTGCCTGTTGGCCTTCGCCCGGTACGGCCGACCTTCCGCGACGAAGGCGCGGGCGGAAGCGCGACTGGACTTGTACGAGCACGGGATGACGGTCGCCGTCAGGCGGCGGATCCACCTCATCCGGTACGACACCACCTCCGTCTTCCACAAGGGCGCCCGGCTCCCGCACGACTCGGCCGGCGCCGGCCCCACTCGCCTCTACACGCTCACCGACATCGAAGGGAAGCAGGTCGAGCTGTACGGGGAGCTGGGGGACAGCGACGCGGGGGAGTGGGTGCCCGAGGTCCAACGTGCCGTCACTCGGGCTCAATTACCCCGAGCGTTGGCCGCCCTCGACGCGGGCGAACGACTCACTTTTGGAGACGTCTGGCTGACCAGGGAGGAGGTCGGGTCCGGAGAGGTGTCCGCCCGGTGGCCGCAGGTGCGGCAGATGGAGACCACATACGGGACCATCAGGCTCAACATCGACGGCAATTGGCACACCCTGGCCCCCACCGCGGCCACGATCCCCAATCTCTTCGTCTTCCACACCCTCGTCGAGCACTTCCGAACCGGCGGCGTGCACGGATGACGATGAGCCGGCCCCGCGCCCCATCCGCCGCTGACCTCCGGAGATCCGCAGGCCATCACATCGGCGCCTCCGTGTGGACCCAGCACGCATGCGTTTCATCGCAAATCCAGCGCCCGTGGCTAGCGTCAGCGCCGAACACAGCAGTTCCGTACGACTTTTCACCTTGAGGAGAAGCAGAGCGATGTCCCTGTCCCGCAGATGGAAGAAGGCGATCGGCGCTGCCGGCGCGACGGCAGCCATGGTGGCCGTCACCACCGCCGCACCCGCCGTTGCCCACGCCGAACCGGTGCACCACTACTACCTGGAGGTCGGCGGCACGGGCTCGGCGGCGCCCGCGCCCGACTGCACCTCCACGTAAACCTTCGCCAACAAACACCTCAACGGTGGCATCCCGGTGCCGGTCTGCTACCCGGCGAGCGCCGGCCCCTGGCTCAACGGCCAGAACGCTCCGGACGTCAACGCACCGAGCTTTGACGCCAGCGTGCGCGAGGGGTACCGCAATCTGCTGGCCGCGGCCGAGGACACCTACCGCCGCGACCCGGGCGCCCGCTTCACGATCGTCGGCTACTCCCAAGGCGCGCACGTGGCCGACCTGGTGCTCCAGACGATCGCCAAGGGCGATACCGACATTCCCCGTTCGCAGGTGAACGGCATGCTGTATTCCGACCCGTTCCAGCCCGACACCGGCATCTGGGCCCGGATTCCCAAGGGTTGGAGCGCGCTCGGATTCACCTCTCCCGGCGCCGGCCCGGCGAAGTTCGATGGCGTTCCGGTGCAGCGATTCTGCATCCGCACCGACGGGGTGTGCGATGCCACCTCACTCCAGTCCGTCGGAGGGTTCCTGAAGCAGCACCCGAAGTACTGGCAGGAGGGCAACGTCATGGCGCAGACCATCGGCAACGACGGCGGTGACGGCGTCGTCTGGTACGACGCCTGACGGCCTGCCGAGCGGTTTCGTAGCGCGGTGATGCGGTGCCGTGGTCCGACCGGCACAAACCGGTCGGACCACTCGCGTGCGGGAACGTCCGCACGTCGACAACAGTGAGAAGTGCGAGATGAGGCGGTGCAGCCGCCGGCCGGAGGGATCGGCCCTCTCATGCCCGTTCGACGCGTTGCTCCGGGTTCAGAATCATCAGGTGTTCCGGCTTGGGATGGGGGGCGAAGCCGACCTTCGCGTAGATGCCGTGAGCGTCGAGAGTGGAGAGCAGGACGCGCTTGATCTTGTAGGGGGCCAGGTGATCGCGCACAGCGCCGGCCAGCCACGTACCGAGCCCCTTGCCGCGGTGTGCAGGAGCGACGTAGACATCACACAGCCAGGCGAAGGTTGCCCAGTCGGTGACGACACGCGCGTAAGCGACCTGGGACCCGCCGGCGTTGTGCACGGCGAAGTTGAGGGAGGCGCGTACCGACTGCTCGACGGTTTCCCGGCTGCGACCCAGCGCCCAGAACGCGTCGGTCGACAGCCAGTGGTGTACCAGCGCGATGTCGAGACGCTCGGGGTCTGTCGAGAGCTCGTAACCGTCTTCTCTGGTTGTGATCATGTTGAGGCATGGTAGCGACGCTACTTGGTTTTCCCAAGTGATTTCTTGGGAAAACCAAGCGAACGCGGCGTCGCCCCCAACCGAAGCTGGGGGCGACGCGGGTGCGGTAGGGGCGTTCCGCTCGGCGACTTGGCCGGTGCCGCGCGCGGCTCGACCGAGGTGCGTCCCTCGCGTCAGAGACCGACGTCGAGGACGCTCCAGTTAACCGGGGTTCCACGGCCCGTGAGGAGGCCGTTCAGCGGCGTCTGGAGGTGGGGCGTGAGTGGGGCCTCGTCCGTGGGAGCGGCCACAGCCTGGGCTGACGCAAGGCCAAGGAGCACAGTCGTGAGCGCGAGACCGGCGAGTGCACGTCGCATGTTTGTCATGTCGTGCCAACGAGCCGACGACAGTGGCGTCACCGTGCGGCGCCCGCCCTGGGCCGGTTGGGCCATCAGCCCGGTGCGCCGGTGTATCGGGCACGGCCGGCCGGGCAGAGGGCGCTGCGGGAGTGCTCGGTATGGACGGCCGCAGAATTTTTTCAACGCACCACCCATCCGCGGGCGTTGCGGCTCCGAATCACCGTCGGTACCTCGCCGAGGTGCTGCTCTCGAAGCCGGACGACGTGCGGTCCCCTCTCCCCCCGCGGAGGCCGCCGGAAAAGGAACGAACGTGATAGCCAAGCGCACCAGCCGCCTCGCCGTACTCGTCGCTCTGCCCGCCGCCCTCGCCCTCACCGTGGGCGTCTCGTCCCTGGCCGTCGCCGAGGGCACCGGAGCCTTCCAGATCAACCTGGACCAGCTGAACGACTCCGGTTCCAAGGGCACGGCGATGCTCAGTCTCCAGGGCAACCGGCTGACCGTGAAGATCGAGTCCGAGGGGCTCGTACCCGGACAGCCCTCCGCGCAGCACCTTCACGGCTCCACCGATGGCCATGACTTCCACTGCCCGGACGCGAGCGACGACACGAACGGCGACGGCGTCCTCAACAACACCGAAGCCACGGTCGACTACGGCGACATCAATATCTCCCTCACCACCAAGGGGCCCACGGACATGGCGAGCGGCCTCGCCGTCGACCGGATGCCCGTGGCGGACGCGGAGGGCAAGCTTTCCTACCAGCGCACGCTCACCGTCTCCCAGGCGGTGGTCGACCACATCAAGGACCTGCACATCGTGCAGCACGGCATCGACCGCAACAGCAACAAGAAGTACGACTTCGACGGCGCGGGCAAGAGCGAACTCGATCCCAAGCTGCCCCAGGAGGCCACCGCTCCGACCAACTGCGGCGAGGTCCAAGGTGCCGCGGTGGGATCCATACCGGTCGGCGGGGTGGAGACCGGAACCGGGCCCTCCGAGGAGGAAGGGGTCCCTGTCGCGGCACTGGGCGCGGGCGGCGCCGGCTTCGTGGCGGTGACCGGCGCACTGGCCGTCGCGCGGCGGCGGAGGGGCGTGCTCGCCGCCGGGCGGAGCAGGGGAAACGGGGCCGCCGCGTGAGCCGCCGGAGTGCAGACAGCGTGATCACCGTACGTCGCAGTCGCCGGGGCCGCCGCGCCCTCGGCTGCGCGGTCGCCGCGGCACTGGCCACCGTGCTCGTCGCCGGGTGCGGAGGGCAGGAAACGGCACCGCCTCAGTCGCTCCCAGCAGGGCAGTCGCCGGCGCAGGGCGGTGACGGGGCCCAGGACGGAGCCCAGGACGGGGCGCCGGACGGAGACTCCGGGGCCGGAGCTGCGGCAGACCTGCCGAAGTCGGTCCCGGAACGGCTCTCCATCCCTTCGCTTCAGGTCTCCTCCACGCTGGAGACGCTGGGACAGGGCAAGAACGGCGTCATGGAGACACCGCGGGATCCGGACAAGGCGGGCTGGTACCGGCCGGGGCCGACGCCCGGCTCGCAGGGGCCGGCCGTGATCGCAGGCCATGTCTCCTGGAACGGCGCGCCTTCGGTGTTCGAGAAGCTGTCGACGATGAAGACAGGTGACACCATCGAGGTGGCCCGGCAGGACGGGAAGACCGCGAAGTTCACCGTCGACCGCGTCGCCCAGTATCCGAAGAACAAATTCCCCACGGTCGAGGTGTACAAGAACCTCGACCACGCCGGTCTCCGCCTGATCACCTGCGGCGGCGAGTACGACGAGGGCAAGCACTACTACCCGGACAACGTGGTGGTGTTCGCCAGTCTCACGGGCAGTGCGTAAGCCGAATACGTGAGAACGGGAGCGGCGGCCCGGTGGCCCCTGCGGCGACCGGGCCGCTCGCCGCCCCTCCCGGAGTCGCGGACCACCATGCCCGTCTCAGCCCATCCTGCGGTAGGTGAGGGGGGGAGTCGTGCTCCCACGTGCCGCCGTCGCGGCCGGTCTCCCAGGCGCCGGTGATGGTGTCGGCGTCCTCGCTGAACGTGCCGATGAAACGCTGTCGGAAGGCCAGTGGGTCATTCTCCCTCGTTGGGTGACTTGGCGGTCGCCGGTTTCCGGGACGCGGCCGGTCGGCGGGGCCCGGGCCGATGAGTTCCCGCTTCGTGAGGAGTCGTAAGAGGAAGACCGTTCAGCCGGCCTCGGCAGTGGCTGCGGAGGCCCGAGGGAGAGGAGAGCACCGTGACGGTGATCGTCGCTGGGAAGGTGTACGTCGAGCCCGGGGAGCGGGATCGGTACGTCGAGGGATTTCGCGACCTCGTGGAGCAGTGCCGTCGGCAGCCCGGGTGTCTCGATCTGTCGATCTCTCCCGATTCCTTCGAGGCGGGACGTATCAATATCTTCGAGTACTGGGAGTCCCAAGAGACGTTGGACGCCTGGCGCGCGATCGCGCCGCGCCCCTCGGTCTCCGCCGAGATCAAGGACCAGCAGGTGCTCAAGCACGAGGTCTCCCGGTCAGGGCCGCCCTTCGACTGACCGGATCCGCGTGACCACCGGATCGGGCCGGTATCAGCCGGTCGGGCGTCTCCTCGGGCGGCGCGTGCCGGGCGCCTTCGCGGGCATGCCTCAAGGCAGGGCAATCCGGCTCGCCGACCCCCACTTCCGCTTCCGCTTCGAAGACCTTCTGGCATTACGGACGAATGGGCTGCTGGGGGTCCAAAGGGAGCTTGACCCAGGCGTAGCCGCCTCGGTCACCGTCGCCGGGAGAGTCGGAGGCGCAAGGGCCGCGGGGCCATGGACAGCGAGGGTGACCGGGCGGTTGTCCGAGACCTCGCGAACGGCGGGTGGAGCGCGGCGTGTTCACCTGGCGATGGTCGACCGCCTCCGCCACCGCGGGACCGGCGCTGCCGCGCCACGTCGTAGCGGTTCGGCTCCCGTCACCGCCAAGTGGGAAAATGGCGAGGATGAGACCTCTCCGCCGATCCTCGGCCGCCCGTGCCTCCCGCCTGTTCCGTCTGCGGAACCGGCGGGAGGATCCGCGCCCGGGCCCCGGGCAACCGACTCGGCCCGAGGACGGCCCCGACGCCCCGCAGCACTCGCCGGGGCAGCGGGTGCGCTCCCTGCTGAGCCGGCGGAGCGTCGCCGGTCAGGTGTTCCTCCTGCAGCTGGCGGTGGTCGTGCTGCTCGTCGTCGTGACGGTGGTGGCGCTGGTGCTGCAGGCTCGGCACCAGGGCACGGAATCGGCCCGCGACGAGATGCTGATCGCCGGTGAGGCGTTCGCGAACGCCCCGGGCGTGGTGGAAGCACTCGACGGCCCCGACCCGACCGCGGCGCTGCAGCCGCGCACCGAAGCGGCCCGGAAGCGGTCCGGCATCGACAACATCGTGGTGTCGACACCGGCCGGAATCCGTCTCACCCACCGCGACCCGGGCCTGATCGGGAAGCACGTCATCGGTCCTTACAAGGAGGCGGCGCGCGGCAAGTCCTTCACGGAAATCGTCAAGGACCCTGTGGGCCTGGCCGTGTACGCGGCGGTGCCCGTCTTCCGGCCCGACGGCTCGGTCGCCGGGATCGTGTACCCGGAGGTCGCGGTCACGAACGTGAACGAAACGGTGGAAGAGCAGCTGCCGATGCTCTTCGGTGCCGCCGGCGGCGCCCTCGTGCTGGCCGGGGGTGGATCGGCACTGGTGAGCCGGCGGCTGCGGCGCCAGACCGGGGGCCTCGGCCCGGCCGAGATGACCCGGATGTACGAGCACCACGACGCGGTGCTGCACGCCGTCCGCGAAGGGGTGCTCATCATCGGGGGCGACGGGCGGCTGCTGCTGGCCAACGATGAGGCGCGGCGGCTGCTGGACCTGCCCGAGGACGCGGAGCAGCAGCCGGTCACCGACCTCGACCTGGCCCCCGGCATCGGCGAGCTGCTGGCCGGTGGGCGAACGGTCACCGACGAGGTGTACCTGGCCGGGGACCGGCTGCTGGCCGTCAACGTACGATCCGTCGACCGGCCCGGGGGCCCGCCCGGCAGTGTGGCGACCCTGCGGGACACCACCGAGCTGCGGGCGCTGGCGGGGCGGGCCGAAATGGCCCGCGAGCGGCTGCAACTGCTCTACGACGCCGGGGTGCGGGTCGGCACCACACTGGATGTGGTGCGCACCGCCGAGGAGCTGGCACAGATGGCGGTACCCCGGTTCGCCGACGTCGTCACCGTGGAGCTGCTGGAGCCGGTCCTGCGCGGCGAGGAGCCGGACGGTGCGAGTACCGCGATGCGCCGCACGGCCATGGTCGGCCTGGAGGGGGACCAACTCCTCCACCCCGTGGGCGAACTGATCCCCTTTGTCCCCACCCCCGCGGCCGCCGGCTTCACTCACGGACATGCCGCCCTGGAGCCGGACCTGGGCGCCTCCGACGGCTGGCGCGCACAGGCCCCGGAACGCGCGCAGAAGATCCTGGACCACGGCTTCCATTCGTGGGTCGCTGTTCCGTTGTGGGCCCGGGGGGTCGTGCTGGGGGTGGCGAACTTCTGGCGGAGAGGTGCTTCCCCACCGTTCGAGGAGGACGACAAGTCCTTCGCCGAGGAGCTGGCCGCCCGGGCAGCGGTGTGCATCGACAACGCCCGCCGCTACACCCGCGAGCACACCCTGGCCGTCACCCTGCAGCGCAGCCTGCTGCCCCACGCCTTGCCCGAGCAGTCCGCCCTTGACGTGGCTCAGCGCTACCTGCCCGCGCAGGCCGGGGTGGGCGGGGACTGGTTCGACGTCATCCCGCTGCCGGGCGCGCGTGTCGCCCTGGTCGTGGGCGATGTGGTCGGCCATGGTCTGCACGCGGCGGCCACCATGGGACGGCTACGCACCGCGGTACACAACTTCTCCGCCCTGGACCTGCCCCCCGACGAACTCCTGACCCGTGTCGATGAACTGGTGGCCACCATCGACGCGGGGGAGGCCACGGACGCCGACGGGATGGGCATCACCGGCGCCACCTGCCTCTATGCGATCTACGACCCGGCCGGCGGGGTGTGCACCATCGCCCGCGCCGGACACCTCGGCCCGGCCCTGGTCCACCCCGATGGCGCCGTCACCTTCCCCGACGTCCCGGTCTCACCGCCACTGGGCCTGGGCGCCGGCCTCCCCATAGAGACCGCAACCCTGCAACTGCCCGCCGACAGCCGCCTGGTCCTGTTCACCAACGGACTCATCGGCAACCGCGACCGCGACCTCGACACCGGCCTCGCTCTCCTGCGCGGAGTCCTGGCGGACCACCCCGGCAGGGCCCCCGAGGAGACCTGCGACGCCGTCATCGAGGCGCTGCTGCCCGAGCGCCCTGGCGACGACATCGCGCTACTGGTGGCCCGTACCCGCCTGCTCGACCCGGACCACGTCGCCGACTGGGACGTGCCGGTCGACCCCGCCGCCGTCTCCCGCGTCCGGGCCGAAGCCACCCGGCAGCTTGCGACCTGGGGCTTGGAGGAGAGCGCGTTCGGCACCGAGCTGATCGTCAGCGAACTGGTCACCAACGCCATCCGTTACGGCACCTCGCCCATCCGGCTGCGGCTGCTGCGCGACACCGACAACCTGATCTGCGAGGTCTCGGACGCCAGCAGCACCTCCCCCCATCTGCGCCGTGCGGCCACCACCGACGAAGGCGGACGCGGCCTGTTCCTGGTGGCCCAGTACGCCCGGCGTTGGGGCACCCGGTACACACCGCAGGGCAAGGTCATCTGGACCGAACAGTCCCTGCACGACACCGCGACCGAACCCGACGCCACCGCGGACGAACTGCTGGACCAGTGGACCGACGAAGAGTGGTGACCAGGCGGCCTGGGTGCTGTGGCAAGCGCGGCTTGCGTTACACCCAGCCAGTGAGGTTCGGGTCGCGCTCGACCAGCTCGGTGATGCCCGCCTCCCGCGCCCGTGCGATCCGGGCGGCATCGGCTTGCCTACGCTCCTGGGCAAACTTCTCCCAGTTCGCGGGCTGCATGAACATCATGGCGTTGCTGCCGGGGACGACCATGACGCCGCCGAAGAGCGGATCACCGGCGAACCAGGCGCCGCCGTCCTCGGCGCCCTTGGGCCAGCGCCGCACCGTCGTGGCGTTGACGGCCCGCATACGGGGCGCGCCGTGCCGGCCGCGGCTGGAGAGTTTGATCGTGTGAATAGTGCCTAGGTATTTCCACTCGTCCCCGTTCCTGTCTCCATCCTTCCTGTCCACGCGCGTTCGGTATTCGAGCGGATAGGTGTGCAGAATCTTTCTGCACACGTTCAAGCGCCGCCCATGGCCGACCCTGAGTGCCAGAAAGATGAGCACCCACATGCCGAACGGGACGGGCAGCACCAGGAAGACGGTGTTCGGCGCACCTAGCTGGTACGCCACCACCGGCAGCGCCATCAGCGAGATGCCGAGGGCGAGGCGTCCGGCGACATGCTGCTTCAGCGCCTTGGTGTTGCGCTTCAGGACCTGCTCGATATCAGGTGCCTTTTGCTGGTTCATCGGCTCCATGAAACCCTCACCCGAAAACGCTCCAACTACCGATTTACCGTACTCAAATGACTTGCCATCAGGTTCTGATGGGCCGCTACGCGAGGCAGATCAGATCGTATGCCTTCGTCGCGAGACGGATCTCGGGTGGGTGGAGGCTCGCGGTACCGCGCTTCCGGCGCGGCGCCAGGCTTGCCGGCGGTGAGAACGAAGATCGAAGGCCGGACAGCGGCGTCCGAGGCGCGGTAGATCATTGTGGTCAGTCCGTCGCAGGACCGGCCGGTGGCATGGTCGTGCGGCACGCCGGCCAGGCCCCGTTTCGACGGCCCCGCGGGATTTCCGGGGGGGGAACTGGGATGTAGTGCACAATCCAGGGATCCGCTGTATGCGGTTCGAATGAGAGGCGCCTGACAGGCCAATGACCAGTTCAGACGCCTCTTTTCCGTGTGTCTAGAAGAATCCCAGCTTCTTGGCCGAGTAGCTCACCAACAGGTTCTTCGTCTGCTGGTAGTGATCCAGCATCATCTTGTGGTTCTCCCGGCCGATACCGGACTGCTTGTAGCCGCCGAACGCGGCGTGGGCCGGATAGGCGTGGTAGCAGTTGGTCCAGACGCGGCCCGCCTGGATGGCGCGGCCGGCGCGGTAGGCGGTGGAGCCGTCCCTGGTCCACACGCCGGCGCCCAGTCCGTACAGCGTGTCGTTGGCGATGCTGATCGCGTCGTCGAAGTCGGTGAACGGTGCGACGGCCACCACGGGGCCGAAGATCTCCTCCTGGAAGACCCGCATGTCGTTGCTGCCTTCGAAGATCGTGGGCCGGACGTAGTAGCCGCCCTCCAGTTCGCCGCCCAGCTCGGCCCGGGAGCCGCCGGTGAGGATGCGGGCGCCCTCCTTCTGGCCGATGTCGAGGTAGGAGAGGATCTTCTCCAGCTGGTCGTTGGAGGCCTGGGCGCCGATCATGGTGTCGGTGTCCAGCGGATGGCCTTGGACGATCTTCTCGGTACGGGCGACTCCCGCCGCCAGGAAGTCCCGGTAGTGCCCGCGCTGGATCAGGGCACGCGACGGGCAGGTGCAGACCTCGCCCTGGTTGAGGGCGAACATCGTGAAGCCTTCCAGCGCCTTGTCGTGGAAGTCGTCCACCGACGACGAGACGTCGTCGAAGAAGATGTTGGGGCTCTTGCCGCCGAGTTCGAGCGTGACCGGCCGCAGGTGCTCGGAGGCGTACTGCATGATCAGGCGGCCGGTGGTGGTCTCTCCGGTGAAGGCGACCTTGGCGACGCGCGGGCTGGAGGCCAGGGGCTTGCCCGCCTCGGCGCCGAAGCCGTTGACGATGTTGACCACGCCGGGCGGCAGCAGGTCCGCGATCAGGCTCATCAGGAAATGCACCGACGCCGGGGTCTGTTCGGCCGGTTTGAGGACCACCGCGTTGCCTGCGGCCAGCGCCGGGGCGAGCTTCCACGTCGCCATGAGGATGGGGAAGTTCCAGGGGATGATCTGTGCGACGACGCCCAGCGGTTCGTGGAAGTGGTACGCGACGGTGTCCTCGTCGATCTCCGAGAGAGTGCCCTCCTGGGCGCGCACGGCACCCGCGAAGTACCGGAAGTGGTCGATGGCGAGCGGGAGATCGGCCGCCAGGGTCTCCCGTACGGGCTTGCCGTTCTCCCAGCTCTCCGCGACCGCCAGCGCTTCGAGATTCTGCTCCATGCGGTCCGCGATCTTGTTGAGGACGGCCGCCCGCTCGGCCGCCGCGGTGCGGGCCCAGCCGGGTGCGGCCGCGTGCGCCGCGTCCAGCGCGCGTTCGACGTCCTCCGCCGTGCCGCGCGCGATCTCGGTGAACGGCCGGCCGTTTACCGGGGTCGGGTTCTCGAAGTACCGGCCCAGTGCGGGCGCCACGTACTCGCCGCCGATCCAGTGGTCGTAGCGGGCCTGGTAACTCATCACGGCATCGGCGGAACCCGGGCTGGCGTAGCGGGCCATGGGGCGGCCTCCCAATCGCAATCGACGCGGTGTCCGCCGCTCCCGTGCGGCGGGCGTTGCGCGGCACGCTAGGGCGGGGGAGGTTGCGGGAACGTTGCGCGCCGGGCGCGCGGCGTCCGCGGGGTGGCCCGGCCGTCGGTCAGGCCGTACGCGGCGCGCAGCCTGCCGGCAGTGGCGCTCGGGGCGGAGCGGGCCGGCGAGCGCTCCGGGAGAGCGTCGACGAGGGCCTCCCAGACCTCCAAGTCATCCTCGCCCCAGGGAGTATGGGACCACTGGCGCAGCTGGCCGGGGTCGCGGGCGCCGAGCAGCGCGCGCCGCATCCGGTCGGCCAGTCCGTCTCGCAGCCGCCGCACGCCAGGTGCCTCGGACAGCGGCAGCAACGGGCCGCGATAGGTGTCCAGGGCGGCGTCGAGCCGCCCGTCGGCCACTTCCCGCTCGGCCGCGGCGAGATCGGTCTCGACGGGTCGGCTGAGGCGGTAGGGGCGGGAGTCGATCAGCGGGCCCACCAGGTGCCGGAGCCGGGACATCTCGGCCCGCAGCGTCACCGGCCGCATCTCGCGCTCGCCGTACAGACAGACCGAGAGCTGATCTCCCGTCAGTCCCTCGGGGTGCTGGGACAGCAGCACCATGATCTCGCTGTGCCGGCGGCCGAGCCGCAGCTGTTCTCCGTCGACGACCAGCAGTGCCTCGTCCCGCCCCAGCGCCGTCAGGAAGACGCCCGGCTCACGTGCCGAGGCGGCGAGGTGGGCCTCCGCGGCGCGCGCGGTGGCCTGCACCAGGGCCAGGCTGTGCGGGCTCGCCAGATGGTTGCCGCCGGTGATGTCCACGGCACCCAGCAGGCGCCCGGTCCGCAGGTCGTGCAGGGGCGCTGCGGCGCAGGTCCAGCGCTGGACCTGCCGGTTGTAGTGCTCCGCCGCGAAGATCTGTACGGCGTGATCGGCGGCGAGCGCGGTGCCCGGCGCGTTGGTGCCGGCGTGTCGCTCGTCCCAGCGGGCGCCGACGACGAAGTTCATCCGCTCCGCCTTGCGCAGAACCCCCCGGTGTCCCTCGACCCACAGCAGGCGGCCCAGCGGGTCGCAGACGGCCAGCAGATGCGCGCCGTCCTCGGCGATGGCTCCGAGCAGTTCGCGGAAGACGGGCATCGCGCGGGCGAGCGGGTGCGCGTCGCGGTAGCCGCGCAGCGTGGTTCCGTCCAGCTCGATGGGGGCGGCGCCGTCCGAGGTGGCCCGGGCGTCGGCTGACCGGCGCCAGGACTCGGCGACCACCGGTCGGATCGGTGGTGCGACCGCCTCGCCGGCCAGGAACGCCTCATGTGCACGCCGTACCGTCCGCGTGCGCTCGGCGGGGTCGGCGCCCGCCTCCATCGCCAGCCAAGGGTTGACCACGTGTCACCTCTCCGATGCTGCTGACTGCCCCGTACCGCCCGATGGTGCTCGCAGGGGGCGGGCCCGTAAACCCCGCCGGTCTCAACCGGTCGATGCCCCTGGGAGCGGTGGGACGGTTGTGGCCTCAGGCGCGCAGGGCGGTGTCGAGATCGCGAAGGAACTCGCCCACGCGCCCGCCTCCGGGAGGTGCGGCGGGCATGCGGCCGAGCACCGCGGTGACCGCTGCCGGCGCGTGATGACGCGCCCATTCAAGGGTTCCCGCAGAAACATCCTGGCCTTCCCCGGATGCCCACTCCTCCGCTCGTGACAGCTCTTCCGCTCGTGCGGCATGCGCTGCCGCACCGAGAATGTGCTTCACCTGATGTGCGTCTGCCAGGGGATGAAGGTACGCAGCGGCAGCCGCGTGGCTCGCCGCTCGTGCCGCGTCGCCCGCTGCGGGGGAAGCGGCTTCTCGTGCCGCTCGGAATGCCGCCCAGGCGATCTGCCGCAGCGCGCCCGTGCGCCGCCCGCCCCCGGCGAAAGTGTCTGCCGCATCGAGGGCGTCGCGAGGGCGCGTGTCAGCAGGAAGGTGGTGTTCGTAGATCGACAGCGCCCTGCGGGCACAGTCAGCCGCGTAGCCCGTGATCTCACGAAGTTCGTGTTCGCTCAGCTCAATTTTTTCCGACTCGGTGGGCACGGCTCCATCTTGCCGCAGGTCGCCGATCGCCGCGGAGCCGCTCTCACCCCCGTTCGGCTCCGGCGCGCGCTGCACCGCGCCGGTGGCCGTCAGGACGGCGCAGCCGGCCCCCGGCCTGCAGCCGCAGCCCGTCCGCGGTGATCAGGTCCGAGGTCACGAGCGCCTGTTCCGCCTGCACGTCCGTCATGAAGACGAAGGGGGGCACGACCGGTGGCACCGGAAGGGTGTCCGGGGTGAAGGTCAGGCAGATCACCCCCTCCAGGCAGCCGCTGAACTTGGTGAGGTAGAGCGTCACCTCACCGCTCAGGTTCAACGCGTCGGCACTCAGGTGCAGTTGGGGTCCGCCGTCCCTCGTGGTGAGGCGGTAGTCGGTGAGCGAGGCGGCCTTCATCCTCAGCACCATCGCGGTGAGCGGCCCTTCGGCCGTCGGCACGGTGGTGACGCCGGCCAGCAGGAAGCCCTTCGGTGCGAACAGCGTCGTGCGCACGGTCGGTGGTGTCGGTGGCGCGGGAATCCCGGCCGCCGCTGCCCTCGGGGCCGGGCCTCCGAGGGAGGTGAGCAGCGCGAGGGGCAGCGCGACGGCGAGCGCCTTGCTGCCTGTGCCGTCGCGGGTGGCAGGCCGGTGTGCGGGTGTGGCGTGGTCGGGGGTACGTCCCGGTGTCCAGCCGAACCCCATGGCGCTGCCTGCGATCCCCAGCCCCATCCCCACCAGGAAGCCACCGAGGTTGGTCGCGGCGAAGGAGATCACCGACAGGATCAGTGCGTTGATGCTGACGTAGTGGTGGGCGGACGGGGTGCACCACAGGAACACTCCCGCCACCATCAGCGCCGACCCGATGCCGAGGGCGGCGAGCCCGCCGAGGCCCAGACTCACCAGTACGGTCAGCGGCGACAGCGGGACCAGCAGCAGCTCCGCACCGCCGAGCACCAGCAGGAGCCCGGCCCAGAACGGCCGGGTCCGCCGCCAATGCCGGAAAACCGCGCGTCGTTGCGGCCACGGCAGCTGCCGTTCGAGCCGGGCGCCCCACCGGGCACGCCCGGCGCTCAGAAGCACTTCGAGCCGTCCAGGCGCACGCTCACCCGGAGCCCCTTGAGGCGGAAGTTGCCTCCGGTGGCGGACCAGGCGTGCGACTTGACGCCGGCGACCTCGATGTCCCCGGCCTGCAGACCGAACGCGCCCTTCGGGCCGCTGACTCCCGGTACGGCGTCGAGCGAGGCGGCGTCGCGGCCGATCTGTGCGGTGCCGAAGCGGGCGTCGCCCACCAGGTCCTCGCCGTCGATGACCAGGCTGTCGGCGGTCACCGCACCTGCCCTACCGCCCGCGGTCAGTTTGAACACAACGGTGCCCACCGGTGTCCTGACCTGGGCGGACTGACAGATATCGGTGAGCGTGGCCTTGCCGATGCCGAGCAGGGCGACGGGGTGGCCGCGGCCGTCGGCGTCACGGTCGGTATGGACGTAGGAGGAGAGGCCGCTGCTGGTCAGCTTCTGCGAGGAGACCTGGAAGTGGGTGCCGGACACGGCGAAGGAGGCGGCCAGAGCGCCCTGTGCCATCACCGTCGCCAGCGCGCCCACGGCGAGCACGGCGGGCAGCGCCACCACGGCGCTCTTCTTCCAGGCGGTTCCGCCTTCGGGCGTTGCGGGATCCCTGCTCACTGCGTCCTCCCCGGGGCAGCGATCGACCGGCTCAGGGCGTGCCCCGACAGCCATGGCGGAAGGCCGCCGCGATCCGTGGGGCACGCGCAGCCGTGGACACGTGCGGGTGCGCGAGGGAAGTGCTTCATCGAGACCCTGCGGTACGTACTCCCGCAGGTGTGATGGCCTGTCATACTGCGCGAAACTCTTGGCAGTTGGAGACTAGGGCGAATTTTGAATAATAGTCAACAGCGCGGGACGACCGCTCCGCGAGGCGCTCGCGCCACCGAACGCTCCCAGGCGCGGCGCGCCGAACTGATAGCCACCGGACGGAAGTTGTTCGCCGACACGTCCTACGACGCGCTCTCCATGGACGACATCGCGCGGCAGGCCGGGGTCGCCAAGGGCTTGATCTACTACTACTTCAGCAACAAGCGCGGCTACTACCTCGCCATCATCGAGGACGCGGTGGCCGAGCTGGTCGAGCGGGCGGGCGGCACCCACGACCTGCCGCCCGTGGAACGCGTCCAGCGCACCGTCGACGGCTATCTGCGCTACGCCGAGCATCACCAGGCGGCCTACCGCGCCATCGTCAGCGGCGGCGTGGGTTTCGACGCGGAGGTGCTGGCGATCCGGGACACCGTTCGTGCCGAGCTGCTCGCGACCATCGCGCGGGGCGCCTGGGGGCGGGAGGACATCCCGCCGCTGGCCCGCACCGCGCTGGTCGGCTGGCTGGCCGGCGTCGAGGGCGCCACCCTCGACTGGATCACCGAACGGAAGGTGCCGCGCGAGACGGTGGTGGCGCTGCTGGTGCGCGGCCTGGGGGACACGCTCCGGCTCGTCGAGGAGTACGAGCCGAGCTGGCCGGCGCCGCCCCGCCCGTAGCTGTGAGACGACCCCGCAGCTGTGAGACGAAAGCAAAAGGGGGCGGCGGCCCCTCGGTCCGGTGGGCAGACGCAAGGGCGGGAGGCCGCAGCCTCCCGCCCTCACCACGCACGTACCGCCGCGGCTAGCGGATCGCCTTGATCAGCTCGCCGTTGGAGGTGTCACCGCTCAGCTCCCAGAAGAACGTGCCGCCCATGCCCTGCGCGTCCTTGAAGGCCATCTTCGTGCCGATGGTCTCGGGGGTGTCGTAACTCCACCACTGGTCACCGCACTTGGCGTAGGCGGTGCCGCCCACCTTGCCGGTGGCCGGGCAGCGCCCCTTGAGGTCCTTGTAGTCCTCGATGCCGGCCTCGTACTTGCCCGGCGCCGCGCCGGTGGCGGTGCCGCCGGGCTCGGACTGGGTCACCCCGGACCAGCCGCGGCCGTAGAAGCCGACGCCCAAGAGCAGCTTTCCGGCCGGAATGCCGAGGGACGTGAGCTTCTTGGTGGTGTCGGTGGTGTTGAACCCGGCCTTGGGGATGCCGGTGTACGACGTCAGCGGGGAATGCGGCGCCGTCGGCCCCTTGGCGTCCCACGCACCGAAGTAGTCGTACGTCATCGGGTTGTACCAGTCGACGTACTGCGCGGCGCCCGCGTAGTCGGTGGCCTCGATCTTGCCGCCGGCCGAGGCGTCCGCGGTGATCGCCGCGGTCACGAGGTTGCCCGTCCCGAACTTCGCGCGCAGCGACTTCATGACCTTGGTGAAGGCGTCCCTGCCGCTGGTGTCGCAGGTCAGACCGCAGGCGTTGGGGTACTCCCAGTCGATGTCGATGCCGTCGAAGACATCCGCCCAGCGCTTGTCCTCGACCAGGTCCAGGCAGGACTGGGCGAACGCGTCGGGGTTCTTGGCCGCCTCCGTGAACCCGCCGGACCAGGTCCAGCCGCCGAACGACCAGATCACCTTGAGGTCGGGGTGCAGCTTCTTGAGCTTGCGCAGCTGGTTGAAGTTGCCGCGCAGCGCACCGGCGTCCCAGGTGTCCGCCTTGCCGTCGACACTCTGGTCGGCGGTGTACGCCTTGTCGTAGTCGGCGTAGGAGTCGCCGATCGCGCACTTGCCGCCCTGGACGTTGCCGAAGGCGTAGTTGATGTGGGTCAGCTTGGCGGCGGACCCCGACGTCTCGATGTTCTTGACGTGGTAATTGCGGTCGTAGACACCCCAGTTGGTGAAGTATCCGACGACCTTGCTGCCCGCGGCGGTCGACTGCGTCGTGGTCGCGGCGGCGGGTTGCGTGGCGGTGGGGGCGCCGGCCGGGAGGGCGGTGGCCGATCCGGCGAGCAGGGCGCCGGCCAGCGCCGCCGTACACAGAGTGGTGGCGGCGGCGATCAGCCTGCGCGGCGATCGCATCCGGTGCGGTCTGAGCATGTCGTCTCCTCGGAGGGGGATCGAGGGGTGGAGCCTGACCTGCGTTCCGAATTGGCATGAACGCGTTGAACGTTGGAGCAGAAGGTAGAAGGACTAGACCACTGAGGTCAATGGTTCGGACCAATTTGGTGACGGACGTGCGCGTGGTGGCCAACGGCCGACGGCTGAAGATCAACCCGTGACGTGGGGCCGCCGATCGGGCATACTCCTAGCGCCACAGCTGCAGGTCACCGCCATCCGAGACCCGGAAGGCGATCATCGGGCTCGGCACCACGGAAACCCGGCGTCGCCGCCTCACCCCGCGCGAGCGTCGCCGCAGCGCCCGACAGGGAGGAGAGCGCCGCCATGACCGAGTACGGCCCCCAGCCGGTGGACCGCCGGCTGCCCACGGAGGAAGCCCGCGACCTGATGACGCTCGTACGCGAGCTCATCGAGCGCGAGATCCGGCCCATGGCCGCCGAGGAGGAGGACGCCGGGCACTTCCCGCGCGAGACCTTCCGGCTGCTGTCGGAAGCCGGCCTGCTGTCCCTCCCGTTCGCCGAGGAATTCGGCGGCGGCGATCAGCCCTACGAGGTGTACCTCCAGGTCCTGGAGGAGCTTGCGGCCGCCCGCCTCACCGTCGGCCTCGGCGTCAGCGTGCACACGCTCTCCTGCCACGCGCTGGCCGGATACGGCAGCAAGGAACAGCGTGCCGAGCACCTTCCGGCCATGCTCGGTGGCGGTCTCCTCGGCGCGTACTGCCTCTCCGAGCCCGCGTCGGGCTCCGACGCGGCCTCCCTGACCACGCGCGCCACCCGGGACGGCGACACCTGGACGCTGAACGGCACCAAGGCGTGGATCACCCACGGCGGCGTGGCCGATTTCTATACCGTCCTGGCCCGCACCGGCGGCAGCGGCGCCCACGGCATCACGGCGTTCCTGGTCCCCGGCGACGCCGAGGGGCTGAGCGCCGCCCAGCCCGAGCGGAAGATGGGCATGAAGGGCTCGCCGACCGCTCAGCTGCACTTCGACGGCGTGCGCGTCCCCGACACCCGCCGCCTCGGCGACGAGGGGCAGGGGTTCGCCATCGCCCTCTCGGCCCTGGAGTCCGGCCGGCTGGGGATCGCGGCATGCGCCATCGGCGTCGCCCAGGCGGCGCTGGACGAAGCGCTGGGCTACGCCGCCACGCGCCGGCAGTTCGGCCGCCCGATCGCCGACTTCCAGGGCCTGCGCTTCATGCTGGCCGATATGGCCACCCAGGTGGAGGCCGGCCGGGCGCTCTATCTCAGCGCCGCCCGGCTGCGCGATGCCGGACTGCCGTTCTCCAAGGAGGCGGCGATGGCCAAGCTCTTCTGCACCGACACCGCGATGCGGGTGACCACGGACGCGGTCCAGCTCCTCGGTGGATACGGCTACACCCTGGACTTTCCCGCCGAGCGCTATATGCGCGAGGCCAAGGTCCTGCAGATCGTCGAGGGCACCAATCAGATCCAGCGGATGGTCATCGCCCGCCATCTGGCGGGCCCCGAATCCCGCTGACAGAGCTGAGCGAGCCGACCGGGCTCGCGCTGACGGAATCGCGCTGACGGAGGCCGGGCGGCGCACGCCGCCGCCCTGGCCCACTCGTGCCGTCCGGGCCGGGGCAGGCGTCTGGCTTCCGGTCTGCGCCCCATAGACGTACGCCCGGCTCCCGTGGGGGGAGCCGGGCGTACTTTTCGCCATTCTTCCGCCACAACCCGCCAAGTGGCGGGGGCGCCGACGCGCGGCATCCCCGGCTCCCTCCGCGGCTATGGCCGCCCGCCGGTTCCTGACGTACCGTCAACTGCCGTTGCCCGGAGCACACTCCGGGCCTCGACCGTGCCGACCGCGCGTCCAGGAGGAGACCGTGTCCGACCGCCCGATCGCGCTCGACGAATACCCGATCCACCAGGCCCCGCTGTCCATGCGGCATGTCGCCACCGGCGACCGCAACGCCTACGACCGGTGCATCTTCCACGTCATGGACCACTCGGGCCGCGCCCTGCTCATCGCCGGCCTCGGCGTCTACCCCAACACCGGTGTCATCGACGCCTACGCCACCCTCCGTCTCGGCGACCGGTTGCACGCCGTGCGCGCCTCCGACGCGCTCACCGACGACCGCATGGCACTCACCGTCGGCCCGCTCGGCATCACCGTCGAGGAACCGCTCGAGCGGCTGCGCCTCACCTGCGCCGCGGACCCGGACGACCCGGACGGTCTCGCCTACGACCTGACGTGGACCGCGGCCTTCCCCGCCACCTGGGAGCCCCACCACACCCAGTACCGCGGCGACCGCCTGATGCTCGAAGGGCGCCGCTTCGTGCAGGCGGGCACCTGCGCCGGCACGATCCGCGTCGGCGGACAGGAGATCGCCGTCACGACGGGGGAGTGGACGGGCACCCGGGACCGCAGCTGGGGTGTGCGCCCGATCCCCGGCGAGGACGGCGGGCGCGCCGCGGAGGAGCTGCGGCCCGAGGGCTTTCACTGGGTGTGGTGCCCGGTGCGCTTCGACGACCGCTTCCTCATGGTCATCGTCCAGGAGGACGCCGACGGCCACCGCACGCTCAACGAAGCCACGTCGGTCCGCGCGGGCGCGCTCGACACCCAACTCGGCTGGCCGCACACGGACATCACCTACCGGCCGGGCACCCGTCACCCCGAGCGTGCCGTCATCCACCTCACCGACCGGGACCGCAAACCCCTCGCCCTCACCGCGGAGATCCTCACCTCCTCGCCCCTCGCGGTCGGCGCCGGCTACCTGCCGGCCGACGACTGGCAGCACGGCACCTGGCGAGGGCGCGACTGGACCGACCGCCGCGTCTACGACCTCTCCGACCCCGCGGCCCACCCGCTCGCGGCCTACGGCGTCACCGACCACGCTGCCCGCTTCACCCTCGACGGCCGTACCGGGTACGGCATCTTCGAGCACGGCAGCTTCGGGCGGCACGACCCCAGCGGCTTCACCGGCTACGACTCCGTGGCCCCTGAAGCCGCTCCCGCCGCACCGCGGCCCGCCGGGCAGGAGGAAGCCGGCCGATGACCACCGCGCCCCGCCCCCGGACCACCACCCGCGACCCCGAGGCGCTCACCCGCCGCCTCACCGCCTGGCTCGAAACCCGACTCCCCGGCGCCCGCGCCATCGGGGCGACCGTCCCCGACTCCAACGGCATGTCCAGCGAAACGCTGCTCTTCGACATCGACCATCCCCGCCCGCCGGTCCGCTCCTGCGTCCTACGGCTGGCCGCGGACCCCACGGCGTACACGGTCTTCCCCCGCTACGACATGGCCGGGCAGTACCGCACCATGCGCCTGGTCGCCGAGCACACCGACCTCCCGGTGCCCCGCACCTTCTGGCTGGAGGAGGACCCGGCGCACCTCGGCGCGCCGTTCTTCGTCATGGCGCGGGCCGCAGGACGTGTCCCGCCGGACGTCATGCCCTATACGTACGAGGGGAGTTGGCTGCATGCGGCCACCGACGCCGAACGGGAGCACCTCGAAGCCGCCAGCGTCTCGGTGCTCGCCCGCCTGCACGACCAAGTGCCCTCCGGAGCAGCCGACTTCCTCGCCACGCCCGGCCCGGGATCCGCTCTGCACCGTCACGTCGAGGCCCAACACGCCTACTACGCCTGGGTCGTCCAAGGGCGTCCCCGCTCACCGCTGATCGAGCGCGGCTTCCGATGGCTCGCGGACCACTGGCCGTCCGACCCCGGCGAGACGGTGCTGACCTGGGGAGACGCCAGGATCGGCAATATCGTCTACGACGGTTTCACGCCGGCGGCCGTACTGGACTGGGAGATGGCCGCCCTCGGGCCGCGCGAACTGGACCTGGGCTGGATGGTGTATCTGCACCGCTTCTTCCAGGACCTCGCCGTCGCCGGAGGCCGGCGCGGGCTGCCCACCTTCCTGCGGCGCGACAGCATCGAGGGGCGCTACGCCCGGCTCACCGGGCATTCGCCCCGCGACATGGAATTCCACACCCTTTACGCGGCGCTGCGGCACGCGGTCGTCATGCTGCGGGTGGCCTACCGGCGGATCCACTTCGGCGAGGCGGTCGCCCCCGACGAGCCCGATGCACTGATCCTGCACCGGGACACGCTGGAAGCGATGCTCGCCGGCCGCTACTGGTGAACGCTGCTACGGGTGACCCGCCGGGGACGCCGGACCGGATCAGACCTGGCGGGGCACCTGCGGCTCGATCCGGGTCGGCCGCGTACCGGGCCCTCCGACGTGCGAGAAGGGCTGCCGACGCCAGTCCAGGCCCTCCGGGAGCGTCAGCAGCATGGCCGCGTCCTGCTCCTGGGCGTCCAGGGTGTCGTCGGTCGACGGGGCCTCGGCCACCGGCCGCCCCGACCCCTGGCACACCGTCAGGCCGAACGGGTTCCACGGCGAGGGGCAGAGCGCGTGCTCGGGAAGGGTGTCCTCGTCTGCGAGCAGCGCGATGGGCTGCTCGCAGTCCGGGCAGGTCACGCGGTAGATCTCAATGGTCTCGAATGCTTCGTACGCGTCGTCGTCGCCGGTGGAACCGGGACTGTCGCCCTCCTGGGCGCCGACGTTCGCCGCAGCGGATTCCTGCTTCAGGCGTCGCATGATGTCCATCCCCCTCGGGTGGGCCGGTCGGACCGCTGACTTCCTGTGACGGGCGGCCCCGGCCACCACCAGCAATTCCCCTCATGCCGCGCGCATAATCGCCGCCGCCCCACGGACACGGGGGCGCGTGTGTGGCATTCATCACACTGCACGGTGTGGGGTGTCCACGATCCGGCGCGCGGTGCGCGCACGCGCCCGGGCGCAGTAAGTTGGGCGGGTGGAGGAGTTGGACCGACAAATCGTGGATCTTCTCGTCAAGGACGGGCGGATGAGCTACACCGACCTGGGCAAGGCCACCGGCCTGTCGACCTCGGCGGTGCATCAGCGTGTGCGCCGCCTTGAACAGCGCGGTGTCATCCGGGGCTATGCGGCCATCGTGGACCCCGAGGCCGTGGGGCTGCCGCTCACCGCCTTCATCTCGGTCAAACCCTTCGACCCGAGCGCGCCGGACGACATCGCCGACCGGCTCGCCGAGGTCCCCGAGCTGGAGGCGTGCCACAGCGTCGCCGGCGACGAGAACTACATCCTCAAGGTCAGGGTCGCCACCCCGCTGGAGCTGGAACATCTGCTCACCCGCATCCGCACCCTGGCCGGGGTCTCCACCCGCACCACGGTCGTGCTCTCCACTCCGTACGAGGCGCGGCCGCCCCGCATCTGACCGGGCATCCGACCCCGCGCGCGGCCCCCGCGCGCGCAGGCGGCAAACTGTCCGGTATGAGCGAGCGCACCCCCGACCCGGCCCGTCCCCGAACCGTCCTGCTGCGCGGCGGTGAGGTGCACAGCCCCGCGGACCCCTTCGCCACCGCCATGGTCGTGGAGGGCGACAGTGTCGCCTGGGTCGGCGAGGAGGGTGCCGCCGACTCCTTCGCCGACGGCGTCGACGAGGTCGTTCACCTCGATGGCGCACTTGTCACCCCCGCGTTCACGGACGCACACGTGCACACCACGGCGACCGGCCTCGCGCTCACCGGCCTCGACCTCTCCGGTGCCGCCACGCTGCCCGACGCGCTGGCCCGGATCCGCGCGTACGCCACGGCCCGCCCGGCGGACAAGATCCTCCTCGGCCACGGCTGGGACGCCGCCGCCTGGCCCGAGGGCCGCCCGCCGTCCCGCGCCGAACTGGACGACGCCGCCGGCCGCCGTCCCCTCTACCTCACCCGGGTCGACGTGCACTCCGCCGTCGTCACCACCGCCCTGCTCGACCTGGTGCCGGGCATCCGTGACCGATCCGGATTCCGCCCCGACGCCCCGCTGACCGGCGATGCCCACCACGCGGTGCGACAGACGGCCTATGCCACGCTCGCACCTGCCCAGCGCGCCGACGCCCAGACAGCCGCCCTCGCGCACGCCGCCTCCCTCGGCATCGGCACCCTCCACGAATGCGCCGGCCCGGACATCTCCGGCGAGGACGACCTCACCGCGCTGCTCGCCCTGGCCGCCGAGGGGAACGGCCCGCGGGTCGTCGGCTACTGGGCCGAAATGATCGCAACCGCAAAGGACGCGGACCGGATCCGTGAGCTGGGCGCCGTCGGCGCCGCAGGAGACCTCTTCGTCGACGGCTCCCTCGGCTCGCACACCGCCCACCTGCACGCCCCCTACGCCGACGCCCCGCACACCGGCAGCGCGCACCTCACCGCCGAGGAGGTCGCCGCGCACGTCACCGCCTGCACCGAAGCCGGCCTCCAGGCCGGTTTCCACGCCATCGGCGACGCCGCCCTGACCACCGTCGTCGACGGTGTACGCGCCGCCGCCGACCGCGTCGGCCTGCACCGTGTGCGCGCCGCCCGGCACCGCGTCGAACACGCCGAGATGCTCACCGACGCCACCCTCTCCGCCTTCGCCGATCTGGCCCTGACGGCCTCCGTCCAACCCGCCTTCGACGCGGCCTGGGGCGGCGAAAGCGGCATGTACGCCGCCCGGCTGGGCGCCGACCGCGCACGCACCCTCAACCCGTACGCCGCCCTGCTCAAGGCCGGCGTGGCGCTCGCCCTCGGCTCCGACAGCCCGGTCACCCCGCTCGACCCCTGGGGCACGCTGCGCGCCGCCGTCTTCCACCGCACCCGCGCCCACGGCATCTCCGCCCGCGCCGCGTTCACCGCGCACACCCGCGGCGGCTGGCGGGCCATCGGCCGCGACGACGCGGGCATCCTGGTCCCCGGCGCCCCCGCCGACTACGCGGTCTGGCGCACCGGAGACCTCCTCGTCCAGGCCCCCGACGAGCGCGTCCAACGGTGGTCGACCGACCCCCGCTCCGGCACCCCTGGCCTGCCCGATCTCACCCCCGGCAGCGCCCTCCCGGTGTGCCTGCGCACCGTCGTCGGCGGCCGGACGGTCTTCGGGCGGCCGAACGAGTGACATCGCGCGGCTCCGTGCCGCCCGAGGACGTGCCTGCGGCTACTCGCCCGACCTGCGAAGGCGCGCCACTGACCTGGCCCGACGCGAAAACGACGCAGGCGGAGCACCTGTTGACAGCAGGCGGTCGGCGGCCGGTAGGTTCGGCCGAGTCCACCACAGGACGTCCGATCGGGAGACCTCCGCGCAGTCGTCGAACGCAGCTGGGCCATGGGGCGGGGTGCCACACCGGCACACCGCCGCTGGGAGCCAGGTCCAGCATCAGCGGCCCGACGCGCCGGATTAGTTTCGGCCGGATGGGGGTCCCTCCCTGCTCCCTTCAGAGCGTGGGGGAAGGTGCGACCCGGGTGGGGCCCGGATGCTCAGTAGACAACGGCTTTCGGTCGACCCGCAGCCAGCGGGTCCCAGGTCGGCCCGAAGGGCGCCGGGCCCCGATCCCGCACCACCGCGCGGCCCGTCCGCACCCTCCCGCTGCGCCCTCTACCGCGCGCACCCCGCACCCGCAACCGCGGCCACCCGATGTACGGTCAGCTCACCACCGCACGACCTGAAGGAAGGCGCGACCGTGCCATCGGGTTCCGACACCACCGTAGAAGCCGTCAGCGACACCTCGTCCGACGGCCCGGTGCCGCCCACGGAAGCGGGCTCGGCCGACGCGCAGCGCCGTCCCGGCCGCGCCCGTCGGTTCCTCGCGCTCGCCCGCCGTGCGGCACCGCGCACCGGCCTCGCCGTCGTCTCCGGCGTCGCGCTGGGCTTCGCCTTCCCGCCGTACGACCTGTGGCCGCTGTCCCTCGTGGCCGTGGCCGCGCTCTCGCTGCTGACCCGTGGCCGGAGCGTCCGTCAGGGCGCCTGGACCGGCTTCGCCTTCGGCGTGCCGTTCTTCCTGCTCCTGCTGAAGTGGCTGCACGTCATCGGCTGGGACGCGGTGGTGGGACTCTCCGTCGTCCAGGCGCTTTTCGTGACGCTCCTGGGCGCCGCGCTGGCCGGCACCTCGCGGCTGCCGGCCTGGCCGCTGTGGGCCGCCTGCCTGTGGGTCGCGGAGGAGTGGGCCCGCGACCGCCTTCCGTTCGGCGGCTTCCCCTGGGGACGGCTCGCCTTCGCCAACACCGCCTCGCCCTTCACGCCGCTCGCCGCGCTGGGCGGCGCCCCGCTGGTGACCTTCGCGGTCGCCCTGGCCGGCGCCCTGCTGGCCGCCTGTGCCGCCACCCTGTGGGGGCTGCGGAGCTCGGGCACCCTGCGCCGGGCGATCCCGGCCTTCGAGGCGTTCGGACTGGCCGCCGCCCTCACCGTGGCCGGCGCGGCCGTGCCCGTCCCCACCAAGGCCGACGACACCGTCGACATCGCCGTCGTCCAGGGCAACGTCCAGCAGGCCGGGATGGACTTCCTGGGCCGCCCGATGAAGATCCTCGACAACCACGCCACGGCCACCGAGAAGCTCGCCGCCGACATCAAGGCGGGCAAGGCGAAGAAGCCCGACCTGGTCATCTGGCCGGAGAACTCCTCCGACCTCGACCCGTTCCAGTACCCGCAGGCATACGACCGGATCGACGAGGCCGTGAAGGCGATCGGCGTCCCCGTGCTCGTCGGCGCCCTCGTCGACCACCCGTCCCGGCAGGGCTATGTCTTCAACGAGGGCATCGTCTGGGACCCGAAGAAGGGCCCCGGCGCCTCGTACACCAAGCAGCACCCGGTGCCGTTCGGCGAGTACGTGCCGTTCCGGGAGCAGCTCAGCAAGATCATCACTCGTTTTCAGCGCGTGCCGCGCGACTTCTACCCGGGCGACCACACCGGCGTGCTGAACATCGGCCCCGCCAAGCTCGGTGATGTCATCTGCTTCGAGGTCGCCTACGACGAGATCGTCCACGAGACCGTCGACGCCGGAGCCCGCGCCCTGGTCATCCAGACCAACAACGCCACCTACGGCCGTACCGGCCAGCCGGAACAGCAGCTGGCCATGTCCAAGCTCCGCGCCGTCGAGCACGGCCGGGCCGTCGTCACCGCGGCCACCAGCGGGATCAGCGCCGTCGTCGCCCCGGACGGCACCGTCACCCACCAGATCCCGGAGTTCACCCGGGGCGTGGTGTCCGCGCGCATCCCGCTGCGCGACGAAACGACGCTCGCCGACCGCGTCGGTGCCGCTCCCGAGTGGGCGCTCGCTATCGTTGGTCTTCTGTCCTGTGCCGCCGCGACAGTCATCGGCCGGCGCGGGCGTTCGAAGGACGAGAAGGGGCAGCAGTGACAGACGGCGGTCAGCGGCAGTACGGTCCGCTCGGCACCACCTTGGTGATCATTCCGACGTACAACGAGGCGGAGAACATCAAGCCGATCGTCTCGCGGGTGCGGTCCGCCGTCCCCGAGGCCCACGTGCTCGTCGCCGACGACAACAGCCCCGACGGCACCGGCAAGTTCGCCGACGAACTGGCCGCCTCCGACGAGCAGGTTCACGTCCTGCACCGCAAGGGCAAGGAAGGGCTCGGCGCCGCCTACCTCGCGGGCTTCCGATGGGGCATCGACAACGGCTACGGCGTGCTGGTGGAGATGGACGCCGACGGCTCCCACCAGCCCGAGGAGCTGCCCCGGCTGCTCACCGCACTCAAAGGCGCCGACCTCGTCCTCGGCTCCCGCTGGGTGCCCGGCGGCCGCGTCGTGAACTGGCCCAAGACCCGCGAGATGCTCTCCCGCGGCGGCAGCACCTACTCCCGCATCCTGCTGGACGTCCCCATCCGCGATGTGACCGGCGGCTTCCGTGCCTTTCGCGCGGAGAGCCTCGAGGGCCTCGGCCTGGACGAGGTCGCCTCCCAGGGCTACTGCTTCCAGGTCGACCTCGCCCGCCGTGCCGTCCGGGCCGGCTACCACGTCGTCGAGGTGCCGATCACCTTCGTCGAGCGGGAGCTGGGCGACAGCAAGATGAGCCGTGACATCGTCGTCGAGGCGCTGTGGCGGGTCACGGCCTGGGGCGTCGGGTCCCGCGTGGGCAAGATCCGCGGCCGCTGACGACAGCTCTCCCTGCCCTTTCGGTCGGGGACCGAGCAGCGACGCGTGGGCGGACGGTCGACAACGCGTGACCCTTAGGGGTCTGCGCGCGCGGGGCCAGGCACACTTGAGGCATGACGTTCGGAGCCACGCCATCGCCGAGTCCCCGCCCGCCCAAGCGTTCACGCGCCCGCAGGTTCGTCCCGTTGGGCATCGCCGCCTGGATGGTGCTGGAGATCTGGCTGCTGATCGTGGTCGCCGGAGCCACGAACGGCCTGACGGTCTTCCTGCTGCTGCTGGCCGGCGTGATCGCCGGGGCCTATGTGATCAAGCGGGCCGGCCGCCGCGCCTGGAAGAACCTCACCGAGAGCCTGCAAGCAGGCCGTGATCCCGCGGCGCCCAAGGACCCGGCGACCGGCGGCAGTGGCAACACCCTGCCGATGCTCGGCGGTCTGCTGCTGATGGTGCCGGGCCTGGTGTCCGACGTGCTGGGCCTGCTCTGCCTCTTCCCACCGACGGGGAAGCTGCTCCACCACCGCGCGGAGAAGGTGCTGAACCGGCGGGCGGCCTACGCCCCGGGGACATTCGGTGACGCCTTTCAGCAGGCCCGCATGCGCCGCCCGGACGGCAAGGTCGTCCAGGGCGAGGTCATCCACGACGACGAACCGCCTGCCCCCCGGCGCCAGGACCCGCCGCTGACGGGCTGAGGGCCGCGAACAGGCAAAGGCCGGGCCACCGCGCTGTGCGGTGGCCCGGCCCTTGTACGTGCTGTCGTGCCTAAGGAAGTCCGGTTGTCAGGCGGACTTGCGGTTGCTGTCGCGCGGATGCACGGCAATGTTCATGGTGCCGGAGCGCAGGACGGCCAGCCTTTCGGCCAGCACCTCCTCCAGCTCCTCGCGGGTGCGCCGCTCCATGAGCATGTCCCAGTGCGTACGCGCGGGCTTACCCTTCTTTTCCTCAGGGCCATCGCCATCCACCAGGAGGGAGGGTGCACCGCAAACCTTGCACTCCCACTCCGGCGGAATCTCGGCCTCAACCGAGAACGGCATCTCAAATCGATGGCCGTTCTGGCATGCGTACTCCACCGCCTGGCGCGGAGCCAGGTCGATGCCGCGGTCGGTCTCGTAGCTGGTCACCACGAGTCGCGTGCCGCGAAGAGCTCGCTCACTCATGAATCGTGCCTCCCGGGCTTGTCGCCCACAGGACAGGTGTCGCTGTCGTCGTCATCCGGTCAACGTCCGGTCGGCGGTGAAGATTCCCGTAAACGGGATGCGCCCACCCGTCGCCCACCACCGCCCGTGACGGAGGCGCTGTGCGCCGCTGCCTTCCTTCGTGCCGCCCCTTGTTGTACCCACCAGCGCCCGGTTTGTCACATCTGGCAGCAGATGTCACCCAGCGCCTTGTTTCGTTGAGCGCGCAGTAACGGTCCGCCTGGTGAGCCAAAGGCGTACACTACCGCCCCGCGCGCCCCGAACCTAAATCCGGTCCGGGACAGGATTCCCCGCCTCGGCGATCGCCCGGCGCAGCGGCACTCTCGCCAGCAGAACGAAGCCGATCGCGAAGAACGCCACCAGGGACAGAATGGCCACCCGGTAGCTTCCGGTCAGCTGATAGGCCACCCCGAACACCAGGGGCCCCAGCCAGCTCACACCCCGATCGCTGATCTCGTACGCGGAGAAGTACTCCGCCTCCTTGCCGCGCGGGATCAGATGGGAGAACAGCGACCGCGACAGCGCCTGGCTGCCGCCCAGCACCAGGCCGATCCCGACCGCCAGCGCGAAGAACCAGCCGGGCGCCCTCGCGGGCAGAAAGTAGCCCGCCGCGATCGTGAGCGTCCAGGCCACCAGAGAGCCCAGAATCGTCCGCCGGGCGCCGTACCGTCGGGCGAACCGACCCATCACCAGCGCACCCGCCGCGGCCAGCACCTGCACCAGCAGGATCGCCACGATCAGCGTCGTCTGGTCCAGACGCAGCTCCTCGGAGCCGTACACCGACGCCTGGGTGATCACCGTCTGCACCCCGTCGTTGTAGACGAGATAGGCCAGGAGGAAGGACAGCGTGAGGGGATGGCGGCGCATGTCGCGCAGCGTCTCCCGGAGCTGCTGTCGGCTCCGGCCGCCCGGCGACGCCGATCCCGCCGCGATGGCCGTGCCCACCTCGCTCGGCAGGCCACTGCCCACCGCGTACCGGTCACGCAGGCGGCGCAGCGGTATCACGGTGAAGATGCCCCACCACAGGCCCGCGGTGGCCAGGCAGATGCGCACCGCGGTCCCCTCGGAGACGCCGAAGGAGTCGTGCCCGGCGAACAGCACCAGATCGACGACGAGCACCAGCGCCCCGGACGCGTAGCCGAACGCCCAGCCCCGGGAGGACACCGCGTCGCGTTCCTCGGGCTCGGCTATCTGCGGCAGGAAGGAGTTGTAGAGCATCATCGCCACCACGAACCCGACATTCGCGATGATCAGCAGCGCTCCGCCGAGCAGATAGCGCTCACCGCCCAGGAAGAACATCCCGGTGGTCGCCGCCGCGCCCGCGTACGCGCAGAAACCCAGCAGCGGCTTCTTCCGGCCGGTGCGGTCGACCAGCGCCGCGGCGAGCGGCATCGCGAGCACGGCCACCAGCAACGACGCCGAGACCGCGTAGGCGAAGAACGAGCCCGCGCGCACCGGCACACCCAGTGGGTGCACGAAACCGTGGGCGTCCGCCGCGGCCTTCGCCACCGACGTCAGATAGGGCCCGAGGAAGACCGTCAGGACGCTCGTCGAGTAGACGCTGTTGGCCCAGTCGTACCAATACCAGCCGCGTTGTTCGCGGCGCCGGTCGTCCGCCTCCGCCACGCCCCCGGCCACAGTCTGCGCGCTCACCGGCACACCCCCGTATCCCTCTCCCCGTGGCACGGCGGACAGCCGCCGGTCCTCAGACCCAGCAGCCCCGCCCGGCGAGCACCGTGCGCAGGGTGTCGATCTGATCGGTCATGATGCCATCCACCCCGAGGTCCAGAAGGGCCGCCATCCGATCGGCGTCATTGACCGTCCACACATGGACCTGCATGCCGAGCGCGTGCGCGGCGCGCAGGAACAGCCGGTCGACGACGGGGATGCCGGAATGTCGTTCGGGGACCTGTACGCACACGGCGCTGCGCCGCACCGCCGCACCGAGAAGCCGGTCCAGTGGCAGCGATCCGCGGCCGTAGGACCGCATGCGCAGGCCGGCCACGCCGCCCGTGCCGAGGGAGGTCGCCATCCGCCGGCCCGCCAGCCGCTGTGCCCGGCCCACCCGGGCCTCGGAGAACGACCCGACGCACACACGGTCCCAGGCGTCGGTGCGGCGCAGCAGGTCGAGGAGGGGGACGAGAGCGGCCTCGGCCTTGAGGTCGACGTTCCAGCGAGCTTGCGGGAACTCCTCCAGGAGGTCCTCGAACAGCGGCAGCGGCTCCCGGCCCGCCACCCGGGCCCGGCGCACCGCACGCCAGGGCAGCGCGCGGATCTCGCCGCGACTGTCGGTGACCCGGTCCAGGGTCGTGTCGTGGAAGGCGACCAGCTTCCCGTCCGAGGTGGCGTGCACATCGGTCTCCAGGTAGCGGTAGCCGCGGTCCACCGCCCGCCGGAAGGCGACGGCGGTGTTCTCCAGGCCGTCCGCCGCCCCGCCCCGGTGGGCGAAGGGGAGCGGGGCGGGGTGGTCGAGGTAGGGGTGGCGTATGCCTGGCTTCCGGATCACTCGGGAAGTATCGCGTGCTCCTTGCGCGCCGGAGCACGGGCCACCACGGGTGACGGCGGACCGGGCAGGCCCTTGATCGCGAAGTGGCGGAGGAAGAACTGGGCGAGCGGCCCGATGGCCAGCGCGTAGACCACCGTCCCCACCCCCACGGAACCGCCGAGCAGGAATCCGGCCGCGAGCACCGCCACCTCGATCAGGGTCCGCACCAGCCGCACCGGGCGGCCGGTGCGCAGGTGCAGTCCGGTCATCAGGCCGTCGCGCGGGCCGGGGCCGAAGCGGGTGGAGATGTACAGGCCGGTCGCGGCGCCGTTGAGGAGGACGGCGAACGCCAGCAGCGGGATTCGGGCGCCGAGTCCGTGCAGCTCGGGCACCACGGCCAGCGTCGCGTCCATCACCACCCCGAGGATCACCACGTTGGAGACGGTGCCGAGCCCGGGACGCTGGCGCAGCGGGATCCAGAGCAGCAGGATCAGTGCGCCGGACACCACGGTCACCATGCCGATCGACAACCCCGTATGACGGGATATGCCCTGGTTCAGCACGCTCCAGGGCTCCAGCCCCAGCTCGGCCCTGAGCATCAGCCCCATGCTGACCCCGTAGAGCACCAGCCCCAGATAGAGCTGGATCAGCCGACGCGGCAGCAGCCGGCGTCGAGCGACGGATTCCTCGGTGATGGACACGACGCGTCCCCCTCCTGGCACGATTGGACTGACGCATGACACCATGTGGCATGTTCAGGCTTACGAAGTAGAGCCAATTCGGGGAAGGTGGACTGATCTTCATGGCTCAGTGGACTTCGGCGGTAGGCGCGCCCCAACTCGCCCGACTGCTCCGGTCACAGGACCCGCGGGACGCCGAAGCCCTCGGCGGGGGGCGGCGGTTGCCCGCCTACCGCAGCCTCGCCGACGGCGTCCGCCTGCTCGTCCTGGAGGGCCGGGTGCCGGTCGCGGCGCGGCTGCCCGCCGAGCGGGAGCTGGCCGCCGCGTTCGGGGTCAGCCGTACCACCGTCGCCGCCGCCTACGAAGCCCTGCGCGCCGAAGGGTTCCTGGAGTCCCGGCGCGGCTCCGGAAGTTGGACCGCCGTCCCGGCCGGGAACCCCCTGCCCACCCGGGGCCTGGAGCCGCTGCCGCCGGAGGCCGCCGGCTCCATGATCGACCTCGGCTGTGCCGCCCTTCCGGCACCCGAGCCCTGGCTGACCCGCGCCGTCCAGGGCGCCATGGCCGACCTGCCGCTCTACGCCCACACCCACGGCGACTACCCGGCCGGCCTCCCCGTCCTGCGCCAGGCCCTCGCCGATCGCTATTCCGCCCGCGGCATCCCCACCATGCCCGAACAGATCATGGTCACGACCGGGGCGATGGGCGCGGTCGCCGCGATCTGCCGGCTGTGTACGAGCCCCGGCGAGCGGGTGGCCGTCGACTCCCCGTCCTACGCCAACATCCTCCAGCTGATGCGGGACGCCGGCGCCCGGCTCGTCCCGGTGGCGCTCGGTGAGCGGCTGGCCGGCTGGGACATCCCCGTCTGGCGTCAGGTGATGCGCGACGCGGCCCCTCGCATGGCGTACGTCGTCGCCGACTTCCACAACCCCACCGGCACCCTCGCCACCGAGGACCAGCGCCGCCGCCTCGTCGATGCCGCGCGCTCGGCCGGCACGCTGCTCGTCGTCGACGAGACGATGACCGAACTCCAGCTGGACGCCGAGCCCGACCCGCCCCGCCCCGTCTGCGCGTTCGACCCGGCGGGCAGCGCCGTCATCACCGTCGGCTCGGCCAGCAAGGCGTTCTGGGCCGGGATGCGGATCGGCTGGGTGCGGGCCGCACCGGACATCATCCGCAGCCTGGTCGCCGCCCGCGCCTACTCCGACCTCGGCTCGCCGGTGCTCGAACAGCTCGCCATCGCCTCGCTCCTGGAGACCGGCGGCTGGGAGCAGGCCGTCGAGATCCGCCGGGAGCAGGCCCGGGAGAACCGCGACGCGATCGTCGCGGCCCTGCACCGGCACCTGCCCGACTGGGAGTTCAGCGTCCCCCGCGGCGGACTGACCCTCTGGGCCCGTACGGGCGGACTCTCCGGTTCCCGTATCGCCGAGGCGGGGGAACGGCTCGGCGTACGGGTCCCGTCCGGCCCGCGGTTCGGGGTCGACGGTGCCTTCGAGGGCTTCGTGCGGCTGCCGTTCACGGTCAGCGGCGCGGTCGCCGACGAGGCGGCTGTCCGACTGGCCGGCGCCGCCCGCCTGGTCGCGACGGGCGCCCCGGTCGAGGCCGAGGTGCGGCACCCGTTCGTCGCCTGAGGGACAGCGGTCCGCCGGGGCACCCTGCGGCGCGGGTGGCTGGTCGCGTGGCGCGCGTGGTCGCGCCCACCGGGGGCCGGCCGTCCGCGTCCGATCAGCGGTGGCCTGCTCCCGGGAGGGGGGCCGGCTCGCCGAACGTCGTCTGTTCCGCGGGGGCGGCGGGCTTGGAGACGGCTACGGCGCCGGGTGTGATCCCGCCGGCCGGAACGGTGTGCTCGGGCAGCAGCGCCATGACGGCCTGCCGGTGTGCCTCGCTCGTGGCCTCGTCGAACGGGTCGGGCGTGGCCGGTACTTGCAGCCGCAGGACCGGACCCGTGCCGAGCCGCGCGTAACCCCGGCCCGGCGGCACCTCGGCGGTGGGTGTGGTGTGCGGCGGCGCCCCGAGCACCGCACGCACCTCTTCTGCCGTGGCGGGGCCGAGCACCACACGAGCCTTGGTGTGCGCCCGTACCGGCTCGCTCAGCAGTTCCGCGCCCTCGAACTGATCGGCCACGATCACCGTGACGCAGGCCGCCCGGCCGTGCCGCAGCGGTACCTGGAGCAGGCGCTGCGGATCGTCGCGCCCTTCCGCGGTCGCGAGATGCGTCAGCGCCGTGGGGCGGTCCGCGATGATCCACAGCGGACGCCGGGTGTCCTCCGGCGCGGACCGGCCGGCCTGCCGCGCCCGGTTCGCCGAGATCAGCCGGCGCTCGGTCTCGTGCGAGGCCCACTGCAGCGTCGCCGTCGCGCCCGAGAGACCGCTCTCGACGCCCAGCACTCCGCTGCGCCCGGCCAGGCAGGCGTACTCGCCGGTCCCGGTGCCGTCGATGATCAGCACATCGCCGTCCTCCAGGGCCTGGAGCGCCAGCGAGCGCAGCAGGGTGGTGGTCCCCGACCCGGGCTGCCCCAGGGCGAGCAGATGCGGTTCGGTGGACCGCCGGCCGGTGCGCCAGACCACCGGCGGCACATCCCGCGTCTCCGCCGCGGCGGTGACGGGCAGGGTCCGCCGCACGGTGTCGGGGTCGGTGAAGCCGAGAACGGTCTCGCCGGGTGAGGTGACGAAGAGCTGCGCCGCGATATCGGTGGGCAGCGCGCCCAGGACGGTCAGGACGAGCTGGTTGGCCTCCTCGTCCCAGGCGAAGTGGTATTCCCGGCCGCGGCCGGACTTCGCGTGCAGGACCTGCTCGATGCGAGCCCGGGACCGCTCCTCGCCATCGGTGAAGTACGTCGGGTACTTCAGCTGGAGGCGGGCGAGCCGCCCGTCGTCGTCGAAGCTGTACTCGGTGAAGACCTGCTCCCACTCGCCGTTGTGGGTGTAGAGGGGGACCGGGTCGCCTTCGACGGTGAAGTACGGCACCAGCGCTTCGTAGAGGGCACGCAGCCGGTTCGTCTCCGCCTCCGTGGGACCCGTAGGGGCGGGATTGCGGTCCCGCCCCGCCCAGGCCGCCGCTCCCATCACCGCGATGAGTGCGAGCAGCGGCCCGAAGGGCGCGAGGGCCACGACCAGGACGCACGCGGCGACGAAGAACAACAGCGGTCCGCGACGTTCCTTGGGCGTCTCGGACCAGCGCCGCCCGGCGGCGACGGCCAGCCGGCGCACTCCACGGCTGATCGTGATCAGCGGGTGGAAGACGTCGGAGGCGCTGTCGGCGGCGGTACGCGCGAATTCGCGGCCGCGCGTGAGCGGTGCGCTGTTGGTCAGGATGCGGGGCAGGGGGCGCCGAGCCACATCTGTCTCCTGTTGTTCGTGCGGTGGTCGTGAGCGGCTCGGCGTGGGATGCGAGCCGGGGAACATGCGGCTGAGGGAACGGGCCGGACGGGACATGGCGTGGCCCGGTCGGCCGTTACCCCCACACCGAGCTAGATCTTCAGTCCTCCTAGGAGGCTCGCCAGACTCGCGCCGCCGGCCTTGATGCTGGGCGCGATCGCCGAGCCGGCGAGGTAGAAGCCGAAGAGCGCGCAGACGAGCGCGTGGGACATCTTGAGGCCGTCTTTGCGGAAGAACAGGAAGACGATGACGCCGAGCAGGATCACGCCGGAAATGGACAGAATCATGGGGGTTCTCTCCTGGGTGGTGGGGACGGTCACCATGAGTTCTTCCAGCCTCACAGCAAGTATCAAGCCCGCAAAAGCTGCGTTTGGGTGATTTATCGTTGAAACCCCCCAAACGGGCGCTGTGGTGAGGCACCCTGTCGTCCCCTTGTGCTCCGCGTGTCGCGGCCCCACCCCGCCGACCCGGCACAATCGTGGGGTGTCGAAGAAGAAAACGCGCCGCTCAGCCGCTGTCACACCCGCCTCGCCCTGCCCCTGCGGACGCGCGGAGACCTACCGCGAGTGCTGCGCCCCCTTCCACCGGGGAAGCGCCGCGGCACCGACCGCGGAGCGCCTGATGCGCTCGCGCTACAGCGCCTTCGCCGTGGGGGACGCCGGATACCTGCTGCGCACCTGGCACCCCTCGACCCGCCCTGAGGGCCTCGACTTCGAGCCCGCGCAGCGGTGGACCGGACTGGACATCCTCGGCACGACGGGCGGCAGCGCCTTCCACGCCGAGGGCACCGTGGAATTCCGCGCGCACTACTCGCTGCACGGTGACACCGGCAGCCAGCACGAGAACAGCCGCTTCGTCCGTGAGGACGGGCGGTGGGTGTACGTGGACGCGCTGCCGGGGGCCTAGCGGTCGCTGGAGCGTCGGCGGCCCGGCCGTGCCAGGCCCGCTACCGGCCGCGCAACTGCTCGATCTCGCGCCGGTCCCGCTTGGTCGGGCGGCCCGCGCCACGATCGCGGTGCGCGATGACCGGCACCTCCTCGCGCGGCGGGGGCGGCGGACTGTTGTCGACGAAGCACTCGGCGGCGACCGGCGCGCCCACCCGCTTGCGCACAAGGCGAGAGACGACCACGATCCGCTCCCGACCGGCGTGCCGCAGCCGGACCTCGTCGCCGATGCGCACCCCGTGGGCCGGCTTCACCCGCTCGCCGTTGACGCGTACGTGCCCCCCGCGACAGGCCGTGGCGGCTGCCGAGCGCGTCTTGGTGAGCCGCACCGACCAGATCCAGCTGTCGATGCGGGTGGTGCCCTCGTCTGAAGCCATGACAAAACTCTAGAACCTCGCGGCGGCGCCGGTGGCTCCGGCGGATGTTCTCAGGCGGATGTCTTCTTTCCGGACTTCTTGGGCGTGGTCTTCTTCGCCGCTGTTTTCTTGCCGGTGCTCTTGGCCGTGCTCTTCTTGGCGCCGGATGTCCCGGACGCGGCGCCGCCCGCGGAGGACGTGGCCTTCGCCCGGCCGCCGGACGCCTTGGGGGCGGACGCCGTCTTCTTCGCCGTGGAGCCGGTGGTCTTGCGGGCCGGTCCCGCATCCGCTGTCGTCCGCTTCGCCGCGGACTTCTTCGCCCCGCTCTTCCCGGCCGTGTCCGCCGGGCTCTTCTTCGCCGTCTTGCGGCCCCGAAGGGATGTCACCGAGGCCGACGCCGCCTCCCCGCCCCCGGCGGAGGATGCGGCCTCATCGCCATCCGCCCCGCCCTGGGCCGCCCGCACGCTCTTCTCCAGGGCCGCCATCAGGTCGATGACCTGCCCACCGGCCGGTTTCTCGGGCGCGACCGGCTCACCGCCCTCCAGCTTCGCGCTGACCAGCTGCTCGACGGCCTCGCGGTAGTCGTCGTGGAGTTCGGCGGGGTCCAGCTCACCCAGGGAGTCCATCAGGGTCTCGGCGAGCTTTAGCTCGTTCTCCCGGATCGCGACGTCCTCGGGCGCGATCCCGGTCGCGGGCCGGATCTGGTCGGGCCACAGCAGTGCGTGCATCACGAGTGCCCCGTCGTGCGGACGCAGCATCGCCAGCGTCTCCCGCCCCCGCATCGCCACCTTGCCGATCGCGACCTTCCCGTGCTGCTCCAGCGCCTCCCGCAGCAGCGTGTACGGCTTGGCCGCGGCCGCGCCGTTGGGGCCCAGGTAGTAGGACTTGTCCATCTGGAGGGGATCGACTTCGTCGGGGTCGGCGAACGACAGGATCGTCAGCGTCTTCGAGCTCGGCAGCGGCAGCCGGGACAGGTCCTCGTCGGTGATGGGCACGATGGTGTCGTCCCCGGGGACCTGGTAGCCCTTGCCGACCTCCTCGTTGAGGACCTCGTTCCCGTCCAGCTCACAGATCTTCCGGTACTGGACCTGCGCGCCGTCCTTCTCGTGGATGCGCACGAAGGACACCGACGATGTGCGGTCGGTGGCGCTGTAGGTCTTGACGGGGATGGTGACCAGGCCGAACGAGATGGACCCATTCCAGATAGATCGCATACTTCATCCCTTGTGTGGGATTCTCATCGTATGTCGCCGATCACCGTCGTGGAGGGGCGGCGCCTCTCGCTGACCAATCTGGACAAGGTCCTCTATCCCGAGACCGGCACCACCAAGGGCGAGGTGCTGCACTACTGGACCACCACCGCAGACGTGATCCTCCCGCACCTCCGCGACCGGCCGCTGTCCTTCCTGCGCTTCCCCGACGGGCCCGACGGCCTCCGTTTCTTCACCAAGAACCTGCCGCCCGGGACGCCCTCCTGGGTGAAGACCTGCGAGGTGCCCCATACGAGTGGGGAGTCCACCCAGCAGGTCCTGCTGCCGGACCTCTCCTCGCTGGTCTGGGCGGCGAACCTGATGGTCGAATTGCACGCACCCCAATGGACCTGCGACGCCCCGGGCTCCGCGGACCGGCTCGTCTTCGACCTGGACCCCGGTGAACCGGCCACCATCGTCGAGTGCTGCGCCGCCGCCCGGTGGCTGCGCGACCGGCTGGCGGCCGACGGCTTGCACGCGTACGCCAAGACCAGCGGGTCCAAGGGCCTGCACCTCGTCGTCCCCATCGAGCACACGTCCTCGGAACACGCCACCGCCTACGCCAAGACGCTCGCCGTCGAGGCGCAGACGGCGCTGCCGGATCTCGTCGTGCACAAGATGACCAAGGCGCTGCGCCCCGGCAAGGTCTTCATCGACTTCTCCCAGAACGCCGCCGCCAAGACGACCGCGGTCGCCTACACACTGCGGGCCCGCGCCACGCCCACTGTCTCCACCCCCGTCACCTGGGACGAGGTCGCCGACTGCACCGCACCTGATCAACTGTCCTTCCTGTTCAGCGACATCGCTCCCCGGCACGAGCGCCACGGCGATCTGCTGGCGCCGCTCCTCGACGCCCGACGGGCCCGCCCGCTCCCGACGGCCTGAGCGTTCCGTCCCAGAGGCGTGATCTTTCCCGCACCGGAGCGTCGTCCGAGGGGCCCGAACCTCGCCGGGACGCGTCATAGGTTGACCACCATGGTGGAGAGAACAACGGACGACACGATGCCGCTGCGATCGCCGGACCGGCGCTTATCCGGGGAGGCTGCCGGCCGCGTCGAGCCGCCGGACGGCGGACCGGGCGCACGGCGGCGCCGGCATGCCGCGCCGAAGGGCGGCCGCAAGGGCGGCCTGCTGCGTGCCTCGTTGCTGATGGCGCTGGGCACCGTCGCCTCCCGGGGAACCGGGCTCATCCGGCAGGTGCTCCAGGCCGGCGCGCTGGGCACCGGCCTGCTGGCGAGTACGTACAACACCGCCAACGTCGTCCCGATGAGCCTCTATACCCTGCTGATCGGCGGCGCGCTCAACTCGGTGCTGGTGCCGCAGCTCGTCCGGGCCAGGGCGGAGCACGCGGACGGCGGACGCGCCTACGAACAGCGGCTCGTCACCCTTGTTCTGAGCGTGCTCGCGGCCGGCACGCTGCTCGCGGTGTGGGCAGCGCCGCAGATCGTCGCCGTCTACACGCCGGACACCCCGCGCACGCACGCAGCCTTCGAACTCACCGTGGTCTTCGCCCGCTTCCTCCTCCCGCAGATCTTCTTCTACGGCCTGTTCTTCGTCCTCGGACAAGTCCTCAACGCACGCGGCAAGTTCGGCGCGATGATGTGGACCCCCGTCCTCAACAACCTCGTACTGATAGCGATGTTCGGCGTCTACGTCGGCCTGCTGACCGGCCCCGACCGGATCGAGGACATCACTCGCGGACAGATTCACCTGCTGGGTCTCACCACCACCCTGGGCATCGTCCTCCAGGGCGTCGCGCTCATCCCGTTCGTCCGCGCCGCCGGCTTCCGCTTCCGGCCCCGTTTCGACTGGCGCGGCACCGGCCTGCGCAAGAGCATCGCGGCAGCCCGCTGGACCCTGCTCTTCGTCGTCGCCAACCTGGCCGCGATGACCGTCGTCACGCACTACGCCAACGCCGCGGACCAGCGACTCCCCACGGCAGGCGTCGGATACACCGCCTACTCCTACGCCCAGACGATCTGGATGCTTCCGCAGTCGATCGTCACCGTCTCCCTGGTGACGGCCCTGCTGCCGAGGATGAGCCGGGCGGCTGCCGCCCACCGTCTGGACGACCTACGTGCCGACCTCTCCCGCGCGCTGCGCGTCAGCGGCGTCGTCATCGTCCCGGCCGCATTCTTCTTCCTCGTCTTCGGCCCGCAGACCGCACAACTGCTCTTCGCCCACGGCACGGTCGACGCCGCGTCGGCCGAACCCGCCGGGCACATGCTCCAGGCGTTCGGCCTCGGCCTCATCCCGTTCTCCGCGCAGTACCTCCTGCTGCGGGGCTTCTACGCCTTCGAGGACACCCGTACGCCGTTCTGGATGGCCGGCGCGATCGCCGCCGTCAATGTCGCCCTCGCCACCGCGTGCCATCTCCTGCTGCCCGCGCGCTGGTCGGTCACCGGCATGGCCGCCGCCTACACCGTCGCGTACGGCATCGGACTGCTCGCCACCGCGTTGCTGCTGCGCCGCCGGCTCGCCGGGAGGCTCGACGGCCGTCGGCTGTGCCGCACCTACGGCAAGCTGACCGCGGCCGCCGCCACGGCCGGCACCCTCGGCTGGGCCGTCGCACGCGTCTGCTCCGACGTGCCCGCCGCGGCGCTGCGGACCCCGGCCCTGACCCTGTCCGCGGGCGGACTCACCATGGCGCTGGTCTTCGTGCTGTCCGCCCGCCTCCTGAAGATCGGGGAACTGCGGAGCCTGCCCGGTCTGCGATGACGGTGGGGCCGCGGGTCACACCGCCTGCGGGCGGGGCCACGAGGGTCGCTGCGCGGCGGCGCCGATCCAGCGGATGACCGCGCCGACCGTCGCGTCGTCGAGCTGGGCGAGCCTGTGGACGGCGGCGCCGTCCCCCGCCATCGGGGCGACACCTGCCGCCGTGAGGGCGGCCTGCATCTCCAGCCGTCGGCGATCGGGCGTGCTCACGGGGGGTTGGCGCCGGGCTTCGGGGTGCGGGGGAGCGAGGTCGTCGCGGCGCGGCGGCTGCTGCCGGTGCTCCGGATACGCGTACCGGTGGTCGGCCGGCGGCGGGGTGCTCGGCCGGCACGTCTCCGGGCGGGAAGCCCGTCCGATGTCCCCCGTGTGCGGGCCGGCCGCCACGCGGTCCTCGGGACGCGGCGGCGAAAGCAGGCGACTCGGGTACACGGCCGGCACGAGGTATCCGGCCGGGAACGAGGCCGTGGCGAGGCGGTCCTCGGCGCGCGGGGGAGCGAGGGTGTAGTCCGTCGTGGCGCGGTATGCCGTGGATGCGGGGCGAGCGGGAGCGCCGTCCGTCCAGGGGGCCGCGCCCAAAGGGGTCTGCTCGCAGTACGTCGACATCAGGGCCTCCACCACACGTGATCGGGGAATCCGAAAGATCCGAAGATCCGGAGCGGTCGCAACACCCGCATTCGGTCTCGCTTGTTCGGAAGCGCGGCGGGCCCCTCGCGGTTGCGTGAACTGTGGGGGTTCACCCGAAGGGAGCATCGGCAGGCCCGTTGCGGCCGTAGGGAGGCGGACGGTCGGCTCCGGCCACTCCTCCGCTGCCGGCGGCCATCGGTACGGCCCGCCCCGGGCATACGGCGGTTCGCTACGGTGACCCGATGTCGCACTCCGGCCGCCCTGCGGATCCGTACTGGAATCACAATGTGCACCACCACCGACTGGTGCTCGAATCGGTGCCGGAAGGGTGCGGCCGGGCGCTGGACGTCGGCTGTGGTGACGGGCTGCTGGTCCGCAAACTGGCCGGACGCGCGGGCACGGTGACCGGGGTGGACCGGTCGTCCGAGATGGTCGCCGTGGCGCGCGAGCAGAGTGCCGGGATCCGGAACGTCGACTTCGTCGAGGCGGACTTCATGGCGGTGGACGACGGGGCCGGCCGCGGCGGCGAAGCCGGCGGGCCCCGAGCGGTCACCTCTGCGGGCGGGTACGACTTCCTCAGCGCGGTGGCCGTCGTCCACCACCTGGACTTCGCCGCCGCGGTGGACCGGATGGCCGGGCTGCTCGCGCCCGGTGGCCGCCTCGTCCTCGTCGGACTGGCGAACAACCGGACACCCTGGGACTGGCTCCTCAGCGGGCGCAGGCGTACCCGCGGCCCGCTTCCTCGCCCTGCGGTACGGGGGCAAGCACGACCCGTCGGGGATGCCCGTGCGGGACCCCGACATGGACTGGGGCGAGGTGCGGCGCGCCGCCCGGGACCGGCTGCCGGGCTGCCGTTTCCGCCGTCACCTGTTGTGGCGCTACTCAGTGGTGTGGGACAAACCGCGCGGCGGGGACTGCGAACGGGTGGGCTGACGGAACGACGCATGCGCAGCGCACACGACCGGCGAAAAGGAATCCCATATTCCATCCCCTTCTTGCCGATTAGCCGCTCTCGCGGAACTCTCGCGCCTTCTGACGGACCTTCAATGCCTTTAGATGCACCTGGTATCGCATAACGGGGATTGGGCTGGAAATACTGGAAAGGAGCGGGCAAGAGGTGGGCCGGGAGGCGGTTTCCGGGCGCTGATTCGGGTGCCGTCACGGGGTAAACACACAATCGTTTCCCGACGTTCACACTGTGGTGATTACCGCGGTGGAAAGCTGCCTGCGGCCGTACACCCAACGGCCGGTACCGGCCGTGCCCCACATCTCGCGGTCGAGTGCCACATTTCGGGGAGAGGACACCATCCGTGGACAACACCCGCGTGACCCGTCGCGGCAGGACCGCGCTGGCCGTGGCCGCAGGAACGATTCTGGTCGCCGTCGGCGCACAGATCCCGGCGACCGCCACGACCGCCCCTGCCGCCCACTCCGGATCCGGTGCCGCGTCGGCCGCCCGGCACCCGTCCGTCGGCGCGTACGACGACACGTATTACAAGGACGCCATCGGCAAGACCGGTCAGGAGCTGAAGGATTCGCTGCACCGGATCATCAGCACCACCCAGACCGGAAAACTCTCCTACGACCAGGTCTGGGACGCCCTCAAGGAGACCGACGAGGACCCGGCCAACAGCGCGAACGTCCTCCTGCTCTACACGGGGCGTTCGCAGAGCAAGAACACCAACGGCGGCAATCCGGACGACTGGAATCGTGAGCACGTCTGGGCGAAATCCCACGGCGATTTCGGCACCGCCACCGGGCCCGGCACGGACATCCACCACCTCCGTCCGACGGACGTGTCCGTCAACAGCACCCGCGGCAACAAGGACTTCGACAAGGGCGGCACGGAGGTCGGCGAGGCGCCCGGCAACTACACCGACGATGACTCCTTCGAGCCCCGCGACGCGGTCAAGGGCGACGTCGCCCGCATGATCCTTTACATGGCCGTCCGCTACGACGGCGACGACGGCTTCGCCGACCTGGAGCCCAACGACAACGTCGACAACGGCTCCCAGCCGAACATCGGCCGGCTCTCCGTCCTGAAGCAGTGGAGCGAGGAGGACGCGCCGGACACCTTCGAGCAGCACCGCAACCAGGTGATCTTCGACAAGTACCAGCACAACCGGAACCCGTTCATCGACCACCCCGAATGGGTCAACGAGATCTGGTAGCTGACGCCTGCTCAGGTCGGGTCGGCGCGCGTGTCGCGCCCGGCCCGAAGCGGGCCCGGGCCGTCCGCGTGCGGGCGGGCGGCCGGGTGCCCATGACGGCTGCGGGACGGCGGACACACCGGATGGAGTAGGTCAACCGGCGAGCCGGCGCGGTCGTTTTTAGCGTGGACGCATGTCGTCAGCAAGTTGGCCCCCCGTCAGAGTCGGTACCGCCTTGGTGGTTTGTGCCGCGAGCCTGCTGGTCGCGTGCGGACCGGCCGTCGCCGATGGTCCGCACGGCATCGACGACGCGCGAAGCGTCCGCTCGGGCCCCGCCACCGGAAGCCGGCTGCACCAGCCCGGAGTGCAGTTCCTCCCCAGACCGGGCGTACCCAGTCCACCCGCCGTCACGGCACTGTCCTGGGCCGTGACGGACGCGCAGAGCGGAAGGATCCTCGCGGCGAAGGACGCCCACCGCCGTCTGCCTCCCGCCAGTACCCTCAAGACGCTGTTCGCGCTGACGGTGCTCCCGAAGTTCCCGCAGCAGGCAGCGCACACCGTCACCGATGCCGAACTGGCCGGCATCCTGCCGGGCAGCGCGCTCGTCGGCATCAAGGAGGATGTGCGCTACAGCGTCGCCGACCTCTGGCGCGGCGTCTTCCTCAGCTCGGGCAGTGACGCGGTGCGCACCCTTGCCGCGATGAACGGCGGCTGGGAGAAGACCGTCGCCGACATGGGTGCGGTGGCGCGCCGCCTCGGCGCCAACGACACCACGGTGCGCTCCGCGGACGGTTTCGACAGCGAGGGGCAGTTCTCCTCCGCCTTCGACCTGTCCGTCTTCGGCCGGGCCGGTCTGGCCAACCCCGACTTCGCCCGGCTCGCCTCGACGAAGACGGCGAAATTCCCCGAGTCCGGGGGCACGCGAGCCTTCGGCATCCAGAACACCAACCGGTTGCTGGTCGGCTCGCACGGCGTGGTCCCGTACCCCGGCCTGATCGGGGTGAAGAACGGCTACACGAGCCAGGCGGGCAACACCTTGGTCGCCGCCGCCAAGCGCAACGGGCGGACCCTGCTGGTCACCGTCATGAACCCGCAGACCAGCTCCGACAACGCCGTGTACGAGGAGACACGCACCCTGCTGGACTGGGGGTTCTCCGCGGCGCCCCGGGCCGCGGGGGTGGGCACCCTGCCGGCGACGGGCCCCATCGAGCTGGATGGCGACACCCACAGCGCGGTGCGCAAGTCCCAGCCCGCCGCCCTGCTGAACAAGCCGGCAAAAGCCGACGCGGCGCACGGAATGGCCCTGGCCGGAGAGCGGGACGCCCAACGGCGCACGGTGTACGTGTGGTCCCTGTCCGCGGTCGGGGCGTCCGCCCTCGCAGGTGCCGGACTGTGGTGGCGCCGCCGCAAGCAGCGCAACACCCCGCCTGCGCCGCTGATCTGAGCCGGAGGGGCTCCGCCCGCGCCGGCGCCCCCGGAGGCGTCGGCGCGACCGGAGCGGGTCGTCCGTCGCACATCTGTATGAACGGTCCGGAAACCGGGGACGGCGCGACGACCCCGCCCGGTGAAGGGCGACGCGTCTGTCGCAGTTGTGGTGACTGCCGGGCGTCGCTCGGTGTAGCGTCCTGATCAGCTGTCGTGGTTCCGAAGTGCCGGGCGCCCGTGTCGCATTCACGGGCGTCCTTGCTGTGCTGTGCCTCTCCGGACCAGGGCGATCACCTCCGGGTTCCGCAGTACGCGGAAGCCGATTCAAGCCCATTGAACGAAGGAGACAGGTATGGCTACCGGCACGGTGAAGTGGTTCAACGCGGAAAAGGGTTTCGGTTTCATCGCGCAGGACGGCGGCGGCGCCGACGTCTTCGCGCACTACTCGAACATCGACGCCCAGGGCTTCCGTGAGCTGCAGGAGGGCCAGAAGGTGAGCTTCGAGGTCACCCAGGGCCAGAAGGGCCCCCAGGCGGAGAACATCCGCCCGGCTTGATCGCCGCCCACACGGCGCCCGCTCCCGACGGGGGCGGGCGCCGTCGCGTGCGAGGGCGCCCGTGCCGAGTACGAGGCACTCGTCCGCCGCTCAGGGGCGACGGTCGTTGAGGATCTTCTGGAAGAGCCGGTGATCGCGCCAGGCACCGTGGATGTGCAGGTATTTCTCGGCGACGCCGAAGGGCACGAAACCGCACTTGATCAGCACCCGCTGCGAGGCCGCGTTCTCCAGGAGGGTGCCCGCCTCCAGCCGGTGCAGACCCAGCTGCGCGTCGGCCGCCGTGCACACCGCCTTCAGCGCGGCCGTGGCGAGCCCGCGGCCGAGGTGGCTCGCGTCGATCCAGTAGCCGACGGTGGCACTCCGCAACGGTCCCAGCGTGATGTTGGTGAGGTTGATCGCTCCGACGACGTCGGACGACCCGGCGGCGTCCTGGCTCTCGCGGACCATGAGCAACGGCATCAGACGCCCGGCGCTCTTCTCGGCCAACTGCATGCGCAAGCGCGCCGACTGCCCGGCGGGCGTGAAGAAAGCCTCGTCCCGGTCCGGCTCCCACGGCCGGAGATGTTCACGGCTGCGCAGGTAGGCCCGGGCGAGGCCGGCCGCGTCCTCCGGTGTCGGGGGCCGCAGCGAGACGTCGGGGGTGATCTGGAAGGGCGCGCGGGTCATCCGCTCAGCCTAAGGACGGGGGGCCGGGGCGGGTGCTGAAGCTGCGGGTCGCAGCTTCGCGTGGGCTCCCTCGGCTGCGCCCGCGCGGAGACGGACGGCGGGTAAGCCACTCCGCCGCACCCGGCGGCTCGACCGTCAGGACTGCGGCGGCTGGTCCTGGTCGCCCGGCGTCCCGTACTGCTGCCTGAGCTTTTCCTGGGCCGAGTCGACCTGACCCTTGTACTTGCCCTGGGTCTTGCTGTCGACGAAGTCGCCGGCCTTGTCGATGCCCTTGGAGGTCTGGGCTTCGTGGCCCTTCAGCATGTTCTTGAGCTTGTCCATCATGGACATAGGTCATCCTCCTCGCCGGGTTCCCCCGCACCATCCAGCATCGCCCCTGGTCGCACGATGTGCATCCGCGCGTCGGGACGGCCGCCCCGGCACCGCTTCCGCCGCGTCCGCCCGTACGGAATCCGGGCGCCCGCGGAGGCGGTCCGCGGGCCTCGACGCCGAAGCGGCCGCAGAGTCAGGAATTCGCCTGCCGCAGCCACCGGCGCGGAAAGCCGGGCGGTCCACGGCGCTCACCCGTTCGGATCAGTGTCCGCGCCGCTGCGGGCGCCCGCAGGCCCGCTCGACGGGCAGGGTGCGGTGGTCCGGCCGAGAATGCAGCGGTGAGCGATGACCAACGCAGTGCCGACGACAACACGCCGCGCCCCCCGCCGTGTGACGAGGAGCGAAGGCTTGCCAGAAAGGCGCTGGCAGGCCGGGCGCGGAACGCCGAAGAACTCTCCTTGCTGATGGACATGCTGGACCTGGATCCGTCGCAGGACGCCCGCCACGAAGCGGCGCGCGGCCACGACGCCGGGCGCGGCGGCGGTCGCGAGCGCCGGCACGAGTCGCGCCGCGACACCTGCCGCGACGCGCGCTCGTGGTCACCGGGGCCAGGCTGACGCCGCACCCCACCCCGGCCGCGCATGCCGGGCCGTGTCGGACGCCTCCGACCGACACGGCCCGGCACCCCTAGCCGTCCGTGCGGCTTCCCGCCACGGCCAGCCGCAGAGTGACGATCTGGAAGGGGCGCAGCGCCATCCGTACGGTGTTGCCGTGCCGCTCGATCACCGGGCCGTCAGCCGTCGCCCGTTCCAGGAGGTCGGTGGCGTGGGCGCCGGCCAGGTCGAACTCCGCGGTCAGGGTGGTCCTGGCCCGCCCTCCGTGTGCCTCGTGAAGGCGGACGACCACATCGCCGCTCCCGTCGTCGGCGAGCTTGACCGCGGTGACCACCGTCGCGTCGTTGTCGACCGTGACCAGCGGCGCCACCGCGCCGGTCCCGGTGATCCGGCGCTCCGGCAGGTTGATGCGGTGCCCCTCGCGGACGGCGTCGCCGATCGCGGCGCCCGGCGCGAGCGCGTAGCGGAAGCGGTGCAGCCCCTGGTCGGTCTGCGGGTCGGGGAAGCGCGGGGCGCGCAGAAGGGAGAGCCGGACGGTCGTGGTGGTGCCGCGGTCGCCCTCCTCCCGGACGGTGCGGGTGACGTCATGGCCGTAGGTGGCGTCGTTGACCAGCGCGACGCCCCAGCCCGGCTCCTCGACGTGCACGAACCGGTGCGCGCAGGCCTCGAACTTGGCGGCCTCCCAGCTGGTGTTGGTGTGGGTGGGCCGGTACAGGTGCCCGAACTGGGTTTCCGCGGCGTACCGTTCGGCGTGAATGTCCAGGGGAAACGCGACCTTCAGGAACTTCTCCGTCTCGTGCCAGTCGACCTCGGTGTCGATGTCCAGGCGTCGCTGCCCCCGCGCCAGGGTCAGCGACTGGACCACCTGTGAATCGCCGAAGGAGCGGGTGACGCGCACCGTCGCCGCGCCCTGCGAGACCTCGCCGAGCGCCACCTCGTCCGCCGCGGTCAGGTCGGTCACGACGTTGCGGTAGAAGGAGTCCACGTCCCAGGCGTCCCACATGTTCGGGAAGTCCGGGTGGATCTGCAGCAGGTTCGCCGCTCCGCCGGGCGCGACGGTCTCCCGCTCGACCGCGAGGTCGTACGCGGAGACGACCAGACCGCGCTCGTCGATCTCGATGCGCAACAGGCCGTTGGTGAGGACGAATCCGCCGCCGTCACGGTCCTCGGCGCGTACCGCCGCGCCCTCCCGCGACACGGTGGCGACGGCGCCCGCGGCCACTCCCTCGCGGGTGTGCGGCGCGGAGTTCGCCACCAGCTCGGTGTCCCCGCTGCCGGCGAGCGCGGTGAGCGCGGCGGCGATGAGGTCTTCGAGTTCCGCGGCCACCGTGGCGTAGGTCTTCTCCGCCTCGCGGTGCACCCAGGCGATGGAGGAGCCGGGCAGGATGTCATGGAACTGGTGCAGGAGCACCGTCTTCCAGATGCGGTCGAGCGCGGCGTACGGATACGGGTGCCCGGCCGCCACGGCTGCCGTCGCCGACCAGAGTTCGGCCTCCCGCAGCAACTGCTCGCTGCGGCGGTTGCCGCGCTTGGTCCTCGCCTGGCTGGTGAGCGTCGCGCGGTGCAGCTCCAGATACAACTCGCCCACCCACACCGGTGCCTGCGGATACTCCGCCTCGGCCTTGGCGAAGAAGTCGGCGGGTTTCTCCCAGACCACCACCGGCGAGCCGTCCAGGTCACGCAGCCGGCGGGCCTTGGCGATCATCTCGCGGGTGGTGCCACCCCCGCCGTCGCCCCAGCCGGTCGGCGCCAGCGAATGCCGCGCCACCCCCTTGTCCTTGAAGTTCCGTGCCGCATGGGCGATCTCCCGCCCGGCCATCTGGCAGTTGTAGGTGTCCACCGGCGGGAAGTGGGTGAAGATCCGAGTCCCGTCGATGCCCTCCCAGCGGAAGGTGTGGTGCGGGAACGCGTTGATCTGGCTCCAGGAGATCTTCTGCGTCAGCAGCCACTTCGCGCCCGCGGCCTTGATGATCTGCGGCAGGCCGGCGGCGAACCCGAAGGTGTCCGGCAGCCACGCCTCGTCGTTCTCGACGCCGAACTCCTCCAGGAAGAACCGCTTGCCGTGCACGAACTGCCGGGCCATCGCCTCCGAGCCGGGCATGTTGGTGTCCGACTCCACCCACATACCGCCCGCCGGCACGAACCGCCCGTCCGCGACGGCCTTCTTGACCTTGGCGTAGACCTCCGGCCGGTGCTCCTTGAGCCAGGCGTACTGCTGCGCCTGCGACATCGCGAAGACGAAGTCCGGCTCGTCCTCCAACAGCGCCGTCATGTTCGATGCCGTCCTGGCGACCTTGCGGACGGTCTCGCGCAGCGGCCACAGCCATGCCGAGTCGATATGCGCGTGCCCCACCGCGCTGATCCGGTGCGCGGACGCTCCGGCGGGCGACGCCAGCACCGCCCGCAGCTGCGAACGGGCCGCCTCCGCCGTGCCGTTGACGTCCTGGAGATCGACCGCGTCCAGCGCCCGGCCCACCGCCCGCAGCACCTCCCAGCGCCGCGGGGCGTCCACCGGGAGCTCCGCCATCAGCTCGCCCAGCACCTCAAGGTCCTGGATGAGTTCCCAGACCGTGGTGTCGAACACCGCCAGGTCCATCCTGGCCAGGCGGTAGCGCGGCTCGCTGCCCGCGGTCTCGCGGTCGCCCAATGGCGTCGGCAGGAACGGATGCACATCCAGGATGACGGGGTTGGACGCGGCCTCCACGTGCCAGGTGACCTGCTCACCGCCCTTGACCGGCGCGCCCACCCGTACCCACTGGTTGCGTGGGTTGATGGCCTTCACGGGCGTGCCGTCGGGCGTGTAGACCAGCGCCTCGCACTGGAAGCCCGGCATCCGCTCGTCGAAACCGAGGTCGAGCACCGCCTCCACGGTGCGGCCGGCCCATTCCTCCGGCACCGTCCCCACCACCTTGAACCAGGTGGTCGCCCAGGGAGCGCCCCAGGCGTCACCCACCGCGACGGGGGTGTGCCGGGCGGCCAGGCCCTCGGCGACGGACACCGGTTCACCGGGCGCGACCCACGCCGCGACCTCCAGGGGAACCGATCGGGGGTAGAGGGCGGGCCGGATGCGCTCGTCCAGCACACGCTGGAGGCGGGCCTCGACCAGTGCGCGATCGTCATGCATGAAAGGTCGCTCCGTCGGATCGGGGAGGGTGGCGGGCGGCAACAGGGGCCGTCCGGTGCTGCGTTACCAGTGGTGCTGTGTCAGGGCGGGCTCCGAGGCGGTGAACAGCTCGTCCACCGCACGGACTTCGAGCGCGGCCGCCTTCTCGTTCTGCTCGCGGCGCAGCTCGGGAAGGTAGAACGCCGTTCCGCAGGTGCCGCCGAGATGGCGCCGTCCGCCGTCCGGGAGCCGGCGGTGCAGCGTGTAGTGCCGCACCGCGCCGGGAGCGGGCCGCCAGTTCTGTCGCAGAGCGGCGGTGCCGTCGCCCTGTTGAACGCCAGATCCCGGTCGTTCTCCGGTGTCCACGCGGCCAGGCTCCGCCAGGTGATCCCGTTCCCGGGTTCGCCCGACGGCAGCGAGTCGGGGAACCAGTACGACGCACAGGGCTGCAAGGGGCCGGGGGCACGCGGCCCGGTCGGGGCGGCGCCGGACTCCCGGCCGGCTCCGGCCGCCGGGCCGAGCAGGGCGGCCGCGGCGCCCGCCCCGGCGAGCACCACACGGCGGCGGGACAGCGGGCGGGGTGGTGGGGGCATTGAGGTGCTCCTCCGATGACGGACGGTGGGGGCGCGAGTGCCGACGGCTTCTACAAGGCGCCCGGCCCCGGCCCCGACGGCAGGCCCTGGCACACCTCGTCGGCCTTATGGACCTCGGTGATCCCGCGGGACGTCAAGTGGGCCGCGTCCTGCGCGAGTTCGGCCAGCACGAGGGTCGGACGCGCCCCCTGGGCGGTGAGCCGCGCCCACGCTTCGAAGACCGCGCCACCGGGCGCGCACACCGAACGGCGTGGTGCGTCCTCCGCGCCACCGGTGTCGACGACCAGCGCGGTACTGCGTACCGGTGGCCGGTGCTCGCGGCCGCGCCACTCCTCGACCAGCGCCGCGATCGCCTTTCCCGCGGGCTTGAGCGTACGGTCGTTGCCGAGCAGGCCCAGCCCGTACTCCAGCTCGGGGAAGTCGGCGAGGGACCGCGAGACATCGTGCGAACACCACCAGGTGACACCCCACACGTCCGGGCAGTCCAGGGCGTTGACGACGGTCGCCTCGGTGAAGTCCGCCGCCCGCTCGGCGGGGATGTGCGGGGCGGGGGCGCCGACCTCCTGGAGCCACACCGGGCGGTGCGGGTCGGTCGCCCATGCCTTGGACAACTCGATCAGATAGGCGGCGTGGTGCTCGGTGGCGGTGCCGGCCGGGCCGTGCCGCTGCGCGGTGCCGTTGAACACCCAGGAGTGCACGGCTGTCACGGAGCCGAGCCGGGCGGCCTGGGCGGGCGTGAACGGATGGCCGTCGCGGTACCACGCCGCGTCGTACTCGGCGTGCAGATGCATCCGCCCGGGCGCACCGCGCTCGCAGGCCGTCAGCATCCGCTCCAGCCAGGCCGCGGCCTGGCCGCGAGTGATCCGGTCCGGGTCCGGGTGCGGCCCGTCCGAGAACTGGTTGATCTCGTTGCCGAGTGTCATCCCGAGGAAGTTGGGTCGGTCGGCCAGCGCGGCGGCCAGTGTCCGCAGATACTCTTCCTGCCCGGCGAGCACGTCGGGGTCGGTGAAGAGGTTGCGGCGGTGCCAGGTCTGCGTCCAGGCGGGCAGGAAGTCGAAGCTCGACAGATGGCCCTGCAGCCCGTCGACGTTGACGTCCAGCCCCCGCTCGGCGGCGGCGTCCGCCAACTGCACCAGCTGCTCCACGGCGCGCGGCCGGATCAGCGTGCGGTTGGGCTGGAACAGCGGCCAGAGCGGGAAGACCCGGATGTGGTCAAGGCCGAGGGCGGCGAGGGAGTCGAGGTCGGCGCGGACCGCGTCCGGATCGAAGTCCAGCCAGTGATGGAACCACCCTTGTGTGGGCGTGTAGTTGGCGCCGAAGCGCAGCGGGCGGCGGGCGGTGTCCTGCACGGGCATGGGCGTTCCTGTCAGTGAGGGCCACGTTCGGGCGCCGGGCGGTCGGTGTGCGGCGGCGGTGCGGGGCCTCGGTCAGCCCTTGACGGCACCCTCGCCGACACCGCGGAAGAAGTAGCGCTGGAGGCAGGCGAACAACACGATCAGCGGCAGGACGGCGATGATGGTGCCGGCCGCGACCAGCCGCTGGTTGTCCGCGAAGGTGCCGTGCAGAAAGTTCAGGCCGATGGTCAGGGTGAATTTCGACTGGTCGCTCAGCACGATCAGCGGCCACAGGAAGTCGTCCCAGGCGCCCATGAAGGCGAAGATGGCGACGACGGCGAGAGTGCCCTTGACCGAGGGGAGCGCGATCCGGAAGAACCGCTGCCAGGCGTTGGCGCCGTCGACGAACGCGGCCTCGTCCACCTCGTACGGCAGCCCCGCGAAGGCGTTGCGCATCAGCAGCACGTTCATCGCGCCGATGCAGCCGGGCAACAGCACCCCGATCAGGGTGTTGTTCAGCTGGAGTTCCCGCATCGTCACGAACTGGGCGATCATGATGCTCTCCACCGGCACCAGCATCGCCGTCACGAAGACGACCAGCGCGGTGCGCCGTCCCCTGAAGCGCATCCGGGCCAGTGCGTAGCCCGCGAGCGCGGCCCCCACACAGTTGGTCAGCACATTCGCGGCGGCGACCTGGAGGGAGTTCAGTGCGAAGTCCCAGACCGGGATGATCTTGGCGACCCCGGCGTAGTTGTCCAGTGTGACGTCGTGGGGGATCAGGTCGGGCGGGTAGCGGTAGATGTCCTCGCCGGCGCCCTTGAGGGACGTCGACAGCTGCCACAGGAACGGCCCGACGGTCAGCGCCAGCACGGCGAGCAGCAGCAGGTAGCGCAGCACCAGCTGCCACGCCGGCATCCTCCGCCGCTCCTCCCGGTCGCGTGCTGCCGTGGCACTCATGCGTCCTCCTTGCGGTTGGCGCGCAGCACGAGCAGCATCAGGCCGAGGGTGAGGACGAAGACCACGACGGACAGCGCGGAGGCGTATCCCACCCGGCCGCTGAGGCCGGTACCGACCTGCTGCACGAGCATCACCAAGGTGGTGTCCGCGCCTCCGGGCCCGCCGGTCGGCCCGGCCATCAGGTAGACCTCGGAGAACACCTTGAAGGCGCCGACCGAGGAGAGCGCGGCCACCAGCACCATCGTGGAGCGCACCGCGGGCACGGTGACGGTCAGGAAGCGGCGTACCGCACCCGCGCCGTCGACCGCACAGGCCTCGTGCAGCTCGCGGGGGACACCGGCCAGCGCGGCCAGATAAATGATCATGTAGTAGCCGAGGCCCTTCCAGACCGTGACCGCCATCGCGCTGAGCAGCAGCAGCCAGGGGTCGCTGAGGAAGCCGACCTTGCCGAACCCGACGGTCTCCAGCACCGCGTTGATCAGCCCGCGGTCGTCCAGCAGCCACACCCAGATCAGTCCCACCACGACGACGGAGGCGACCACCGGTGTGTAGAACGCGGCCCGGAAGAAGGTGATCCCGGGGAGGTGCCGCTGGACGAGCAGGGCGAGCAGCAACGGCAGCACCACCAGCAGCGGGACGACACCCAGGACGTACAGCAGGCTGTTGCGCAGCCCCGTCCAGAACATCGCGTCGTGGATCAGCTCCCGATAGTTGGCGCCGCCGACGAATTGCCCCTCGGTGAGCGTGCGCGCGTCGGTGAAGGAGTGCGCCACGGTGCTCAGGAACGGGTACAGGCTGAATCCGGCGACGATCAGGAGGCCCGGGGCGAGGAACAGCCAGGGGCTGGAGGGCAGATGCGTACGGATCCCACGGCGTCGGCGGTGTGTCCGGGGCGGTGGGGGAGCGGCGGACGGAGCGGCGGGCTCGCTCCGCGGTGTCGTCTCGGTCTGCACGTTGCCCGGCCTCAGCCGGTCGCGAGCAGGCGGTTGCAGTCGGCGACCGCCCCGTCCAGCGCCGCCTTGGGCGACAGCTCGCCCTGGACGGCCTTGGCGACGGCATTGCGCAGCACGGTCTTCATCTGGTCGCTGAGCAGCACCGGCGTGTAGTTGACCGCATCCTTGAGGGAGGCGGCCGAGGCCACCCGGACCCGGGTCGCGTCGGTCCCGTCCTCCTTGGTGAAGTACGGATCGCTCAGCGAGCCCTTGGTGCTCGGGAAGATCGTCACTTCCTTGGCGAACGCCATCTGGTTCTTCTTGTCGGTGACGAAGTGCGCGAAGGCGACGGCCGCCGGCTTGACCTTGCTCTGCGCGTTCACCATCAGGCCCTGCACGTACATGTTGGCCTTGCCGGTGTTGTTGACCGCGTCCGTGATCCCGATGTTCTTGTAGAGGCCGGGCGATTCCTTCTTGAAGTTCTCCAGGTCGTGCGCGCTGCCCGGGTTCATGGCCACGGACTGCTGCTGGAACTTTCGGCCGGCTGACTCGGCCTGAGCGGTGAGCGCCTGTGAGTCCAACGCCCCCGCCTCGTACAGCTCCTTGTAGTGCTGCACCAGCTCGACGCCCTTGGGTCCGTTGAAGGTGAACTTCGTGCCGGACGCGTCCATCAGCGGCACGCCGTAGCGTCCGAAATCCTCGATCGACGGGGTGCTCGCGAGCATCGCTATCCTGCGGTCGCTCTTCTTCGCCATCGACACGGCGTCCTGGAAGAGCTGGTCGTACGTGGTCGGCGGCTTCTCCGGATCCAGACCGGCCTGCCGGAAGAGATCCTTGTTGTAGAACATGGGGCCGGTATTCAGATACCAGGGGAAGGCGTAGACGCCTTTCATTCCCGGCATCTCATGGCTCTTCCAAGCGCCCTCCAGATACTCGCCGCGATATTTACCGGCGGCTTTTTCCAGGTCCAGCGCGATACCGGCTTTGGCCAGCGGATAGGCGAGGTCGGGGGAGACGTTGACGACGTCAGGCAGGGTGCCGCCGGCGGCATCGGCGCTGAGTTTCTCCGGATACCCCTCGGCCGGCTGGTCCACCCAGGTTACCTCGGCATCCGGGTACTTCTTCTCGAAGTCCGCGATGACACCCTCGAAATAGTCCTTGAAATTGGCCTTGAGGTTCCAGGTCTGGAAGGTGACCTTTCCCTCGACCTTGCCCGAGGCGCTGTCCGAACCGCCGGAGTCTCCCGAGGCCCCGCACGCGGACAGGGCGAGCGCCGAGGTGACCAGGACCGTGCTGAAGGCTGCTGTTCGGCGGGATATGCGCATGGCCGGCGGGCTCCTTTGCTCGAACCAGAAACATGTCGAAATGCTGCGCGCCGGCCACCGGGGAAGCCGGGGCCGCCATGGCGCATTCCCATCCTTCGGACCCGTGGTGAATCCGATCCCCGGGACATGCTGATCAGGACAGAATGGCGGTCCTGACCTTGACGAGTGGACCCGAGTAGACCTTTCAACGGCTCTCGGATGACAACGCGGCAGACGGTACTAATGCGTTTTAGTGAGTGTCAACACCCCCACCGCAACCGACTTCGCGGGATCTCGATCGGAAGGCATCCGATGCGCTGGTCACGCCGCGCGCACCGCTCCCTAGATCCCTTCCCCGAACGTTTGACAGGCGCCCTCGTGCTGATCAGACTGAGCGCACTAATGCGGTTTAGGGCGTGCCCGGACGACCCGGCTCGCGCCCGGCCGCCGCACGGGATGCGCACGCCCCGCCGCACGAGGAGAGCCCGTCATGACAGCGCCCGGTGAGGCCGCCCGCCGCAAGCCGGCGCGCCGGCCGACGATCAAGGACATCGCACGCCGGGCCGGGGTGTCGGAAAGCGCCGTCTCCTTCGCGCTCAACGACCGGCCGGGCGTCTCCCAGGACACCCGAGCCCGGGTTCGCCGCGTCGCCGAGGAGCTCGGCTGGCAGGCCAACAGCGCCGCCCGCGCTCTGTCCGGCGAACGCGCCGGCTGCACCGGCCTGGTGCTGGCCCGCCCCGCGCAGACACTCGGCGTGGAGTCCTTCTTCCTCCAACTCGTCTCCGGCATCCAGGAGGTGCTCTCGGCACGGAAGATCGCGTTGCTCTTCCAGGTCGTCGAGGACCTCGACGCCGAATGCGCCCTCTACCGCCGCTGGTGGGCCGAACGACGCGTCGACGGCGTCCTCGTCGTCGACCCGCGCACCGAGGACCCGCGACCCGAACTCCTCGCCTCCCTCGGGCTCCCCGCAGTCGTCGTCGGCGGTCTCGGCGCCCCGCAGCCGGCCACCGCGCGTCCGCCGCTGTCCACCGTCTGGGCCGACGACTCCAAGGCCATGGCCCGGATCCTCGACCACCTCCACGGCCTCGGGCACCGCCGGATCGGACACGTCGCCGGACTGCCGGGCCTCGCTCACACCGAGCGCCGGATTCGCTCCCTGCGCGCCGAAGCGGACCTGCGCGGCCTCGACGCGGACCACGTCCGGTCGGTGACCACCGACTACTCCGACGCCGAGGGGGCCGAAGCCACCCGCCGCATCCTCGACGTGGCCACGCCACCCACGGCGATCATCTACGACAACGACGTGATGGCCGTGGCCGGCGCGTCGGTCGCGGCGGGGCGCGGCATCGCGGTACCGGGCGAGTTGTCGATCGTGGCCTGGGACGACTCGGCGCTGTGCCGCGTCACCCACCCCCGGCTGACAGCGCTCGTCCGCGACACCCCGGGCTTCGGCCGGCTCGCCGCCCAGGAACTGCTCGCCGTACTCGACGGCGGACCCCTGCGCACCGTCCAAGGCGAACTGCCCCATCTCGAAGCCCGGGAGAGCACGGGGGAACCGGGGGCGTCTTAGGCGTGGCTTCCCCGGCGATCGGGTCCGGCCAGGTCAGCAGGACTTGCGGACGTAGCCGTCGGTGCCGGCGGGGCGGACATCGCGGTCGCGCAAGGTGACGGACAGGGACTGCCCCCAGGACCGGCAGGCAGCGGCGAAGTCCTTGTTCACGTACTCGATGTCGAAGATCCTGCCGTCGTAAGCCTGGCTGAAGTCGGGGCACTCCTTGTAGCGGGCGCATTCCTCGACGACGGCGAAATCGAAGCCGATGCGCGTGTGCCGGGGCAGGAGGTCAGCGGTGTTCTTCTGGGCGATGGCCAGGTGGCGCAGGTGTGCGCGATCGGCCAACATCCGCGCGAAGGCGGCCGCGTGCCGACTGGTCAGTTTGCCGTCGGACCGCTCGTAGGAGTCGAGGTTGTCCGGTTCCACCGCGTCGAAACCCGCTGCGGCGCAGCCATCGATCCACGGCCCGACGATACCCATGAGGGCCGTGCGCCGTGCCGGGGTGGAGATGTCGAGCAAGGGCTCATCCCAGTCCTCGTCGGTGACCGGGTTTCCGTCGTCGTCCTTCAGGAGCAGGTCGGGGTGGTGCTTCTCCCACCAGGTGACGGCCTTGCCGGGCTGCGTCTGGAAGGCGTTGACGTAGCAGATGTTGTAGAGGCCCTCGGCGGGTTCGGCGCTGCGGTCGCGGGAGACCGCGCGGACCTTGTCGGGGGGCGGATACGGGTCGCCGAGCTGGTAGTCGAACTCCGCGTTCGCGGCGGGAAGCCGTACGCGCCCCGGTGCGCCGGGCCCCGTGCCGCCGGCGGACTCGGATGCGGAGGTGGATGCCGGGTCCCTGTCGGCGCCGCGGTGTGGGCCGGTGGCGGAGCAGGCCGTGCCGAGCGCCAGGACCGGGGCCAGGACGAGGGCCAGGAGGCCGACGGTGCGGGAGGGGGGAGGAACCACGGGGCTGACCCTACGCGCGGACCACACGGCTCCCCTTCCCGGCGCCGGAAGAATGGCCGACGAAGGTGCCCGCGTGCGTGGCGGCCGACCGGCCCAGGGTGGCACCGCCGTTGTCAGCGGAAGGCGAAGAAGACGACGAGTACGAATCCGCAGACGAATACGACGAGACTGTGGGCTTGCCCGACGATGAAGCATCTGCCGCACCGGAGTTGGCGTCCTGGCAGGCGGCGAGCGCGAGCGCGGCGGCGGCGATCAGCGTGGCTGCGACGGTCTTGCGACCGCGGTGGAGCGTGGTGTGATCCGACATGAGTCCCCCTTGGCTGTTTCCTGCGTACGGCTCGAAGACCGGCCCCGGGGCCCGCTCCGTTCCGTGGAAACCACACTCTCCGGCGCCGCTGATGATCCACTAACACGCCGCTAACGCCTCGGCGGGCGACGCAGCAGACCGTCGGGCCGAGGGTGAGGACGGGGTCCCCCACCTGACCAATCCGCCGCCCTCTACGCTCCGAAGCACGAACGGGGTTGCCCACGCTTCCCTGCGGCGGATCCACCGGAGACGACCGGCGGTGAGCGATCCGGGACGATGAAGGAAGAGCGATGACGGGTGACGAATCCAAGGCGCGGCCTCGGCGGCAGGAACGGCCGATGTCCCCGCTCGTGCTGAGCCGGCGCCCCGACACACCGCGGGCCGCCGTCCTGCTGCTGCACGGCGGTCGTGCCGACGGGCTGGAGGCGCCCACGTGGTGGAACCTGCCGGGGCGACGGATGGCACCGTTCGCCAGGGCGATCGCGCGCGCCACCCGTGACGCGGACGTGGCGCTCGGCTCGGTGCGCTACCGCCACCGTGGCTGGAACGGTACGCGCGCCGACGCCGCCGCCGATGCGCAGTGTGCCCTGGACGACCTCACCGCGCTCCTCGGCGAGCTGCCCGTGGTGCTGGTGGGTCACTCCATGGGCGGCCGGGCCGCGCTGAGAGCCGCCCGGCATCCGTCGGTCCGCGCTGTCGTGGGGCTCGCGCCGTGGTGCCCCGACGAAGAACCGGTCGACCACCTGACGGGCAAACGCGTCGTCCTGCTGCACGGGGACCGTGACCGCGTCACCGACCCGCGCGCCACCGCCCTTTTCGCCGGCCGCGCACGGACGGCCGGCGCCGAGGCGTACGCCCTGACCATGCCGGGCGGTGACCACGCGATGCTGCGCGGGGCCGGCGCCTGGCACGACCTGACGACGCGATCCGTCGCCGGACTGCTCGGGTGCGAGGACCTGCCGGAAGCGGTCACCCGGGCGCGTCTCACGCTCCCACCCGCAGCGACATAGCGGCGTTCATCGGCAGTGGGCATCCCACGCTGCCCCTGTCCTGTCGCCCGGCAGTCTGATGACGGTCGCTGCCACTGATCACACGAGCCGCCGCCCGGGAGTCGCCTCCAGGCGTACGAACGGGATGGACCGCCCGGCCGCGCGGAAGGCGGCTTCGCTGCTGTCCACGTCGAAGCCCATGAACGTGCACAGACGGCGGGCGAGCCGTGGGTGCTGGGGAGCGTAACGGGCCATGAGTGCGGCGCCGTCCTCCGGGGGCAGGAAGTATGCGGTGGTGGCGTAGCGGCGACTGCCGAACCGGATCGTGGCCCCTGGGGCGTTGCGCAGGTTCTGGTACCACGCTGCGGCCGGGCCGAAGCCGGACGCGATCGTCCAGCTGAGCGTGTCGCCCTTCCGCTCGTACGCGATCACTTCCAGGACCACGCTGCGACGCAGCCTTGTGCGGCGACCCGTGTGAGGCAACAGGAGCAGTCTTTTGCCGAAGAGTGCGCCGAGCCCAGCCGGTAGAGGCGGATGGGCAGGCGAGCCAGGAAACGTCGCCATCCGGTGGGCAGTTGGGGGCGTTCTTGTGGCGAGAACAGGTGCGTCATCGTCGCCTTCCGAGGTCGGGAAGCCTCAGCCCCCGGCCGTGATCGGAGAGCGAGGCCCCCGGGGGGCGAACCTTCGTCTGTGCAGCCTTTGCAGGTGGCCGAGTGAGTATGCAGGGTGCACCGGACGATAGAAATGGGGAATGAGCGAGCGTGAAGCCCCTGTGAGGGACGTGGATGATGTGGACGCGGTGACCCGTGCGGTGCTCACGGCGTCGCGACTGCTGGTTGCGGTGTCCGCGCGCTCGCTGGCGGAGGTCGAGGAGCGGGTGACGCTGCCGCAGTTCCGGATGCTGGTGGTTCTCTCCACGCGCGGAGTCACCAAGTTGGTCACCCTCGCCGAACTCCTCCAGGTCGCCCCCTCGACCGCGATGCGCATGGTGGACCGCCTTATCGTGGCGGGCCTGGCAGACCGGCAGACCAACCCCGACAACCGCCGCGAAACCCTGCTGCGTCTCACGGACGAGGGGCGTCGCACCGTGGAGGACGTCACCCGCCGGCGTCGTGCCGAGATCAGCGCGATCGTGGAGCGGCTCGCCCCCGGTCAGCGTACGGCTCTCATCAAGGCGTTGACCGCTCTCAACGAGGCGGGTGGTGAACCGCCCGCGGAGGAGCAGGAGTTGCACCCCCTGGGGTGGGCGGATGCCTCGACCCGGAGTGGTGCCTGAGCCGGCGAATCGGGTGCGTCACCGACGGAGCTGGTTCACTTGGGAACGGTGGAGGCGACGTCATCCAGCGTCGCGTCCGTGACCAGGCCGGTGTCCTCCAGTACGTCCATGTGGTCCTGGACGGTGTTGTTGGTCTGGGTCGCCAGCCGCCGTATGAGGGCGTTCTTGGTGGTGGCGCGGACCTCGCCGATGGTGATGAAGATCTTGCCGTGGGATGCCCGCAGCAGGTCGACGAAGAGCTGGTCGAAGGCGCGACCCCGGACGTCCTTCAACTGGTCGACCCAGCCTTGCTGCTCGGGAGTGGCCTCGTCGGGGATCGGCGCGTTCAACGCCTCGGAGTCCTCACGGGCCAGTTGGTCGAGTTTGCTGTGACCGTCGAGCACATGCATACCGGCGCGTTTGATGGCTTCGCTCGATGCGTGCGTCTGGGCGAGCCGAGCGGCCGGGATCTCCCACAACCCTGCCTGCCGCACCTTGACGAGGAAGGTCTTGTCCAACTCGGTGATCGTGCCTGCGCTTCCGGCCTGACGGGCAGCCGGTCCGGCCGCTGCCGCCGGGAGGTTGGCGGAGACCGACTGGTCGTCAGGGCTGCCTCTTTGGGAGAGCCAGACGGAGACGGCGGCGATGACTGCCACGAGAGCGACCGTGAGGATGAGCACGCGACCACGACCGGCGCGCTGCCTGGGATTTCGGGCGTGAGACTTCATCATGCCTCCTGAAGTGCGGGACAATTCGCCTGCGAGCGTTGTGTCACGGCGGACTGCTGGGGCATGAGCCACGCTAATCTTTGCATAGGGCAAACGATCTGATTCAGCGATGATGCTCAAAGGCGGGTGACGCCGGAGCGCCATCGGATACGCTCCTGCTTTTTGTCTCGTCGTCCGGCAAGCCGCAGGCCACGGCATGAGAGCAGCCCTCATCACGGGGCACGCACAACGGGCCCCTGGGCGTACTGCCCGGGACCCGCCGTGGAGAGCGATTCAGCCGTGTGGCGCCGCTGGTGTCAGCTGTGCGTCACGACCCCTGCCGCCATACGGCCGCAGTTGGAACCCGAGACGCTGACACTGACGGTCTCGATCGTGCCACCCCAGTCCACGCACAGGCCCTTCGCCTGCAGGTAGACCGGACCTGCGTAGGAGGTGTAAAGGCCGCTGTCCCACACCGCGTCGGAACTTCCGTCACTCGCCGCGAGATAGGTGTACATGTATACCTTCGAACCGGGACTGTTCCGAACTGTCACCACACAGTTCTTTCCGGTTTTGGAGTTGTACGTGAGATACACCTTTCCCTTACCGGTGATCGGCACGGAATTCACTACGCTGTAGCCGCTTCCGCAGGCTCCGTTGTAGGCGGCGGGCGCCGGAGCGGCGGATGCGGTGGTGGCGGTGGCCATGGTGGCGAGACCGGCCACGGCCAGTACTGCGGATCCTGCGATGGCACGTGAACGCTTCATGGGAATCCCCCCGTTGGATGGTAGGCGTCGCGTGGTCATTTCACAGTGTTGGACAGGAGTCGGCCGGGAATGGTTGTACCCCGGGTCGATAAACTTTCTCCCCGGCCTTCGAACACCCCTCGGACGCAACTGCACAGAGCCCCTCCGGAAAGCCATGTCCTCGCACTTCAGCGTGAATTCGCCGCTCCTCGAACGGCTTGTGGGCAGCGGGAAAATGATGATGAAAACCGGCGCAGGAGTACCGCGGCCGGCTGGGCACGACTACGGCCGGCCCTCGGCGCCTTCTTGAGCGTCGGGAGCCGGCCGTAGTCGTGCGCCGGGCCGGGGGGTTCAGCCGTTCGCGAGCGCCTTGAGGCGGCTGTACGCGCCGTTGAAGCGGTTGCGGTCGCCGACCGGCTTCCCCGAGGAGGTGTGCTGCCAGATGCTGTGGAAGCGCCAGCCGGCCGGCAGCGTGCCGACGGACGAGGCGTACCGCGGGATCCACAGCGGGTTGGTCTTGCCGAACCGGCTGGAGTTGCCGGTGCACGTCTTCCACCAGTTGGTCGAGGTGTAGATGACCGCGTCGCGGCCGGTCTGCGCCCGATACGTACGGAAGAAGTCCGCGATCCAGCTGACCATCCCCGCGTGGCTCTTGCCGTAGCAGGTCGCGCCGTAGGGGTTGTACTCCATGTCGAGCGCACCGGGCATCGTCTTGCCGTCCTTCGACCAGCCGCCGCCGTGGGAGGCGAAGTACTTCGCCTGGGTGGCGCCGCTGGAGTGGTTCGGCAGCGCGAAGTGGTAGGCACCGTGGATCATCCCGGCGTCGTACGAGCCCCGGTACTGCTGGTGGAAGTACGGGTTCTTGTAGCTGGTTCCTTCGGTGGCCTTGACGTACGCGAAGCGGACCCCGGTCTTGTGCAGCGCGGCCCACCCGACGTTGCCGTTGTGGCTGGAGACGTCCACGCCCGCCACGGAACTGGACGACGTCTGCGGCTCCGTGTCGGCGGCGCGGTCGATGCCCTCGTGGGCAGCGATGGTGGAGCCCATCCAGTCCTGCTCGGGGTGGGCGGGACCCTGCCCCGCCTGGGACGCCGCGGCGGAGCCCGACAGCGCGAGTGGCAGAGCGAGCACGGAGAAAAGGGAAACGAGTGTTCCGGCCGCAACGGTGCGTGTGCGGCGGGCCGGACCGGATCTGCGCAAGGGCATCGCATGCCTCCGAAGGCCTTCGGTTGGTCAGGTTCGACAGCATTTGAGCAGAATCCTGCCGATAAGAAGACTTTCTACGCCGAGACGGCCGGACTCCTGGGCCAACAGGCCGTCAGGCGGACGACCGGACCTGCCATCTCACTCGTGTGGCCGTCACGTACGGCGGTCTCCGCCCGGATCCGGGTGGCCTCCGGCGGCCTCCGCTTTCGCGGAGCGGGCGCCCTCGCGACCGGGCGCCGGGCCGCCGGTGCACGCATCCGCCGCCGTGCCCTAAGACACGAAAGCGGGCCCCGGCATTGCCGGGACCCGCTTCGCTGGTGCAGCGGCGAACGCGCCGTGTCGCGCGTCGCCCACTGCCCGGCCGACCGTGTCGGCTCCTTCTGTTATCACGTCATGTCACTGCCGCGTTGGAACGTCCCCCTGCTCCGCGGCGGGTCCGATCGATCGGGCTCAGTAGGCCGAGTCGACGTTGTCGATGGAGCCGTAGCGGTCGGCCGCGTAGTTGGCGGCGGCGGTGATGTTGGCGACCGGGTCGGTGAGGTTATCGGGAGTGCCGGCCACGTGGTAAGCGTCGAACGTGGGCTGGATCACCTGCAGCAGACCCTTGGAGGGAGTGCCGTTGACGGCGTTGATGTCCCAGTCGTTCGAGACGTTCGGGTCGCCGCCGGACTCGCGCATGATGTTGCGGTGCAGGCCCTCGTAGCTGCCGGGGATGCCCTTGGCCTTCATGATGTCCAGGGACTCACGGATCCAGCCGTCGAGGTTGTTCGCATAAGTCTTGGGGGCGTCGGCCTTGGCGGCGGCCTTCTTGGCGGCGGCCTCCTGCTTGGCGACGGCCGTGACCTTCACGTCGGCCGTGGCGGAAGTCGCCGGCTTGGAGGCGGCCTGGGCGCCGGGCGCTGCGGTGACTGCCAGGCCCGTGGTGGCGGCTGCGCCGGCCAGCAGGGCGGTGGCGATCTTGTGGGTGCGGGTAATGCGGGTGGTACGGGCAGCGCGGGGCAGGGTGAAGCTACGCATGCAGAGTGACCTCTTCCAGGTATGGGGACGGGGAGGTGGCCTTTGTGGCGCGAAGGAGACCGAGTGTCTTCGCTGCGCTCGCCCATCGGGGCGTAGGTCGCAAGCTCTTCTCGGTGCGTCCGGAATCCATGGTTAACGCGGGCCCCGGACGGTGGCAAAGGTGCCTTTTACTACCCGGCTTCGTGCGGTGGACCGAAGGGCCCGAGATCAGCGCGGTTCGGCCGGTGTGGGCCCAGAACGGCCGGAACTAAGCGCGTTCGTACGTGACCTAAGTCCTGTGCCGGGCATCACCTGACGGGGGCTTCGCAGCCCCCTTTTCCGGGGTCGCAAAGTTGCTTGGCTCACAGCGAATTGTGCTTCCCCGCAGGGCTTTCGGACCACGAAGAGCACGGGAAAAGGGGGAGGCGAAGCCCGGTGGCGGTGTTCCGGTGGCCCGTAAGCGGCGTGGAGCACTTCAGCGGAGGCCAGTTCAGGGGATTCGCGCCCGGTGCGTAAGAGGAAAGGGGACGCAAGGGGTCGGCCGTTCGTGCGCCTCGTTACGGCGATACGGCGGTGCCGCTGGTCCGTTCGTAGCAGCGCGGGCGCTGTCGAATGGCCGCCCGGGCGGACGTCGCGGAAGGTGAGAGCGGACACCGTCACCACTCACCGTAAGGAACCGCTCATGCTCCGTCGTCGCCTGCCCGTCGTTCTCTCCGGCATCGTCCTCGCCGGATCCCTCGCCACCGGGGTCGCCGCCGCTTCCGCGCCCGCCGATGGTCCGCTGCACATCAGCGTCAAGCAGCGGACCAGCGACAGCCCGAGGTACGTCACCGACAAGGAGAAGCACGCCACCACCAAGGAGAAGCGCATCACCGTCAACGGGCGGACGGTCAAGGAATCGGAGCCGCTCACCGCGAAGGAGCGGGCGGGCCTCCGCGTCGCGGGCCAGGTGCTGCGTGAGGTCGTCGGGAGCCTGCTTCCGCTGGGCGGGGCGAACTGACACCCGCTCAAAACGGCTGAACTCCAATGGCCCTGACCGCAGAAGCGGTCAGGGCCATTGGAGCTGCCAGGGGCGGGCGACGCCCCAGGGGGCGCCGTCCAGGCGTGCGAACTCTGCTCAGTAGGCGGAGTCGACGTTGTCGATGGAGCCGTAGCGGTCGGCCGCGTAGTTGGCGGCGGCCGTGATGTTCGCGATCGGGTCGGTGAGCTTGTTGGGCGTGCCGGTCACGTGGTACGTGTCGAACGTGGGCTGGATCACCTGGAGCAGGCCCTTGGAGGGGACGCCGTTGATGGCGTTGATGTCCCAGTCGTTGACCGCGTTGGGGTCGCCGCCGGACTCACGGATGATGTTGCGGTGCAGGCCCTCGTAGCTGCCGGGGATGCCCTTGGCCTTCATGATGTCCAGGGACTGGCGGATCCAGCCGTCGAGGTTGTTCGCGTAGGTCTTGGGGGCGGGCTTCGGAGCCGCCTTGGGGGCGGCCTTCGGAGCTGCCTTGGGCGCGGCCTTCGGGGCGGTCTTCGGGGCCGCCATGGGCTTGCGCTCGGTGGAGCGGTTCGCGGCCTGCTGGGCGGTGTGCTCGGCGGCCGCCTTCTTCTTGGCGTCCTCGGCCTTGTCCTTCGGCGTGGTCGGCTGGCCGTTGGCGCTGACCGGCTGGACCGTTGCCGGGGCGGCGGAGGTGTCGGCGTCGCTCGGCGACGCGGTGAGCGCCAGGCCCGTGGTGGCGGCTGCGCCGGCCAGCACGGCGGTGGCGATCTTGTGGGTGCGGGTGATGCGGGCGGAGCGGAGCAGCGTGAAGTTCGGCATGCGGAGTGACCTCTTCCAAGTGCGGGTGGCGGGTGGCGGCCTTCGGCGGCGCTTGTGCGACCGAGGGAGACTGCCGTGCTCGCCTCACTGGATGAGGTCGTCGGCTCGTTCTCGGCGCTACCGGAAACATTGGTAGCGCCCGTCCTGGATGCAGGCAAAGATGCCTTGTACTACCCCTCTTCGTGAGATGGGTCGAGATGCCCGAATGAGGCCGCTTTTGGTGGTGCAGGGCAGGAAAACACACCACTACCCCCCTTCGTACGTGACGTGGGTCCTGTGCCCGGCATCACCTCGGCGGGAGGTCGGAGCCCTTGTGCCCCCCTTGCGAAGTTGCCTGGCTCACACCGGTGAGAGGCCGCTTCCCGGGTGCCTTCCCCTGGCGATCGTGGGGGCCCGGAGCGGGGTCCGCTCGGGCGCCTGCCCTCCCGCCCGCGCGCTTATGCCACCGAGCCGACGGGTCCGGCCTGGTGCGCCGGGCCACAAGGCTGCGCCCCCTGCGCGCAGGCAGGGGGCGTGGGGCGATATGCGAGGCCGTCGGGATGCGGCCCGGTCCGCGTCAGTCGTCCAGCAGCCGGGCCGCGAGATGCTCGATCCGGTCATGCCATGCCGCCAGCGCGGCGTCCGTGTCGAATCCCGGCGGACCGGTCCGGGTGAGCACAAGGCGGGCGCCGTGGCCGGTCCCGCTTCCCAGCTCCCAGCGCACCGTCCCGCCCGGTGGGCAGGCATACGCCAGCGCCGTCGGCGCCCGTACCTCGCTGACGGGCCCGGGCGGTCCCGGCTCCGCGGTGAAGCCCTCCGGGGCGGGTGCGCCGGCCACTGGTTCGCGGCCCTGGGCCAGCTCCGCCCAGACGGCCTCCGCGGGGCGCACGAGCTGCCGCTCGAAGCGGATCCGCGGGCCGTCCGGAGTGTGCTCCACCACACCTCGGCCGAGATCGAACTGTTCGAGGTACGCCTCGTGCAGTTCGCCCGTGTCGCGGGCCACCGCCGGCGCGTCACCGTCCAGCAGCTGGGACAGGCCGGTGAGGCACAGGTGCCAGCCGGAAGCGAAGCTCGCGCCGCCGAAGCGGTCGCCGAAGGTGTGCACCAGGGTGAGTAGCGAGCCCTCACCGTCAGGGGTGATCTCCCAGCTCAGATGGTCCTCGCCCCAGGTGAAGGCGAACAGCCGGGGCGGGTCGACGTCGGTGACCGTGCCGGTCATGGCCGGGCCGCTCTCACCCGGCATGGAGAAGGTCATCGCCCCGCCCGGTGCCAGGTCCACGGTGACCTCGGAGGGGAACCACTGGCCGATCCGGGCCGGGTCCGTGATCGCGGCCCAGACCTTCCGGGGTGGATGGGCGAGCCGGCGCACCATGCGCAGCGCGTTCCGTCCGTCGCTGGTGGTGAGGGTGTCGGAGTGCGGATTCATCGCGGTTCGTCCTCCGTCGCGTCGAGGTGCCGTTCGAGCGCGTCGAGGCTTCCGGTCCACAGGTGCCGGTAGTGCGCGAGCCATGCGTCGAGTTCCGCGAGGGGTTCGGGGCGCAGCTCGTACCACCGGCGCTGGGCCTCCTGTCGTACCCGCACGAGCCCGGCCTCGCGCAGCACCCGCAGATGCTTGGAGGTCCCGGGCTGGCTCAGGCCGAGCTGATCGGTCAGCTCGCCGACCAGATGGGGGCGCTCCAGGAGCAGGTCGAGGATCCTGCGCCGGCTCGGTTCCGCGAGGACGTCGAACGGTATGGGCATGAACTCAGTATTGCTCAGCGGTTATATAACCGCAAGGGAATGTTGTGGGCGGGGCCGCGTGAGGCGGGTTCAGCGCCGACCGCGTGCCCGTGGCAATCGGGACGCAGGACCGGATGCCCCACGCCCCGGCACTCGCGCGACGGGCACCCACGCGCTCGGCGTCCATCGCTCAAGAGCGTTGCTCATACGCTGAGTTGAGCCTGGTCATGGGTAGGCCGGGCCGGCCGGGGCCACCGCTCGGGCCCGAGCGGCGTGAGGCACGGCGCCGAGCTGAGCGGTCCGTCGGTGAAGAAGCGGGCCGCCAGGTCGGCCACCTCCTGGGGGCGTTCGAGCACGACCCAGTGGTCGGCGTCCGGGATCGCCAGAAAGCGACTGCCCTCGATGGTGGCCGCGAAGTCACGTTGCCGGGCCGGGGAGGTCACCGTGTCGTGCTCGCCGCTGAAGACCAGGGTGGGTACGCCGGTGAGGCCGCCGGAGAAGTCCGGGCGGTCCGACAGAGCGCGCCCCAGCGCATCGACGGCGTGCGGCGAGTGGCGGGCCGCATGCAGCATCGACCGCCGGACGTACCGGAAGGCGAGCTTGCGCCGGGTGACGTGCCGGGTCTCGTCCAGGCACATCAGGCCCTCCGCGACCAGGGTGGCGAAGGTCTCGATGTCACCGCGCGCGAGATGGCCGGCGGCGCGTCGCCAGTAGTCCAGCTGCGCGGCGCTGATGTGCGCCGGCACACCGCCGAGGGCGAGCCGCGCGACGCGCCACGGATAGCGCTGGGCGTAGCCGTAGGCAAGGCCCGCGCCGTAGGAGAACCCGAAGATGTTGATCCGCGGGACGTTCAGGTCCTCGATGATGCCCCCGATCGCCGCGCACATGACGTCGATGCTCGGCCCCGGCGGGAGCGGGTCGGCGCTCCCCATGCCGGGCAGGTCGGCCGTGACGACGTCCGCGACCGGTCCGACATGATCTTCCATCTGCGGCCAGCCGTACATCCCCTGCAGCGCGCCACCCAGCACCATGACGGGTTCGGTGATCCGGTCCGGCTGGCGCAGCAACCGGTAGGAATACGGCAACCCGCCCACCGACAGAGAGCGGATGGTTTCCTCGGACATGGCTGATTCCTTCTCGGGGAGACCGGCGGGGACGGGTGGCGCCGAGCGGTGAGCCCGGCCCGGCCGCCTCGGTCGGCAAGATACGGGGGGCGCGGGCCGCCGCCGGCCGGCACCGCGGCGGGCCGCAGGGCGCGCACGCGGCGGGTTGCGATGGTGGGGGACCGGTACGCGGGTAGGGCGTCAAGCGCGGGTGAGGACGAGCACGGCGTTGTGTCCGCCGAACCCGAGTGACGTCTTGACCGCGCAGTCGAACGTCGACCGCCGGGCCTCGTCGCGCACGATATCGATCGGGATCTGCGGATCCGGCACCTCGAGGTTGGCGGTCGGCGGCACCAGCTGCTGCTCCAGGGCGAGCACGGTGAGCGCGGTCTCGATGCCGCCGGCGGCACCCAGGGTGTGCCCGGTCATCGCCTTGGTCGACGTGACCAAGGGGTGGTCTCCGAGCACCCGGCGCAGCATGGTGGCCTCGATGAGGTCGTTGACCACCGTCGACGTGCCATGGGCGTTGACATGGCCGACGTCACCCGCCGACACCTCCGCGTCCGCCATCGCGCTCCGCAGCGCCCGCTCGATGCCGTTGCCGTCGGGGTCCGGTGCCACGGCCGCGTACGCGTCGCTGGACGCGCCGTACCCCGAGACGTGGGCGCGGATGTGCGCCCCGCGTGCCTTCGCGTGTTCGGGGCGCTCCATGACGAGCAGGCCCGCGCCCTCACCGACGACGAAACCGTCCCGGCCCGCGTCGAAGGGGCGGCAGGCCGCCGACGGATCGTCGCGACGGGTGGAGACGGCCTTCATCTGGCAGGCGCTGGCGATCAGCAGCCGGGAGAGGGGCGACTCGGCGCCGCCGGCGATGGCGATGTCACAGGCCCCCGTGCGCAGCAACTGATGTGCGGTGCCCAGGGCGACGGTGCCGGAGGAACAGGCGGTCGCCACGCCCAGGCTGGGGCCCCGCGCGCCGATGTCCATGCAGACGCTGCTGGCGGCGCTGTTGACGACGGTGAGGGGGGCGAGCTTCGGGGAGACGCGGCGGGCGCCGCGGCCGGCCATGGCGACGTGCTGCTGGTCGTAGAAGGGCAGGCCGCCGTGGGCGGAGCCGATGACGACGGCGACGCGCTCGCTGTCCCAGGTTTCCGGGTCGAGCCCGGCATCCGCGAGGGCTTCCCGAGCGGCGATCACCGCGAGCTGGGAGAAACGGTCCATCAGCCGCTGCGCGGCCACTCCCAGCACCTCGGTGGTGTCCAGGCCCCCGACGGTGTACATGAAGTCGCAGGGCAGATCGGCGAGTTCCTCCTGCCGCAGCACTCCGCTCGGTGTGCTGTCCTGGGTGACCGAATGCCAGGTGGCCTTCACGCCCACCCCGGCCGCGGTCACCAGTCCCAGGCCCGTCACCGCCGCGGAGAACGGCTTGCGGTGGCCCGTCACGCGACGAGTTCGCCGTCGACGGCCGCCACCAGCTGCCCCACGGTGTCCCGCGAGGTCAGCGCCACCGCGTCGAGGTCGATGTCCAGCTCTTCCTCGATGAGCACCCGGAGTTCTTCCAGCGCGAGGGAGTCCATGCGCAGGTTGCGCAGCGGGGTCTCGTCGGTGACGTCGACCGGGGCGACTCCGAATCGTTGGACCAGCAAGGTGTTGACAACTTCTGCCGCATTCACGTGGCGCTCCTCCGCTTGTCGTAGGCGATGCCGCCAACCGCGTCCTGGGTGCTCGCAGGCGGATCCGGCTGGTTCGGCCACCCTTTATACGCCTTTTTGTGCACCTTCGTCCTCGAAGACTCCCCAACAGTGGTAGCTCAATGGGGTGATGAGTGAGCCGGGGTGTGCGAGAGGCGCACAACTGGGGCGCGCACCGCGGAAGGCATCTGCCCGTCCTAACGCCGCGGGCCGACGAGAAGGTACGGGGCGGAGGCCAAGGGGCCGGGAAAGGGGCCCGTCCGGTCTGGGCTGCCGTTGCGTACCCGGCTTCGGTAACGGCCGGTCGGCCGCTCGCCCGTGCCGCCCGGCGCTCGCGCGTGGCGTCACGGGCGTCGCCCCTGCGTCGTGGTCCCGCCGGGGCTCGACGGGCGGCCTGTTGGGGTCCCGGACCGCCCCGGGCCGCCCGGGAAAGGGGGTGAAGGTGGTCGGCCGCGCCGGTCAGGCTTCGTCGAGCGCGGTGGTGACCCTGCTCAACAGGCCCCGCAGGGTGCGGAGCTCGTCGACCGTCAGGCCGGTGGCGGCCAGCATCCTGCGCGGCACCGGGAGCGCCTGTTCGCGGAGGTCCTCGCCGACGGTGGTGAGGTGGATGGTGACCGACCGCTCGTCCTCGCTGCTGCGCTCGCGGCGTACCAGGCCGGCGGCTTCCAGGCGCTTCAGGAGCGGGGAGAGGGTGCCGGAGTCCAGTCGGAGCTGTTCGCCGATGGTCTTGACGGGCTGCGGGCCGTGCTCCCAGAGGACGAGCATGACGAGGTACTGCGGGTAGGTCAGGCCCAGGTCCTTGAGGGCGTCCCGGTAGACGCCGCCGAAGGCGCGCGAGGCGGCGTGCAGCGAGAAGCAGACCTGGTGGTCGAGGCGGAGGAGTTCGGCGTCGGGTACCGGGAGCGTGGCCATGCGTCCAGGTTAACGCGCCGTACTCCATTCAGTTGCGTGCAACTTAGTTGCGTCCAATTTAAATGTGTGCAACTGTAGGGCTCATCGGGCGGTCGGGGAACGGCCGCCGGGCTATCGAAGGGAACCGAGATGGACGCGCTGTACACCGCTGTCGCCACCGCCAATGGCCGAGAGGGCCGGGCCGTCAGCTCCGACGGGCAGATCGACCTCGCCCTGGCCATGCCCCCGGCCCTCGGCGGCAACGGTGCCGGCACCAATCCGGAGCAGCTCTTCGCCGCCGGTTACGCGGCCTGCTTCGCCAGCGCGATGAGCAACGTCGGGCGTCAGCTGAAGGTCGACACCAAGGACGTCTCGGTGACCGCGGAGGTCTCCATAGGCAAGGACGACACCGGCTTCGGTCTCGCTGTGATCATGCGTGTGGAGCTGCCGGACGCCCTGGCCGGCGAGACCGGCCGCCGGCTCGTCGAGGCGACCCACGATTTCTGCCCCTACTCGAAGGCCACTCGCGGCAACATCGACGTGGAGCTCGTCATCGAGTAACGCCCTCAGATCGTCCGGGAAGGGCCGGGCTCCGCGACGCCGTCGCGGGGGCCGGCCCTCTCGTACGTCCGTGGTTCAGGCGGCGTGCGGGTTGCTGCGGCGCGGGTGGCCGCGGATCAGTTCGGCGTAGTGCCGACCGCTGTCCTTGATCGTGCGCCGCTGGGTGGCGTAGTCGACGTGAAAGAGGCCGAAGCGTTTGTCATAGCCGTACGCCCACTCGAAGTTGTCCATCAGGGACCAGGCGAAATACCCCGACAGGGGTGCTCCCTTGCGGGCTGCGCGCGCGCACGCCGCCACATGGTCGTGCAAATACCGTGTGCGCTCGGGGTCCGCGACCGTGCCTTCGGGCCGGACGATGTCGGGGTAGGCGGAACCGTTCTCGGTGACGTAGATCTTGCGTGGCGCGTACTCGTGGGTGAGCCGCAGCAGCAGGGTCTCGATGCCGCCGGCGTCGATCTCCCAGTCCATCCCCGTCCGCGGTACGTGCAGCCTGCGCACCTGGCGGGCGTGCGGCGGCGGGCCGGACGGCTCGGCGGTGACGACCGCGGGGAAGTAGTAGTTCAGCCCCAGCCAGTCCAGCGGCTGCGCGATGGTCTGCGGATCGCCGGCACGCTCGGGCAGCTCCACGCCGTACACCTCCCGCATGTCCGCGGGAAACCCCCGACCGTGCACGGGGTCGAGCCACCAGCGGTTGGTGTGCCCGTCCATCCGCCGCGCCGCCGCGGCATCGGCCTCGGATCCGGTGGCGGGCTCGACGGTGCTGAGGTTGTTGACGATGCCCACCTCGGCGCCCGGCGCGGCCGCCCGGATCGCCTGGGTGGCCAGGCCGTGCCCGAGCAGCAGGTGGTACGAGGCACGCACCGCCGCGGTGAGGTCCGTCACGCCGGGCGCCATCCGGCCTTCGAGGTGGCCGATCCAGGCCGAGCACAGCGGCTCGTTGAGCGTGGCCCAGTGGTGTACGCGGTCGCCGAGCCTTTCGGCGACGACCTGCGCGTAGGCCGCGAGATGTTCGGCGGTCTCCCGTACGGGCCAGCCGCCGCGGTCCTGGAGTGCCTGCGGCAGATCCCAGTGGTAGAGGGTGGCGGACGGGGTGATGCCCGCGTCGAGGAGGCCGTCGACGAGCCGGTCGTAGAAGGCCAGGCCCTTGGCATTGACCCGGCCGTCGCCGTCCGGCACGATCCGCGGCCACGCCAGCGAGAACCGGTAGGCGCCGACGCCGAGTTGACGCATCAGGGCGATGTCCTCGGGCCACCGGTGGTAATGGTCGCAGGCCAGATCCCCGGTGTCGTCGTTGTCGATCTTCCCCGGGGTGTGCGAGAAGGTGTCCCAGATGGACGGGGCGCGGCCGTCCTCGGAGACCGCCCCCTCGATCTGGTAGGCCGATGTGGCCACGCCCCAGGCGAAGTCGTCCGGCAGGGCGGTGAAGTCGATCCGGTCGGTCACGGAAGTCCTTTCCGGCTGGGTCATTTGACGGCCCCGGCGGTGAGCCCGGCGACCAGATAGCGCTGGAGGAGCAGGAACCCCGCGACCACGGGGACGCTGACGACCAGCGACGCGGCCATGACCTGGTTCCAGTAGACGTCGTTCTGTGTGGCGTAGCCCTGGAGTCCGACGGACAAGGTGCGGGTGGTGTCGTTGGTCATGACGGAGGCGAACAGCACTTCGCCCCAGGCGGTCATGAACGCGTAGACGGCGACCGCGACGATGCCGGGCACCGCGGCGGGCAGCACCACTCGGAAGAGCGCGCCGAGCGGGCCGCAGCCGTCCACGGATGCGGCCTCGTCCAGTTCGCGCGGCACCGACTCGAAGTAGCCGATCAGCATCCAGATGGAGAACGGCAGCGAGAACGTCAGATAGGTCAGGATGAGACCGCCGCGGGAGCCGTAGAGGGCGAGTCCGGTGGAGTTCCCGATGTTGACGAAGATCAGGAACAGCGGCAGCAGGAACAGGATGCCCGGGAACATCTGTGTGGACAGCACCGTGACGGTGAAGACCCGCTTGCCGCGGAAGCGGTAGCGGCTCACGGCGTACGCGGCGAACACCGCGATCACCACTGAGCAGACCGTCGCCGAGCCCGCCACGATCAGCGAGTTGGTGAAGTACCGGGCCAGCGGCACGGTCTGCCAGATGTCGAGGTAGGGGCGGATGGTCAGGGTCTCGGGCAGCCAGTGGAAGGAGCCCGAGACATCCTCCAGCGGCTTCAGGGAGCTGCTGACCATGACGTACACCGGCAGCAGCACGAAGCAGGACAGGGCGGTGAGGAGGATCCGGCGGGTCCAGACGAAGGAGCGGGGCGGGGCGGTGGGGGAGCGCCGCCGGGCGGCGCCGGCCGGGGTGCGGACGGAGGGGCTAGCCATCGGCGTGCTTCCTTCCCCGTGAGGTCAGCAGGAGATAGCCGGCCGTCACCACGAGCAGGAAGAGCAGCAGCAACACGGACATGGCAGAGCCGGTGCCGAAGTTCCAGGTGACGAACGAGGACTGGTAGATGTGGACGGAGATCAGGTCGGCGGCCTTCGGCGCGGCCTTGCCGAACAGCACGTAGGGCGTGTTGAAGTCGTTGAACGTCCACAGGAACAGCACCAGGACGAGCACCTGGTTGACGGGCCGCAGCGCGGGCAGGGTGATCCGCCGGATCTGCTGGCGGACGCCCGCGCCGTCGAGGGCCGCGGCCTCGTAGAGGTCCTTGGGAATGTTCTGCAGGGCGGCCATCACGATCAGGAACGCGAACGGCCAGGTCTTCCAGACGGCGACGACGGTCAGTGCGAGGAAGCTGTTGTCGCCCAGCAGCCAGAAGGGCCGGCCGTCGGTGAGCTGGAGCTGGTCGTGCAGGACGTGATTGACCAGGCCGTTGTCCCTCTGGAACATGAACGCCCAGGTGATCACGGCAGCGTAGACGGGCAGCGCGTACGGCGTGAGGAAGACGGCGCGCAGGAGTCCGCGGCCCCGGAAGTTCTCCTGCATGCAGATCGCCGCGGCGGTGCCCAGGAGCCAGCACAGCCCGACCGAGAGCACGCTGAAGACACAGGTGACCAGAAAGGAGTGCAGCAGCGCGGCGCCGATCGGCGCGTCGAGGTCGACGACGACTCGGTAGTTGTCCAGTGCCTTCCAGGGAGCCGCGCCCCAGTTGGCGATGAAGAGTTGGGTCAGTTCCTTGAAGCTCATGACGATGCCGATCGCCATCGGCGCCAGGTGGATCAGCAGTTCCAGCAGCAGTGCGGGCAGCAGAAGCAGATAGGGCAGGCCGATGCGGCGCAGCCGGGCGGGGAGGCGGGGCCGGCGGCGCGCCGTGGGCTTCCTGCCGTCCGGTCGCCGGCCGCGGCCCGGCGGTGCCTGCTCGCGAGCGGTCACGGTGGTGGTCATCGCGGGCCGCTCACTTCGCCATCTGCTGCTCGGCCTCGGCGAGCCGCGCCCTGACCGACGCGGTGGTCACCGGGTGCCCGGCGGCCGCATCGGCGAAGAGGTCCTTGACGGCGGTGCCGACGGACGTTTCGAACTGTGCCTCGTCGGCGATCCGGGGGAGTGGCGCGGCACTCCTGGTGAGCGTCTGGCGAAGCACCTTGGTGTCCGGTCGGTTGAACGCCGGGTCGGCCTGGGCGGCCTTCACCGGCGGGATGGCGCCGTACGTCTTGTTGAGCAGCTTCTGCTCGGCGTCGCTCGTCATGAACTTCACGAACTTCCGGGCGCCGTCGAGATTGTCGGTGTTCTTGAAGACGGCGATGTTGATGCCGGCGATCATCGAGTTGGTCCGCCGACCGGTGCCCGGGGCGCCGGAGGGCACGGGCACCGGAACCACGCCCCAGTCCTCGGCCTTCATCCCGTGCGCGGTGAAGGTGCTGGCCGCGGCCTGCCACAGGACCATCGCGGTCCTGCCCTTGGCGAAGTCCTGGAGCGACTGATTCTGACCGTACTCGGCGTTGCCGGGCGCGATGATGCCGTCCTTGGCCATGAAGTCGACGTACTGCTTCACCGCGGCCACGGCCTCCGGCGAGGTGAAGGTGGGCTTCCCGGACGCGTCGAAGAAGTCGGCGCCGTGCTGCTTGGCGAGGACGAACACCTGGTGGATGTTGTTGGACAGGTTTCCGCCCTCGGCTCCCAGGGCCCACTTGCCGTTCTTGGAGATCTTCTTGCCGTCCGCCACCAACTCATCCCAGGTGGCTGGTGGTTGAGTGACCCCGGCGTCCTTGAACATCTGCTTGTTGTAGTAGAGGGCATAGGTGAGCGAGTAGAGCGGCACGGCGGCCGGGTCCTTGCCCGCGGCGCCCGTGGTGCCGAGCGCCGGCGTGACGAACCGTTCCCGGCCGCCGATCTTGTCGAAGTTCCCTTTGTCCCAGGGGAGCAGCGCGCCGGTGGCCTGGAGCGAGGCGGACCAGGTGTTGCCGATGTTCAGGACGTCGGGCCCCTGGCCTGACGTGGTCGCGGCGAGGATCCGGTTGAGCAGATCCGGCCATGGCACGACTTCCAGCTTGACCTTGATCCCGGTCCGCTTCTCGAACTTCCGCAGCTCCGGCCCGAGGATCTTCTTGTCCGCCTCGACGTTCGGCCCTTGGTTGGACGCCCAATACGTCAGCGTCCTGGGGGAGTCGTTGCTGCCCCCGCCGCTGGGAGTCGACCCGCCGCCGCACCCGGTGGCCGCGGCGGCGAGCACGGTGACGGTGGCGGTGACGGTCGCGGCTCGGAGTATGCGCATGACGGATACGCCTCTCTCTGAGGAGTCCGGAGGTCGGCCATGTTCAGTTCCTGAACGGCCTCATGGCTTAACTTAGGATGTGAGTTAAAGCCCGAGAGAAGAGCGCGTCAAGGGATCGGGCACGGGTATGTTGCGGGGAGGGAGGGAGCCACATGACCGAGCGCAACAGACGGACGGTGCGTGACCTGCGGAGGGCCAACCGCACCGCGGTTCTGCAACGGTTGTATTTCGACGGGCCCATGAGCCGGCAGGCGCTGGGCCCCGCCACGGGCCTCAGTTCAGGATCCGTCAGCAATGTCGTCGCCGAACTCACCGAGGACGGGCTGCTGGAGGAGGCCGGCGTGGTCGAGTCCGACGGTGGCAGACCCCGCACGCTGCTGCGGGTGGCGCCCACGAGCGGCTGCCTGATCGGCGTGGACGTCGGCGAGACCCGGGTGCGGATCGAGCTGTTCGACCTCGCCCTCGGCGAACTCGCCCGCGCTGAACTGCCGTTGACACACCAGGGTTACGACGTGGACCTGATTGTGCGTCATATCGCTGACGGAATCGCCACCGTGTTGCGGGCGGGGCGCGTCGACCCCGGCCGGTTGCTCGGCGTCGGGGTCGGAGTCCCCGGAATCCTCGACAGGGGAGGGCCGGACGGCGCCGTCGTCCACGGCCAGACCATCGGCTGGCACGCCGTCCCCCTGGAATCCCTGCTGCGCGAGGCCGTCGAACTCCCCATGGGCGTCCGCTTCTTCATCAACAACGGGGCGAAGGCGCTCGGTCAGGCCGAGATGTGGTTCGGCGGCGGCCGGGGCGTGAAGGACGCGGTCATCGTGCTGTTCGGCTCCGGAGTCGGCGCCTGCATCGTCACCGACGGTGTCATCCATGGCGGCGAACGCGACAGCGCCGGCGAATGGGGCCACCTGACCGTCAGCGTCCGCGGCCGGCGCTGCCGTTGCGGCGCGCGGGGCTGCCTGGAGGCGTACACCGGGTCGGAGGCGCTGCTGGAACGCTGGCAGGAGGCCGGTGGACGGCTTCCCGAAGGCGCGGACGAGGAATCGGCGGTGACCGCATTGATCGCCGCGGCCCACCCGCGCGACGACGCCACCGCGCCCGACCCCGTGGCGGCCGCCGTCCTGGAGGAGACCGCCGAATACCTGGGCGCCGGCATCTCCGACCTGATCAACCTCTTCAGCCCCGAACGCGTCCTCATCGGCGGCTGGGCCGGCCTCCAACTGGGCCCGCACATCCTGCCTGCCGTACGGTCCTACGCCACCGGCTACTCCCTCGCCCATCCCGCCGGGCGCGTCACCATCGACCTCGGCCTGCTGGGCCCCGACGCCGTCACGGTCGGTGCCGCGACCCTCCCGCTCGCGGACTTCTTCGCCCACGGCGGGCGGCGCGCGGCACCGGTCACCGAAGAGAGCGCGCCGCCGCTGTCACAGGGCTGGCGCACCGGCCTGGAGAGCCGCGCGCAGCGCGAGGGCGGGCCGGGCGGGAACCGGGCCGGAGTGGCGTGGGGAAGGGGGCCGGGCGCAGCCGCGGTGCGAGAGGGATAAGCCAACGTGGGTGCGGCACGCGGCACGCGGCACGCGGCACGCGGCGTTCGGCAGGGAGGGAATCCCGCCTTGCCGCAGTGCCTGCCGCCCCTCACCTGCCTGCCCCGGCCCGCTTCTTACGCGTCGTCAGCCGCGTACACCCGCCGCCCCCCGACGAACGTCTGCAGGACGTGGGTCGCCGCGATCTCCTCGCCGGGCCCGTTGAACGGGTCACGGTCGAGGACGACCAAGTCCGCCAGCTTTCCGGGTTGGATACTGCCGGTGTCGTCGAGGTGGTTGGCGTACGCGCTGCCCGCCGTGTACGCGGCGAGCGCCGAGCCGAGGTCGATGCGCTGCTCCGGCAGGAAGACCGGCGCCGACGGCGGACTGTCCGGTGTCCGGCGATTGACGGCCACGTGCAGCGCGGCAATCGGATCGGGGGAGCTGACCGGCCAGTCGCTGCCCGCCGCGAGGGTGACGCCGGCGCGCAGCAGGTCACCGAACGGGTATTGCCAGGCTGCCCGTCGCGGCCCGAGGAAGGGAATCGTCAGCTCGTCCATCTGTGGCTCATGGGCCGCCCACAGCGCCTGGATGTTGGCTGTGGCGCCGAGCTTGCGGAAGCGCGGAATGTCCTCGGGGTGCACCACCTGGAGGTGCGCGAGGTGCGGTCGGGTGTCCCGCAGGCCGTTGGTCCGACGGGCTGCCTCGACCGCGTCCAGCGCCTCTCGCACCGCCCGGTCACCCAAGGCGTGGAAGTGCACCTGGAATCCCGCGGCGTCCAGCTCGGTGACATACCTTTGCAGGTCCCCGGGATCGATGAACGAGATGCCGCTGTTGTCCGAGGCGCAGCCGCACGCGGTCAGATAGGGAGTCAGCATGGCCGCCGTGTGGTTCTCGGCGATCCCGTCCTGCATGATCTTCACGCTCGTGGCCCGCAACAACCCACCGCTCAACTCGTCCCTTCGGGCGATGAGTTCAGGGATCTGCTCGCTGCCGCGTGACCGGTCCCACCACAGCGCGCCGGTCACCCGCGCGGTCAGCTTCCCGTCCAGCCGGGCGGCCAGGTAGGCGGGGATCGGGTCGGCCGTACCGGGGCCACGGCCCAGCATCGCGTCCTGCCAGGCGGTCACTCCGTAGGAGTGGAGGAGGCGCTGCGCCCGGAGCAGCCCCTCCGTGAGTTCGGTGACGGTCGGCTCGGGAAGGAGGTCGGCGACCAGCCGCATGGCACCCTCTTGGAGCATGCCGGACGGTTCACCGGTGGCGTCGCGTTCGATGCGCCCGTCGACCGGGTCCGGTGTACGGGCGGTGAGTCCGGCGCGTTCCAGCGCGCGGGAGTTGGCCCAGCCGCCGTGGTGGTCGCGGTTGACCAGGAAGACGGGGCGGTCGGGCACGACGGCGTCCAGGAAGCCCCGGGTCGGCAACCCGCCGGGGAACGCTTCCAGGGACCAGCCGCCGCCGACGATCCACGGGGCCTCCGGATGTGCCGTGGCGTAGGAGTGGATCAGTTCGCGGTAGGCATCGGCTGTGTCTGCCGAGCTGAGATCGCACTGGCCCAACTCCATCCCGCCGCCTACCGGATGGACATGGGCGTCCTGAAAGCCAGGGAGGAGCAGCTTGCCGTGCAGGTCGACGACCTCGGTACCGGGCCCGATCAGGTCCGCGACCTCCGCTTCGTGGCCGACGGCGAGGATGCGGTCCCCTCGTACAGCGACGGCGCTCGCCCGGGTGCGGGCAGGGTCCACGGTGTGGACGGGACCGGAGAGGAAGACGAGGTCGGCGGCGGACCGGCCGGGGGTGCTGACGTCCATCGTGGTGCGGCTCCTTGTTCGAGACTCGGGGGAGGGAGAGAGGTGTCCGGTACGGGTTTCGTAAGCGTGAACTGCACGACAGATTGCGCGAGTTGGCAGGACCGTCGCGCGTCAGCTGCGGCCGCGGCTGCGGCCGTGGAGCACACGGTTACGGACGGCCGGGGGAGCCGGTCGCCGCTCCGTCCATCGGCAAGGCGATCGCGTCGGCGTCCGTACCGCGCCCGGTACGGAAGTACGGGGAGCGGCGTACCCACTTGGCCCAGGCGGCGACGCCCAGGCCCAGCACCACGAAGACCGTGGGCAGCGTCAGCATGAACCAGCCGTTGTCCGGGCTCGCCTCGAAGTGGTCGCTCATGGTCGCGTAGTTCCAGAGGAGAAAGCCGCCGAGGCCGAACAGTGTCAGTGCGCTCGCCGCCGGGACGAGTACGTCCCGCAGCGCGCGGACCGGCCCGCCGCGCAGGCTGTCGCGGAAGCGCACCGCGCAGGCGAGGGCGGTGAGTCCGTAATAGAGCGCCACGGTCAGACCGATCGAGTTGACGGCGGTGAGGATCATGTCGTTGAGCTCGGGGATGCCGACGGCGAGTACGGCGAGCAGCGCGGCGACGGCCATGATCAGGAGCGTGCCGACGGCGGGCGATCCGTAGCGGGGGTGCACGCGCTGCCACACCGCACCGAGCGTTCGGTCCCGCCCCATGGCCAGCGCGCCACGGGCGGTGGGGATGACGCTGGACTGGAGGGAGGCGAAGGCCGAGCACATCAGTGCGGCCAGCGGGAGGGACGCCCAGGGCTCGGGCGCCAGACGGTTGCCCAGGTAGGTGAGCGCCTGCGGCCCGTTGCGAAGGAGCTCGTCCGTGCTCATCACGCGCTGGAAGGCAATCGCGCCGAAGAGGAAGAGTCCCGTCATCGCCGCCAGGGCGATCAGTCCGCCCCGCGACGCGTCCGAGGCGTTGCGCGTCTCCTCGTTGACGCTGAACGCCGCGTCCCATCCCCAGTAGATGAACACCGCGAGCACCAATCCCTGCGCCAGTGCCTGCGGGGACCCGATCGCGAAGGGGTTGAGCCAGGACAGTGAGAAAGGCTGGTCTCCCACGACCAGGGCCCAGCCGCAGAACACCAGCAGCACCGCGTACTCGAAGATCAGCAGTGCCAACTGGATCCGGGTCGCCGATCGCACACCGGTGATGGCGGTGGCCGTGACGAAGACCAACGCGACCAGGCCGACCGCGGTACTGATGCCGGTCGAGGCCGGATCGAGACGGATTCCGAGAACGCTGTGCCACCCCAGTTTGTTCAGGAACTGCAGCACCACCGACCCGGTGACCGCGCCCGTGTACGCCATGAAGACGACGTTGCCCACCAGCACCACCCACCCGGTCAGGAAGCCCGGCCAGGGACCTATGGAGCGGCCCACCCAGGTGTAGCCGCTGCCGCAGTTCGGCTCGGTGCGATTGAGCCGGGCGTACGACAGTGCGATGCCCAGGATGGGGAGGGCCGCGAGAAGCAGCAGGCCGGGAGTCTGCCGGCCGGCGTACGCGGCCAGCGCGCCCATTCCGATGCCGATGCTGGTCGTCGCAGCGGTACTCGAAGCGGCGATCGCCACTCCGTCCTTCACCCCCAGCGAGCGGCGCATACGCACGGGTCCGGGGTCCTGCTGCACTGCGGAGGGCATGGCACTCACTCCTTGACGGGCACCGGTCGGGCCGGGCCATGGGATTCGGAGGCGCGGGATGAAGGAGGCGCGGAATGAAAGGAGGTGCGGACGAGTGGAGGCGAGGGGAGGTGGGGCCGGAGCGGGTTGCCGGGGCGGATATCGCTGCGCGGAACACCGACAGCCCGTGGTGCGCGGGACGTCAGCCGGACGGATCGCGTCGTGCGGGATGGGCACCGCAATCCGTGTTCGCCGATGAAACAGCCCGCGCAAGCTTGTGTCAACGGCGTTGTCTTAACTTGGTGATTAACTGGACCACGTGGCGGCCCGAGGCCGCAGACCCTGTTCCCGCCGGTGGAACTCGGTGGTTTCGGGGCCCGTCCCGGCGTCTTCGGGAAGCCGGAGAGATCCGGAGCGGGAGCAGCGTGGAGCGGAGGGGAACGGTGTCGGACAGCGAGCGGGTCCCGGCCGAGCGCAAGCGGCGCCGGCCGACCGGTTCAGGTGTGGTGCTGTCCGTCGATCTCATCGTCGACGCGGCACGGGACCTGATCGACGCCCAAGGGGCGCAGGCGTTCACCATGCGCAAGCTCGGCGCGGCCCTCGGTGCCGACCCTTCCGCCGTCTACCGCTACTTCCGCAACGCCGAGGACCTCTTCCTGGCACTGGCCGACCGCCTCATCGGCGAGTCCATGGCGGACTTCTTCCCGAGCGGCGATTGGGCCGCCGACCTGCGCGATTTCGGTCTCCGCGCCTACCGCTCCGCGCTGCGGCACCCACAGATCGCGGTCTTCAGCACCGTCCGTGTGACGGGCCGCCCGCACGAGCAACGCGCCGTCGACACCGGTATCGGCCTGCTCCTCCAGGCCGGTTTCGACGAGGCCACGGCCGTCCGCCACTACCACGCGCTGGTCGACACCGCCCTCGGCCATGCGGCCCTGGACGCCGGGGTACTGCGGCTGGCCCCGGCTCAGCGCGCGGCAGACGAAGCGGCCTGGCAGGCGGCGTACGGCGGTCTGCCGGCGGCTGAGTACCCCAGCGTGCGCCGCGTACGGGACCATCTCCCGCTCATGGCGGGCTCGGCGGTCGAGCCCGCGCTCGATCTCCTCATCGCCGCATTGCGCCGCGAAGCGGGCGATCGGCAGGAGTGACGGCTGGGTCCGGTGCGTGGTTCCACCACTGCACCCTGACGCGCCCCCGCGTCACGGCCGCCGCGCCCACCGTCCCGTTGCCCTGGACCATGCCCCTGACCTGGGTTGATAGGCCCGCCCGCCCACATCCACCATCCCCGCGCCCCTGCCTTGCGCCGCTCGGTTCACCTGTTGCCCTGCACGGTATGGACTCGGGCGGACGGACGCACGCCCGCGAGCGCCGACGGCCCCGCGAGCGTCCAGGAGCGTGGCCCCCCGCTCACGGTCGTGGTCGTTCTGCTCGGATCACTCGCCCTGCCGATGTTGATGTCCGGCACGGGCGTCACGACCGTGGCGCTGCCCCGCATCGGCGCCGACTTGCGGGTGTCCGGGGGAGCGTTGCAGTGGGTGGTGACCGGCTTCTTCCTGCGGCCTGGGCCGGCGGGCGACCTTCGCGTGTTCGGCGCGGTGCTCACCCATCTCGTCCAGCAGCGCGTCGGCTCCGCTCCGCTCGCCGGCCGTCTCCGTACCGGCAACGTCGGGGGCTCACGAGGGGGTCCTCGCCGGCCACTTCACGGTGCCTGGCAGTCCGTCCTGCGGGGCGTGGCAGGACCGGCAGCGTGGCAGCGATCACCGTCCACGCGCTACGGGCCGGTTCCGCCGAGCCCGTCGGGGCCAAGAGCGGGCCGACGCCCTGACCGGCCGCTTCCGGTTGCTTCCGGCTGTCCGCCCGCTCCCGTCACCCGCTCGTGGCCGTCCCGCTGCTCCGCTCTACGGCCGCACTCCTGCCACGCAGCCACCGCAGTTGTAGTACGTGACGTCCCAGTGATCGCCTTCCTTGTAGTAGACGTTCCCGCTGGCGGACTTCCATTTGGAACCGCCGATGGAGGAGAACGTCCCGGTGATGTAGTTGGTCAGGCAGGTGGAGAGACTGAAGTCGACCTTGTAGCCGTTCCAGTGGCTGTAGGTGCCGCTGGCGTGGCCGGTTTCGGTGCCTCCGGTGAGGTTGATCGCGCAGCCGGTCGCGCCCCTGAGGGTGATCACGCCGTCCACGGTGGCCGAGTTGACCTGGTCGAACGAGGTGCAGGTGGAGTTGTTGCGGTCCGAGCAGCCGCCACTGGAGGACCAGGTGATGCCGGCCGCGCGGAACTTCTCGGTGGCCTGCGCGTGGGTGAGCTTGGCGAGCAGGCCGGCGTCGGCCTGCTCGGTGGTGTCGGAGGCGGGGGAGGCGGCGTACGAGGTGGGGGCGGCGCCCAGGGAGGCACCCGCCGCGAGCATGACAACACCGAAGGCGGTCGCGGCCGTACGTCGGAGCATGAAGACCTCCTGGAAGAAGGATGAGGGCTCCGAGAGTGGCCCGGCCGACGGGGCGCGTCAACAAGGCCGCCGAACCGTCATTGGATCAAGCCTTTGACGTCGGATGAAATGCGTCACACCACTTATTGCCTGCCAAAAATGGACAAAGGCTGTAAATGGGCAGGTCCATCGCGCCTCTTTGGGTCGATATACGGCGGTTGGTGTCGTCACACAATGAAGCCGCAGTGGCCCGCGCGCCGCCCCTCATTGCCTGACGCTTCCTCAAGCCCGTGCGCCTTGGTAGACACGATTGCCTCATCCGCACGTGTACGGGAAGCCCATCATGATCGACCGCAACGGCTCTGACCAGCAGATATTTGAGTTCGATCTCGCCGACCACGAGGCCACGCGCCGAACCGAAGTGGTGGCGGCGCTGGGGGACACCTGGGACCCCCTCGCGGTGATGGAGTCCGAGGACGAAGCGCACCGACTCCTCTACTCCGGCCTCGACGCGGAGCAGCAGGCCACCTACGACATGCTGGTCGCCGCCGGAGTCCTGCCCGCGTCCGGCCGGGGCTGACGATGCTGCCGCTCGATCCCACCGCCGACATCGGCCGCAGGGCCTGGGTGCCCTGCCCCCGATGCGAGGACCAGCAGGACTGCGCGACCTGCCTGGACGGCCGCACCTGCGGCGATCACTGGCGCTACCTCCTGACGAACAAGGGCAGCACGCTGCACCTGCAATGCCCCAACTGCACTCACCTGTGGGCCTGGCAGTCGGGCTTCGGGGCGGGCGGCCGGTCGGAGAGCTGACCGCGCGGACGGGGTGAGGCGGACTGTGGCTCGTCCTGCCCAGCCTCAAGTGCCGGTCCGTGCAAGGCTCTTGCGCAGGGTGGCCCAGGTGACGGTAACTCCGTTCGCCGTACGGTGAGTTGAGTGCCTCACCGTGCCCCGGCGAATGCCTCCTCGCCGAGAACGCCCAGCTGCCGGGCCGCCGCGTCGACGGTCTGTGTGAGCAGGGTGGCGATGGTCATGGGACCCACTCCGCCGGGCACGGGGGTGAGGAGGCCGGCGCGACGCTGCGCACTGTCGAAGTCGACGTCTCCGACGTTGTCGGGGTGATAGCCGGCATCGATCACGACGGCGCCGGGCTTGATGTGGTCACCGTGCAGGAAACGGGGCCGGCCGACCGCGACGATCAGCACATCGGCCTCCTTGGTGACGGACGGGAGATCCGTGGTGCGGGAGTGGCAGTAGGTCACCGTGGCATCGCGGGCGAGCAGCAGCATCCCGACCGGCTTCCCGAGGATCGCGCTGCGGCCGACCACGACGGCTCGCCGGCCGGCCAGATCGACGTCGTAGTGCTCCAGCAGCCGCATGATGCCGCCGGGAGTGCACGAGGCGAAGCCGTCCAGACCGAAGCCCATCGCGGCGAACGAGTGGGTGGTGACGCCGTCGACGTCCTTCTCGGGAGCGATGGCCTCGAACGCCGCGCGCTCGTCGAGGTGCGGGCCGACCGGGTGCTGGAGCAGGATGCCGTGCACGTCGGGGTCCTGCGACAACGAGGTGATGGTGCCGATGAGTTCGGCCTGAGTGGTCGAGGCGGGCAGTGCGACATGCCGGGATCGGAGACCGGCGCGCTCGCAGCGGTTCCGCTTCATCCGGACGTAGGTCACCGAGGCCGGATCCTCGCCCACCAGCACCGTGGCCAGGCACGGGCGTTGCCCTGTCCGCCGGGAGATCTCCGCCGCACGCTCGGCGGCCTGCTCGACCATGCGGCGCGCGAGATTCCTGCCGTCCATCACACGAGCGGTCCGGGACACGGTGCTCTCCTGGGGCTTCGAGACGAGTCGCCCAGGCGCACGGCACTGACCAGGTCGGCCGGGCCGCTCCCCGGTGGTGTCCCACCCAAGCGCCAGTCACGGCCCGGCACCACTGTAGAGGACGAGGACGGCGCGCCGTAGGGCGCCTCAGGCGCTCTTGGACGACGCGAGGTGGGCGAAGACGACCACGTTGTCGGAGTAGTCCTTGGCCTTCCGGTCGTAGGCCCCACCGCACGTGATCAGTCGCAGCTGCGAGGACGGAGTGTCGGCGTAGACCCGGTCGTTGGGGAAGTCCGCCTTGCTGAAGGTCTCCACGGTGTCGACCTCGAACGTCGCGACGGTGCCGTCCTCCCGGGCGATGTCGACGGTGCTGCCGCGCTTGAGTGTGCTGAGCTGGAGGAACACCGCCGGGCCGGTCTTGGTGTCGACGTGGCCTGCGACGATCGAGGCGCCGCGCTCGCCGGGCGACGCCCCCTCCTCGAACCAGCCGACCAGGTTGTTGTTGTCCGAGGGAGGCGCCGCGAGCTGGCCCGACGAGTCGATGTCCAGCGGAGTGAACGGCGCGTCGACCGCGATCTCCGGGATCGAGAGCCGTGTCGGTGCGGAACGTGGCATCGATGGCCCGGGGGTGGCCGAGGCGACCGCCGGGGGGCGGGCCTGCGGCTTGGGGTCCGCGGTGGTCTCGAAGGAGTTGTAGAGGAGGAGGGCGCCCACGCCGACGGCTGCGGCGGGCCACATCAGGGCTCGGCCGAGCGGGCGGTGGGCTGTCGCGGTCCGGGGGGAGTTCTGCTGCGCGGACATGAACGGGCCTTTCGTGAACGGAGCGGTGCGACGTCCGGGCGCCGTACCTGCGAGCCGCAGGCCGGGCCGGTGACGGAAAAACGCATCGCCGCGGCCACCGCCCGGCCGGACGGTGGCCGCGACAGCAAAGCGACCTGTGACGGGTGCGGCCCGATCAGGCCGCCGCGGCACCTGACGCGTTGCGGCGGCGCAGCACGTACGCGCCGGCGCCGAGCCCACCGAGCAGCAGTACCGAGCCGGCGGCGAGGCCGCTCCCGGACATGGCCAGGGCGCCGCCACCGGTGTGGACGCCACCGTGCGGCTTCTTGCCCTCCCACGACTTGTTGTGCTCGTCCTTCCAGGACTTGTCGTGGCCGCCCTTCCAGCCGCCCTCCCGGTCGCCCTTCCAGCCGCCTTCGCGGTCGCCCTTCCAGCCTTCCTCGCGGTCGTCGGCGGACGGGTAGTCGTCCTGGTCCCAGTCCTGGGTCAGCGTCTTGGCCAGGGCGCCGCCGCCGGTGTGCATGCCGCCGTGCGGCTTTCGGCCGTCCCGGGACTTGTCGTGGTCGTTCTTGTGGCCCTTGTGGTGCTTACCGGACTTGTCGTGATCGCCCTTCCCGGACTTGTCATGGTGGTCGCTGCTGGAAGAGGGATTGCTGTCCGGGGTCCGGCCCTCGGCCGTGGTCATGGCGTTCGCGGCCGGAGCGGATATCGCGAGGGCCGCGGTGATGGCGGCCGAGGCGAACAGGGTGCGGGCAGTGCGCATAGGGACATGTTCCTTTCGCCGCGTCCACGAAGGCCGACGCGTTATCGGCACATGGGATCGCAGGTGCGGCGTGATCACCGTCAGTCGGATCACGGCGCGCCACCACCGGAGAACGCCGCATTCGAGCGACACGCTGGGCCCTTCGAGTGGATAAGGGCCCGAAAATCACCCGTTGGGCGGTGTGCGCCTCCGCGGTGGAGGCGTCGTCATGCGGTAAAGGGGTTCTGGCGGAGCGCGTGCGCGGAGACGGTCGACGACACCGTCCCCCCCCCGGCTGTCGACCCCGCCGTTCGTCGCCGGCCCAGGCCGTGACTGCCGTCCTCCTCGGCGCATGGGCAGGCGCGGGCAGCCGAGGGGGCGCCGGAACGGTCGCGGGATGGGGCCGAATGGCGGGCGTGGCGTAACACGTTCGGCCGGTTGGGGTGTGTCGAACGTTCCGAAAGGCGCCCGATCGGTAAGCCTGGGCCCCTCAGTCGTGAAGCGCCCCGAGACGGACCGCGCACCTGTGACGTTATTGTCATTTCGTGGGCATATGCGTGCTTTGGGGTGCTTTATTGCGCCAAAACGGTTCAACTGCGTTGTTGAAACGTTGTCCGGGTATGGAGCCTAGAGAGTTGTGGGACCGCAACGCCGTGCTGGCGGAAGCGTTTTGCCTGGGAGACGAGCGGGTGCGCGAGGCGCAGGCCAGGCTCGATGAGGCACAGGCCGACCGGTCACGGGTTCTGGCGGCGTTCGCGGTGACGGTGGGCAGCGCGGGCGCCGTGGCCGGCCTCTTCGGATTGAACGAGCGGGAAGTGCGGGTCGCCCGGCGCACGGTGGGCAAGGACGATGCTCGCGCCGTTGCCGAGGAGTTGTTGGCCGGGGGGCCGACGGCGCTGATCCGGGAACCGGAAATGGCGGAGGCGCCGGATTACTCTTCCGAGGTTCCGCCCGCCGCCGGGGCCGCGTCCACGCAGCCGTCCGGCGCCCGTCAGGCGGCTCCCCCGCGCGAGGCGGCGAGCAGCTCTCAGGAGCAGGCGTGGTCGGCGGCAATGGATGCGGTGCTCATCGGCAGTTGGCAGACCGGGGTGGATCTGCGCGAGTTGGCGACCGAACTCGGCCTCGATCTGACACGTCTTGTCAGCCGCGCCCAACAGCTGTCGGCCCAGGGCCGTTTTCAGTCCGGTCATGACGGTCATGCGGGACGCCATCGCCGTGGCCCCGGCGAGATGCATGAATCCGAATACGCCATCCCTGCCCAGCAGACGGCGGCCTGGAATGCCGCGCCCACCGCGCACGCGATGCCGTCCGCCTGGTACCAAGGCGCGGTGCCGGCGGGGGAGACCGTCCAGGATGTAGCACTCGCTCAGGACTGGGACAACGCCCTCGCTCCGTGGGGCACGATCGCCTCCCCTTACGAGGAGGCAGCGGCCTCCCCTCAGCCTTGGACCCAGTACCACCTCAGCTCTTGATGTACCGCAGGGCCCCGCAGGTGCCGGATAGCACCTGCGGTGCGGCGACCGTGGAAACAGCGGAGGGGGAGGGGGCGGACAAGCCGGGCCGTCAACGAATGGTTGACGGGCTCTGGGTCGACAACCTACGGTTGACGCATGACGAATCCCCTTCGCATGACTCCTCAGGTACGTCTCGACGATCTGATCGAGGCGATCAAGAAGGTCCACCCCGAAGCTCTTGACCAGCTCTCCGATGCAGTCCTCGCCGCGGATCATCTCGGCGACGTGGCCGACCACCTGATCGGTCACTTCGTCGATCAGGCGCGGCGCTCGGGTGCCTCCTGGACCGAGATCGGCCGGAGCATGGGGGTGACCAAGCAAGCAGCGCAGAAGCGGTTCGTGCCGAAGGACCCGGGTGGTCCCTCGGACCTCGACCCGAGTCAGGGCTTCAGCCGGTTCACGCAGCGGGCACGGAACGTCGTGGTGGCCGCGCAGAACGAGGCCCGGGCGGCAGGCGGAGACGAGATCCGCCCGGCGCATCTGGTCCTGGGGCTGCTGAACGAGCCGGACGCGCTCGCCGCGACATCGATCGTCGCGCAGGGCGTGCCGCTGGAGACCGTACGGCAGGCCGTGACCCGGACGCTGCCGCCGGCGGCCGGGCAGGTGCCCGAGCTCATCCCGTACGACGCGCAGGCGCGCAAGGCATTGGAGCTCACGTTCCGGGAGGCCCTGCGGCTGGGGCACAACTACGTCGGCACCGAGCACATCCTCTTGGCGCTGCTGGAGCTCGAAGCGGGCGAGGGTGCCCTCGCCGGTCTCGGCCTCGACAAGGTGGCGACCGGGGACTACATCGCGGATGCGGTCGCAGCGGCCCTCGCCGCGGAAGAGCCGGAGTGACCTCGGCCGTGCCGCCGCAGCCGCTGGGCTCAAGCTCGCGGTGGCGCTGTCGCTCTCGTGTGGATGCTGCCTCATCGCCCGTCAACGACAAGGCAGTTGGGAGAGCGGGCGGCGAGTGGCGGTGCCGCGGTCAGCGGCGTAGGCGGACGCGGTAGGAGTACAGCTCGGGCAGGAAGTAACTGATCGCCAGCTCGACGCGGCGGCCTTCAGCGGTCGTGTAGAGGCGGTCGATCCGCAGCAGCGGATGCTGCGGATCGCACTTCAGCTGCTCGGCGACGGCATCCGGGGCCGGGGCGACCGTGATGCTCTGCTCGGCCCCGGTGATGGGCCGGCCCAGCCGGTCGTCGAGAAGTCCGATGATGGTGAAGGTGCTGGTCGCGCCCGTCTCCGTCAGCTGGTCGACCGAGGACAGGGTCTCGCCGACGTCCGTCGGCAGCCACACCGTGGTGTGACAGAACGGAACCTCGTCGTGCAGCCGCCGGAAGGCGAGGGTGTGCACCATGTCGCTGTCCAGCCGCAGTCGCCCGGCCGCGTCGATGTCCACGCGCCGCCGCAGCGGGCTGGTCAGCTGCATGGTGGTGTCGATGGACAGCCCCATCAGGTCGTCCACCGACCCGAACTTCCGCAGGTAGCGGCCGTCGCGTGGGGAGGCGAACGTCCCGCGCCCCGGGACCCGGTAGACCAGGCCCTCGGCGACCAGGTCGTGGAAGGCGCGCCGTACCGTCTGGCGGCTGACCTGGTAGGTCTCGGCCAGCTCGGCCTCCGTCGGGAGCCGCACCCCTTCGGGGTAGCGGTCGTCCGCGAGGTCCGCGCGCAGATCGTTCGCCAGCTGCTGGTACGCGCTCTGCCCACGGGCCGGCTTGTTGGCCATCACACCCTCGTCGCCGTTCACATCCGGGAAGGAACGGCCAGCCTATCGGCCCGTGAAGGGGCAGGTCACCCGCAGGGATGCGGGGCGGCCCGTCGGTGTCCGGAGGCGTGCGGGCGGCGGTCTCACGCCTCCGCGGGACGGGCCGTCCGCCGCGCCCGCTCAGCCGTGTGCCGCGGCTTGAAGGATGCGACGTGCCCGCTCCAGGACCGGGCGGTCCACCATCTGACCGTCGACGACGGTGACCGCCTCGCCGGCACCCAGCACCCGGCGCGCCCACTCCCGCTCGGCCGTGGAGGGCGCGAAACCCTTGTGTACCGCGTCCAGTTGGCGCGGATGGATGCACAGCTTGCCGGTGAATCCCATCCGGCGGGCGTGCGCAACATCCGCCGCCAAGGGCTCGGCGTCGGTGAGGTCGGTCGTGACGCCGTCCAGGGGCAGCGCGAGCCCGGCGGCTGCCGACGCACACACCACCCGCGAGCGCGCGTACGCCAATGCCTGGTGATCGGTGGGGTCCACACCGAGCTGTGCCGAGAGGTCGACGTTGCCGAAGGCCGCCCGCAGTACGTTCGGGGCCCGGCAGAGGGCCGCGGCGTTCTCGACCCCGGCGGCGGTCTCCACCAGCGCAAGCACCGGCGATCGGCCGCGCGTCTCCAGGGCGATCGCCTCCGGGACGGCCGGGTCCTCGGCCTTGGGCAGCATGAGGGGGACACCGTGCGCCGCGGCCATCGCCACGTCGGCCTCGAACCACGGGGTGCCGGGCGCGTTGATCCGGACCACCGCCTGTCCGCCGCCGGTCAGCCATGCGGCCACGTCCTCGCGGGCCGCGTCCTTCGCCTCGGGGGCGACCGCGTCCTCCAGATCGATGATCACGCCGTCGGCGCCCGCGGCCATCGCCTTGTCGTAGCGGTCGGCCCGATGCCCGGGGACGAACAACAGGCTGCGGGCGGCCGCCAGTGGCCGTGCCCATGCGTCCGTGTCGGCGCTGCTCATGCGAAGGTCACCTCCGCCGTGGCGTGTTCGGCCTCTCGCGCCCCCGTGACCCGCAGCCGTACGCCTTCGTCGGACGGTTCCCCGCAGGCCAGCAACTGTTCGCCGCAGAAGGCCGGCTTGAGCAGTCGGTAGGACAGGGTGCGGACGGTGCGCTCGGGAGCTTGCCGGCGGACCACCTCCAGCATCATCAGCGCCAGCAGCGGACCGTGCACGACCAGCCCCGGATACCCCTCGATGCCGGTGACGTAGGGGGCGTCGTAGTGGATGCGGTGGGCGTTCGCGGTGAGCGCGCTGACGCGGAAGAGTACGGCGGGATCGGTGGTCCACGGCAGCTGCCACGGTGCGTCGCTCCGCGGCTCGGCGGCGGGGTCCACGGCGAGGGCGGCCTGGACCGGCGCGCCGCCGCCGCTGCGGTAGACGATGTCCTGCTCCTCCGCCACCCGCACGTCGCCGTCCTGGCTGAGCTCGTGGCGCACGGTGACGAACAGCAGCCCGCCGCTGCGTCCCTTCTTCGCCTGCACCTTCACCACGCGACTGGTCTGTTCGGCCGGGCGCCCGGTGGTCAGCGGCGTACGGATCTCCAGCCGGCCGCCGGCGAACATGCGACGCCGCTCCGGCAGCGGCGGCAGGAAGTGCCCGTCGCGCAAGTGCCCGTCCGGGCCCAGCTCGCTCTGCCGCGGCCAGGTCAGGAAGTGCAGCCAGTGCCACAGTGGCGGCAGCGGCTGCCCGGCGGTGGCCACCGGCTCCGGCAGGTCGAGCACGGCGGAGAGTGCCGCGACCGGCGCGGGGGCCAGCGCGTCGGTGGCACGGGTGCCCGCCGGGTGCCAGGTGCGGGCGGTCTCTTCGAGGACGCTGAAGTCGGTGACGGAGGCATCGGCGGGGGACAAGGAGGCTCCTGTCGTGCGAGGGGCGGGACGGCGGAGGGGGAGGCCGGTCGCCGGCCGGGGGCGACCGGCGACCGGGTGGTCAGTGGGCTGCGGTGTGGTTGGTGGCAGGGGTGGGCACCGGCTCCTCCTGCGCGGGCCGGGCGTGCAGTTCCTCCAGCGCCGCGTCGCGTGTGTTGAGGCCGAAGAATGCCACGGTGAGGCTTGCGATGAGCCAGGCCCCTGCCACGAAGGCGAATACACCGACGTAACCGAGGCCGGGTGAGGTGTAGATGGCCGCGATGATCAGCGGGGCGACGATGTTCGCGGCGCGCCCCGCACCGTTGCCCAACCCCGAACCCGCGGTCCGCAGGGCGGTCGGGAAGTACTCGGGCGTGTAGGAGTACAGGACGGCGATGTAGGCCTGGCTGAGGGCCGCGACCAGCACGCCGAAGATGACGATGGCGGCGGTGCTGGTGCTGAGCCCGTAGCTGATGCCGACCACCGCGACGAGCAGGCCCAGGACGACGGAGAGGTGCTTGCGCGCGAAGCGGTCGATGAACGGCGCGGCGAGGAACGCGCCGGGCACCGCGCCGATCGTGGTGATCGCCGACATGGTCATGGACTTGGCGAAGTCCTGGCCGCGCTCGGCCAGCAGGGTCGGCACCCAGGAGGCGAAACCGTAGAAGCCGGTCAGCGCGAAGATCCACACGACCATCATGACAAGGGAGTTGTGCCGCTGGCCCGGTGCGAAGAGGTCGGCGAAGCGGGCCTTCGGGGGCAGGACCTGATCCGCCGCGGGCACCTCCTCGTGCGGCCGCGCGGCATCCGGGCGGAAATCCGGTACGAAGCGGCGGACCGTCTCTTCTGCCTCCTCGGTCCGGCCCCGGGAGAGCAGCCAGCGCGGCGACTCCGGCAGCCGCCAGACCAGTGGGAGCAGCAGGAACCCGAGCGCGCCCGCGACGAACAGCCAGCGCCATGCGGTGGGGTGGGACACGGTGACCGCGCGGGCGGAGAAGGCGACCAGCGGGATGCCGACGAGACCGACACCGAGCGCGACGGCCTGGAAGCGGCCGCGATGGGTGGCCGGGGTGACCTCGGAAAGGTAGGAGATCGCCACCGCGGTCATCGCGCCGAGACCGAAGCCGGTCAGTGCGCGGGCCGCCGCCATCAGGCCGGGGGTGGAGACCACGGCGTTGATCAGCGAGGCGGCCGAGAAAATCAGGACAGCGGCGGACATGCCGACCCGGCGGCCCAGCAGGTCGGCGGCGCGTCCGCCGAGTACGGCGCCCACCGCCATGCCCGCGAAGCTCATCGCGGTCACGAAGGCCACGTCGTGCACGGTGAACAGGTGCGCGGCCCGGATCGCCGGGGCGGCGTAGGCAAAGGTGTTGAGGTCGGCGAGATCGAACAGGAACATCGCGCTCACGGTCAGCAGCACCCTGCGGTGCATACGGCCGATGGGTGCCCCGCTCAGTGCGGCGAGGGCGGGGGACGGGGTCGACACTGACCTACCTCCAAGGGTTCCCGGCATGCGGGCGGCGGCTCATCCGGCGACGGGTGTGGAGGCGACGCGTCCCGCGGCGCTCACAGGCCACCCGCCGTCCCGGCGGGGCATTGATGAAGCCATTTGATGCATTGCTACGTACAAAGCATCGGCATTCTGTGGTGCGCCTCACTCTGCCGTCAAGGGTGTGCTGAACTTCCCTGGTGACGCCCGGATTCTCGCTCGTTGACACGCCGGATATTTGGCCGTACAAATTGCGCAGAGCCGCCGACGGCACGCCCGGCGGACGCCGAAACACGGAGGGGACCGCATGACCGCCGCCCGAGCCCTCGCGCAGTGGGCCCACGACCACCGGCCCGACCCCGACGACCTCGCCCTCGCCGACCGCGCGCTGGCCGACACCCTCGCCGTCGCGCTCGCCGCCCGCGAGCACCCGCTGCGCCCGGTCACCGCGCCTCTGCCGGACGCGGCGCGCTGGGCGGCGATGGCCCATGTACTGGACTTCGACGACCTGCACACCGACACCACCACGCACATCTCCGTGGTCACCGTCCCCGCCGTACTCGCCGTCGGCGGCGACGCCCGCGCCTACTCGGCGGGCGCCGGCGTCATGGCCCGGCTCGGCGCGATGCTCGGCTGGCGCCACTACGCGGCCGGCTGGCACGCGACCTGCACCGCGGGCGCCCCGGCCGCCGCCGTCGCGGCCGGCATCGGCCTCGGGCTGGACGTCCCCCGGCTGGCCACCGCGATGGCGCTCGCCGTCCCCGGGGCCGGTGGCGTCCAGGAGGCGTTCGGGACGCACAGCAAGTCCCTGCAGGTCGGCTTCGCCGCGGATGCCGGAGTACGAGCCGCCCGGCTCGCACTGGCCGGCGCCACCGCCGACCCCCGTGCCCTGGACGCCTGGCTGGAGCGGGTCGGCGGCACCCCCACGACGGAATGCGCCGAGATCCCCGCCGTCCCGGGCGGTCTCGCGATCAAGCTGTTCCCCTGCTGCTACGCCATGCAGCGGCCGATCGCCGCACTGCGCGAGATCCGCGACAGGCTGACCGGCGACCGCACGGGCGGTGAGATCACCGGCATCACGGTCACCACCCCCGCGGGGACCGTGCATCCGCTCCTCCACGACCGGCCCGAGACCGGCCTCGAGGCGAAGTTCTCCATGCCGTACGCGATCGCCACCGCGCTGCTCGACGACTATCCCGGCTTCGAGAGCTTCACGGACGAAGCGGTGAACCGGCCGGAGGCGCAGAAGATCATCGACCTCGTGACCGTCGACCGGCTCCCCGGCGAGACCACCACCCTCCTCGACGGCACGGTCGCCCTCCGCATCGACCTCGCCGACGGCACCGCGGTGCACTCCGAGATGGCCCTGCCGCCCGGCTCACCGCGGCGCCCGCCCACCGAGAGCGACCTGCGCGAGAAGTTCGCCGCCTGCGGAACGGATGTCCCCGGGCTGCTGGAGGGCATCAGCTGGGCGGGCGCCGCGACACTGATGCGTACGGCGTTCCCGGCGGCGGAGGCACACCCCGCCCCGAACCCCCACCAGGAGGCGTGAGGACCGTGCAGCAGCAGCTCCCTCTCGAAGGCATCACCGTCGTCAGCATCGAACAGGCGGTGGCCGCCCCCTTCGCCACCCGCCAGCTCGCCGACCTCGGCGCCCGCGTCATCAAGATCGAACGCCCCGGAGACGGCGACTTCGCCCGCCGCTACGACCGCACCGTGCACGGCCAGTCCAGCTACTTCGTCTGGCTCAACCGCTCCAAGGAATCCGTCACCCTCGACCTCAAGGACGAGCGCGGTCAGGAAATCCTGCACCAACTCCTCGCCGAGGCCGATGTGTTCGTCCAGAACCTGGCCCCCGGCGCCGCCGACCGTCTCGGCCTCGGCCCCGACGCGCTGACCGCCCGCTACCCGAAGCTGATCCCCTGCACGGTCTCCGGTTACGGCACCAGCGGCCCCTGGGCCGATCGCAAGGCCTACGACCTGCTCATCCAGTGCCAGACCGGCCTGGTCTCCCTCACCGGAAGCGCCGAGGAAACGGCCCGGGTCGGCATCTCCGTCGCCGACATCTCCGCCGGTATGTACGCCTACAGCGGCATCCTCACCGCCCTCTTCGCCCGCGCCACCAGCGGCGTGGTGCACCCGGTGGAGGTCTCGCTCTTTGAGGCGCTTGCGGAATGGATGAGCCAGCCCGCTTACTACACCCGGCACAGCGGCAGCCAGCCGCCACGGATCGGCACCCAGCACGCCACCATCGCCCCGTACGGCGCCTACACCGCGGCCGACGGCAAGGACGTCCTCTTCTCCATCCAGAACGAGCGCGAATGGGCCGCGCTGTGCGCCGACTTCCTCGGCCGGCCCGAACTGAACGACGACCCGCGCTTCGCCACCGGCTCCGACCGCGTCGTCCACCGCGACGCGCTCAACGCCATCATCGCCGAGCGGTTCGCCGACTGCGCGGCCGCCGACATCCTGAAGTCCCTCGACGAGATCGGCATCGCCTGCGCCGGGGTCAACTCCCTCACGGAGTTCCTCGAACACCCCGTACTGGAAGGCCGCGACCGCTGGCGCGACGTCGCCGTACCGGGCGCCACCGTGCAGGCCCTGCTGCCGCCCGCCGACCTCGCCGGACTCACCGCCCGCATGGACCCCGTACCGGCCGTCGGCGAACACACCGAAGCGGTCCTCACCGCCCTGGGCCACAGCCCCGAGTACCTCGCCGCGCTGCGCGCCGACGGCACCATCTGACGCCTCTCCCCGGCCCGTTCCCGCCACTTCCTGCCGCCCGCACCCAAGGAACCCGCATGAGCACGCTGGACACCCTCACCGACGACGAGCGCTTCGTCGTCGAGACCGTGCACGACTTCGTCAACAAGGACGTCAAGCCCGTCGTCCAGGAACTGGAGCACGCCAACACCTACCCCGAGCAGCTCATCGAGAAGATGAAGGCCCTCGGCATCTACGGGCTCGCCATCCCCGAGGAGTACGGCGGCACCGCGGTCTCCACCGCCTGCTACGTCCTGGCCACCGAGGAACTGGCCCGCGGCTGGATGAGCCTGGCGGGCGCGATGGGTGGCCACACCGTCGTCGCCAAGCTGCTGCTGCACTTCGGGACGGAGGAGCAGAAGCGCCGCTACCTGCCGAAGATGGCCACCGGCGAGATCCGCGCGACCATGGCCCTCACCGAACCCGGCGGCGGCTCCGACCTCCAGGCCATGCGCACCACCGCCCGCAGGGACGGCGGCGACACCTCCGGCGCGAGCGAAGCCGGGCGCGCCGGAGGCTACCTCGTCAACGGCACCAAGACCTGGATCACCAACTCACGCCGCTCCCAGCTGATCGCCCTGCTCTGCAAGACCGACCCGGCCGCCGCTCCCGCCCACCGCGGCATCTCCATCCTCCTTGTGGAGCACGGCCCCGGCCTCACGGTCTCCCGCGACCTCCCCAAGCTCGGCTACAAGGGCGTCGAGAGCTGTGAGGTGTCCTTCGACAACTACCTGGCCGCGCCGGACGCGTTGCTCGGGGGCGTGGAGGGCGAGGGCTTCCCCCAGATGATGAAGGGCCTGGAGACCGGCCGCCTCCAGGTCGCCGCCCGCGCACTGGGCGTCGGACGCGCCGCCCTGGAGGACTCGCTCGGCTACGCCCAGGAACGCGAGTCGTTCGGCAAGCCCATCTGGAAGCACCAGTCCGTCGGCAACTATCTGGCCGACATGGCCACCAAGCTGACCGCGGCCCGGCAGCTTACCCTGCACGCCGCCCGCGAGGCCGACGCGGGCCGCCGGGTGGACATGGAAGCCGGCATGGCCAAACTCTTCGCCTCCGAGACCGCGATGGAGATCGCCCTCAACGCCGTCCGCATCCACGGCGGTTACGGCTACTCCACCGAGTACGACGTCGAGCGCTACTTCCGCGACGCGCCACTGATGATCGTCGGCGAGGGAACGAACGAGATCCAGCGAAACGTCATCGCCGCACAACTGGTCAAGCGTGGGGGACTGGAATAGGGAGGGAGACGGGGCGGGGCGGGCCCGGTGCGACCGGGCCGACGGCCTCGGGATGGGGCCACCCCGCCCCCGAGGCCGTCGGCAACACGAATGGCGGAAGACGGCTGGACCCCAAACCGTGACACGCGCCTGTCGGCTGTCCGTTTCGGCCACGGCTCACGGCACAGTGGCGGCATGAACGCAGACGACAGCAACATTCTGGCCCGGGGACGCGTGGCGACCAGGCTGCCGGCCCAGGACCTGGACCGGGCACGGCGCTTCTACGCCGATCAGCTCGGTCTGGAGCCCGTCGACGAACGACCCGGTGGGCTGCTGTATCGGTGCGGAGACACGGAGTTCGCGCTGTTCAAGTCGACGGGCGCGTCGCCCGGCACCTTCACTCAGATGGGGTGGGCGGTCGACGACCTCGAGATCGTCGTGTCGGAACTCAAGCAGCGCGGTGTGATGTTCGAAGAGGTCGACGCGCCCGGGTTCCGAACGAACGGCGGGATCGCCGAGATCGAGGGGAACTACGCGAGCAAGGGCGCACGGGGAGAACGCGCGGCCTGGTTCCGTGACAGCGAGGGAAATCTGCTGGGCATCGGCGAGCCTGTCGTCTGAGCGGAGCACCATGGCCCGACCGAAGCACAACAGATGCCGTTTCCACGCGGCAAACCGTGGTGCTCATCGGGCCATCCGGCTTGCTCGGACACCGGCGCCGGCGCCCGGCGTCCGGCGCTCCTACGTCACGGGCATCGCTCGGCGTTCTTGACCACGCCGATCTCGACGGGGGCGCCGACGGGCGCGCCCGCGGCCGGCACCTGGGTACAAGCCTTCCAATTCGCGGGCCAAAGGACATGCCTCTTGAACCCACTCACGTCCCGGACGTCAATCCTGGTGCCGGCGTCGACGGTTCGGTAGACGGCCATGAGGGGCTTGCCCTTGAAGTTCGGCATGGGGGCGGGCCCGGCCTGGGCCTGGCCCGCCAGGCCCAGAGCGGACGCCGCAAGGACTCCGACGACGGTGATGATCTTCTTCATTACCGGTGAACGACCGCTGTCGACGATGGTCACACGTACGCGCTGACCCACCCGTCACCGGTGTGCTGCGGCGGCCGCCCCGTCACGCGGCACCGGGCTCAGGCGGTCGGCGGCTCAGCGGGGACCGGGTGCACCTCGACCGGCTCATTGCTCGGCCGGCCACCGGGGCCGGGACAGGCCGACGCCCTCGCGGCGATCTCCAGGGCCCGGTCCTCGCTCTTGACGTCGACCACCCAGTAACCGGCGAGGATGCGGTCCGCCTCCGCCGGCCCCTCGCTCACCACCGGGCGCCCGTCGTCCCCGGCCCGTACGGTCTTGGCCAGCGAGGGCCCGCCCAGGCCCCGCGCCTCCACGAGCTCCCCGGCGGAGGTCAGCTCGTTGTTGAGCGCGTTCATGTGGGCGAACATCGCCTTGGTGTCGTCCTCGGAGTATGCCGACATCATCGAGTCCCACTGGGGGGCCGGGACATTCAGCTGGATCATGTACTGCATGATTCTCACCTTCCGGGCGGGTGCTGCTGTCGAAGGGATAGACGCCCGGATGCGGCAGAACTCATCGGTCCACTCCGCACGACGAGCGGATCATCGAGACCTGGCGCTGACCTGGCACTGCGGAGAGACGTCCGAGCGGCTGAGGCAGCACATGCGCGCCGCGCATCGCGCCTCTCTCATGGTAATGCCGCGATCTCCACCCCGAGGGTTGACACGACGAAGGCCCCGCCGCAGCCGGGCGGGGACCGCAGCGCGTCCTGGGCGCCTGGTAGCGCTGCCACTGCGCCCGACCGCCGCGTAGGGTTCTTGACCCTCACACCGTGTCAGGCGGTCAACTCGGAGACCATCATGTTCACCATCGGAGACTTCGCCCGGCACGGCCGCGTATCGGTCCGGATGCTGCGTCACTACGACGCGATCGGCCTGTTGCGCCCGGCCCGGGTCGACCCCGCCACCGGCTACCGCTACTACATGGCCGGCCAGCTCGCCCGCCTCAACCGTGTCATCGCGCTCAAGGACCTCGGCTTCACCCTCCAGCAGGTCCAGGAGATCCTCGACGAGAAGGTCTCCACCGAGGAACTGCGCGCCATGCTGCGGCTGCGGCGCGCCGAGCTGGAGGCCACGATGACGGCCGCGGCGGCCCGGCTGACCCAGGTCGAGGCGAGGCTCCGGTCGATCGAGAGCGAAGGGCACATGACTGGTAACGACATCGTAGTGAAGAGCCTGCCGAGCGTGCGCGTGGCCGAACTGACCGCGGTGGCAACGGACTTCGACAGCATCGGGCCGGTTGTCCAGCCGCTGTACGAGGAACTGATGAGGCGCCTCCATACCGCCGGCATCGCATTGACCGGGCCGGGTGTCGCGTACTACGAGGACGCCCCGGACGGCGGGGTCCTCGTCCACGCGGGCGTCGAGGTCGCGGCGCCCCTCGGGAAGGACGACGGGCTGCGGATCGTGGACCTGCCGCCCGTCGAACAGGCCGCGACCATCGTGCACCGCGGCTCGATGGACGCGATCCTGCCGACGATCCAGACCCTGGGCCGTTGGATCGACGCCAACGGCTACCGCTCGGCGGGCTACCCCAGGGAGATCAACCTGGAGTGCCCGGAGAACCGGGACGAGTGGGTGACCGAACTCCAGGAGCCGGTTACCAAGGTCTGACGGGGCGGGGAGGGGTTCAGCCATGACGCGATGGGGTGGCTGAACCCTTGGAGGGCACTGTTCCCGCACGGCCACGGCCACGGCCACGGCCACGGCCACGGCCATATGGCGTGTGGCGCTCTGCGGTGCTCAATCGATGAGGGGCACCTCGGATGCCAGGGCGCGGGCGGTGTCGGCGAAGTACTGTTCGTCGGCACCGTGGGCGAGGCCGAGGACGACGCCCTGGCTGAGGCCGACGAACAGTGCCCTGAGAGCGGTGACCAGGCGTTGGGCCTGATGCGGCGTCACGACGCTCCCTTTGTGGGCTCTTCCGGTGAACATCGCGACCAGGTCGGTCTCCTGCGTCCGGATGGCCCCGGCGAGCCGGGACCCCAACTCGGGGTCGTGCACGGCCATGTCCAGCAAGGTGATCTGCAGCGACATTCTGGACAACGCGTCGGGGGCGTCACAGGTGCGCCGGTAGTACCGAGCGAAGGCGTCGACCGCTTCAAGCAGATCCAGGCCGGCGGGAACCGCCTGCTCGATCTCTTCGTAGTGCGGCCGCAGGTAGTCGGTGACCAGGGCGATCACCAGGCCGTTCTTGCTGCCGAACAGCGAGTAGATGGCGCCGGTGGTCAGGTCGGCCCGCTCGGCGATCTCGTCGAGCCTGGCGCGGTACCCGTCTCGGGAGACGACCTGGAACGCGGCATCCAGCAGGGCGCGGCGGTTGCGTTCCTTGGTCTCCGCTCTCGTCATTCTCATAGTTTCATTATTATAGTAATCAAGTTACGGAAACGGGAGTCGGACAGCATCAGGGGGAAACGCTCATGACCCAGACCCAGACCCAGACCCAGACCCAGAACCAGGCCGTGGCTACGGCAGGGACCAGTCGGATGGTGGGGGTCATCGCCGACGGTGTCGTCAAGCTGCTGCTCGGTGCCACATTCATCGCCGGCGCTGCCCGGCTCGATCAGCTGCTCGGCGTGCCCGCCTGGCTGATGGTCGTCTCCGGCGTGGCCCTGCTGATCGGTGGTGGGACCGAGATCAGGTACGTGCGCAGCCGCACGATGCGCACGTACACGCGGCTCATGGTCGCCTACGACAGCGCCTGGGCCCTGGCCACGGTTGCCGGCCTGCTGATGGCATGGCAGGGCAGCGGTACCGGGGGTGAGGTGTGGGTCGGCTACCAGACGGCCGCACCCCTCGCGCTCGCCGCACTGCTGGCAACTGCCGCCCCCGTACAGACGACTGCGGACACCCGCGCAAAGGACTCCGCGCACTGACAGCCGGCTTTGATCCGGGGGCGAGGGTGGCCCCGACGCGACGGTGGGGAGCCTGCCGCCATCCCGCATCCCTGGCTGGTCCTCAAACTCTCTTACACGCGGCTGGGCCGGGCGGTGGCCGGCGGGTCGGCGTGGTTGGGTGGCAGCCGGTCCGGCGCGATCAGGTCGTGCGAGTCCCAGAGGCTGCGCAAGGCCGGCCTTCCGTGCGCCCGGTGGGTCCCGGGGCCTGGGATGCAGGAGCTCGGGGACGCGCGGGGCCGGTCGCATCGGCTTCCTTGGCGAGGTGCAGGTCGAGGTGAGCCGCCACGCGTACGGTGTCGCGATGGGCTGAGTGATGCGAATGATCGAGATGAAGTGCAGCGACCCTCTGGAACTGAGGAAGTTCAGGAACGCCGCGCTGTTGGCGCCCGTGGGGCCGGGTGCGGACGGTGTGCGCATTTCACCGCGAGGGGAAGGAGAGTTGCCCCTGTACTCGTCGAGGAGCGGGAGGCTGGACGCCCGAAACCGGGACGAGGTCGGCCGGCATCAGGGTCGATGCGCGTGGAGGCCGGGCGCCGCGCCGGCCCTCGCTGTCGACCCGGCGCTGCGTATGTATCAGCAGCAGTACAGCTTGACGTGGCCGGCCGGGAGCTGCGAACACCGGCTCTGACCGGCATGACGGCCCGTTATGTCCTGGGCGCCAGGTTCCATGTCGTGGTCGAAGGGATCCTGTACGCCGACCACTACGGCAAGATGCTCGCCCAGCTGCGCGCCGACCACCGCGTCCCCGCTGTACTTGGTCGAAGCGGTCGCCGGCCTTGAGTTCGGAGACGATGACGCGGCGGCCGTGGAGTTCTACGGTGCTGTCCACCCTGCCGTGCAGGGTGGACAGCACCGTCCGGAACGCTTGGTCAGGCGCGCTACTGAGACCTCAGCATCCCAGGCCTACCTGGGGTGAGTATCGGCTTTCCCCACGGAGCTCGTCCCGGAGAACTTTCTTCCGACAGCTTCGTCCACTCCTCCGCCTCAATCGGCCATGGCTACGATGACGCTTGAGGGTGCCGAAAGCGCCACCGTTTCCACGTGGCGCAGCCCCGCTGCCCGAAACAGGCCGGCGAACTCGGCCTCTGTGCGTTCCCGCCCTGGGGTGAGTGCCAGCATCACGATGTCCAGGAACTTCCCGGGGTGCGGGATATCACCCTCCGGAATCACGGGATCGAGGATGACGACTCGGCCGTCGGGATCCATGACCTCGCGGATGTTCTTCAGAACGGTGATCGCATCTGCATCGCTCAGCTGGTGTGCCACATGGGAAATCACATAGGCGTCAGCGCCGGCCGGCACAGAGGTCAGGTAATCACCGCCGAATGTCTCGCTGCGGTCGATGACACCGGCTTCGGTGAGCACCTCGGTGGCTCCTGGCACAACCTCGGGCAGGTCGAACACCACACCGCGCATTTCGGGGTAGCGCTGAAGTATCCGAGCCACCAGGTACCCATGACCGCCACCGATATCCACGATCCGCCGTATCTCGGACAGGTCGTAGGTCTCGACTGCGGCGCTCTGGAGGTGGCGGACGAGTTCGCCCATCGCGTTGTTGAATATCTGTCCCAGCTCTGGACGAGCGGTCAGATAGGAGAACAGGTCGGTACCGTGCACCTGCTCGAAAGCGCACTGTCCAGTCCGGATGCTGTGCCCGAGCGCAGCGTACGCCTGTTGCAGTGCCGGCTGTCCCTCATACCGGAAATGATCCCGCATCGAACCCGGTATGTCTGAGCGCAAGGTCTCGGCCATGGTGTTGAGCGCGAAGGTGCTCGGGGCCACCTCGGTGAATACCCCCCGGCTGGCGATAGCACGCATCGCGCGATACAAGGTACCCGGGTGCGCGTCAACACGCTTGGCGATCTCGTCAACCGGCAGTGGGCCTGAGGTGAGTTGATCTGCCACGCCCAAATCGGCCACAGCGTACAACAGATGTGCCAGCCTCAGGCCGTTCTGAAACTCCAGCATGCGTCCCTTCGCGGCATCCAGACTGAGATCGTTGCTGGCGGTAATTTCGGCGGCCATTCTCAATCACTCCCGTTGGATCGAGGGTAGCCAGAGGGTTTCTGGCACGATCAGCGTGGCGGCTGTCGTATCCCGGCTCCAGGGAAGGCCGACAAATTGTAGAGTCCTGCCGTTTGTGGGCTGACCGTGAAGGATTCACTCACTGCCGGTGGCTTGTCAGCCTCGATCTTTCGTGACGGTCGATGGAGTCGGCAGACGTTTTTTCGTGTGTTCCGACGTGATGCGGGCAGGCCGAGGGATGGCTGTCGCATTGGGTGGGGACGCCGGCCCGGGCTCGCACCCGGTGGCGGAGCTCGAGTTCGGCGATCGGCCTCTCGACGGTGTTGGTGGCCCGGGGGCCTTGCAGGCGGCCGTCACCCTTGCCAGCCCTGCAACAGGCCACCAGCCAGTTCGGCGACCCAGGCTCCGGCCCGAGCGCACCTGCCGGAGAAGGCCACCTGGTACGTGGCCACCGACCTGCTCGGTCCTCCAGCCCACGGGGTGGTGAGTCTCCCGAAAGAGCCCGCCGACCCGGACGAGATCGTCTGGCTCTACGGCTTGTGCCACTGGACCGAACCACCCCAGCAGTTTCGGTCCAGTGGCTATGAGCGTTCAGCCGTTGATGTGGTTCAAGCGTGCGCGGCTCTCCCCCGGCTGCTACGAACCACCCCTGCGCCGGCAGCCTCAGCTTCCAGGCAGGCAGGCAGGCGGTGGTCGCTACGGCGCCACCGGGCCTACTGCCCAACTCATTGGGAGGACAGCGCTGATGCCAGTGCTCCGCTCCGGGGGCAGAGACTCGCACTGCCCGTCGGGTGGACAGGGCCTTCCTACCCGTGGCGAGGTGACGTGGGCGTGGAAGAGATTGTGCCCACTGCTTTGAGGGTTCTTAGGACAGGCGCTGTCTCCAGGGTACGGATTGCCTTCACGGCGCCCAGGCCATGGGTGAGGTAGTGGTAGAGCGCTGCGCTGTCCCTGCACAGGGCGTGAGCCACAAGGTTGGTGGGGCCGGTGGTGTGAGCCACGAAGGCGAGTTCGGCATGGTAGGTCAACGTGGTAGCCACCTCATCGAGATGGGCGGGAGCGACAGCCATCCACAGAAGGATCTTGGTGCTGCCCCCGAGAAGTGCGGGGTCGATCTCCACATCGAAGAAGATCGCACCGCAGTCGCGGAGGTTGTCCAGCCGACGCGAAACCGTCGCCGGCGACCAGCCTGTGGTGGCCGCGAGTTCACCGACGCTGGTTCGGCCGTCGTGCCGCAGGGCTTCCATCAAGGCATGGTCCGCGGGGGAGAGCTTCACCTGCCGGCACCGCTCCGGGGATGGGGGCTCGTTGTGGTCAGCGGGCTTTGCGCCTCCCAGCAGGTGTTGTTGTCGTGGTCTGAGGGCGCTGGCGCTCATGTGCCAGGGGGTACGCCAGCCGACATAGGTGTGCAGCAGATGGTGGGCGGATACAGCGGTCAGCCCAATGCTGGGGGGCAGTTCGTGCAGGAGCAGGGAGTGGCCGTGTGCCGTGCCGAGTGGGGTCTCGAGCACCGCGACGATCTCGGTGCCGCCACCGGTGAGGTAGACCCATGATGTGTCCTGGCGCCGGACCAGGGCGCGGGCGAGATCCAGCGCGGCCTCTGGGGCAGCGGTCAGTCGCAGCAGCCACTGCTCGTGGCCCGTCAGGTGAGGGTCGGGCAGCCCGACGACTCGGAGAGCGGCGTGCTCGCGCAACCTGTCGTAACGACGGGAAACCGTCTGCGTGGAAACCGCCAGTACGCCGCCGATCTGTGTGAAGGAAGCGCGTCCGTTGATGTGTAGCGCGTGGATCAAGGCGCGATCGAGGTCGTCGAGCATTCGCACACCATCCTTCACGCACCGCGTGGCAGGGCGTGGCACGTCGCCGGAGGCAGCCCCTGCACACGTCAGCGCTCCGCTCAGTCTGGAGCCGGGCCCGGCAGCCCGGAGACAGGGGAGGAGCACCCTCCCCGTCGGCGTCGCGGTGGCGAGCGTTCGCCGCCACGGGGAGCGGTCAGCCCCTGATCACCGACTTGCAGCGCATCAGGAACTCGGCGAGGTAGCCGTCATGCGGCATGCCGGACTCCATCCAGTAAGTTCGGTGATCTCCTACGTAGACGTTGCTGATCGACGGTTCGTCCAGCAGCCGTTCCACGAGCCCGGCATCGTGTGTGATCGCCGTCAGGACCAGGCTGTCCCTCAGCGAGGCGATGCCTGCTTCACGCGTCCACGGAGCGACCCATACGCAAGGGAAGGGAAGCTCAACGGAAGCCTGGGGCGCATCGGGAAGGTCGAGCTGATGGATTGCGGGGCGGAGTACGGCGCTGCCGTCGCCCAGTTCGGCGACGACGCCGTCGCCGCCGAGCCACGGCTTGGTGCCCGATGCCTTCTGGAGCAGGGACGCCTCGAATGCCTTGGCCGTTGCGAGCGGCTGGACGGGCAGGACGGCCGCCGGATCCTCGGGAGGCAGGCTTGGCACAGATGAAAGGCGCTCGGTGAGTGCCTCGCAGAGCGGGGCCGGGTCGCCCTCGATGAATACGGCGGTGGTGTTGACACAGCCGGTGCCGCCGTGGCCGCTTATGGAGTCGACAATCGTGTCGAGATGGTTCCGCCAGTCCGTTTCCTCGGTCAGCAGAATCTTCGAGCGGCCCGGGCCTTGCGGGAGGACCAGCGGGTCTGGAGCGTATTTGCGTACCACGTCGTCGCCGCCGTAGACCAGTCCCAAGTCGGCGCCTCGCAGCAGGGTGTCCGCGGTGGCGTGGTCGGTGGGCAGCAAGGCCACCTGGTCGTTGCCGAAGCCGGCGCTGCGCAGTGCGGTGACCAGTCGATGCGGGGTGAACGGCTCGCGCCGGGAGGGGCGGACCGCGACGCGGTAGCCCAGTGCGAGCGCCTCCGGCCAGAGGCTGTGCGGTCCCGGGTGGTTGCCGGCTGCGTGGACGGCGAAGACGCTCCCGCGCCGTGCCCACACCGCGCGGCCGGTGCGGGTCAGCGGGTCGTCCCATCGCGTCACCGCTCCGGTCGGCCGGGCGTGTTCCACGCTGTAGTGGGCCTTCTTCATCCGGGACTCGATGGCTCGGGTGGTCGCCCGCACCACGGAGATCGGAATCCCTCCGACTCGACTGACCCGGTACTCGTACTCCTCGACCGACTGGTCACTCAGCGTGGCGGTTGCGAAGAGCTCAGCGGCATGACCGATCATCTCGATCCTGTTGTCGATCGGGGGAGGGGAGGCATGGCGCAGGGACTTCATCGTGTGCTCGACGAACAGAGGAGGAACCAGGCTCAGTTCGGCGACCTCTTGGCCCGCGACGTCGTGTACGGCCATGCGGTTGCGCGCCCTGAATGAGCCTTGAGGCCCCAGGGCGGGAAGCTGGAGTGCATCGGCGGGTGGCTCCGTCATCAGTAGACTCCCTCGATCACGGACTCGTCTTCGAAGGTCGCAACCGGAGCGATGTCCGCCACCGCATCGCCGACCTGACCGACCAGGGGCTCGACCCGGGTTGCCACATCCCGCTCCAGGTTGTTGGGCAGGAAGAACGACTTGCTGACGTGGTTGACCAGGACGCGGCCGCGTTCGCCGTACGCGACCGGCCGGAGTGTTTCCGGATCGACAACGGAAAACGTGACATACGGGCTGTAGGAGTCGAAGACGCAGCCGGCGTCCTCCGGTAGTTTCGGGCGCTCACCGGCGAACCCAAGGATCATGGTGCTGCCGTAGTTGCCGCACAGGACCGTATTGGGGAAGACCTCGGTCTTATAGAGGTAGCGGGAGTCGGGATCCAGCTGGGTGCCACCCCAGCGGATGGCTCGGACCTTCTCGTTGACCAGCTGGGCCAGGTCATCCCGCCGTGCGAGGCGCTCCAGCAGCGGGGGCGTGATGGTCAGGACGCCGATGTCCTGGGTGCGGAGCACGAACGCGGCCTGATCAATGAGGTGTTCGGCGTAGACATCGGCATCGGCGCTCCGTCCGCCGGAGATCAATTTCTTCACCCATCGGGGATCGAGATCGACGGTGAAGCCGTGGCGGCCGTGGCTGGTTGCGGACCTGCGGAAGTACTCACCCACGATGTGGGGCCCTGTCGGGACGAGCCCCAGCCAGTTGGTGCCGCCGGGAAAGCCGTGAGCATCGAGGTTGGCGTTGCTCCAGTGGACCATGCGCTGCAGCCAGTCCCCGAGCAGGACGACTCGCTTGGGCGCTCCCGTGGTCCCGCCGCTCTCGAACACCCCGACGACATCAGGGCGTTGACCATAGCCTCGCGGGATCAGGTCTTCCGCGCGGACGTCGCGCAGTTCGGCCGCCACGTTGGGGAAGAGCCTGAGATCTTTGTGGGTGCGGATGTCACTGAGAGGATCGAAGGGCAGGGCTTTGGCACGCTCCAGCCAGAACCGGCATCCCGTATCCGGGTTGAAGTGCCACTCCATGGCGGCCTGGATCAGTTCGTCCGGCTCGGGACGGACATCGAGGGGGAGGTCGAGGATCTGTGTGGTGGCTCGCGGCACGGGAACTCCCTTTCGGCATATGTAGTGAGGACTGGATTGCCAGGCGGAGGCGGGGAACCTCCGCCGACGTACCGAAGTTGCGGACGGAGGGAGCGTGGAGCTACAGCTCGACGATGACGGCACCGATGTGCCGCCCGTCGATCACCTCCAGCAGGGCTTGGGAAGCAAGTTCGATGCCCTTGATCCGCACGTGGGGGAAAACCATCTCCCCTGTGCGAAGCCACGTACCGAACCTCTCGGTCCACTCCGCCTGGTCGTCGAAGTCGTCCGAGCTGAAGCCACGCATCACGATCCGCTTGTGGATGAGTGGCAGGGAGTCCAACTCCACGGGCGCCGTGGTGCCTGTCCCGTCCTCGGAAAGCTGTCCGGAGAGGGCGCCGGTCAGGACGAAGCGGGCGCCCGGACGTGCCGCCTCCACAGCCGCGCGCAGCTGCTCCCCTCCGACGTTGTCGAAGAAGACGTCGATGCCGTCCGGTGCGGCCTTCGCCAGCTGTTCGGTGAGCGGTCCGGCACCGCGGATGACTGCGGCGTCGTAACCCAGCTCGTTCACGAGACGATCGGCCTTCCCCCGCGAGCTGGTGCTGGCGATGACGCGGCCGGCGCCCAGCCGTTTGGCGATCTGCCCGGCCATCGCGCCGATCCCACTACCGCCTGCGGAGACGAACACGGTGTCCCCGGGGCGGAGTTCGACCCCTCGAGTCAGTGCCGCGTACGCCGTCCAGCCCTGCTGAAGGTGTGTGATCGGGTCGGGAAGTGCCTCGTCGTCCAGCCGCGCACACTCAACCGTGGGTACGGCGGCGTACTCGCGCCAGCCGAGCCAGTGCGACGCCAGATCGCCCGGCCGCAGCGTACTGCCCTCCGGGGCGGAGACGACCTCGCCGATCGCCGCCCCGACCAGGGTGTCGCCGGCGTTGAGCTTGGGGAACGGAGTGTCTTGTGTTGCACCCGCGATGAGTATGCGCAGTGTGGCGAAGACGTGGAAGAACATATTGCGTACCAGCACCTCGTCTTCTCCCGGCGAGGGCATGGGTGTCTCGACGACACTGAAGTGCTCCAGCCGCGGTAGCCCGTCGGGCTTGGCAACGAGGCGGACTTCTCTCTGGGTAGCGGGCAGAGGCGCCATTTACGCTCCTGAGCAGGAAGAACGTACGGATATGAAGCCCTGGTGCACGCGGAGTGACCAAGGGATTCCAACATGGAGTGCTCACCCCGCCAACTCCAGTCCCGGCGCTCTACTGGAGCATTTCTTCCATCCGGGACGGCCGGCTGAAGGAAGCTCACACCCTGCGTTGTCCCCTCATCCCCTCCGCGGCGTCGGCGATCGTGCGCGCGCATCGGGTCGTCGCGTGGGAAATCGCAACCCCAGGTGCCCTCGACGGAAGGAATCTTCCATCTACGCGCTCTGGCTGGAGGTCCTTGCATCCGTCCTTCCATGCTGACTCGTGGTCGAGCCGGATGCCCTGGTCCAGGGGTTCGACTCGGCGTGTCGACAACGGTGGAGAGGAAATCCGATGACTGCTGAGCGTGTGCTTGCGCCGTCTCCCACAGCGGCGTACCGATGGCGGTGGCTGGCGCTCACCGCCCTGCTGCTCGGGGAGGCCATGAACCTGTTGGACGCGACCATCGTGCAGGTCGCCGGGCCGGCGATCCATGCCGATCTGGGAGGGTCCGTGTCCGATATCCAGTGGTTCACGACGGCCTACACCCTCCCGTTCGCGGTGCTGCTCATCACCGGTGGTCGGCTGGGCGATATCGCCGGCCGACGGCGGCTGTTCGTCATCGGCGTCACGGGATTCATGCTCGCGTCCATCGCTTGCGCCCTGGCTCCCTCGGTGGGGCTCTTGATCGCCTTCCGTGTGGTGCAGGGAGCGGCGGCGGCCGTGATCATTCCCCAGACCATCGGTCTGATCAAGACCATGTTCTCCGGCGATGAGATGTCCAAGGCCCTTGGCAGCATCGGCCCCGTCATGGGCCTTGCCGCCGTCTGCGGTCCGGTGCTCGGCGGTGTCCTGACCCATGCCGACCTGTTCGGCTCGTCGTGGCGGGCGGCGTTCCTGCTCAACGTCCCCGTGTCCCTGGTCGTGCTGGCCATCACCCCCAAACTGCTGGAGAACCGCGCTCCGAAGCGGCCCACGCTCGATCTGACCGGCACGCTCCTGGCCACGATCGGCGTCGGGCTCATCGTCTATCCCCTGATCGGTGCCGACATCGCCGCCATGTCCGTGTGGAGCTGGGGCGGCATCGTCGTCGGGCTGATCGTGATGGTCGGGTTCGGGCTGCACCAGCGCCGTGTCGCCGCGGGCGGCCGCCGCAGCCCGCTGGTGGAGCCGAGCTTGTTCGCGCATCGGAGTTTTCCGGCCGCCTTGGTGACGTCGGCATCCTTCTTCGCGGTGACGAACGGTCTGATGATGGTCATCGTGTTGCAGCTTCAGCTGGGGCTCGGCACTGATGTGCTCAACGCGGGACTGACGCTTGCTCCGTGGTCGGTGGGCCTGGCCGTGGCGTCGTGGGTGGCCGGCGCGCATCTGGTCCGGCGCTACGGGCACCGCATGATGTCTCTGGGCCTTGCTGTACTCCTGGTCGGAGCCCTGGCCGCCATCGCCGTCTACCATGCGGCAGATCCCACGGCCTACCCCCAACTGCTGCTGATCGCGCTGGGTGTCGTCGGCCTGGGAGTCGGGCTCTTCAGCCCCACCTTCTTTACCATCGCCCTGAAACCGCTGCAGCCGCAGGAGATCGGGTCGGCTGCCGGACTGTTGAACGCGCTCCAGCAGTTGGGAGCCACGCTCGGAGTCGCCATCCTGGGCAGCGTCTACCTCAACAGCGCAGAACCTGGGGGGCCTTCGGCCGCTCTGCACGCAGTCCAGGTCGCCTTCTGGGTTGCCGTCGCGCTGGTGGTGGTGACCTTCTTCACCAGCAGGCTGATGATCGAGAAGGATGCTTCGGACAAGGCCGGAGCACAGCACTGATCGAGCCACATTCCTGAGCGGTCCATGCGGCGGCCTGGCGGTCGCCGCATCGGCATGTGCGAGGGGACACACGCCTTCACAGCCGAGCACGCGCAGTCGGAGCAGGCCGTCGGGTACGGGCGAGGTCCGTGATCATCGGGCTTGCCGCCTTGACGTTCTGCAGCACCGGGCTGGTCTCGAGGGTCTGGATCGCATCGAGGGAGCCGAGCCGACGGGCGAGGTAGCGGTGCAGGTCGGCAGGGTCGCTGCACAGCGCCTGGGCCACGAGATTGGTGGGGCCGGTGGTCACGGCGACGAAGGCGAGTTCGTCGTGGCCCGCCAGGGTCGTCGCCACGTGTTCCAGATGCGCGGGGCTCACCGACATCCACAGCAGTGCCCTGGTGTTGGCGCCGAACAGCCCGGTATCGACCTCGACGTCGAAGAAGATGGCTCCGCTTGCCTGCAGATCAGCCAGGCGCCGGGCGACGGTGACGGGGGACCAGCCGGTCGCCTGGGCGAGTTCCGCGTGGCTGGCGCGCCCGTCCTTCTGCAGCGCAACCAGCAAACCGGCGTCCCCGTCGCTCAGGTGACGTGGTACGGGGACGTACGCGGTGTCGGCCGCCTCGTGTGATCGCAGGATGCGCTGCTGCTCCTCGTTGAGGGCCTCGACGCTCCGGCGCCAGTTCGTGGGACCTCCGAGATACATGTGCAGCAGGCAGTGGGCGGACACCGCCGTGATGTTGTTGGTGCGTGGGATGTCGCGCAAGAGCAGGGAGTTGCCGGCGTCGTCGTCAGTGGGGGTATGGATGATCGCGACGATCTCGGTGCCGCCGGAGGTGAGCTTGACCCACGAGGTGTCCGGTCGCCGGGCCAGGGCGTGCGCGAGATCCTGTGCGGAGCTTGCCGCGGCGGTGAGTCTGATGAGCCACTGGGTCTGACCGGCTCGGTGAGGGTCCGCCAGCCCGACGACACGTAGCGATGCCTCGTCACGCAGCCGCCGGTAGCGGCGGGCGATGGTTTGGGGCGAGACGTCGAGGGCGACGGCGATCTGGCTGAAGGGCGCGCGGCCGTCTATGTGCAGCGCGTGGATCAGCGCACGGTCCAGGTCGTCGAGCATGCACACATCCTTCAGTGGGGGCCTGCTCTGTGGAATAAAGTTGAAGATATTGAAGAGCACGCTACCATCGCAGCCGCAGAGGCACGCAGAATTCCATCAGTTCCCCGCTCGAGCATAGGGCTCGTGCATAGTTGGTAAGCGCGCGGCGAACGGGCATGTTGCCCTTTTGTTCTCTCTCATGCTCCACAGCCAAGGAAGACATCAAGCCACTTCGATGGGCCTTTCAGGCGCCGATGCCTATCGGCGTTGCCTCGCCTCTTTTCGTCGAATTGAACTCATCTTGGGGAGGATTTTATGGTTGAGTTGAAGACGCCCTCTGTTGGAGTCGGACAGACCGCACTCTTTATCGCGTGGATGCGGCAACTGGAAAGCGACCGTCCGGATCCGCTATTTCGGGACCCACTCGCCGCTGCAATGCTCTCAGCGCTGGCGGAGGACCCGGTCCTGGCCGACGTGGCCGAGGTGATCAAGCAGACCCACAGCAGCGCCCGCGGTTTCCCCACGTATTTCGCGGTGCGCACCCGGTTCTTCGACGACGAGGTGCTCTCTGCGGTCCAGCGCGGGATCCGTCAGGTCGTCACGCTGGCCGCCGGAGTGGACGGACGCACCGTCCGACTGGATCTGCCGGCCGGGACGCGCTGGTTCGAGGTGGAACTGCCGGAGATGACAGCGTTCAAGGACGCCCTGATCGAACGGTCCGGCCTGCCCCTCGCGTGTGAGCGTCATGGAGTGGCCGCGGATCTGAGGGAGGACTGGCAGTTGGCGCTGCGAGCCGCGGGCTTCGACCCGTCACAGCCCACAGTCTGGCTGGTCGAAGGCCTCTTGATGTACCTGCCCGATGCCGCGGGAGACGCGATCCTGGCCGGCCTCACCGAACTGTCCGCACCTGGAAGTCAGCTCATGCTGGAGCACCTCAAGGCAGCCATGCTCGAGGAAGAGGGCAGGCCCGTGCGTGCACGGGTCGAGGAGCAGGGTGCCTCCTGGCTCTCCGCTCGTGATGACCTCAAGTCCTGGATGGGCGGCCACAGCTGGCAGGCAGAGGTGTACGCGGGCGACGACTCCCGGATCGGACACGGGCGCACGGTGGCGCCGCTCCCGGCATGCTGGCTGGCGACCGGCACGCTCATCCGCCCCGTCGGCACTGCCATGTCCTGACGGCAATTTTCAGACCATCCAAGAGGGAATCCGGAATTCAGAATTCCGTTGATGGTGCTATACCGGTGCCATCGCGCGAGGGTTCCTGGCCGAAATGATGCGGTGAAATGTGCCGCAAGTTTGCTCAATTTGGTACGGGGGATATTGTGCAGCACGACGGTGCGTGGCGTGTCTTTGAACGGGTCATTCCGCCGACAGCCGATGTGAGTCGGCCGCAGCTTATGACTCAGCGGCCACCGGACGGACATGCCTACGTGGCTCAAATCCTCCACGGAATGCACCCACCGATTGTCGGCCTGACTCGAGGCGGCTACCCATGCCCAGGCTTCCGCGGCAGCACCGCTGTCCGCCGCAACGCGTTCGGGGCGGAATGGGGAACGACAAGTCCGATGCACGAGCACTCTCGCTCACATCCCCTGGCATCGGTATCTCTCTGACGCCCGACGCTTCCCGCGGTCGGGTCAGCTCAAGTCGCCGCAACTCATCCGGCGCACTATCGGGTTCGCGCAATCGCGGACTCTTGCCGCCCGCCTAATACCCCACAAGGACAGCGGAGGATTCGCATGTCTGACGACACCGCACGCCCGCATGCCCCGGACGAGTACCCCTCACGACGCAGCAGCCGCTCCGGCGAGTCCGCGTCCAGAGCGCCGGACAGCCACTGCGTGGTCTTGGGTGCCAGCATCGGTGGGCTCTTCGCCGCCCGGGTGCTGTCCGACACCTTCGGCCGGGTGACGCTGATCGACCGGGACCTACTGCCGGAGACGGACGAGAATCGGCGCGGGGTGCCGCAGGGCCGCCACGCGCACGCGATACTGCCCGCCGGCACGAAGTGGCTCCAGGAGATGTTTCCCGGTCTGCTCGAGGGCTTCGACGCGGATGGCGTGCCGGTGGTTCGAGAACCCACCGAGATGCATTTCGCGCCAGGAGGCCACCTGCTGAGCCAGGAGGGCCGCTACGCGGACCCCACCCCCACTTATCAGCCGAGCCGACCTCAGCTGGAAGACCAGGTCCGTTCTCGTATCAGGGCGCTGACGAACGTCGAGATCGTCGACCGCATCGAGGCGACGGGACTGATCAGCACCTCGGACGGACAGCGCGTCATCGGCGCCCGCGTCGTGCACCGCGACAGCGGAGCGGAACGGGAAATCGCTGCAGACCTTGTCGTCGACGCGACGGGCCGCGGCGGACGCACCACGCGATGGCTCGCGGACCTGGGCTACGACCGGCCGCAGGAAGACCGGATTGCGATCGACATCAAGTACGTCAGCCGGAACCTGAGGATGGCACCGGGCGCCCTTGGCCGGAGGAAGGTCGTGATCGTCGGGGCCTGCCCTGGCCGGCCTACCGGCGCGACGCTTCTCCAGCATGGCGAGGACCACTGGATGCTGACACTGATCGGCTATGGAGGACATCACCCGCCCACTGACCCAAGCGGGTTCCTGGAATTCGCCAAACCCATCGTCCCCCCGGACGTCTTCGACGCCCTGTGTGCCGCTGAGCCCCTCGACGACCCGGTCGCGCATCGTTATCCGGCAAGCGTGCGCCGCCGCTACGAACGGCTGGAACGTTTCCCCAGTGGACTGCTCGTCTTCGGGGACGCGATCTGCAGCTTCAACCCCGTTTACGGGCAGGGGATGTCCGCGGCTGCTCTGCAGGCAGGGGCGCTCAAGGAGGCTCTCGCCAAGGAGGGTGGCCAGCTGCCGCGCCGCTTCTTCAAGGCAGCCGCGCGCCGCATCGAGGTGGCCTGGCAGATGGCCGTAGGCAGCGACCTTGCGCTTCCCGAGGTTGCCGGTCCGCGGCCGCTACCGGTGCGCATCAGCAACGGGTTCTTCGCCCGGTTGCTGAGCGCTGCCGAACACGACCCGGCGCTGACCCACGAGTTCGTCAAAGTCAGTTCCCTGCTCGCTCCCCCCACGATTTTACTCAAGCCCGGAACGATCGGGCGGGTGGTCCTCGGCAACCTGCGACGCCGCCGAGGGAATGCCGAGGCGCGGCAACAGGTGTGATCCGTCGCTGAGTACTTAGAACCACGAACGCGGAGTGGCAAGGCCGCCGTGCAGGTGAGCCATGCCATCGCGTAGATGTTTGCAGACCAATTCGGAGCCCGAAATCTCCGGAGTCGAGAAACCGAAAGGAATGGTTCAGAATGTCACATCCGGTGGTTACCGCCGCCGTCCCCGATCGCGCGGAGCTCGTGAAGCGGGCCGAGGGCTTACGTGAGCTGCTGTCGGAGCACGCCGTCGAGTGCGAAAGCGAGCGCCGTATTGCCGCGAGCGTTGTTTCCGCCATGACGGATTCGGGCCTTCTGCGTTTGATGACCCCGCGACGGTACGGCGGTTACGAGTCGGACATGCGCACCTTGCTCGAGGTCGCCACCGAACTCGGCCGCGGGTGCTGCTCCGCGGCCTGGATCGCAGGCGTAGTGAACGCTGGAAACTTCGCGGCGTCGCTGTTCCCGCCGGCCGGTGGGAACGAGGTGTGGGGTGAGGCCCCCGACGCCCGCTGCGCCCTGGTCCTGGGGCTCCCCGCGCAGGACGTCGAGCAGGTGGACGGAGGCGTTGTAGTCAGCGGTCAGTGGGCCTATGTCTCAGGCTGCCTGCACGCTCAGTGGATCAGCGTCCTGATCGCTGTTCCCACCGCCGAGGGCCAGCGTGAGATCAACTTCGCCCTGATGCGGGCCGAGGAGGTCAGCATCGAAGACACCTGGTACTTCGCCGGGATGCGTGGCACCGGCAGCAACACCGTAGTCGCCGAACGGCTCTTCGTCCCCAGGCACCGTCTGGTGCCCTACGTGCCCATACTCAACGGCGAGACCGACGGTGTGGTCAACCCCGACCTGCCCTACCGCAACAGCCTGACCGGCCTGTTCGCCATTGGGCTGATCGGCTCGCTGATCGGCGGCGCCGACGCCGCCCTTGCGTACGTTCGTGACAAGGGCCCCACGCGTCCGGTGGCGGGCTCCGCCTACCGTGACCAGACCCAGTCGCCGACCTTCCAGCTCGATATCGCCGACGCCACCTCGAAAATCGACACGGCCAGGCTGATCGCGGCCCGTATCGCCGACACTGTCGACGAGTACGCCCGGGCCGGCATCAACATGGATCTGACCGTGCGCGCCCGCAACCGGCTGGAGTCTGCACAGGTCGGTCGGCTGTGCCGGGAAGCCGTCGACACCCTGCTGACCGCCCACGGCTCCTCCGCCTTCAACGAGGCCAACCCGCTGCAGCGGCTCTGGCGCGACATCAACGTCGGCAGTAGGCACGCCGGCTTCGGCATGGGAATCCCCGAGCAGGTCTACGGCCGCGCACTCGTCGGCCAGGATCCGCGCGACATCAGCTTCATTGTCTGACCCGAGACGCGACCGAACCCATCCGTTCCTTCCCTCACAGCAGAGGAAACTCATGGCAGCGCCCCAAATACCCACCGACGAGACCGAGCTGCGCGCCCACAACCGCGCCATCGTCGAGCAGTACATGCACACCCGCGGACAGGACCGGCGCCGGCGGCACCTCCTCTTCACGGAGGACGGCGTCGGCGGTCTGTGGACCACGGAGAGCGGTGAGCCGATAGTCATCCGCGGCCGCGACCGGCTGGGGGAACACGCCGTCTGGTCGCTCAAGTGCTTCCCCGACTGGGCCTGGATCAACATCGAGATCTTCGACACTCAGGACCCCAACCGCTTCTGGGTCGAGTGTGACGGCGAGGGGAAAATCCTCTTCCCCGGATATCCCGAAGGCGCCTACCGCAATCACTTCCTCCACTCCTTCCTGTTCGAGAACGGGAAGATAAAGCAGCAGCGCGAGTTCATGAACCCGTGCCAGCAGTTCCGCTCCCTGGGAATCGACGTCCCGCGTATCGAGCGCGAGGGAATCCCGACCTGACAGGTCGTCCGCGGAAACGCGGACCGTCACGATCCAGCCGTAAAACCTCATCACCTCACGGGGGAACAGTCGTGGGACACGCAGTAACAGAAATCCAGAGAGCCAAAGCCCTGCAACAACCCGAATGGAACGATCTTTCACAGATCCAGCGCGTGAAGGAAATTCTCAGCTTCCGCCCGCCGCTGGTCCGCGTGGACGACGTACACACCCTCAGGTCGCTGCTCGCGTCCGTCGCCGCGGGCGAAGCACACGTGGTGCAGGCGGGAGACTGCGCGGAAGACCCGGAGGAGTGCACCGCGGAGCACGTCCGCCGAAAGTCCGCCGCGCTCGACCTGCTGGCCACCACCCTGAAGATGGTCACAGGCAAGCCGGTCCTCCGTGTCGGGCGCATCGCGGGACAATTCGCCAAACCGCGATCGAACTCCTTCGAGGAGGTCGGCGACCTCGTCCTGCCGGTCTACCGCGGGCACATGGTCAACAGTCCGGAACCCGACCTGGCGAGCAGGCAGCCGGACCCGCTACGCATCCTCACCGGATACATGGCGGCGGGCGACATCGTGGAACACCTGGGATGGCGCGCACCGGCTCTCCGCGTATGGCCGAGCATCGAACCCCTTGTGTGGACGAGTCATGAGGCGCTCCTCCTCGATTACGAAGTCCCGATGATCCGCGAGGTCGGGGACGGCAGGCGCTGGCTCGGCTCCACACACTGGCCGTGGATCGGCGAACGGACCCGCCAACTGGACGGCGCCCACGTCGAGCTGCTCGCCGACGTCGTGAACCCGGTGGCCTGCAAAGTCGGCCCCAGCATGACCGCCGAAGAGATCACGTCCCTGTGCGAGCGTCTCGACCCGCTCCGAGAACCCGGCCGTCTCACTCTGATCGCACGCATGGGCGCCGACGTCGTCAGCGACCGCCTGCCGTCCCTGGTGGCGGCCGTCCGCTCCGCGGGTCATCCCGCGATCTGGTTGTGCGACCCCATGCACGGCAACACCGTCACCACACCGGGCGGCAAGAAGACCCGCTTGCTCACCGCGATGGCCCGCGAGGTCGCCGGGTTCCGGCGCGCGGTGGCGGCGGCGGGCGGAGTGGCCGGTGGCCTGCACCTGGAAACCACCCCTGACGACGTAACCGAGTGCGTGGCCGATGCCTCCGCAGTCGGCTCGGCCGGTAGCCGGCATACCTCGTTCTGCGACCCCCGCCTCAACTCACGGCAGGCTGTCTCCCTGGTCACGGCCTGGTCCGAGGCTTCGTGAACACCGCTGCTGCCTCGGCCACATCGCTGGAAAGGAGTTACTCGATGGCCGGCTTACCCCCCATCGCGTCGTACTCCCTGCCCACCGCGGGGAGTCTGCCCGAGAACCTGGCGCAGTGGACACCGCGCCCGGAGCGCGCCGTCCTGCTCGTCCATGACATGCAGCGCTACTTCCTCAACGCCCTGCCGGACCAACTGCGCACCGAGCTCGTCCACAACGCCGCCACGCTGCGCAAGCGGTGCACCGCTCTCGGCATTCCTGTGGCGTACACCGCCCAGCCCGGACGGATGACCGACGACCAACGAGGGCTGCTGAAGGACTTCTGGGGCCCGGGAATGCGCCCCGACCCTGCCGACAGGGAAGTCATGCCGGAGCTCGCCCCTGCCGAGGGCGACTGGATGTTCACCAAGTGGAGGTACAGCGCCTTCTTCCACTCGGACCTGCTGGAGCGAATGCGAGCCGCAGGGCGTGACCAGCTCGTCCTGTGCGGCGTGTACGCGCACATCGGTGTCCTGGCGACGGCGCTCGATGCCTTCACCAACGACATCCAGGCGTTCCTGGTGGCCGACGCCCTCGGCGACTTCTCCGAGAACCACCACCGGCTCGCGTTGGAGTACGCGGCTCAGCGCTGTGCCCAGATCGTTCCGTCCACGGAGGTATTCGCGTGAGCAGCCAGGATTCCGGCGGCGACCTGCTCGGCCGTGTCCTGAACCTGGAGCCGTCCGCCTTCGCCCTGCTGCACCGGCCGGAGTGGGCGGTGCCGGACACCGTCGATGTCCTGGTCGGCGACGTGACTCTGCCCAGCACCCTGGCCGACATTCCCCTCACCGGGAGGGAGGCCGACTCGCGGCTGACCGACCACGACGTCCTGGTCGTGGTGCCGTACCGTCAGATCACCGAGCGGGGTTGCACGGCACCCGACGACGGCGCCCCGATCCTCTCCCTGTCGATCAACAGCCAGGCCACGGTGTCTGTGCCCGAACTCCTGCTACGGCTCCCGGACACGCCGACCCACCTGACGGCCAACGGCTTCGACGTGGACGACGAGCGTTACGCCGAGACCGTACGACGCGTGGTCACGGACGAGATCGGCATGGGCGAAGGGGCGAACTTCGTCATCAAGCGCTCCTTCGTGGCCGACATCAGCGACTACTCGCTCCATAGCGCACTGGCATTCTTCCGACGACTGCTGGAGCGGGAGCAGGGCGCGTACTGGACCTTCCTCATCCACACCGGTCAGCGCACTTTCGTCGGCGCCACGCCCGAGCGGCACATCTCCGTCAGCGGCGGGGCGGCCGTGATGAACCCGATCAGCGGCACCTACCGCTATCCCCCGGCCGGCCCCACGCTGGAGGGCGTCACCGAGTTCCTGGCGGACCGCAAGGAGACCGACGAGCTGTACATGGTCGTCGACGAGGAACTCAAGATGATGGCCCGCATCTGCGAGGGGGGCGGCCGGGTCCAGGGCCCGCACCTCAAAGAGATGGCTCGGCTCGCCCACACCGAGTACTTCATCGAGGGACAGACCGACCGTGACGTGCGCGAGATCCTCCGCGAGACGATGTTCGCCCCCACCGTCACGGGCAGCCCGCTGGAGAGCGCGGCACGCGTCATCCGGAAGTACGAACCCGAGGGCCGCGGCTACTACAGCGGTGTGGCCGCGCTGATCGGCCGGGACGTGAACGGTGAGCGCTCACTCGACTCGGCCATCCTCATCCGCACCGCTGACATCGACCCACATGGCCGGGTGCGCATCGGTGTGGGCGCCACCCTGGTGCGGCACTCCGACCCAGTCTCGGAGGTCGCGGAGACACGTGCCAAGGCTTCGGGGCTCCTTGCTGCCCTGGATGCGGGAGGCCCCCGCCGCTTCGGCGCGCACCCGGAGGTCCGCGCCGCCCTCAGCCGTCGCAACTCCGGAATCGCCGAGTTCTGGCTGCAGGACAGTGCGAGCCGCCGGCCGACGATCACCGGACTTGAGGGGCTGAAGGCACTCGTCATCGACGCGGAGGACACCTTTACGGCGATGATCGGACACCAGCTCCGTGCGCAGGGCGTCCAGGTGACGGTCACCCGCTTCGACGAACCGTACGAGTGCGACGGCAATGAACTCGTCGTGATGGGGCCTGGCCCCGGCGACCCTCGTAGCGCCGGCGACCCCAAGATCAGTCACCTTCGTTCGGCGATCGACGAGCTTCTGGCGCAGCGGCGGCCGTTCATCGCCGTGTGCCTGAGCCACCAGGTGCTCAGCGAGGCCCTCGGCCTCGATCTCGTCCGCCGGGATGTTCCCAACCAGGGTGTGCAGCGGGCGATCGATCTGTTCGGCTCCCGCGAACGAGTGGGTTTCTACAACACGTTCGCCGCCCGCAGCACCGAGGACAAGCTGGACATCGAGGGAATCGGCCTGGTGGAAGTGAGTCGTGACCAGGCGACCGGTCACGTGCATGCCCTCCGCGGCCCGGCTTTCGCCTCGATGCAGTTCCACGCCGAGTCGGTCCTCACCGTCGACGGGCCGCGCATCGTCGGGCAGGCCATCCGGGAGGTGCTCAACCGTGCGAGTTGACATCGCCTGGTGGGATCTCGACGGATCCCCGCAGACTATCGACTCCCTGCGTGAGCACCTGCGGGACGGCACCGTCGATGTCTGGCGAGAAGTTCCGGGCCTGCGGCTGAAGTTCTGGATGGCGGACAGGCAGCACAACCGCTGGGGCGCAGTCATGCTCTGGGAGTCCGACCGCCCGGCCGACCTACCGGCGAACCGGGCCGCGGAACTGATCGGCCGTCCGCCCACTCATCGGACCGGGTTCGACGTCGAGGCCGCGGTCGAAGGAGCGTGCTCCTTCCGCGAGCTGCAGGGCCTTGGGCCCGTATTCGGGCCGCGGACAACAGCGCCCACATCCATTCGGGGGGAAGAGACACCTTGCTGCACGAATACATAGTGGTGGACGCCTTCGCACGCCAACCGCTCGAAGGCAATCCCGTGGCCGTATTCTTCGACGCCGCCGACCTGACCGCCGAGCTGATGCAACGCATCGCCCGGGAGATGAACCTCTCCGAAGTCACCTTCGTCCTGCCGCCGGAGCAGGGCGGTGACGCCCGGATCCGCATCTTCACCCCCGTCAACGAGCTGCCGTTCGCGGGCCACCCCATGCTCGGCACAGCGGTTGCCCTCGGCCACACCCTCAAGGAGGACCGCCTATTGCTGGAGACCGGCATGGGGCACGTCCCGTTCCAACTCCACGACGACGAGGGCGTCCCGGTAGTGCGGATGGAGCAGCCCATCCCCACATGGGAGCCGTACGAGCACCGCGCGGAACTCCTGGAAGCCCTCGGTGTCACGGAGTCCACGACGCCGGTCGAGATCTACCGCAACGGCCCTCGCCACGTCTTCGTGGGGCTGGAGAGCGTGACGGCGCTGTCGAGTCTCAGGCCGGACCACCGGGCCCTGAGCCGCTTCCCGGACATGGCAGCCAACTGCTTCGCCGGCGAAGGCACCCGCTGGCGGACACGCATGTTCTCACCCGCCTATGGAGTGGTTGAGGACGCGGCGACCGGATCGGCCGCCGGCCCCCTCGCGATCCACCTGGCCCGACACGGACTCAGCGAGTACGGGGAGAGCCTTCAGATCCTCCAAGGGGTCGAGATGGGCCGACCCTCGCTCATGCTGGCCACCGCGTACGGCACGGGCAATCACGTCCGGAGCGTGCAGGTCGGCGGCCACGGCGCCATAGCAGCCCGCGGCACCCTCTACGTCTAGCGAGGACCACGTGAACACCAGCCAGTTCGAAAGCCTCACCGGCGAGATCGACATCGACTTCCCCGAGTACGACAATCCACCGCCCGACCCCATGCCTCTCGTCCAGCAGTGGATCGGCGAGGCGACCGCACGCGGTGTGCGGGAACCCCGCGCGCTGGCCCTGGCGACCTCTGACAGCCAGGGGCGGGCATCCAGCCGCATCGTTGCCCTCACCGATATCAGTGACCGCGGGCTGGCTTTCGCTAGCCACAGCACCAGCCAGAAGGGCCGCGAACTGGCCGCCACCAGATGGGCCTCCGGCCTGCTCTACTGGCGGGAGACCGGCCAGCAACTCATCTTCTCCGGCCCGGTGTCACAGCTCGACAACGCAGAATCCGACGCCTTCTGGTTCGACCGGCCGATCCCCATGCACTCCATGTCCATGGTCTCCCGGCAGAGCGAACCGCTCGATGACCTGGCGGCCGTGGCAGCCCTGCGCACCGAGGCTGCCCGGCTGGAGGCTCCCGGTACTCCGCTGCCCCGCCCGGCTCACTTCGTCGTCTACCGGCTGGCCCCGGTCGCCGTGGAGTTCTGGTGCGCAGACTCCGAGCGACTGCACCGCAGGCTGCGCTACGACCGCCAGGACCCTCACGGGTGGCGTACGCGCCGACTCCATCCCTGACCTGTGACGAACCGGAGATGACACGATGGAACACACAGCATTGACGCATGCGATGGCAAGGGTTCCGGGACCGGTGACCGTGGTGACCACGATCGACGGCACGGGTCGCCGGTGGGGCTTTACCGCAAACTCGTTCAGTTCCGTCTCCCTGGACCCGCCCCTCGTCCTGGTCTGCCTGAACAAGAACGCCAGCACACACGAGGCGTTCACGTCCGCCGGCCGCTTCCTGATCAATGTCCTCGCGCACGGCCAGGACGCGGTCGCGCGGCGCTTCGCCCAGTCCGGAGTCGACCGCTTCGCCGCCGGCGACATGGAGCCCTGTGAACTGGGACTGCCTGGTTCGCACGGTGCCTGCGCCCGCGTCGCCTGCTCGATGTACTCCATTGTCGATGCCGGCGACCACAGCATCCTCATCGGACGCGTGCTGGACACCTATGCAGACGACCGGACGCCGCTCGTGTACTACAACCGGGCGTACGCCTACCCGGCCACCGCCACTGAGGCGAGGTTCGAGGAGCAGGTCAAGGTCCTGCACCTGGCGGACTGGTGATCGCTGCCATGAAGGACGCAATAAAGGTCGCCGTCATCTATTGCTCCGCCACGGGCCATTTCGCCGACATCGCCGGCGAAATTGTGGAGACGGCCGAGAAAGCAGGCGCCGAGGTCCGGTTGCGCAAGGTTCGGGGACCGGCGCCTGAGGACGCCATCGAGTCCAATCCGGCCTGGGCAGCCAACGCCGCGGCAACGGCCGATGTCCCTGTGGCCAGCGTCGAGGACATTGTGTGGGCCGACGCCGTTCTCATGGGGTCACCGACGCGATTCGGCAACATCTCCGCCCAACTCAAGCAGTTTATCGACACCCTGGGCGGTGCCTGGCGCAAGGGCGAACTGGCCGACAAGGTCTACAGCGGCTTCACCTCCACAGGCAGCCTTCACGGAGGCAACGAGTCCACGCTGCCGGCCTTGATGCAGTCCTTCCACCACTTCGGCGGAATCGTCGTGGCGCCCGGATTCACCCACCCGGACAAGTTCGCCGACGGCAACCCCTACGGGACGGCGCATCACGACGCCGGCGGCAGCGCCCCAGTAGGTGACATCACCCGCAACGCGGCGCGAGTCCAGGCCGAACGCGTGGTGACACTGGCCCGGGCCGTCTCCACCGTGTCAGACGGAAGCCGATAACGGCTCCGTCCCTGCGGGACGCGGGGGCAGTCGCCGTCGACGCCACTGCCCGCCGACAGAAGCCGGCTAACGGTCCCCGTCGGCTTCCCCGCGTTCCTACCGGCCGGAGAGCTCCTACACCCCCGGGGAGCTCTCCGGCCCTTCCTCACCGGCTACGACGCGAATCCTCCTGGACGGCCTGGCGAAGCCCACAGTCAGGGAAGGGCCAGGACCCGGCTACCCGAGACGGGTCCGTAGCTCTGCCGATCCGCGCCCACATGGGTGAGCGAATTCGCCGTGGTCAGCCCCGCCGGTGGAAAGGATCTACGAGTTCCCGGCTCTCACTGGAGTCGCGCTGCAGTGGACGGCCACGCTGGTCGAGCCGAGCCTCAAACATGGCCGGTCCCCGTGACGAAGATCGATCAATGCAGTGTTGAGGAGAGAACAATGAAGATCACTCGCCACCTTCCCGGCGCACCGTGCTGGGCGGATCTCGACACTCCCGACGTCGCGTCTGCTCGTGCCTTCTACACCTCCCTCTTCGATTGGGAGGCCCTGGAACTCCCGGGAGGCTACGTGAACTTCACGCTTCGCCAAGAGAAGATCGTGGGCGCGATCAAGCTCAAGGAGGGCGAGGAGCACTCGGCCGGCTGGAGCGTCTACTTCATGACGGAGAACCTGACCGAGACGACGAAAGCGGTGGAGGCGGCCGGAGGCAGCGTGGTCAGCCCTCCCAGGAAGGTGTCGGTCGCCGGCAGTGCTGCCGTCTACGAGGCTCCCGACGGCGCAGTCTTCGGCGCCTGGGAGCCGGACAAGCACCCCGGGTCCGGCCTGGTACGCGAACCCGGCACGCCGTCCTGGTTCGGACTGAGTACCCCCGACACCGGCGGCTCCGCAGCGTTCTATACCCAGGTCTTCAGCTGGGCATCCGAACCCCAGATGGCAGGGCACATCGCCCATGTGGCGGCAGATGGTGACCCAGAGGAGTTCGGTGGCATCACCAACGGGACCGCGAACTCGCAGGGTTGGACTCTGCACTTCGGCGTCGAGGAGGTCGATGCGGCGTCGGTGAGGGCGGTCGCGCTGGGTGGCACGGTCATCTCCGCTCCCACGGATGTCACCGGCGTCGGACGAGTCGCCGTGCTGAAGGACCCGTCCGGCGTGACCTTCGCGCTGGTCACCCGGGCCTGACATCGCCGTACGGACCGGTGGGCCGGCTCCGAGGGGAGCCTTCTGGCATCACGAAACCGTCGTGGCACGACGCCTTGCCCGTACGCGGAGGAGGGAGGTGGTTCGCCGTGCAGAGCGAGCCTCCCGGTCGAACTTCGCGTACGGCCGTCCTGCACTTGGTCGTGCTGTGAGTTGTCACAGCTGACCTCCACCAGGCAGGGATCGTTTCAGTACCCGTCCGTCTCGCGTACTAGAGCATCCCGCCCTCCCCAGCACCAGCCGAGGTGACTCCTGCCATGACGCACATTCAGCTGCCCGATGACGAGCTGCCCACCGGCCTTCAGGACGCCTTGGAGCGCCACGACCTCCGCGACGCACAGTACTTGCTGGGCCGGCGCACACCCCACGTCATCGCCGACGAGCTGGCCCGTATGAACGCCGTCGACGCGGTCGTCGCCTTCCGCCTCCTGGGCAAGGACGAAGCCATCAAGGTCTTCGAGGAACTGGAGCCCGTGGATCAGCAAGCCATCCTGATGGGACTGCGGGACGTGGCCTTCCGCGAGCTGGTCGAAGAGCTGGATCCCGACGACCGTGTGCGCATGCTCCGCGAGGCCCCCGCCAAGGTGGTTCAGAGGGTCCTGGCGGGGCTCAGTGCTCACGAGCGTCAGGTGACCGCCGCTCTGCTGGGGTATCGGGAAGGCTCGGTGGGGCGCTACATGACACCCGAGGTGGTCGCTCTGAACCAGCGCCTGACCGTACAACAGGCGCTGGATCTCGTTCGGTCCAAAGGCGCGGATGCCGAAACGGTTTACACGCTGCCAGTGGTGGACGCCGGACGCCGCCTGACCGGAGTCGTCGAGCTACGTGAGCTTGTACTCAGCCCGCCGGGAAGCAATGTCCTTGACCTCGTCGTGCTTGATGCCCCACGTGTGCACGCTGCTGCCTCCGCGGAAGACGCGGCACGTCTGATGCGCGAGACGAACACCCTGGACCTGCCCGTCGTTGACAGCGAGGAAAGGCTCGTCGGGCTGCTCACCATCGACGACGCGGTCGAGGTGATCGAGGAGGCGGACACGGAAGACGTCGCACGGCAGTCAGGATCGGCTCCGTGGAGCGGTCACTACATGGCGGCGACCGTGTGGCAGTTGGCACGCTACAGGGTCGTTTGGCTCCTGCTTCTGCTGTTGGCCGCGACACTCACTGTGACGGTGACACAGGCTTTCGAAGGCACCCTTGAAGAGGTCACCCAACTCGCCATGTTCATCCCGCTGTTGATCGGCACAGGCGGAAACGCGGGGGCGCAGGCCGCGACCGCCGCCGTACGCGCGCTGGCCGTGGGCGAAGTACGCAGCTCCGACCTGCCCGCGATCATCTGGCGTGAGTGCCGGGTGGGGGTCGTCATCGGAACGATGCTGGCAACCCTTGGGATGGCGTTGGGCGCGGTGTTCGTAGGCGTCCGCCTCGCCCTTGTGGTCGGTACCGCGCTGGTGATCATCTGCGGGTGGGCGGCGACAGTCGGAGGAACCATGCCGCTCCTGGCCAGACGCCTTCACATCGATCCGGCGGTAGTCTCGGCCCCGATGGTCACGACGCTGGTGGACGCCACAGGACTGGTGATCTACTTCGTCACCGCTCGAGCAGTCCTGGGTATCTGAGCAGACGCTCGACGACGGAGCACCCTCGCCGAACTCAGGTCTGCACTGCCGAGATCTGCCGGCCCCTAATAGCGGGAACGTTCGGGGATGTAGAGCGTGGGACTTGCCATGAGCGCTGCGTAGGCCAGTACGCGGCTAAGAGCAGCACCCGGTCTTCCAGCGGAAGTCCCCACGGCCGCCCAGCGCGCCGCGCCAGTCGCCGCGCGGATTCCGCGCCCAGCCGAGCGCCATCGGTGGTGATCACTCCGGCACTGTTAACACCGGGCTCCCACGCCATCACAACCTTCCCGGGAAGGAATGGGCGCCGTCCTCGCGCGGTTTGTCATCCGACTCACCGAGGAAACCACCTCATGCCAGCCCACCGACGGCCCTCGACTGGGCACGGCACTGACCGACCTGGCCGCCGTGCTCTTCTTCCACCTGCTCGAAGCGGGCGACTGTCTCTCCTCGGTGACCCACCGGCGGACTCTCACCTTGCGCATCCAGGCGTTCATTCGGGAGCACCTGCACCACCCGCACCTCACCCCGGGATCGCCCATTCCACCTGCCGGGCGGGTGTTCCGGGGGTCCGGTTTCGCGTACCCGGATGGGGGCCTGCAAATGGGAGACCAGTGGGAGATGATCTACGCGGTCGTCTGCACCCAGATGCGATTTCATGCGAGGAACTGCTGGAAAACCACGGGAAGGTGAGCGTCGGACCGGCATCCCGGTCGCTGTCTCAGCCCGCCGAATCGCCCGCGTGCGGGCTCAGCGTTCCCGCGGCGACCAGCGCGAAGAGGACGATGCCCAGGAGGATGCGGTAGATCACGAAGGGCATGAAGCTCTTGCTGGAGATGAACTTCATGAACCAGGCGATCACCACGTAGCCCACGACGAACGCGATGATCGTGGCGAAGATCGTGGGGCCCCAGGAGACGTGTCCTTCGCCGGCGTCCTTGAGCTCGTAGGCGCCTGAGGCCAGGACCGCGGGGATGGCGAGCAGGAAGGAGTAGCGGGCCGCGGATTCGCGGGTGTAGCCCATCAGCAGGCCGCCGCTGATGGTGGCACCGGAGCGGGAGACGCCGGGGATGAGGGCCATGGCCTGGCAGACGCCGTAGATCAGGCCGTCCCTGACGTTGAGGTCATCGAGCGACTTGCGCTGCTTGATGGCGCGGTGCCGGCCGCCGACCTCGTCGCGGGCGGCCAGCCGGTCGGCGATGCCGAGGACCACACCCATGACGATCAGGGTGGTCGCGATCAGCCGCAGGTCGCGGAACGGTCCCTCGATGGCGTCCTTGAGGGTGATGCCCAGCACGCCGATCGGGATCGAGCCGACGATCACCAGCCAGCCCATCTGGGCGTCATGGTCGTGCCGCAGTTCCCGGTTGAAGAGTGAGCGTGCCCACGTCGAGATGATCCGCCCGATGTCCTTGCGGAAGTAGATGATGACGGCGGCTTCGGTGCCGATCTGGGTGATGGCGGTGAAGGCGGCACCGGGGTCGTGCCAGCCGGCGAAGGCCGCGGTCAGGCGGAGGTGCGCGCTGGAGGAGATGGGCAGGAACTCGGTCAACCCTTGGACGAGCCCGAGGACGAAAGATTCAAACCAGGTCATGGAAAGTACGCTATCCAAGGGTGATCAAGCGCTTACCGGCGCGGGCGGGGAGAAAGCAGGCGGTGACGGCGGATGCGGATCATCGGCCGACGGAGGGCAGCGTAACGCCCGAAGATGTCCGGGCGGCCAAAGGGCCCCGCGCCCCGGGACTCCCGGAAGCACGCCGCCCGTCCGGTGACGGCTCGTGAGCCGGCGGCCGGCGGCCGGGGAACCGCGCGCGGGAACAGGGCGGGCAGAAGTTGCGTGCGGGTCGGGAGGTCTGGCCTCAGCGCCCTCGCAGCGCCTTGCGTTTGCACCACGCCACGATCAGCCCGCCGAGTCCGCTGATCGCGATGAACCCCAGGGAGATGAGGAACGCCGGGGAGGTCGGGGTGGCGGCCCGCGCCCCGGCGACCACGTACGCGGCGGTGTTGGGGATGCTGCCGAGCGCCGTGGCGAGGAGGTAGGGCAGCCAGCCCATACGGGAGACCGCGGCGCAGTAGTTGCTGGCGCAGAACGGCAAGCCGGGGAAGAGACGGATCGCCAGCATCGAGCGGAAGCCGTGCTCGCTCAACTGCCGGTCGGCGGCCGCCAGCCAGCGGGCGCGCAGCAGCGGGCGCAGCGCGTCCTGGCCGAGCCACCGGCCGAGCCCGAAGGCCAGCCCGGCGCCCAGCACCGTGCCGGCGAGCGCGGCGGCGAGGCCGACGGTGTCGGCGAAGAGGGCGCCCGCGGCGAGGTTGAGGATCGGGCGGGGGACGAAGGCGGTGGTGCACACGCCGTACGCCAGCGCGAAGACCACGGCGGCGATCGGGCCGGTCAGCTGCGGTGGCCAGCCGTCGGCCAGCAGGCGCTGCGGCTGCCAGAGCAGCATCGCGGTCGCGGCGCAGGCCAGCAGGGCGAGCAGCAGGCCCAGGCGGGCCCAGGGGGAGAAGAGCACACGCGTGCAGCGCGCGGCGAGGCCGTCGGGCGTTGCGGCGGGTTCGAACATTCGGGGAGCGTAACCGACAGGGGTGGCCAGGAGCCGAACGTCGGACGCGTGGGCGCGATACCGGTTCCAGAGCGGTGAGGGTCACCACCCGGCCGGGTGACGAGTGTCCTTCCGGCGCGCGGTGATCCCTTGCCCGACCCGCGGTGACCCCTGTTGTGAGACCCGCTTCGTTGCTTTGCGCGCCTGACTGTATTGCGGCGGTACGGCGGTACAGCGATACGGCCGTACGGCGGGCCGCTGACCGGCCGTACGGCGTTGCGCAGGAGGGGAGATGACATGGCGTCGGGGCCTCGCCCGGCTCGCGGCGTCACGTTTCCCGCTCCATTAAATCGTTCGACGTCGCAGCGACGGCCCGGCACCATAAGACGCATGTTCCGGCACGCCTTCCTTCCGCTCCCGTCCGCAGTCGCGGACGCGCCGAAGGCTGCCTTCCACATCCTCGCGGCCCTCGCGGCGGCGGAGTGCGCGGCCGCGGCCGCCGCCTCGGTGGCCGCGGCCACCCCCGTCGCCGCAGCAGCCGTCCCGGCCGCAGCCGCGCACGACGGCGCACGAAGCTGACCCTCTCCGGATTGTCCGGCGGACCCCGCAGGGGGAGGGTCGGATGGGCCCGGGGGTCCCCACGGCGCGAAGTCGCCGTTCTCACCGCATTGTTGCGAGGAAGAACACCATGCCCAAGACGGCATACGTGCGCACCAAGCCGCACCTGAACATCGGCACCATGGGCCACGTCGACCACGGCAAGACCACGCTGACCGCCGCGATCACCAAGGTCCTCAGCGACCGGGGGAGCGGCACCTTCGTGCCGTTCGACCGGATCGACCGGGCCCCGGAGGAGGCCGCCCGCGGTATCACCATCAACATCTCGCACGTCGAGTACGAGACCGGCACCCGTCACTACGCCCATGTCGACATGCCGGGCCACGCCGACTTCATCAAGAACATGGTCACCGGCGCCGCCCAGCTCGACGGCGCGATCCTCGTCGTCTCCGCGCTCGACGGGATCATGCCGCAGACCGCCGAGCACCTGCTGCTCGCCAAGCAGGTCGGCGTACGGCACATCGTGGTGGCCCTCAACAAGGCCGACGCCGGCGACCCCGAGCTCACCGACCTGGTGGAGCTGGAGGTGCGGGAGTTGCTGAGTGCGCACGGCTATGACGGGGAGCACGTGCCGGTCGTCCGCGTCTCGGGGCTGCGGGCGCTGGAAGGCGACCCGCGCTGGACACAGGCGGTCGACGCGCTGCTGGACGCCGTGGACACGTACGTGCCGATGCCCGAGCGGTACGTCGACGCGCCGTTCCTCCTGCCGGTGGAGAACGTGCTGACGATCACCGGGCGCGGCACGGTCGTCACCGGCGCCGTCGAGCGCGGCGCGGTGCGGGTCGGCGACCGGGTGGCGGTGCTGGGAGCGGACGCCGAGACCACGGTCACGGGGCTGGAGACGTTCGGCAAGCCGATGGAGTCCGCCGAGGCCGGGGACAACGTCGCCCTGCTGCTGCGTGGTCTCCACCGCGACCAGGTACGCCGCGGACACGTCGTCGCGGCGCCGGGCAGCGTCACCCTGCGGCGCCGCTTCACCGCCGAGGTCTATGTGCTGTCCACGGAGGAGGGCGGACGCCGGACGCCGCTGTCCACCGGCTACCGGCCGCAGTTCTACCTCCGCACCGCCGACGTGGTCGGCGACCTCGACCTCGGCGAGCGGGCGGTGGCGCGGCCCGGGGAGACCGTGACCGTCTCCGTCGAGCTGGGCCGGGACGTGCCGCTGGAGAAGGGGCTCGGCTTCGCCATCCGCGAGGGCGGCAGGACCGTCGGCGCGGGCACGGTGCGCTCCGTCGAGGCGTGAGCGGACGGCGCGTGCCCTGAGGACAGGAGGGCCGGCTGCGCCCCGCACCCCCACGGGTGCGGGGCGCAGCCGCGTGCTGTCCAGCCGATGGGCCGAGTGCGAGACTGCTTGCTCCGGACCGGGCGGCCCGGGCAAGCCACGCGCTCCGGGGGGAGGGCCGGGGGAGAGAAGGGACATCGCATGGCGGGCACGGCACTGGTCCTCGGCGGCGGCGGGATCACCGGCATCGGCTGGGAGATCGGCATGCTCACCGGTCTCGCGGAGGCGGGCATCGACCTCGCCGCCGCCGATGTCGTCATCGGCACCTCGGCCGGATCGATCGTCGGCGCGCACCTCACGGCGGAGCGGCTGTCCCTGGAGGAGATGTACCAGCGGCAGCTTGCGGTGCCTGAAGGCCGCTCGGGCGCCAGGATGGGGCCCGCCGCGATGGCGCGCTTCGCCGCCATCGCGCTGCGCTCACGGGACGTGGTGTCGTTCGGCGCGCGCATGGGACGCCTCGCGCTCGCGGCCCGTACGGTCCCGGAGGCGGAACAGCGCTCGGTGATCGCCCGGACCCTGGACTTCGACGACTGGCCCGCGCGACGGCTTGTGATCACCGCGGTGGACGCCGCGACGGGGGAGCGGGCCACCTTCGACGACACCAGTGGCGTCCCGTTGGTCGACGCGGTCGCCGCGAGCTGCGCGGTGCCCGGCGTCTATCCGCCGGTCACCCTCGACGGAGTGCGGTGGATCGACGGGGGCGTGCACTCCAGCGCCAACGTCGATCTGGCCGCGGGCTACGCCCGGGTGGTGGTGGTCGCGCCGATGGCGGTCAGCGGCGGGCCGATCGCGGCACCGCGGACCCAGGGCGACGCCCTCGCGCGCCAAGGCGCCCGGGTGTGCGTGGTCACTCCTGACCGTGAGGCGAGGGCGGCGTTCGGCCGTAACGTCCTGGACCCGGCCAAACGCGCGGACGCGGCCCGCGCGGGACGCCGCCAGTCGGCCCGCCACGCCGCCGAGATCCACCAGGTCTGGTCGGACTGAGCGCACCGCGGGGTCGTCCGTACCAGCTGAGGCCGGGCCCCCGGACCCGACGGATCCGGGGGCCCGGCTCCGACCGGCACAATGTGACCGTGGACGAGACACCCGACCCGATACCCGTCACCCGGACCGTGGACTGTGGCACCGCCAAGCTGATGCCGGACGTGGACCGCCGCCGGGCATGGCTGCTGACGGTGGACGGTGCGCCGCAGTCGTATGTCGACCTCGATGCGCCCACGCACCTGGAGTTCGAGTATGTCCGCAGGGTGGCGCACGTCCTGGACGAAGCCGGGGAGCCCGGCCGTCCGCTCGACGTGCTGCACCTGGGCGGTGGGGCGCTGACCCTGCCGCGCTATGTCGCCGCCACCCGCCCTCACTCCCGCCAGGACGTCGTCGACGCGGACGGTGGGCTGCTGCGCCTGGTGACGGAACACCTGCCGCTGCCCGACGGCTCCGGCATCGCGGTGCGGGCGCAGGACGCCCGGACGGCACTGGAAGCGGCACCGGAGGACAGCGCCGACGTCATCGTGGCGGACGTGTTCGGCGGCTCGCGGGTGCCGGCGCACCTCACCTCCGTCGAGTACGCGCACGCCGCCGCCCGGACGCTTCGCCCGCACGGCATCTACGCCGCGAACCTCGCCGACAGCGCACCCTTCGACTTCCTGCGCGGCCAACTCGCCAATTTCCGAACCGTCTTCGACCACCTCGCGCTGATCGCCGAGCCGTCGGTGCTGCGCGGCAGGCGCTTCGGCAACGCGGTGCTGGTCGCCTCGGGGGCCGAACTTCCTCTCGCCGCCCTGGCCCGGCGGACGGCCGGCGACGCGTTCCCGGCCCGGGTCGAGCACGGCGCGGCGCTCCGGCGGCTGATCGCGGGCGCCGCACCCGTACGGGACGTCGACGCGGTGGCCTCCCCGGTGCCGCCGGACGGCGCGTTCAGCATCGGCTGAGCCGCGTCCGCGCGGACCCGGGGTGCGGGCGCCCTCATTCCGCGGTGGCGGCGCCGTCCCGCGGAGGAGCGGGCGGCAGGACCGAACTCGGCACCGCCCCCATGACCGGCTCCTGGGCCGGCGGCGGAACCGTGACCGGCGGCGTCGCGCGCCGCTCCAGCCGTCGTACGTCGGGGACGCACAGCACCCCCACCGTGAGCAGGGCGACCAGCGCGGAGCATCCCCACAGGGCGGCGGGCCTGCCGATGAGGTCCTGTACGGGGCCGGCCAGCGCGGTGGCCATCGGCACGATGGCCAGGGAGCCGAACCAGTCGTAGGAGGAGACCCGGGAGAACTTCTCCTCGGGGATCTCCTGGTGGAGCGCCATCATCCACGTCACCGCGAAGATCTCGACCGAGACCCCAGTGACGAACATGATCGCGGTGAGCCAGGCCGCCGGCAGCGGCACGGCCAGCGCCGCGGAGGGCAGGGCGAGTGGGAAGATACAGAGCACGCCGACCAGGAGCATGCGCCGGGGTTTGCAGCGGGTCATCACCAGTGCGCCGACGACGGTGCCCGCGCCGAAGGCGGCGAGCGCCAGTCCCCAGGGGCCGGCACCGCCCAGATGCTCCTCGGCGACCAGCGGCCCGTAGACCGCCTCTGCCGCCGCGATGACCGCGTTGACGAGGGCGAACTGCACCACGATCGCCCACAGCCAGGGCCGTGAGACCACCTCGCGCCAGCCGTCCCGCAGGTCGTGCAGCATCCCGCCGCCCGGGGCGCGCGCGGGCACCTTGCTGACGTCGAGGAACGCGCGGAGACCACCCGCGACGGCGAAGGTGGCCGCGTCGATGGCCAGCACCCAGCCGGGGCCGACCGCGGCGACCAGCGCGCCGCCGAGCGCCGCGCCGCCGATGTTCGCCCCGTTCATCCCCATGCGGAAGACGGCGAAGGCCCGGCCGGAGTGCTCGCCCGAGACGCTGGCGAGCACCATGCCCTCGGACGCCGGCGCGAAGAACGCCTGCCCGGTGCCGCCGAGCGCGGCCAGAAGCGCCATCTGCCACAGCTGCGGATCCCCGGCCAGCACGAGCAGGGCGAACAGTCCCTGGGAGACGAAGCTGAGCGCGTTCGCGGCGACCATGACGCGGTGCCGGGGGACGCGGTCGGCGAGCGCGCCGCCGATCAGCAGGAAGAGGACGAGCGGGATCGTGCGGGCGGTGGCGACCAGACCGACGTCGGTGGCCGTACCGCCGGATTCGAGGACCGCGAAGGCCGCCCCGATGAGCGCTCCGGAGCTGCCCAGGCTCGCGATCACGGTGGCGCAGGTGAGCAGTGTGTAGTTGCGCCCGGCCCAGGCGGGGCGGGCCGTCACCAAGACCGCACCGGCCGGCGGGCCGCGGCGGGGGGCCGGGGGGTGCGCGGGCGCGGGGTTGTCGGTGCGCGGTGGGCCGGGTGCGCGGCCCGCTCGCCCCCGGTGTCCTGCAGTCCTGGCCACATGGATGTCAACGATATGCGGGGCCCGGACACGCGGGAACAGCGCCTGCGGGTGGGCCGGCCGTCCCGGATCGCGGCCGGCTCTTCCCAGCACAAGCTACTGACAGGTAACATGCCGCCATGTCCTCCGAGACCCTGCCGTCGATCGGCGAAATGATGGCGGCATCCGTGCCGATGGCCCGCACCCTGAACCTCGACTTCGCGGAGACCACCACCGAGCGTGCCGTGGTCCGCATGCCCGACCAGCCCGATTTCCACAACCACGTCGGCGGCCCGCACGCCGGAGCGATGTTCACCCTCGCCGAGTCGGCGAGCGGGGCGATCGTGATGGCGGCCTTCGGCGACCAGCTCGGCCGTGCCGTGCCGCTCGCCGTCCGCGCCGAGATCGGCTACAAGAAGCTCGCGATGGGAGCGGTCACCGCGACCGCGGAGCTGGGCCGGCCGGCCGCCGAGGTGGTCGCCGAGCTCGACGCCGGCGGACGTCCGGAGTTCCCGGTGAACGTCGCCATCACCCGCGAGGACGGCGCGGTCACCGGCGAGATGACCATCGTGTGGACCCTGCGCCCCAACAAGTGACGCCCACGGCCATGTGACGTCCTCGGCGGGACCGGCCCTCGGGGCGCCTCGGTACAGCTGAGCGCGCCCACGCCGCCCGGACGGGGCACACACCCCGGCCCGCCCGCCTCTCCCGGCCCGTCGTGCGACGCACGGCGGGCCGTCGTCGTGCCGCGACACCCGGCGGATCGCCCGGCGGGTTTGCCGGACGGCGGACCGCCCTGGTAGGCGTTGCTGAACGGCGCATGAACCGGCCCGCGTCCAAGGCGATCGAGTACGCTTCGCGGGCGCCCTGTGCGGCGCGTCAGGGTATCGACCGGCACCGGTGTCATCGACTCCGGTCAGCGGCCCACGGGGGCCCCACAGCATGCGGAGGAATCGGCGTTGCACATCCAGGAGTGGCTCGAGACCGTACCGGCCGTGAGCGTCTACCTCCTGGTGGGGGTGGTCATCGGACTGGAGAGCCTGGGCATTCCCCTGCCCGGCGAGATCGTCCTGGTGAGCGCGGCGATCCTCGCCGCCACCCAGGACCACATCGACCCGTTCGTGCTGGGCGCCTGCGCGTCCGGCGGCGCCATCATCGGTGACTCCATCGGGTACATCATCGGGCGCAAGGGGGGACAGCCCCTGCTGACCTGGGCCGGCCGGAAGTTCCCCAAGCACTTCGGCCCCGATCATGTCGCCATGGCCGAGGCCAAGTTCGACAAGTGGGGGATGTGGGCGGTGTTCTTCGGCCGCTTCGTCGCCCTGCTGCGCATCTTCGCCGGCCCGCTGGCCGGTGTGCTGAAGATGCCGTACTGGAAGTTCCTCATCGCCAACGTCCTCGGTGGCATCGTCTGGGCCGGCGGCACCACCGCGCTCATCTACAGCGTGGGCATCGTCGCCGAGCCGTGGCTCAAGCGCTTCTCCTGGCTGGGTCTTGTCGCCGCCCTGCTGTTCGGCGTCGGCTCCTTCATCGTCATGAAGCGCCGCGCGCAGAAGGCCGCCGCCGAGCGCGAGGCGGAGGCACCGGTCCCCGCGACGGTCGACTGACCCGCAGGAGCCACCGCTGACCTCGGCCGACCCGCCGCGGGACAGACGAAGCCCACACCGGCCCGGCAGCACTCGCTGCCGGGCCGTCGCCTTTGCCGGCCACGCACAGGGAACCGGCCCGTGTAGTCGTCATGGGCGGTCACAGCACGATACGAAGATCGCCCCGCGGTCGAACGGGCCAACGGGCGCCGGCTAGGCCCGATGGCTCGTACGCAAGGTGGCGAAGAGCCCCGACGCGCGGGTGCCATCCGGCAGGTCCCAGGCGCCGGCGACGTGTCCGCTCGTCCCCTGCGGAGGTACAGGCCGGCCCTCCGGGGCAGGGCGCAGAAGCCGCTGCAAATGGAGGACCATGCCGTGGGGCGCGAGCACCTCGGTGCCCTCTTGGTTGTCGGTGGCCGTGGCGACGACGTCCGTGGCGAGGGCACCTTCGCCGGTGTAGGCGCGGGTGACCTCCCGGTCGGGGGCATCACTGGTGTTCTGGTCCTGGGCCTGGACCCGGCCTTCGACAAGGGCCAGCAGCTGGGCGACCAACACCGGGTCGTGGCAGCCGTCGTATGCCCAGCGCCGCCCCAGCACCCCGTGCTCCATGACGCCGACGAGAGCGTGCTCCGCGCCGGCGAGCGGGGCACCGCGATAGGTGAGCGGCACCATGTAGGCGGTCGGGCGAGGGCCGGACGCATCGGTGACCACGATGAACTCGATCCCGACCTCACCTTGTGGATCGTCCAGCCGGAAGCCGCCGGCCTTGGCCAACTCCGGTTCCCCCGCCCCGCCGCGGTACCACGGGCGGGTGGGCAGCCAGGCAGTGAGCAGTTCCAGCTTGGTCGGCTTGAGGACGGTGCGGTGGATGACGGCCATAACGAAGGTTCTCTTCCCTCGAAGTGGATGCGAACCTTCACCTTCCCACCTGCGCGGCAGCGAGAGAGCTGTCGTCCACCCGACAAGATCGACGAGAAAGGCGCGCGCCCCTTTCTCCGACGCGCGCTAGGCGACGTCCGCGTAGCTGGTACCGACCTTCAGCCCGTCCACCCAGTTGATGACCCGCGCGTTCGTGACGTCCGCGCCGTAGGTGCCCCACCGGGTGTCGTTGCCGAGGTCGTCCCAGGTCCGTCCGGAGAACGAGGCCACCTTGGAGCCGTTGTAGTACGCCTCGACCCAGCCGGTCGACGCCTCGTCGGAGGTGTGGATCCCGAGCACGATGCGCTTGTACGTGCTGGTCGCCACGGGGGTGCTCCACTTCAGGGTCCACTTCTCCCCGGCCGCGATGTGGAACAACTTCAGGACACCGCCCTCCACCTTCATCAGCACCGGGTAGTTCTGCTGTTGCTGGTCCCCGGTGCCGTACGACTTCCACTGGAAGATGGTCGCCGCGTCCGCGGTATTGGTGGAGGTGTCCCAGCCGAGGTAGTACGTCCGGTCGTTGTGGAAGGCGTAGCGCGAACCGCCGACCGAGAGGCCGTGCGCCTCACAACGTTCAAGGCCCAGAGGCTTGTTGAACTTGAAGACCATGCCGTGTCCGTCGTGATTGTCCTGCGCGGTGACGCTGCCCGGCGCGTCGCACAGGACCGAGGAGAACACCGCGGTGCCCCCGGCCGCGTCACCGTTCCAGATGACGGAGGCAACGGCGGGGGAGGCCGCAAGGAGAGTCAGTGCCGAGCCGATGACGGGGAGGGCGCCGAAGACGCCCGCGCGGATGCGCATGTGCCGTTCCCTTCGGTCGAGAGTCCTGCGCTTCGGCCGACGGCACGCCTTACGGGCCCGCCCGTCGTCCGCATGTCCTGAACGGTTTGTACACACGACCCGTCAAACGCTCAAGTAGTTCAACTGAGTTGATTGTTTTGAACGATTGAGAGGGGGTGCCGAACCGGCAGGTGGCAGCTGCGTGGCCTGCGCGAACGCCGTGGGGGCAAAGGGGATGGCCGGGCGCACAGAAGTGCCCGGCCATACAGGTGATGTCGCTCCGTCAGGACATGGTCCAGATGTCGGGTCCGCCGTCGCGCCATTCGAAGACTCCCGCGTCCTCCCAGATGAACGTCGTGGTGGCGAATCCGGCCCGGCGCAGGAAGGCGGCGACGTCACCGGTGCGGCGCGCCCGCCCGAGGTCGTGGCCGTTGAGCGTGACGCGACGGCCGCCGGTCGAGGGCGGATGCACGATCACAGGTGCACGGTTCATGAGCCCAGCATGCCGCCGCCCCGGCACTCTCGCATGCCGACAGCATTCGGGTGATAGCAGTGGGTAATGGACGCAGGTCGTCGGCCGGTCGGTTCGCCGCCTGCGGTCAGGCCGTCCCATCAGCCGATCCGGACGAAAGTGCCTTTGTGTCGCGCGATGTGGTCTTCGAGGACGGCACTGGCCAGGAGACTCTTGCCCACTCCGGCGCCACCCGTCAGGGTCACCAGGGGGGTGCCGTTCAGCAGCCCCGAGAGGTGTTCGTGGTCAACGGCCCGCCCCACGACGCCGGGCAGCGGCCGCTGATCGGCCCACGCGCTCATCGCATCCCCGTCCACGGCACGGACCGTGCCGCATTCCTCGTGGCCCCATGGTGCCAGAACCGACAGTCGGGTAAACAGCGCGCGGGGATTATCGATCGGGGGAAGCACCGCCGGCGCCGTTGACGCGCGGGGCGGCTCCTTCGGCCGCTGGTGACACGGAATTGCCTGGTCGGCGACGAGCCCGTGGCGGCGCTCCGTGCCGGTCCGCCGCTCTTATTCTGGTGCCTTTCGTCCGGCGTCGCGGCGGCAGAGTGGGCTGCCCCGGGGCCGGGCCGTGCACGAGGAGAACGTCCGATGAAGTGCCTGCGTGTCTGGGCTGTGGTGAGTGCGGTCGCGGTGGCGCTCCTCCTTGCCGGGTGCGGCAGCCTCGGCGTGGACATCGCCGACGCCTCGGGTGCGGCACGGCCGCCGGCTCGGGCCGCGGACGGCGGCAACGGCAGGCCCCGCATGGTGCCGCCCCTCGGCCCGCGCTCCACGTTCCTGCCGTACCGCACGACAGGGGACGACGGAACCGCGGTCGTCACGACCCGGTGGCACGGCCGGAAGTCCGGGTTCACCGGCGACATCTGGGTCTGGCTGCCGCCGCAGTACCACCGGGCGGAGTACGCCAGGAGCGGCTTTCCGGTGCTGATCGCGCTGCCCGGGGCCTGGGGCTACCCGTTCAACTACTGGGCGGGGGAGGGATTCGCGCTGGAGGAGCGGATCGCACGGTGGTCGCGGCAGGGCAGGACGCTGCCGTTCATCGTCGTGATGCCGGTGCTCAATCCGGGCAAGAAATACCACGACGGGAGCGACATCCCGGGCCGGCCGAAGATGGGCACCTGGCTGACCGAGGACGTTCCCGCCTTCGCGCGCGCCAACTTCCGGACCTACGACGGCCGGGAGGGCTGGGCGTTCATGGGGTCCTCCTCCGGCGGGTTCGCCGCGCTGAAGGCGGTGCTCAAGTATCCGCAGAAGTTCAAGGCGGCCGTCGTCAACGGGCCCGACACCGCCCCGGATTCGCCGATGTGGCGGGGGCACCGGGCCGAGATGCGGGCGAACGACCCCCGGCGCTTGGCCCGGCAGCTGGTCGCACGGCACGGTCCCCCGGTCTACCTCGCCTTCGAACTCGGCTCCGACGAGGCCGCGGTGCCCGATGTGAAGAGCTTCATCCGCGACCACACCGGCGGGCCGATTCGCACCACGCTCTTCGAAACGCCGCACGGCGTGCACAGCGGCCACACCTACCTCCGGAGCATGGCCGAGTCCTTGCACTGGATCAGCGAGCAGATGCAGGGGCCGGTGCCCTCCGTTTGACCCTGTGGCGCTTGCCCGTGGCCGCACCCGGCGATCCAACACGACTGAGAATGGCTCTCCGTGACGAGTTGTCACCACCGCGCTATCGGCGAAGAGTCAGCGTTGACATCCGTGGGCCGCCTCCGCTAAAGGGCCCGGCAAGAACGCCCAATGACCCCAAAGGGAACCTTTGTTGAATCTCCGTCAGATGTCGGGGGCGGCCAGATCGGCGTGGACGACGGGCAGCGCCATGATGCTAAGATCATCACACTTGCCAAGCGCTGTAATTACCTGCTATGGCAAAAGCGAAATTCCGCGCATTGGCCTAAGAAACCGCCACCCCGGGGAGAGGTATGCCATTAGCCGGGCCCTCGATGGCTTTCTGGCCGGCGACCCTGCGCGGCCGTTCACGCATGTCTGGAAACAAAAGTGACGAGACATCCGTCAGTCAGGCGTGCAATACCCGGTGGCTCCGTCGTCCGAAGAGAGTCCTATGACGCAGTACTTTCAGGATCCAGCGCTCTGGGGTTTGATCGCTGGTGTCCCTGTCGCTGCTACCGCGATTATTCGCGGTAGAAAGAAGATCACGGAGCTACGAAAGGAACAGGACGAGCTCCGGAAGCATTACGCCACACTGGAGGAGCATTACGCGGAGGCCGTCGAAGAGGCCAAGGACAGGGCCGAAGAGGCCACGAAGAACACGCTCAAGGCCGCTATGCGCACCCTACAGGGTCTGGCGAGCGAGCAACAGCTGGCGATTTCCAAGATGCAGGAAGCGTACGGCGAGCACCAGATTCTTCAGGACCTCCTCGACATCGACCACATGAACTCGCAGTTCGCACGGCGTGCGCAATCCATTGCCGTGCTCTGTGATGGTTGGCTCGGCCGGCGGCGGAACGCTGCCTCGCTGTACGACGTGGTGCGCAGTGCGAAGGGGCGCATCCGCCACTTCACGCGCGTCGAGATTCGTTCCCAGAGCAATTTCGCCATCGTGAACCGCGCCGTCGAACCGGTCGCGCTCACGCTCGCCGAACTGCTGGACAACGCCACCAGCTATTCGGCTCCGGAAACGATGATCGAGATCAATATCCGGCCGGTCCCCAAGGGCGTGTGCATCGTCGTCGACGACGCCGGTGTCGGCATGAACGAGGAGGAGCGGACGCGAGCCGCGGAACTGCTGTCGAGTGAGCACTCGCCCGGCGTCTCCAGCCTCGGAAATCCGCCGCAGTTCGGCTTCACCGTCATCGGTGTGCTCGCCGCCCGCTACGGCTTCAGCGTCTCCGTCGACTCCACCTCGCCCTACGGCGGCGTGCGCGCGGTCGTCCTTCTTCCCGACGATCTACTCACGTCCCTGCACGAGCCCGAGGAGAGTCCTGCCGTGGCCGCGTCCGCTCCGATGCCGCCCGAGGAGAGCCCTGAGAGCTCCCCGCCTCCCGCGACCACGGCCGGCGGCCTTCCGAAACGGCGGCGGCGTGGCGCCATATCCATCGTGCCGGCGGATGCGGAGAGCAGCGCCGACGGCCAGGCCCGGGACAGTGCGAAGGCCGCCTCCGTCATGGGTGCCTTCCAGCGGGGGACGCAATCGGGCCGTCGTTCCACCAATGCAAGCAGTGAAGGGCATGAGGCTCAGTGAACTACGATCTGTCGTGGATGCTTGACAGTGCTCTGGAAGTGCCCGAAGCGCAACACGCAATTCTTGTTTCCGCCGACGGTCTTCTCATGGCGCGTTCCAAGGACGTCGGCCGGGACCATGCCGACACCGTCGCCGCCGCGATGAGCGGTATGCAGTCCTTGAGTCGTACGGTCGCCGATTTCTGCGGTGGCCCCAACGGGCGGCCGCAATGGCGTCAGACGCTTGTCGAGTTCGACCATGGGTGGGTCTTTCTCATCTCGGCCGGCGAGGGGGCCTATCTCGCCGTTTCGGCGTCCCCCGATGTCGACATGGCCGAGATCACGTTCCGCATGCAGCAGCTCGTCGGGCAGCTCGGCAAAGCGTTGACCAGCCCCCCGCGTGAGAGGGCTGATATTCAACCATGACGACCTCGGACGAACCGGACCTGGAACACGAAGCCGCGGAATTAGTGCGGCCGTATGTCATCACAAACGGCCGTGACCTCCTCGATGCCAGCGATTTTTCGCTGATCTCACTGGTCACAGTGCATGAGGAGCCACCCCGGACGAAACCTCTCGATCCCGAGAAGCTCAGCCTGCTGGAGCTGTGTTCGGGAGGATTCCTTTCGGTCGCCGAGATCGCTGGACACACACGGCTCCCAGTGGGTGTCGTCAAAATTCTGGTGTCCGACCTCACGCAGGAGGGGCACCTTCGCACGCGGGCGCCCATACCTTCTGCCCAGCTTGTCGACAGGCAAATCCTTGAGGAGGTGCTGAATGGACTCCAGGCTCGCTTCGGGTGACGGTGTCTATCTGCGCAATTCGGTGCAGACCGCGGCGAAGATCCTCGTGGTCGGGCATTTTGCCGTGGGCAAGACGACGTTCATCGGGACCATGTCCGAGATTCCTCCGCTGCGTACCGAAGAGGTCATGACGCAGGCCGGCGCGGGAATTGACGACCCGAAGGGTGCGCCGGGCAAGACCACGACGACGGTCGCCATGGACTTCGGGCGCCTCACGCTCAGTGAGAAACTGGTCCTGTATCTCTTCGGAACACCGGGGCAGCAGCGCTTCGTTCAGGTCTGGGAGGACATGTCGCGCGGGGCCCTCGGGGCGCTCGTGCTGGTCGATCCCGAACGCCTGGAGGATTCCTTCCCGGTGATGGACCTGGTGGAGCACTACGGCATCCCCTACGCCATCGCCGTGAACCGATTCGACGGTACGCCGGATCACCCGCTCGATGAGATCCGGGAGGCGTTGGACCTGCTTCCCGAGACGCCCGTTGTCATGTGTGACGCACGTGATGAGCGTTCCTCGGCCGATTCGCTGATCACGCTCGTCCGTTATCTTCAGACTCGCCTCAACTAGGAGTTCAGGCATGCAATCTCACCCGGAATACCAGGCTCCACCGCCCGGTTGCCCCGCCCACAACAGCGCTACGAGTGTGCCGCTGCACGGGCCCGAATTCGCGGCCGCTCCCGAGGCGTTCTACGAACACCTGCGGCAGTTCGGCCCCGCCGCCCCGGTCGAGCTGGCCCCCGGCGTGGAGGCCGCACTGGTCACGGACTACGCCGCGGCCCTCCACGTCCTGCAGAATCCGGACACCTTCGCGCGGGACCCGCGCCGGTGGCGTGCGCTCAAGGACGGGGAGGTCCCCCTGGACAGCCCGGTGCTGCCCATGCTGATGTACCGGCCGAACACCATGTTCTCCGACGGAGCCGTCCACTTGAGGCTGCGTCAGGCGGTCACGGACAGCCTTGCCCGGGTGGACATGCACCGGATGAGCCGGCACGTCGACCGGGTGGCGGCGTATCTCATCGAGCAGTTCAGCAACCGGGGCAAGGCCGATCTGGTCACCGACTACGCCCAGTGGCTGCCCCTGCTGGTCTTCAACGACCTCTTCGGCTGCCCGGCCGAGATCGGGGACCGGCTGGTCTACGGTTTCTCCGGCATCTTCGACGGCGTCGACGCGGAGAAGGCGAACGAGGTCCTGACGGAGTCGCTCTTCGAGCTGGTCGCCCTCAAGCGCGCCCAGCCCGGCGAGGATGTCACCTCGTGGTTGATGGCGCATCCGTCGCAGCTGACCGACGAGGAGATGATCCACCAGCTCGTGCTGCTCATCGGAGCCGGCGCGGAGCCGATGCAGAACATCATCTCCAGCGCTCTGCGGCTGCTGCTGTCCGACGAGAAGTACGCCGGCGGTCAGCACTCAGCCGGCCTTCTGGTCGACGACGCCATCAATGACGTGCTGTGGAACAGCCCGCCGATCGCCAACTACGCCGTGCACTACCCCGTGCACGACGTGGAGCTCTCCGGTAACAAGCTGGGTGCCGGTGATCCGCTGCTCATCAGCTTCGCCGCGGCCAACACCGATCCGAACCTGTCGGTGGGCCGGCAGACGCTCAGCAAGCGGGCGCACCTCGCGTGGGGAGCCGGTCCGCACGCCTGCCCTGCGAAGGATCCGGCTCTGCTGATCTCCGTCCAGGCCATCGAGAAGCTGCTCAACACCCTGCCGGACATCGAGGTGGGTGTACCTGACGAGAGCCTTACCTGGCGGCCGGGCCCATTCCACCGGGCGCTCAATGCACTTCCCGCCCGCTTCACCCCGATACGCACCGAGAGGCGGGCATCCGCTCCTTATTCGACGGCTGAGCGAACCGCCGGAAATGCACCGGTCGAGGAGGGTCACGGAAAGTCGCGGAAGAGTAGCTGGTGGAGTGGATTCCTGACCTGGTGGAAGGTGTGATGTTCACGACAACTCCGGGTCTCCGTGCGCTGTATGGGTGTTCAGCCACAAGGGTAGGCAGGGGTGTCGCGATTAATATGATCTTCTGAAGAAGGAGTCGCTGTGGAGCCCGCCCTGGCCTCCCCGCCCACCGATCGGCGTTCCGTGATTTCGCTCTTCTCCCGCTTGCGTACGGCGAGCGGCCAGGCGAACCCACTGCCGTTGTACGCGGAGCTGAGGTCCATGGGGGATGTTGTTCCGGCTCCGTGGGGCGGGTACCTGATTACCTCGTTCGGCCTCTGTGACCAGGTGTTAAGAGATCGAGCATGGCAGGTACCCGACAGTGACTGGCGGGCCGGCCAAGGCGTGGGGACGCGTTGGAGTGCGCGTTCGTCGCGTGAAATGAGCAGAACTCTGCCCGCGCTCAACCCTCCGCATCACACCCGGGTGCGGCGGTCGTTGGGGAATATGTTCGACCGTAAATCCGTGGCAGATATCAAAGGAGCGATCGAGGGCCGGGTGGAAAGCCTTCTCGATCGATTCACCAGTGCTTTGCGGCTCGGCGATGCCGATTTCAGTTCCGTGGTCAGCGAAGAGTTGCCGATGAGTTCGATCGGTGAATGGCTGCAACTTCCGCCCGCCGATTACCCCATGCTGCGGGAATTGGCTCATGAGCAGGTATTCACCCAGGAATTGCTTCCCTCGGCGAGCCAGCTCGCCCGATCGGATGTCGCGACCGACCAGCTGCGAAACTACTTCACCGCACTGGTGCGGGACCGCCGCCGGGCACCGGGGGACGACCCCATCTCGGCATGGCTCCGTACGTGGGACGACCTCGAGTCCGACCGCGAAGCCGCCGACGAAGCCGTCTACCTCCTCGCGCTCCTCGTCTTCCTGGCCGCGCCGGAGACCACCGCGACCCTGCTGTCCACCATGGTCTGGCTGCTTCTGGAGCACCCGCGCCAGCTGGCGTGGCTGCGCGCGCATCCAGAGCATGTACCGGACGCGGTCGAGGAAGTGCTGCGCTTCGACTCCCCGAACCATGTGATCAGCCGGGTGGCCACCGAGGACGCCATGTTCGCCGGAGTGCACATCGAGAAGGGGAGCATGGTGCACCTCATGGTCGGTGCCGCCAATCACGACCCGGCGCACCACATCGACCCCGGGACCTTCGACATCCACCGCAAGGCCGCCCACCTCAGCTTCAGCGGCGGAATTCACTACTGCCTGGGCGCACCGCTCGCGCGTCTGGAGGCGACCACTCTGCTGAGCGGTCTGCTCAGACGCCTTCCCGGTCTCCCCGGGCTGCGCGTCAGCGCGGCTCCGGTCTGGGCGCCGCGGGTGGGCTTCCGCCGCATCATGGAACTGCGGGTAGCCACGTCCTGACGTGTCACTTTCGGGGGAGAACCAGTAACGAGAAAAGAGAAGCAGGGAACACCGTGGTGGAAGACTTCAAGGCACTTCGCGTCATACCCGAGGGCCCGGTGCTGAAGGTCGAGTTGAGCAGTCCGGAGACCGGTAATGCCGTTTCCGGCCTCGTACTCGATGAGCTCCTGGCCGTGCTGGGCACCCTGCAGGACGAGACCGGCGTCCGCGTGCTGATTCTCTCCGGTGCGGGTCAGGACTTCTGTCTGGGCGGCGACCGCAGGGAGTTCGGTGAGCTCCTCGCCGCCGATCCCGGTGGCGCCGAGCTTCGCGTACTCGCCAACAAGGCGCGTCGGGTCTGCGATGCCCTGGCCACAGCGAATGCGGTGACGGTCGCCCGCCTCCAAGGCGGGGTGATCGGGGCGGGGATGGCGCTCGCGTTGTTCTGTGACCTGCGAGCGGGGGCGGACAACTGCCGTTTCCGCATGCCCGAACTCGCCCTCGGAATGCCGCCCGCCTGGGGCGGCGCGCTGCCGCGGCTGCTGAACGAGACCGGAGCCGCCCGGATTCGTGAGTTGATCCTGACCGGCGCGAGTTTCGACGCGGCGAAGGCGGCGGAGCTGTCCATCCTTCACAAGGTCGTCGCCGAGGAGGAGTTGGACGACGCCATCAGGCAGTGGACGAAGCCGCTGCTCCGCAGGTCCCCCGTCGCCCTGCGGACCGCCAAGGTGATGATGAACGCGTATGCGGGCGCCAACCGCCTGGCGGACGCCACCCTGTTCGATGCGGAACTCATGACGTCGGTGCTGGCCGCCGCGGCGTCCGACCGGCGCGTCTGAGTGACCGGGGCCGGGCGCGCGCACCCGGCCCCGCACCCGGCCCGGTGTTCGTACCGAAGCGTCAGGTGACGGGCCGGCGGCAACGCTGCCGGCTCAGCTCTCCCCGCCCGTCACCGCGTCCCGGTGCTGTGCCGCCAGCTCCACGTACATCGTGGCGTTCAGCTTGATGACCTCGCGCTCCTCGTCGGTCAGCTCCCGCTTGACCTTCGCCGGCACCCCCGCCACGAGCGAGCCGGGCGGGACCTGCATCCCCTGCGGGACCAGCGCCTGTGCGGCGACCAGGGAGCCCGCGCCGATGTGGGCGCCGTTCAGGACCGTGGCGCCCATGCCGATCAGCACGTCGTCCTCGACGGTGCAGCCGTGCAGGACGGCGTTGTGCCCGACCGAGACCCGCTCGCCCACCGTCACCGGGAAGCCCGGGTCGACATGCACGGTGCAGTTGTCCTGGATGTTGCTGTCGGTGCCGAGGACGATCGGGCCGCAGTCGGCGCGCAGCACCGTGTGGTACCAGACGCTCGCGCCCGCGGCCATGGTGACGTCGCCGAGCACGACGGACGTCGGCGCGGTGAAGGCCCCCGGATCGAGATCCGGTTCCTTGCCGCCCACCGCTGAGATCAGTGCCCGTCCTGTCATTCCGGCCTCCTTGCCAGTGCTACGCCGCGCCTTGAGCACCGTAGAGGACGGGACCGGCGTTCGGCGGCAGCAGGGGCCGGTGGGGGGAAGATCACAGCGCAGCGCGCGGTGGGTGGTCCGGCGCGCTGAGTACGGTGTCCCCGTGCCGATAAAGCAGAACCTGTTCTCGTCCCTCGCGGCCTGGCGGCGCCGGGCCGTGTCGCGCGCCGTCCACCGTGTCGCGCGCTGGGTGAGGCAGGCCGGAGCCGTCACGTCCGAGCGGCCCGGGCCGTACCGCTTCCGCCGTATCGGCTCCGGCGCCCGGCTGGCGTTCCCGCAGGGCACGGTCTTCGGTGATCCGTGGATCGAGATCGGCGAGCACTGCATCATCGCCCAGGACGTGACCCTGACAGCGGGCATGATGCCGGACCTCGACCTGGGACCGGACCCGATCCTCACCCTGGGCAACGGCGTTGTCCTGGGCCGCGGCAGCCATGTGATCGCGGATGTCCGGCTGACGATCGGCAACGACTGCTTCTTCGGTCCCGGTGTCTACCTCACCACCACCAACCACAGCTACGACGATCCCGAAGTGCCGATCGGTAAGCAGTGGCCGCGCAGTGCCCCCGTCAGCATCGGCTCCGGCAGCTGGATCGGCACCGGGGCGGTGATCCTGCCGGGCGCACGCCTGGGCCGGAACGTCGTGGTCGCGGCCGGTGCCGTCGTCCGCGGTGAGGTCCCCGACCATGCGGTGGTCGCGGGCGCCCCCGCGAGGGTCGTCCGCAGGTGGGACCCGCAGGAGGGCTGGCAGCCACCCCTGCGTACGCCGACGCCCCGGCCGATCCCCGACGGCGTCACCTCGGAACAGCTTGTCGCCGTGGCGGAGTGGCAGGCCGAGGCCGGTGAGACGGATGCGGTCCCGCCGGCGGGGGAGATGGGGGAGACGGGGGAGCCCGCGTCCGCCCCGCCGCCGGTGGACGAGGCGGGTCAGGTCCGGCCGTCGGCGGACGTGCCGTAGGCATCGGGCGTTACGTGCCTACGACCTGACGGGTCGTGTCACAGGCTCGCGTCGCGGTGGGTGGGGCGGCCGCCGAGGGCGGTGAGCAGGGTGGGCAGGGCCATGGCGGCGGTGGTGAGGGGATCGTCGGCAAGGGCGGTGAGGCTTGGATCCGCTGTTGCCACTCACCCGCCCGAGGCGAGCAGGACCGTGCCGACCAGGGCCAGTGAGGCGCCTGCCGTCTGGATCGCCCGCATCCGCTCCTTGAGAACGCCGAGTGCGGCGAGCGCGGTCACGACGGGGTACAGGGAGGCGAGTACCGCGGCCATGGTGACCGGGCCGTTCTGGGCTGCGAGGGCGTAGGTGCCGTTGGCGGCGACGTCGGCGATGCCGATGAAGCCCAACGCGGGCAGTGCGTCGCGCAGCTCCCCGATGCCTCCCTCGGGCAGCGCCTGCGTGCCACGCCGGACCGAGGCCCAGAGGGCGGCGCCGCCGACGGCGACGTTGCACAGCCGCTGGACGAACAGGGCGAGGAAGAGGCCGGTGACGGTCGTGGACGCCTCCGCGATCAGCGCCATCACCGCGCCGAAGCCGAGTGCCGAGATCAGGGTGAGCGCGATCGTCCGGCGCGCCACCGACGCGCCGCCGACCCGCGGTCCGCCGGCCAGCAGGACACCGATCACGGCGACGACCATGCCCGCGGCCTGCAGGAGCCCCGGCCGCTCACCCGCCACGAAGCCGACGCCGAGCGGCACCAGAACGGTGCCGATCGACCCGAGCGGGGAGACCACTCCCATCGGGCCGAGCGCCAGCGCCCGGTAGAAGCAGAGCATCGCGGCGGGGCCCACGACGCCGGCGGCGACCGCGAACCACAGCTGCGGGCCGGCCTCCCGCCAGCCGCCGGTCGCCAGCACGATGACGCCAAGCACCAGCGCGGCCAGGGTCTGCGAGACGACCACGACGGTCAGCGCGTGCAGCCGTCGGGTGAGCAGGCCGCCGCCGAAGTCGGCGAGCCCCCAGAGCAGGCTGGTGGCCAGGGCGAAAGCCGCTGTCATGGTGAACCTCGCAGTACAGTGTGCTGAACGATGAAGTGCAGCTCACCGTAGTACAGGAAAGATGACTACGGAATTCAATATATTGACCTCCGACCGGGATGGACCGTGACCGACCTCGATCAGCTCACGCAGTCACTCGCCCGCAACCTCAAACGCTGGCGCACCGAACGCGGCTACACCCTCGACGCGTTGGCGGCTCGGGCGGGCGTCAGTCGCGGCATGATCATCCAGATCGAGCAGGCCAGGACGAACCCGAGCGTGGGGACCACCGTCAAGATCGCCGATGCCCTCGGGGTGAGCATCACCACGCTGCTGGACTACGAGCAGGGGCCGCAGGTACGGATCGTGGCACCGGAGAACGCCGTCCGGATGTGGTCCACCGACGCCGGCAGCCACACCTCGCTGCTGGTCGGCGCCGAGGCCCCCGGCCCCTTCGAACTCTGGGACTGGCGGCTGATGCCCGGTGACGCCAGCAGCTCCGACCCGCACCCTCCCGGCACCTTCGAGCTGCTCCACGTACGCGCCGGAACCCTGACGCTGGTGGTGGACGGCGTGGAGCACACGGTCACCGAGGGGGCGTCGGCGACCTTCGAGGCCAAGGTGCCGCACGGCTATCGCAACGACGGCACGGAGCCGGTGGAGATGACCATGTCGGTGACCATCCCGCTCGCCCGCTGAGCCGCCGAGGCGGTAGGGCGCGGGGGTGCGGGGAGGGGCGCGGGAGTCGCGGCGCCGGGAGGGTGATCCCCGCAGGAGTGTGGGGGCTCCGTGCGCGCGGTGAGACGCCGTCCCGGCGGCCCGGCGCGGCTGCTAGCTTGGCTGATATGCCCGTGCCGATGGATGCCTTCGACGATGTCCGGCCCGCCACCGAGTGCCTGGATCTGCTGACCGAGCCCGTTGCCGCCGCGCTGCGCTCCTGGAGCGGTTCGGTGCCCGTCGAGGAACTCCGGTTCGTCGACACCGATCCGGCCATCGCGGACACCGAGACCCTCGTCCGGCATCACGGCGCCTGGCTGCTGGAGCAGTCCGCGAACTGTGTGGTGGTCGCCGGCAAGAGGGGTGGCGAGGTCACCTTGGCCGGCTGTCTGGTCCTCTCGCACACCCGCGTCGACGTCAACGGTGTGGTGCGACGCCAACTGAACGCCCGCAAGGCGTCGTTCGCGCCGATGGACGCCGCGGTCGGCGACAGCGGGATGGAGTACGGCGGCATCACCCCGATCGGTCTGCCCGCCGCCTGGCCGATCCTGGTGGACGCCGCCGTCGCCGACATCCCGTACGCGCTGATCGGCAGCGGCAGCCGCCGCGGCAAGCTCATCGTGCCGGGCAAGGCTCTGGCCGAACTGCCGGGCGCCACGGTCCTGGACGGGCTCGGAGTCGGCTAGCGAGTGCCGAAGGCGTGGCCCAGTGGGGGCCGGGGCGGCATCGTCGTTCCGGAGCCGGCCGGGCCGCCGCACGGTTCGACCGGGGGCTTCAGCGTGACATCGGCCGCCGGCGCTACTCGGTGGGCGTGCGGGAGCGCAGATTCAGGGAGAGCGCCGTGGAGTGCTCGGCGAAACCCAGGCTGCGGTACAGCGACTCGGCGCCGTCCGTGGCGTGCAGGTCGACGCGGGTGACGCCCCGCTCGGCGAACCAGTCCAACAGCGCCTCCGTCGTGGCACGCGCATACCCGAGCCCCCGGTACCGGGGATCCGTGCAGACGTTGAAGACGAAGGCGAACCGCCCCGACGGGTGGCCGGGCGCGGGAAGGCGTTCCTCGACCCGCCCGACCGCGCAGGCCGCGAGATGCGTCGAGCCGCCGCCGTCCCCGTCCACCACGAACCCGCCCAGCGGAGCGTCCGGCCCGGTCAGCTGCCGGCGGGCGATCGCCTCGGCGTCCTGCTCCCAACTGCCGGGCTCGTCCCGCCCGTTCATGGCAGTGAACATCAAGCGGCGCAGCCGGACCAGTTCGGCGGCGTCCTCGGGGAGCGCGGCACGTGGCGTGATCATGCAAGGACGCTAACGCAGGCGGCCCTCAGCCCAAACGGGGTATCTCGATGGCCGGACAACGGTCCATCACCATCTCAAGACCGGCCTCGCGCACCCGGTCCGACGCCCCCTCGTCGATCACCCCGAGCTGGAACCACACGGCCTTGGCGCCGATCGCGACGGCCTCGTCCGCGACCTCTCCCGCCAGGTCGCTGTTGACGAAGACATCAACGACATCCACCGGGAACGGGATCGCTTCCAAGGAGGCGTATCCCCGCTCGCCGTGCACCGTCTCGGCCTTCGGGTGGACGGGCACGATCCGCTTGCCGTAGCCCTGCAGCACCTGCGCGACGCCGTAGGCCGCGCGCTGCTCGTTGCGGGACAGGCCCACCACCGCCCAGGTGTCACCGAGCTCGGTGAGAATCCTGCGGATCGTGTCGGTGTCGCCGTACACGCACTGCCTCCTGCACATCGGAAAGGTTCTTGTGCGGACAACGGATGCTGCCGCCCGGAGATTCCCGACGCGGGCGGTGACGTGCCTGTTCGGAGCCCCGGGCGCACACCGGGCGGCACCGGCGGGCACACGGCCGCCCCGCCCGAAGGGGAAGACGGGCGGGGCGGGTCCGTGTGCCGGCTGGTCAGCTCGCTGCGCCGGCCGCCCCACTACCGGCCATCCCGGCGCCCACGGTGCTCTCCTCGCCGGCACGCGCCGGCTTGCCGATCGCCATCCCGGCGCCCACCGGCTCGATCCCGGCGGCCGCCGTACCGGGACGCAGCGACCCGGCAGCGACCGGCTCGGGAGCGTCGTCGGCGCCCTGCGCGGTACCGCTGCCGGCAGCCGCCAGCGCCGCGCGCAGCTGCTCGGTGTCCAGCAGCATGCTCACCGGGCCGGTGGGGTTGATGTAGAGGGAGTGGCCCGGCGGCAGCTGCTCGGCCAGTTCGGCCACCGGCCGCCGGTCGTAGAGCAGTCGGCCCACCGATTCCAGGTACACCGCGGAGGTGTAGACGGGGATCACCGGCGTGCCCTCGGGGGATGCCGCGGCCAGCGGCGTGCCGGTCGCGGTGACCAGCACGGAGACCTCCGCGCGGGCCAGCGCCGCCGGGACGTCCTCGGCCGGTCCGTAGCCGGTCGCGGCGAGCTGCACCGCGCTGTCGACCGCGTCGGCCGGGTCCGGCCAGTCCAGCATCTGCGGCGACGGCCGGTACTCCGGGTTGTTCCGCCACTCCTCGATCTCGCCGGTCGGTCCCGACCGCCACTGCCCGATGAGCGCCCAGAGGGGCGGTGGCCCCTCGCCCGACCAGGTCAGATCGACCATGGCCAGCCAGTGATCGGGCGCATTGCGTGCCGCCTCGACGACCTCCGGGGGTGGTTCGGGCATGTCCGTGCCCGTCACGGGATCGCCCGCCGTCATCGCCGACTGTGTGTCCTTGTCCATGAAGCCTCCGCCAACCCGCCGTTCCGGTTCCTGCGTGTACGAGCCGGCCCCGGAAACACGAGGCCCTCGCCCTGGGGGTCACAGTGCCCACGGGTTCCCCGAACGTCTTCCCGACGCACCGTGCGCGCCTCGCGCGTACGCCGCCTGGCCGTGCGAGAGAGCCCGTACGGCGGACACCGGGGCGCGGCGTGACCCCCGCGGGCGCCCGGTGCCCGCCCGCCGGCGGGGCCGCATAGGCTGGTGCGATGCAGGAGCAGTACCGGACTCTCGCGCGCGAGGGTGTCCACGAGATCGAGATCAACAAGTCCCGCTTCCTCTGCGCGCTGGCACCCGTCGCCACCGAGGCCGAGGCCCAGGACTTCATCGCGCGCGTCCGCAAGGAACACCCCGGCGCCCGTCACCACTGCTTCGCGTACGTCCTCGGTGCCGACGGTGGCATCCAGAAGGCGAGCGACGACGGCGAGCCGGGGGGCACCGCCGGGGTACCGATGCTGCAGATGCTGGTGCGCCGCGAGATGCGCTACGTCGTCGCCGTCGTCACGCGCTGGTTCGGGGGCGTGAAGCTCGGCGCGGGCGGCCTCATCCGGGCCTACGGAGGCGTCGTCGGCGAGGCGCTGGACGCGCTGGGCACCGTGACCCGGCAGCGGTTCCGGCTGGCGACGATCACCGTCGACCACCAGCGGGCCGGACGGGTCGAGAACGACCTGCGCACGACGGGCCGGGCGGTGCGTGAGGTCTCCTACGGAGCCGAGGTACGCATCGAGATCGGGCTCCCGGAAGCCGACCTGGAGTCCTTCACCGCCTGGCTGGCCGACACCACGGCCGGCGCGGCGCGGCTGGAGCTCGGCGGCGAGGCGTACGGGGACCTCTGACCGGAGGGCGGGGCGGGCGCCGCATCCCGGCCATTCCGGGGGAGCCGCCGGGCGTTTTCGCCGGCGGACGTACCGGCGGACCGCGGAGCGTGCCAGCCTGTTGCGCGCCGGGAACCGGGCCGCTGCCGGGTGGGCGAGCGGGCACGAGAAAGGGCCGACCGATGCCTGACCTCCTCGACGAGCGCACGGGTTTCGTCCGCCGTATCGGCCTCTTCCAGGCCACCGCGATCAACATGAGCCAGATGTGCGGCATCGGCCCCTTCGTGACCATCCCGCTGATGGTTGCGGCGTTCGGCGGGCCGCAGGCGGTGATCGGCTTCCTCGCGGGCGCGGTGCTCGCCCTGGCCGACGGGCTGGTCTGGGCCGAGCTGGGCGCGTCGCTGCCGGGCGCCGGCGGCAGCTACGTCTACCTGCGCCAGGCGTTCCAGTACCGCACCGGAAAGCTGATGCCGTTTCTGTTCGTCTGGACGGCGATGCTGTTCATCCCGCTCGGCATGGCCACCGGAGTCATCGGCTTCGTCCAGTACCTGGGCTATCTGTGGCCGGGAATGAGCCAGGAGCAGGGCGACGCCGTCGGTCTCGTCGTCACCGCCGGGGTCCTCGTGCTGCTGTGGCGGCGGGTGGAGAACATCGCCAGGCTCACCGTCGTGCTCTGGACGGTGATGATCGCCTCCGTCGTCCTCGTCATCGTCGCGGCGTTCACCCACTTCAGCCCGGAGCGCGCCTTCACCTATCCCGCGCACGCCTTCGAGCTGACCTCGCATCAATTCTGGATCGGCTTCGCGGCCGGCCTGACCATCGGCATCTACGACTACCTCGGCTACAACACCGCCGCCTACCTGGGCGCCGAGATCAAGCGCCCCGGCCGCACCCTCCCGCGCGCCATCCTCTTCTCCATCCTCGGCATCATGGCCATCTACCTGCTGCTCCAGGTCGGCACCTTGGGCGTCATCCCCTGGCAGGACATGCTCGACCCGGACAACGCGGCGTCCTCCTCCGTCGCGTCCGTCGTGCTGGAGAAGGCATGGGGCAGGGGCGCCGCCGACGCGGTGACCGTGCTCATCCTCCTCACCGCCGTCGCCTCCGTCCTCGCCGGACTGCTCGGCGGCTCCCGCGTGCCGTACGACGCCGCGCGCGACCGGGTCTTCTTCCGCCCGTACGGCACGCTCCACCCACGCCACCGCTTTCCCGTCCTGGGGCTGCTCACGATGGGCGGCATCATGGCCGTCGGCTTCCTGATCGGGCGCCACACCGACCTGACGACGATCATCCAGCTGCTGACCACCGTCATGGTGATCGTGCAGGCGCTGGCACAGATCGCCGCGGTGAGCGTGCTGCGCCGCCGCCAGCCGGCCCTGCGCCGCCCGTACCGGATGTGGCTTTACCCGCTGCCGAGCATCGTCGCCCTGATCGGCTGGCTGGTGATCTACGGCTACGCGGACCGCAACTCGCCCGGCAGGCACCCCGTCGAGTGGTCGCTGGCGTGGGTGGCGGCGGGCGTCGTGGCCTTCCTGCTCTGGGCGCGCCACGAGAAGGAGTGGCCGTTCGGGCCGAAGCGCATCAGCGAGGAGTACCTGCACGGGCCGGGGCCGGACCCCGCGGAGGAGGAGCCGGCCGTCGGTTAGCCGAGAGGGAGCCGGGAGCCCCGTCTCCACCGACGGACCGTCAACTGCGTTGTGCGGGCGGGTCTTTGCGAGGGGACGGGATATGCCCTTCGTCACGTGCTCGGCACCTCCCCTCCCCAAAGGGCCTGATATCGGCCGATAGCATCTCTCGCTGCGAAGTCCTTCGTGAGGCGCGTCATATCTGGACGGGCTGATTCGGTGCTTCCAGCGTCGCGCGGGGGGCGTTCGGGGGCCCCAGGGTCCGGCGCGACCGACGAAGGGGAACACCACGATGCGCTTACCCGCGCGCATCTCCGGAGCCGCCGTGGTCGCCTCGGTCGTGCCGCTGCTGGTCCTCACCTCCTCGTCCGCCGGCGCCGGGGTCCCGCCACCGTCCGCACAGGCGCCGCAGCCGCGAACGCACGCCACGGCCGCTGTGTCGACGGCACCCGTGGAATGGTCGTCGCGGCAGGGCACGGCCGCCGCCTCCGGCACCTGCCGGCAGGTGAAGCGCGCCGGTTCGCTCGCCGAACTGATGATCGACGGACAGCTGACGAACACCGGCCGCGGCTGCTACTCGCTCTGGCTGATGTGGACCCCCGACTTCGCCGGCGAACCGCCCGAGAAGCACGCCACCCAGTGCGGAACCGGGAACGGTCCGGGTCGGCCACCACCTGCGCGGCCACCGCGTCACGACCACCGGGACGCTCCACCTCTGCGCAGGTGACACCACCCCCCCCAGGACGCCCCGGGCCGCGGTCCGGGCGCGTCGCTGACGGCCTGGCCCCTCGACGGCGCGCGGCCCGGGGGCACGGCCGGGCGGAGTGCAGGCCGCGACTAGAGTGTCCGGTGCCGAAGGAGTCCGGTACCGGCCGGTGCGGTCATGCAGCAGTTGGAGAGGTAGCGGTGCGGGTGGGGGCTCTGACGTGAGGATCCTGCACACCTCGGACTGGCACCTCGGGCGGTCGTTCCACCGCGTGAGCCTGCTCACCGCCCAGCGGACCTTCCTCGACCATCTCGTCGAGACGGTCCGCGGCCGGCAGGTCGACGCGGTGCTCGTCGCCGGGGACATCTACGACCGGGCCGTGCCGCCGCTCGCCGCCGTGGAACTCTTCGACGACGTCCTGCACCGCCTCGCCGACCTCGGCGTCCCCACTGTCATGATTTCCGGCAACCACGACTCCGCCCGCCGGCTGGGCGTCGGCTCCGGGCTGATGCGGCAGGCCGGCATCCATCTGCGGACGGACCCGGCGGCGTGTGCCACGCCCGTGCTCCTCGACGACGAGCACGGTCCGGTCGCGCTCTACGGGCTGCCGTACCTCGAACCGGCCATGGTGCGCGAGGAACTCGGCGCCCGGCGCGCCGATCACGCCGAGGTGCTGGGGGCGGCGATGGACCGGGTGCGCGCCGACCTGGCGGACCGGCCCACGGGCACCCGCTCGGTGGTCCTGGCGCACGCCTTCGTCACCGGGGGCGCCGTCAGCGACAGCGAGCGCGACATCACCGTGGGCGGGGTGGCGTCCGTCCCGGCGGCGGTCTTCGACGGCGTCGACTACGCGGCGCTCGGGCATCTGCACGGCGCCCAGACGCTCTCCCCGCGGGTCCGCTACTCCGGATCGCCGCTCGCCTACTCCTTCTCCGAGGCCGGCCACCGCAAGTCGTCGTGGCTCGTCGACCTCGACGCGGCGGGTGAGGTGCACGCCGAGCGGGTGGACTGCCCCGTACCGCGCCCCCTGGCCCGGCTCCGCGGAACGCTGGAACAACTCCTCGACGACCCGGCGTTGGCCGCAGGCGAGGAGGCGTGGGTCGAGGCGACCCTCACCGACTCCTCCCGCCCCCACGAGCCCATGGCCCGACTCGCCAAGCGTTTCCCGCACATCGTCAGCCTGGTCTTCGACCCGGACGAGGGGCCCGCCCGCTCGCTGGCCTCGTACGCCCAGCGGCTGCGCGGCCGCAGCGACCAGGAGATCGCCGAGGACTTCGTGGAACATGTACGGGCCGGGCGCGGTGCGGACGCGGGCGAGCGGGCCGAACTGCGGTCGGCCATCGACGACGTACGCGTCGACGACACCGTGCGCGAGGTGGCGCGATGAGGCTGCACCGGCTGACGCTGACGGCCTTCGGGCCCTTCGGCCGCACCCAGACCATCGACTTCGACCGCCTCTCGCGCGAGGGGCTCTTCCTGCTGCACGGGCCGACCGGAGCGGGCAAGACCTCCGTCCTGGACGCCGTCTGCTTCGCGCTCTACGGGTCGGTGCCCGGGGCCCGGCAGAGCGGGCAGTCGCTGCGCAGCGATCTCGCCGATCCGCTGACCCTGACCGAGGTCGTCCTCGAACTGACCGTCGGCGACCGGCGGTTGGAGATCACCCGGCTCCCCGAGCAGCCACGCCCCAAGAAGCGGGGCAGCGGCACGACGCGGGAGAAGGCGCAGAGCCGGCTGCGGGAGTACGTGCCCGCGGAAGCCGGGGGCGAGCCCGGAGGCGGTGCGGACGGAGCCGGTCACTGGAAGGCGCTGAGCCGCTCCCACCAGGAGATCGGCGAGGAGATCGGCCAGCTCCTCGGCATGAGCAAGGAGCAGTTCTGCCAGGTCGTCCTGCTGCCGCAGGGCGACTTCGCGCGCTTTCTGCGCGCCGACGCCGAGGCTCGCGCACGGCTGCTCGGACGCCTCTTCGACACCCGCAGGTTCGCCGCCCTCGAAGAACAGCTGAACGCACGCCGCAAGAGCGCGGCCGACCGGGTCGCCGCGGGCGACGAGCAACTGCTCGCACTGGCACACCGGATGGCGCAGGCGGCCGGTGAGTGCGCCGACCTCGCCGATCCGTCGGTCCCCGCGCCCGCGAGCGCCGCGCAGCCCGTACCGCCCCGCGGACGCCGCAGTGCCACCGCCGGACGGGGACGGGCGACCGTGCCCGGCCAGGGCGGGCCCGCCGGCCGCGCCGTGAACGGCAGCCGCGCCACCGCAGCCGATCCGGCCGCGGGACACCCCGACGCCCCCGGCCCCTCGGAGCCGGGATTCGCCGAGGCCGTACTGGTCAGAGCCGCCGTGGCCCGAGCGGGCGCACGGGAGCGGCTGGACATCGCGCGGGCCGCGGTGTCCGCCGCGGAAGAGGCCGAGCGGGGCGACGCCCGGTGGCTGGAGGAGGCCAGGGAGCGCGACCGTCTGCAACAGCGGCATGCCGACGCCCACCGGCGCGCCGCCCGGCTCGACGCCGGTACCGAGGAGCGGGAGCGGACCCGCCGCAGGCTGGAACGTGCCCGCGCCTCCGCGGAGGTCGCCCCCGCCCTCGCGTTGCGCGACGCCGCCCGCGGCGAGCTTGACGCCGCGCAGCGCGACGAGCGCCGGCACCGGACGCAGCTTCCGCCGGACCTCGCCGACGCCGCGGGCGAGCGGCTCGCCGCCCGCGAGCGCGAGGTGCGGGAGGAGCTGGGAGCGCTTGCCGCGGCACGCCGCGCCGAAAGCCGGGCCGCCGACATCGCCCTGGAGCGCGCCGCGCTCGACCGTGAGGCACGCGCCGATGAGCAGACACTGCTGGACGCCGCGGAGTGGCTGGCCGGCTGGGAGACGGCCCGCAAGGCCCACCAGCAGCGCATCGAGACGGCACAGGACGCCGCGACCCGGGCCGAACAGCTCGGCGCGCTGATCGCCCCGGCCGCGGAGCGCCTGGACGCCGCCCGGCGCCGGGACCGTATCGGCGCAGAAGTGCGGGCGGTCGAGGAGGAGTTGCTCGCCACCCGGGAGCGGGCCGCCGCGGCCCAGGAGCACTGGCTCGACCTCAAGGACCGGCGGCTGCGCGGCATCGCCGCCGAACTCGCGGACGGCCTGCGGGAGGGGCAGCCCTGCGCGGTGTGCGGTGCGACCGAGCACCCCGACCCGGCCAAGGCGGACGCCGGTCACGTCGACCGGGCGACCGAGGAGGGCGCGTTGGCCGCCTACCGGAGCGCCGAGCAGGAGCGCCAGGAAGCGGAGCGGCAGCGGCAGTCCGTCAAGGAGGCACTGGCCGGCGTGGCGGCCACGGCGGGCGACACGCCGACCGGCGAACTCGCCGCACATGTCGAGCAGTTGCGGGCCGACCATGCGCGCGACCGCACGGCCGCCGCGGATCTGCACGCCGCCCGTGAGACGCTGGACCGTGCTGAGCGCGAGTACGAACGGCGCCGCACCGCGCAGCAGCAGGCCGAGCGCCGGGTCGCCGCGCGCACCTCGCACCGCGAGGCGCTGGAGCGCGAACACGCCGCTCTGGCATCCGAGTTGGACCGCGCCCGAGGTGGCAGCGCCAGCGTCGCCGACCGGGCACGGCGACTGGAACGGCAGGTCACCCTGCTCGCCGCCGCGGCCGAGGCGTCCCGCACGGCGGGCTCCTGCGCCGAACGGTTCGAGGAAGCCACCACCGGGCTGACGGACGCCGCCCATCGCGCCGGATTCGACACCCCGCAGGCCGCCGCCGAGGCGCTGCTGCGGGACGGTGAGTGGCGTGCGCTGCAGCAGCGGCTGGACGCGTGGCAGGCCGAAGCGGCAACGGTGGCAGCGGAACTGGCCGATCCGGCGGGCGTGGCGGCAGCGGCTCTGCCGCCCGCGGACCCGCAGTCCGCACGTGTCGCCCTGGACGCCGCGGAGCAGCGGCTTCGGACCGCCTTCGCGACCCACTCCGCGGCCCGCGAACGCTGCACGGAACTCGACCGGCTGTCGGCCCGCGCCGCCTCCGACGCCCGGGATCTGGCCCCGCTGCGCGCCGACCACGACCGGATCGCCCGTCTCGCCTCGCTCGCCTCGGGCACCTCGTCGGAGAACGAGCGGCGGATGCGCCTGGAGTCCTACGTCCTCGCCGCCCGGCTGGAACAGGTCGCGTCAGCTGCCAGCGCGCGGCTGCACCGGATGTCGGCGGGCCGCTACACCCTCGTGCACTCCGACGAGCGGGCGGGCGGCGCCCGGCGCTCCGGTCTCGGCCTGCACGTCATCGACGCCTGGACCGGCCATGAGCGGGACACCTCCAGCCTCTCCGGTGGCGAGACCTTCTTCGCCTCGCTCGCGCTGGCGCTCGGACTCGCCGACGTCGTCACCGACGAGGCCGGCGGCACCCGGCTGGACACCCTCTTCATCGACGAGGGCTTCGGCAGCCTCGACGAACAGACCCTCGACGAGGTGCTCGACGTCCTGGACTCCTTGCGCGAACGGGACCGCAGCGTCGGCATCGTCAGCCACGTAGCGGATCTCAGGGCGCGCATCCCGGCGCAGCTGGAAGTCGTCAAGGACCGGTCGGGATCGACCGTGCGGCACCACATCCGGCACTGAGGACGCCGCAGGGACGGCGGTCCTCAGTGGCCGACCGGACGGCGGGGGAGTGGAGAGGAGTAGACGACGCTGGTGGTCACCGCGCCGAGCGCTCCGATGCGGCCCGACACCTCCTCCAGATGCTTCATGGAACGGGCGGCGACCTTGATGACGAAGCAGTCGTCACCCGTGACGTGGTGCGCCTCCAGTATCTCCGGCGTGGTCTCCAGCAGATCGTGGAACGGCTTGTAGTTGCCGTTCGGATAGCGCAGCCGCACGAACGCGAGGACGGACAGACCGATCCGCTCCGGGTCGATCACCGCCGCGTAACCGGAGATCACCCCGGCGTCCTCCAGCCGCCGCACCCGCTCCGTGACGGCGCTCGCGGACATGTTCACGGCGCGTGCCAGCTCGGCGTAGCCCGCGCGGCCGTTGCGCTGCAGGACATCGAGGATGCGCCAGTCGGTGGCGTCGGGGGAATAACCGGTCATCTCCGCTGTCTAGCAGTGAAATCACCGGCAGATCAAGGGTTCTACCGGTGATCATCACTTCTCAGGCCGAGCGGCGCACCATAGATTTTCGGCCATGACCACACAGACACCGCAGCGTGCAGTAGCCACCGGCGGCCCCGTCGGCACTTCCGCCGGGTCGCTTCCGCACCCCGTTCTCGCCGTCCCGCCCGCCACGCCGGATGACGCCGCCGCGTACTTCGCCGCGCGCCTCGCCTTCCACACCGACGTCGCCGATGTCCACCGCGCGCTCGCGGCAGGCGCCCGCGATCTGGTGGTCGTCGACTCCCGCAGCACCGAAGCATGGGACCAGGGGCACGTCCCCGGCGCCGTCCATCTGCCGACCGCCCGCATGGCGCAGGACGCGCGGCAGATCCTCGATCCGGCGGTCCCGGTTGTTGTCTACTGCTGGGGCCCCGGCTGCGACGGTGCCACTCGCGCCGCTCTCGCTCTGGCCCGGCTGGGCTACCGCGTCAAGGAGATGCTCGGCGGCATCGAGTACTGGATCCGGGAGGGCTACGAGGTGACCACCCGGCTGGGGCCGCAACGCCGTCCGGCCGACCCCTTGACGGCGCCCGTGGACGCCGAGGACTGCGGCTGCTGACCCGCGGCGGGGAGCGGGGAAGGGGGCCGGGGGAGCGAGAGAAGCGGTGAGAGCGGGAACCCATGCCGACGGGACGACCGGCGACCGTCTCTCCCGTTCATTCGCCCCGTCCACCGGCGGCCCCCGCCTCAGCCCCGGCCCGCGTCTGCATCCCGTACTCCCGCAAGCCCTCGCGTTCGCCGACGAAGCGGAAGCCGGCGCGTGCCAGCACGCGCTGCGAGGGCGCGTTCTCCGGCTCCGTCAGAGCGCAGATCGTCCGCACCTCCGGGCGGTCCGCCGCCCATCCGGTCAGCAGTCGCACCGCGTCGGTCGCCCACCCGGCGCCGCGTGCGGAGGGCGAGAGGTCGTAGCCGATCTCCACCCGGCCCTCCGCGTCGGGCGGGCCGTGGAAGCCGATGCTGCCCAGAGCGGTGCCGGTCCCGGCGTCGGTGAGGACGTAGCCGCTCCAGCCGGGGCGCTTCAGGCCGGCCGCGATGGCTTCGCGTACGGCGATCTCGGCGCCTGCGGAGGTGGACCGGGGTGGTGTGCCGTCCACCCAGTCGTACCCCGCGGGCTCGCCGTCCGCGACCTGTGCCGCCGCGGTCGGCAGCAAGGCGCGCAGGGCGAGCCGGCCCGCCGTGAGCGTCAGCGGGAAGCCCGCTCCGACGGCGACCAGCGCCTCGAACAGCGGCCCCGCGTCGGCCCCTTCGGGCAGCCCGCTGACCTGGCCGTCGCCGACCTCCACCACACGCCAGACACCGTCCGAGCGACGTACCACATCCGTGGTGACGAATCGGCAGCCCAACTCCCGCACGGCGGCAGCCACCCCGGTCAGATCGGGCACCGGGCGCAGCTGCGGAGTATCGGGATGCGCGCCGACCAGCACCGGCTCGCCGTCCACCCACCACACCCGGGCCTCGCCCGCGGCGTCGAACGACTCGAAGGCGCGCAGCACCACACCCCCGGTCAAGGAGTCCTCCTGGAGGGCCACGAATTTCTCGACGACCGACGCCAGCCGGGCGGTGTCGGCCGCGTCGGGGACGTAGGCGGCCTCCGCCCACTCGTGTTTGCGGGACTTCACCCAGTCCTTGACGACGAGCGGCCGGCCGCCGAACGGCTCGGCCAGCCGCGCCAGTTCCGCTTCCCCTGGGGGGCTGCCGGGTGGACAGGGCAGCCACGCGCTGAGTGGCGTGAAGGCGCTGAACGTCGCGTACCAGCCGGGGAGTTCATGGGCGGTGCGGTATCCGTCGGGAGAGGTCAGCGGATGACAGCCTCGTGCCGAAAGGGCCGCGGCCAGCGCGGCGTAGCGCTCCGCGGGCAGCATCCAGCCCCGATACCAGACCGGGCCGGCGTCGCGCGGCACCCGTGCGACCGCGCCTGCGTCGTCCCCGGCGAGCAGCGCCTCGTGATCCAGCACCGCGGTCGCCGTTCCGGCCGCCTGCGCCGCCGCCGCCTCCGCGGCGAAGTGCGGGTCGGTACGCCGCGCGCGCAGCGGATCGCCGGGGAGCAGAATGAGCGGCCTGTCCGCCGCGGAGCCCACTGTCATGTCAGCGGACCCTACGGACGGTTACGGGCGGCCACAACACGAGGCGGGCCCGCCGAACGCGCGGGACCGACGGCCGGTGGGTGGCCGGCGGCCGGGCCACCGCTCCGCCCTGCCGCCGGCCCTCGGCCGGTCACCCGTCGGACGTCAGAGCGCCGACAGCTCGCTCAGCAGGTCGTCCAGGCCGAGCGAGCCCTGCGAGAGGGCCGCCATGTGCCATGCCTTGAGGTCGAAGGCCGCGCCGTGCCGGGCACGGGCCGCCTCCCGGCCCTTGAGCCAGACACGCTCGCCGAGCTTGTAGCCGATCGCCTGCCCGGCCATCCCCTGGTAGCGGATGATCTCGCTCTGGACGAAGTCGGCGGGCCTGCTGCAGTGGCTCGACAGGAACGCGTGCGCCAGCTCGGGCGTCCAGCGCTCACCCGGGTGGAAGGGCGAGTCCGCCGGGATCTCCAGCTCCAGGTGCATGCCGATGTCGATGATGACGCGGACCGCCCGCATCATCTGCGCGTCCAAATACCCCAGCCGCCGCTCGGCGTTGCTGAGGAAGCCCAGCTCGTCCATGAGGCGCTCGGCGTAAAGCGCCCAGCCCTCCGCGTTGGCGCTGACGATGCCCACGGTCGTCTGGTAGCGCGAGAGGTCCGCGGCGACATGCGCCCACTGGGCCAGCTGGAGGTGATGGCCCGGCACGCCCTCGTGGTACCAGGTGGAAACCAGGTCGTAGGCCGGGAAGCGGGTCTCGCCCATCGTCGGCAGCCAGGTGCGGCCCGGACGGGAGAAGTCCAGCGACGGCTGGGTGTAGTACGGGGCGGCGGCGCTGCCCACCGGCGCGATCCGCGATTCCACCCGCCGCACCCGCTCGGCGAGCTCGAAGTGCGTGCCGTCCAGGGCGTCGATGGCCTCGTCCATGAGCGACTGGAGCCACTGCCGGGTCTCCTCGACGCCCTCGACGGCCTCGCCGTTGTCGTCGAGCCAGGCCAGCGCCTCCCACGGGGTCTCGGCGCCCGGCAGGATCTTCTCGGCCTCGGTCTCCATCTCGGCCAGCAGCCGGTGGAATTCCGACCAGCCGTAGGCGTACGCCTCGTCCAGGTCGAGGTCGGCGCCGTTGAAGTAGCGTGCCAGGCGGGCGTAGCGCTCCCTGCCGACGACATCCGGTGCGTCCGCGACCGCGGGGGCGTAGTCGTCGCGGAACCAGTCACGCAGCTCGACCAGGGCGCCGGTGGCCACCCCGGCCGCCTCGGTGAGCTCGGCGCGCAGTGCCTGCGGGCCCGCGTCGGTGAAGTCGGCGAACCAGCTGCGGTCCGTGCCGATCCACTCGGTCAACTGCCCGACGACGGTGACGACTTGCAGCGGTCCCGCGGGGAGGTCCCGCTTGAGACCGGCCTCCAGCGAGGCGCGATAGCCCTCCAGCGCGGCGGGTACCGCGCGCAGCCGCCGGGCGATCGCCGCCCAGTCCTCGTCGGTCTCGGCGGGGGTGATCGTGAAGACCTCGCGGATGTGGTGCAGCGGCGAGCTGAGGTTGCTGACGGTGCGCAGGCCCTCGCCCGCCTCGTGCACGGCGAGTTCGGCGGTCAGCCGCTCGCGCAGCAGCCGGGCGCAGACCTTTTCGGTGGCGCTGTCGGCGCCGGGCCGGGCCTCGGCCTCGGCGAGCCGCTCCAGCGTCGTACGGGCGAGCTGCGCCACCGCTTCCTGGCCCGTCGGCGAGAAGTCGGGGAGCTGACCGGAACTCTCGGCGATGCCGAGGAAGGTGCCGGTGATCGGGTCCAGGTCGACGAGTGCGTCGACATAGGCATCGGCGACCTGGCGGGGCAGCGGGCCGCCGCCGGAAGAAGTGGTGTTGGACATGCGGGCCATCCTCGTACGGATGCCCCGCCGCGTCACCATCATTCAGCCGGACGTTCCTGTCACTTTACGAAACGGTGGCCCGATCCGGGGGACCTCGGTGCCGGCCGCGCGTGGCCGCCCGGTACGCGCCGACCGCCGGGGTGCGCTCGGCACCCCGGCGGTCGGCGCGCGTCAATACGCCCGCGCGGGACGGGCGGCAGCAGCTCAGCGACGGCCGGAGCCGTCCTGCACCCGGATGATCTCCCGGGCCTCCCGGCGGGCCGGGACGGGCGCCGGACGAGCGGTGATCACGAGCGTGCCCTCTTCGATCTGGTAGTCCAGCGGCAGCCCCAGGCCCCGCATCGCCGCCACCATGCCCGTGTTGGACGCCTGGGTGATGGCGTACACGCTGTCGCAGCCCGCCTCGGCCGCCATCACCACCAGCCGGCGCAGCAGCTCCGCGCCGATGCCCCGCTGCTGCCAAGCGTCTTCGACCAGCAGTGCGACCTCGGTCTCGTCGCCGTCCCACAGCAGATGGCCGAGCGCGACCAGGCGGCCGGATGCGGTCTCCACCGCCAGGGTGCGGCCGAACCGCGGGCTGAGCAGGTGCCCGAGGTAGCGGTCCGCGTCGGAGACCGGGCCGTGGTAGCGCAGCGCGAGGGTGCCGGAGGAGCAGCGGTCGTGCATCGCGCGGGCGGCGGTCTGGTCGGACGGGCCGGCGCGGCGGATGGTGATCTCGTTGCCCTCGGGCAGCGTCAGCACATCCCGCCGCGGTGGGACCCGCTGACCGAGCCGGTTGTCCAGCTCGGTCAGCGCGCGCACCCGGGCGAACTCGGTGGGCGTGAACGGCAACTGCGGCCTTTCGATGGTGAGAGACCCCCCGGAGGGGTCGCGGAACTTCATGAGGTGCTCCTCCAGTACGCCCTCGACGGGCACCCGCTCGGCGAGCGGCTGGCCGCTCAACGACCGGGCGGGCACCGAGTGGATGGTGCAGCGGCCCAGCAACTGCCGAAGGGCGAGGGGCAGTTCGGCCGAGTCCAGCGCGGTGCGTGTCGCCAGCCCCAGCATCCTGGTCGGTGCGTCGACGAGATCGTGGGCGTCGGCCCGCTCCAGCCAGGTCTGCGCGCCGCCGGCGCCGGACACCGCACGGGTCAGCTCTTCGGGCTGCACCGCGGTCGGCGCGCGCAGCAGGAACTCGTCGACGGTGCCGTCGGACAGGGGGTGGGTCTGCAGGCTGAGGATGTCCACCCGCTGCGCGGCCAGTGCCGTGCACAGGGCGGCCAGGCTGCCCGGCTCGTCCCGGACCGTGGTCCGCATCCGCCACAGCGTCGTCTCGTGACCGCGGGCCTCGGGCCCGGCGGCGGAGGACGACGCCGTGGCGCCGGTATCGGTCGGCGGCGGGGCGTTTTCGTGTCGGCGTGACCACCAGATGACGCCCGAGGTGGCGAGCAGGGCGACGGCCGCGGCGCACAGCAGCGCCGGGCCCGAGAAGCCGAGGGTGTGGGCAACGGTGTCCGCGACCGCCACGGCGGTGATCAGGGCGGCCAGCTCGATGACGTCCCTGCGCCAGTGGTGGCGGCGGGAGCTGTTGGCAGAGGATGCTTCAGTCATGCAGACAGCCTCGCCGACCGGTGTTGCCTGATCGCCAACACATTGTGTCGGACGGGTAAAAGACGTAATCGACGCATTGGCCTTTACTGCCCCACCTGTCCAGGTTGCAGTACCTTGCTGAACAGCACCTCGCCGCCTTCCTGCCGCAGCCGCACCGTCAGCTCCCCGCTGCCCCCGTCGATGTCGATCTCGCCGAAGTACTGCGGACTCTCCGCGGGGGAGGTGTTGGCACGGTCCGGCGCCTTGATGAACGCCTGAGTGGGCCCGAAGGTTCCGTCCAGCTTGAGCGCCTGGAAGCCGCCGGCGTTCAGCGGCCCCGAGACGAACTCCCAGAACGGCGCGAAGTCCTTGAACGCCGCCCGCTCCGGTGCGTAGTGCTGCGCCGAGGTGTAGTGGACGTCCGTCGTGAGCCACACGGTGCCGGTCACCCGCTGGTGCTTGATGTGCCGCAGCAGCTCCGCCAGCTGCAGCTCACGGCCCAGCGGAGCACCCGGATCGCCCTGGGCGACCGCTTCGAAGTTCGTCTTGCCGTCGGGGACGACGAGGCCCAGCGGCATATCGGAGGCGATCACCTTCCAGACCGCCTGCGAGCGGGACAGCTCACGTTTGAGCCAGCGCAGCTGTTCGGCGCCGAGGATGCCCTGCGGGTCGTCCGTCTGCCGTCCGGGCGAATTGCCGTTGCGGTAGCGCCGCATGTCCAGCACGAACACATCGAGCAGCGGGCCGTGCCGCACCACGCGGTAGACCCGCCCGCCCCCGTCCGCGCGCAGCGTACGGACGGGGAAGTACTCGCCGAACGCGCGCAGTGAGCGCGCGGCGAGCACATCCGCGTCCTTCTCGGTGTACCGGGCGTCGTCGAGCAGCTGTCCCGGATACCAGTTGTTGTGGACCTCGTGGTCGTCCCACTGCACGATCGTGGGCACCTGGGCGTTGAACCGGCGCAGGTTGTCGTCCAGCAGGTTGTAGCGGAACGCGCCGCGGAACTCCGCGAGCGTCTCGGCGACCTTCGCCTTCTCCTCGGTCGTGACGTTCCGCCAGATACGGCCGTCCGGCAGCGTCACCTCGGCGGTGATCGGGCTGTCCGCATAGATGTTGTCGCCGCTGCACAGGAAGAAGTCCGGGTTGCGGCGCCGCATCTCCTCATAGATGCGGTAGCCACCGCGGTCCGGATTGATCCCCCAGCCCTGCCCGGCCAGATCGCCCGACCAGTGGAAGCGGACGTCCTGGCGGCGGCGCCGGGGCGCGGTCCGGAAGGTGCCGGTGACCGGCTCGCCGGTGTGCCGCGGGTCATCGGGGTCGGCGAGCAGCACCCGGTAGTGGATCTGCTCGCCGTCCGGCAGCCCGTGCAGCGAGGTGACGCCGGTGAAGTCCGTGCCGGCTCCGATCACCGGGCCGTGCCAGGTCCTGGCGTCGCGGAACGACTCGGTGGCGGCGGTCTCGACCACCATCCGGGCCGGTCGGTCCGACCGTACCCAGACCAGCCCGGAGGACGTCGTGACATCCCCGACCTGTACGCCCCACTCGGCGCTCGGCCGGTTGCTGCGTGCCTGCGCCGGTGCGGCACAGGACAGGGCGGGCAGCGCCAGCGCCGCGGACCCGGCCGCCGTGCCGTGCAGCAGTGTCCGCCGTCCGAAGCGCCTGCCGGATCCCGGCACCATATGAACCTCCATCGCTCGATCGACCTCGGTGACGTCCCGTTCGTACCGCTGCCCGATGCCCCGCGGCCGAACATGCGGTGAACACCTGCCGGTGCTCGTGTCCGTCGGGCCACCGGTCCGGGCCATGGTCGCAAGCGCGCGGGCCGATCGCCTAGACGTCGTTCCGGCCCGGGCGGTTCCTGAAGGGTGTGGCCGACGCACCGGACCGGGTGGCCGGGCAGCGGCAGCCGGCGCGGGCGTCAGCCCATCGTGTCGAGGATGACCCGGGCGACCAGCGCCGGATCGTCGTTCATCGGCACATGCCCGCAGCCCGGCAGGCGCACCAGCCGTGCGCCCGGGATCGCCTGCTTGGCGCGCACCCCCTGGCGGCGCAGCAGCAGACGGTCCCGGCTGCCCCAGGCGATGGTCACCGGGACGTCCGGCACATCGGCGGTGAACCGGACCGCGCGGCCGGCTGCCAGGGTCGGCGCGAATCCGGGGGCGGTACGCAGCGCCCGGGTCTCCGCGACGACCGCATCGGCCGAACGGCGCCCGGGGTGGGCGTAGATGGTGCCGGTCAGCGAGGCGCGCCCGAGGGCGGACCGCGCCAGCGACTCCACGACGGGCTCCGGCAGCGCCTGCGCGCCGGCGTACATGCCGCGCAGGACACCGAACGCGTAGCGACGCTCCGCAGGTGTCCAGAACCCGCCCGGCGAAAGGGCGGTGACCGACCGTACGGCGTTGCGGCGGCCCAGCTCCAGAGCCAGCAGGCCGCCCAGCGAGTTCCCGGCCACGTGGGGCCGCTCGATGCCCAGTTCCGTGAACGCCGCGGAGAGGAGCGAGACCACTGTCGGAATGTCGTAGGAGCAACCGCCGGGCAGGGCGGGGGAGGCGCCGAAGCCGGGCAGATCCATGGCGATGACCTCGTGTGAGGCGGCGAGGATGTCGCAGACCGGACGCCACGCCTGGAGGTGATGGCCGATGCCGTGCAGCAGGACGAGGGGCTCACCCGCGCCCTTGCGCTCGTAGGCCACCGTGCACGGCGGCCGGTCTGCGGAGGTGATGCGGGCGAAGGAGACCGGGGCGGCCATGGGGACTCCTCAAGAGTTCGCGTGACGTGCGTTGTTGCCGGATGTGGGCAGCCACGATGCCAGGAATGGCTACTGAGCGGTACGGGGGAGGGGGATCGGAGCCCGCCAGGGCCCGGAGCACGCTCGGAAACTGTGCCGCACGCCACGTGGCGTGCGCCTCACACTCCGCCGTTTCGGCTGGACAAGGCGACGGCGGACCGGTGGGATGGAAGAGTGCTGACGGATCTTGCGACCGAAGTCTTCGAGGAGCACCGACCGGTGCTGCACGCCGTGGCCTACCGCATGCTCGGCCGCGTCGCCGATGCCGAGGACGTCGTCCAGGAGGCGTGGCTGCGCTGGTCGGCGGCCGACCGCAGCGAGGTGCGCGAACCGCGCGCCTACCTGGTGCGCGTGACCACCCGACTGGCCATCGACCGCCTCCGGCAGGTCCAGTCGCGCCGCGAGTCCTACGTGGGTCCCTGGCTGCCGGAACCCCTCGCCACCGAGGCCGCAGGCAGCGCCCCCGACACCGCGGAGCGGGCGGTGTTCACCGAGACCGTCACACTGGCGATGCTCGTCGTCATGGAAGCCCTCTCGCCGCTGGAGCGGGCCGTCTTCGTGCTGCGCGAGGCGTTCGGCTATCCGTACGGCGAGATCGCCACCGTCCTGGACCGCGGTGAGGCGGCGGTACGCCAGCTGGCGGCACGGGCCCGGCGGCATGTGGAGGAGGGCAGGCCCCGATTCGAGGTCAACCCCGAGCGGCAGCGCGAGCTGACCGAGCGGTTTCTCGCCGCTGCGGCGGGCGAGGACCTCAAGGGCCTGCTGCGCCTGCTCGCCGCCGACGCGCGGCTGGTCGGGGACAGCGGCGGGAAGGCCAAGGCGCCGCTGCGCATCATCCGGTCGGCGGACAAGGTCGCCCGGTTCCTGGTGGGTGTCGCCGGCAAGCAGGCGCCCGGCATGGAGTTCAGCATCCTGGAACTCAACGGCGGGGTCGCGCTGTTGGCCCACTACGGCGGATTGCCGGACACCGTCATCCAGCTCGATGTCGTGGACGGCCGGATCACGACGGTCTATATCGTGCGCAACCCCGACAAGCTCGTCTCGCTCACGGCGAGCTGACCACCGGCGACCCCGTGCGGGCGGCCTCCCGCACGGCGGCCCGCAGCCCCGAACGCGGGCTCGACAGCACCGGCACGCCGCTCCCGCCGGCGTCCGTCATCCGCGCGGCAGCCGGTGCCATCGATGCCTGCGCCAGAACGATCGCGTCGGTGTCCCGTTCCTCCTGCGCGGCGGCGGCCACCGTCGTCAGATAGCCGTCCTCGTCCCCCGCTTCGAAGCGCTCCCAGGCGTCCGGCACCAGCACCTTGCGCACGCTCACGGTACGTCCGGCCCGCTCCGCCTCCTCCGCGATCAGATCCGCGGTGGGCCCCAGCGTGCTCGACACCGTGGCGAGCACCGTGACCCGCGTGCCGGCGGCGACGGCGGCCGCGGCCATCGGCCGGTCCACCCGCAGCACCGGCAGCCCGAGTGCCGCGCCCGCCCTCTCGGCGACCGAACCGATCGTCGAGCACGTGCACAGCCCCGCCCGGGCGCCGTCGCGCACCGCTCGTCCGAGTACGTCCGCGACCTGCCCCGCCACTGCTTCGGGGCCCTCCTCCCTTGCCCGGGCGAGCAGTTCGGGGTGGACGAGGTGGCGGAGCGCGAACCCCGGGGCATCCTCGTCGCGCAGCGCGTCGAAGACCGGGACGTGGACGGGCGAGGTGTGCAGCAGGGTGAGCATGGCGGTGAGGGTAGCGAGAGTCGTCGCAGGTCGCGCGGTCGGCCCCGGTCGCGCCCGGGCGGACTGTCCACCGGATGGGGCATTGGTCTTGACCAAGGGTGAGGGCGGCCATATCGTCGGGATACTGCAACAACCTTTAATAAAGAAGTGCTCATATTTCGGGCTCCGGGGCGAGCCCGTGTCCGGTTGACGGCAGAGCCCCGCGGGGCAACGGCCAGTGCGGAGGACAGGGTGGGGACCACGCAGCTCGAAACGGTGCCGGAGCCGAAGTACTGGCACCTCAAGACCGTGCTCAGCGACGCGCTGGACTCGGAGTTCTCCGTCGGCGAGATCCTGCCCAACGAGCGTGAGCTGGCGGCGCGGTTCGGCGTCGCGCGGGCCACGCTCCGGCAGGCGCTGGAGCAACTGGAGCTGGAAGGCAGGCTGCAGCGCCGGCGCGGTGTGGGCACCACGGTCGCACCGCCGCGTGTCGGTGTCGCGGTCGACCCCGCCCGCGACACCTGGCCCGGCGCCCCCGGCGACGCCTGGCAGCCGGTGGACGCCGTCGAGACGGACGCGGTGCCCGCCGCGGTGGCGGCCCTTCTGGAGACCGCCCCCGGTGACCGGGTCCACCTCGTGCGCCGCAGCCGGGTCACGGGCGGCCAGCCGGTCGCCGCCGAGCTGCTGTACGTCCTCGCCGCGGCGGTTCCCGGCTGCTCCGGAGTGGCGCCGGTCAGCGCCACGGCCCACGCCCGCGCCGTGCTGCACGAGCTGCAGGCGCTCGAACTTGAGGGCCGGGACCGCACCGTGGAGCTGGGGTCGGCCCGCGCGGAGGACGCCAAGCAGCTGGACCGGCTGCCGGGTGCGCCCGTGCTGGTCGTCACCACCCGCTATGTCTCCGAGGGCCGGACCACCGCGGTCGCGGTCTCCACCTACCGCGCGGACACCTGCCGCCTCACCTTCGGTGAGAGCGACCCGGTTTCCCTGCTCGCCGGCTGAGACAGCTCCGCCCCGGGGCCCGCGTCCAGGACGGCGCGGGCCCTTCGTGACGTGGTCGCGCGTCAGCGGCGGCCCGTCACCGTGCCCTCCACCGCGAAGAGTTCGGCCTCGACGTGATCCAGGGCGAGACGCAGCGCCCCGGTCGCCACCGCCGCCTCGCCCAGCACCGAGAGCGCGACCTGTGGCGGGCGCAGGCAGTAGCGCGCCAGCTCCCCGCGCAGCGGCTCCAGTACGCCGGCCAGCCCCGCCGCCCAGCCGCCGACGACCACCAGCTCCGGGTCGAGCGCCAGCGCAAGCGCCGCGACGTCGTGCACCAGCCGCTGGATGAAGCGGTCGACGGCCTGGCGCGCCCGTACGTCCCCGTCGTGTGCCAACGCGAAGACCTTGGCGACCTGCGCCTCGTCCAGCGGGTGCAGCGGCTCGCCCGTCGTCGACAGCAGCGTCTCGGGGGTCGCCTCGCGTCCCAGCAGATGCAGCGCGCCGATCTCCCCGGCCGCACCGCCGAACCCGCGGTGCAGCCGTCCCCCGATCAGCGAACCGGCCCCCGGACTCAGCCCCGCGAGCACGAACACGATGTCGTCGGACCGGGTTGCCGCACCCTTCCAGTGCTCGGCCACCGCCGCGGCGTTGGCGTCGTTCTCGACCAGCACCGGACAGCGGAAGGACCGCCGTAGCCGGTCACCCAGCGGGAGGCCGGTCCAGCCGGGCAGCGCGGTGCCCAGCCGCACGGTCCCGTCCGCCTCGACGATGCCCGGACTCGCCACGCCGACGGCCCGCAGGGACCCGCGCGCCACTCCCGCGCGGCGCAGCAGGTCGGCCACCACCGTCCGTACCCGCTCCAGCCGTTCGTCGGCGGGCGCGGTCTCCGCCACGGGGCGCTGCGCGGAGTCCAGCACCCGCCCGCTGAGGTCGGAGAGCAGGGCCGAGACACGGTGCGGCCCGATCTCGATGCCCAGCAGATGTCCGGCCTCCGTGCGGAAGCGGAACCGGCGGGCCGGCCGGCCCTGGCGGCGCGCTTCACCCTCCTCGGCGGCCGATTCGACCACCAGGCCGGTCTCGATGAGCCCCTCGACCACGCCCTCGACCGTCGGGCGGGACAGGCCCGTCACCTGGACGAGGTGGGTGAGCGTGGGGGAGTCCGCGGCGCGCAGTGCGTGCAGCACCACCGCGGAGTTGATACGTCGCAGCAGGGAGGGGTCCCCACCGGTGAGCCGCCCCAACGTCCGTCTCCCTCGCGTTGCGTGTCTGGCGGATCGTAGCCGGTCAGCGGGTGTGCGGCGAGCCCCGAAAGCCCACCGCGCGCGGGGCGGGGCGGCGGGCGGCGCCGGGTCCAGGGGTGCTCCCGGCGCTCGTCCGCACCTGACGGGCGGCCAATTGTCAGACCCCGGCGGTTTACTGACGGTATGACGTCTGGAGAGCAGCCCCCGACCGCGGCGGCGCGCACCGCCGCCGCGAGCGGTACCGCCCTGACCACGACGGCGCAGCAGGTGGCGCTGATCGACGCCTTGCTGGCGCGTGCGTTCCCGGTGCGCAGGGAGCGCTTCGCCAGGGGTGAGAGCGGACCGGATTTCCATGTGGCACAGCTGTGGGAGAGCGCCGCGCTCCGGGAGGTGGACGCGGCGGACGCCCAGGAGGTGGGCGAGGACTGCGCCGCCGAGCTGGCGGCGCTGACCACCGTGCTGTCCTTACGGTGGGGTGAGCCCGCCGAGCTGGACCTCGCGGGCCGGCTGGAGCGGGTGGCGATGGGCCTGCCGGTCGGGCCGCCACTGGACCTGCTGTGCGGGCTGGTGCCGCGGCTGCACACCTGGCGCGCGGGGGACCGTTGGGTGGGTATCGGTGCAGGTCAGGGCGGCATCGAGCTGCCGTACCAAGTGGTGGTGGCGATCGGAGCGGGGGCGGTACCGGGAGGCTGAAGGTGACCGGGCGACGGCGACGGAGAGCCGTAGGGGGTGTGGAGGGTCGGCGCCGGGGCTCAGGGGTGCTCGGCGAAGGCCACCTCGCGCAGCCGGCCGTATTCCTCCGCCATGGTGGCGGGCGTCCAATGCGCGTTGAGGCCACTGGGGTTGGGCAGCACCCAGATGCGGGTGGCGCCCAGGGTGCGCTCCTGCGGTCCGATGGTGGCGCGCTTGTCGCCGAAGGCGACGCGGTAGGCAGTGACGCCCGCAACGGCGAGCCGGCCCGGGCGCAGCCGTGCGACCTTCTCCTCCAGCAGCCGCCCGCCTTCGCGGAGCTCCTCCGCCGTCAGCTCGTCGGCCTTCGCGGTCGCCCGCGCGACGACATTGGTGATGCCGACACCGTGCGCGAGCAGTTCGTCCTGCTCGGCGGGCTTGAGCAGTCGGGGCGTGAATCCGGAGGCGTACAGGACCGGCCAGAACCGGTTTCCCGGCCGGGCGAAGTGATGGCCGGTGGCCGCCGACAGCAGCCCGGGATTGATCCCGCAGAAGAGCACCCGCAGGCCGCTCGCCGCGACGTCAGGGACGAGGCGGTCGCGAGCGGCCTGCAGTTCCTCCGGTGTGAAACCCACGTCAGAGAATCGAGCCCGGCGTGTACGCCGCGGCCTCCGGGTGCTGCTTGGTGATCTCCTCGATGCGACCGACGACGGACGTCACCTGGTCGGCCGCGGCGCCCGTGAAGGACAGCTTGTCCGCCATCAGGGCGTCCAACTGGGCCTTGTCCAGCGGGATCCGCGCGTCGGCGGCCAGCTTGTCGAGCAGTTCGTTGCGCTCGGCGCCCTGCTCCCGCATGGCCAGCGCCGACGCGACCGCGTTCTCCTTGATCGCCTCGTGGGCCTCCTCGCGCCCGACGCCCGCGCGCACGGAGCCCATCAGCACCTTGGTCGTGGCGAGGAAGGGAAGGTAGCGGTCCAGCTCCCGGGCGACGACGGCAGGGAAGGCGCCGAACTCGTCGAGGACCGTCAGGAACGTCTCCAGCAGGCCGTCCAGCGCGAAGAACGAGTCCGGCAGGGCCACCCGGCGCACCACGGAGCAGGACACATCGCCCTCGTTCCACTGGTCACCGGAGAGCTCGCCGGCCATGGAGGCGTAGCCGCGCAGGATCACCATCAGGCCGTTGACGCGCTCGCAGGAGCGGGTGTTCATCTTGTGCGGCATCGCGGAGGAGCCGACCTGGCCGGGCTTGAAGCCCTCGGTCACCAGCTCGTGCCCCGCCATCAGCCGGATCGTCTTGGCGATCGAGGAGGGCGCCGCGGCGAGCTGCACCAGCGCGGTGACCACGTCGTAGTCGAGCGAGCGCGGGTAGACCTGGCCGACGGAGGTGAAGGCACTCCCGAAGCCGAGGTGCCCGGCGATCCGCTGCTCCAGCTCGGCGAGCTTCGAGGCGTCCCCGCCCAGCAGGTCGAGCATGTCCTGCGAGGTGCCGACCGGTCCCTTGATGCCGCGCAGGGGGTAGCGCGACAGCAGGTCCTCCAGCCGCCCGTACGCGACCAGCAGCTCGTCCGCGGCGGTCGCGAAACGCTTGCCGAGCGTGGTGGCCTGCGCGGCGACGTTGTGCGAACGGCCGGCCATGACCAGCTCGGCGTTCTGGGAGGCAAGCGAGCCGAGCCGCGCCAGTACGGCGACCGCGCGGTCCCGCATCAGCTCCAGCGACAGCCGCACCTGCAGCTGCTCGACGTTCTCCGTCAGGTCGCGGGAGGTCATGCCCTTGTGGACCTGCTCGTGGCCGGCGAGGGCGTTGAACTCCTCGATCCGGGCCTTGACGTCGTGCCGGGTGACCTTCTCGCGCTCGGCGATGGAGGCCAGGTCGACGTTCTCCAGGACCCGCTCGTAATCGGCCAGGGCCTGCTCGGGGACCTCCACCCCCAGGTCCTTCTGCGCGCGCAGCACGGCGAGCCAGAGCTTCCGCTCCAGCTTGACCTTGTATTCGGGGGACCAGAGCACGGCCAGCTCCGCGGAGGCGTAGCGGCCGGCCAGGACATTGGGGATGCGAGGCTTCGCAGACACAGCAGTCACGTGGCCAGAGTCTACTGGCGATTTACGCAGGCCAGCGCCCCGGCCCCGGCTGTGCTTTCCTCCAAGCCCGCCGACCGCGGCGGGCGCCCCGGCATCAGCCGTCGTACGGCAGCAGTTCGGGGCGCTTGGCCGGCCGGCCGTCGCCGGAGGACCGCCCGGTGAGCCGGCGGCCTATCCACGGCACCAGGTGCTCGCGGGCGAACCGCAGATCCGCGGCACGCCGCGCGCCCCAGCCCGGGGGCACGGCGGCGGGCAGCGGCGCGTCCCAGTCGGACTCGGCATCGAGGCCGAGCGCCTGCCAGACGGCCTCCGCGACCCGGCGGTGACCCTCGTCGTTCAGATGCAGCCGGTCGTCCGCCCACAGTCGCGGGTCGGACAGGGCACGCGAGTCGTACAGATCGACGACCACCGCGCCGTGCCGCTCCGCCAGCGCGTCGATGTGCGCGAACAGCTGTTCCATCCGCGAGCGGAACCGCTCCATGACCGGCCCCTGCCGGCCGGGGCTGCGCATCAGCACCAGCTGACCGGGCCCCTGGGCCAGCCGCTCGGCGGCCGCCGCCAGCTGCGCGCAGACGGTGTCCACGTCGCACTTGGGCCGCAGCACGTCGTTGAGCCCGCCGACCAGCGTCACGAGGTCGGCGCCCATCGCGGCCGCGGGGCCGCACTGCTCGTCGAGGATCTGCCCGATGAGCTTGCCGCGCACCGCGAGGTTGGCGTAGTGGAATGCGGGCGGTGGTCCGTCGGTGTGGCTGCGCTGTCGTGCCGCGAGCCGGGCCGCGAGCAGATCGGCCCAGCCGCGGTAGGAGCCGTCCGGCAGGGCGTCCGACATGCCTTCGGTGAAGCTGTCGCCGACCGCGACGAAACTGGTGTAGTGGGCATTCATCTCCATGGCGCGGAGATCTTATCCCGTGGCACAGGCGGCGCGTCGGCCGGAGTGCGGAAGCGGGGCCACCTCCCCTTCGGCGGACGAAAGCGGCCGGTGGACCCCCGTGGGCCCACCGGCCGCGGCTCAGGGTCCGAAGCCTTCGCCGTCGCGCTCGCGCTTCACGCCGCGGGCGGCCGCTGCAGCACCAGCTCCCGCAGCACGTCCTCCATGGACACCAGCCCGGCCAGCGTCCCGTCGTCGCCGATCACCGCGGCCAGGTGGGTCCGCGAGCCGCGCATCGCCGTCAGGACGTCGTCGAGCAGCGTCGCGGCCTTGACGCGCGCGATCGGGCGCAGCGCGGAGACCGGGAACGGCACATGGCGCGGGGCGGCGTCCAGGGCGTCCTTGACGTGCAGATAGCCGAGGATGCGGCGGGTGTCGTCGACGACCGGGAACCGGGAGAAGCCGGAGTCGGCGGCCAGCCGCTCCAGCCCCTCCGGGGTGACCCCTATGCGCGCGGAGACCACCTTCTCGGCCGGCAGCACCACGTCCCTGACCGGGCGGCGGCCCAGCTCCAGGGCGTCCCGCAGCCGCTCCTTGGCCCGGTCGTCGAGCAGTCCGGCGTCCCGGGAGTCCTCGACCATCTTCGCGAGCTGATCGTCGGAGAAGGTCGCGGCCACCTCGTCCCTGGTCTCCACCCGCATCAGCTTCAGCAGCGCGTTGGCCAGGGCGTTGATCGCGAAGATGACCGGGCGCAGCGCGCGGGTCAGGGCGACCAGTGGCGGCCCCAGCGCCAAGGCGGTGCGCACGGGCTCGGCCAGCGCCACGTTCTTCGGCACCATCTCGCCGAAGAGCATGTGCAGATAGGTCGCCAGGGACAGCGCGATCACGAACGAGATCGGGTGGATCAGCGCGTGCGAGATCCCCACGGCCTGGAAGACCGGCTCCAGGAGATGGGCGATGGCCGGCTCGGCGACCGCGCCCAGCACCAGGGTGCACAGGGTGATGCCCAGCTGGGCGGCGGCAAGCAGCGCGGAGACGTGCTGCAGGCCCCACAGGACGCTGCGGGCGCGGCGGTCGCCGCTCTCGGCGTGCGGTTCGATCTGACTGCGGCGCACCGAGATCAGCGCGAATTCGGCCCCCACGAAGAAGGCGTTGACCACCAGGGTCAGCAGGCCCACGAAAAGCTGGAGTGCGGTCATCGGCCGGCCTCCGCGTCATGGTCCTGGCTACTGCCGGGCAGCGGCGCGTGCAGCAGGACACGGGCCGCGCGGTGGCCGGTGGCGTCCAGCACATCCATCGACCAGCCCTCGACCTCCAGGACGTCGCCGTCCACGGGGATCCGGCCCAGTTCGGTGGCGACCAGGCCGGCGAGGGTCTCGTACGGGCCCTCCGGCAGGTGAAGGCCGATCCGCTGGAGCTGGTCGGTGCGGGCGGCGCCGTCTGCCTGGTAGACGCTGCGGCCGTCGGCGTCGACACCGGCAGGCGCGAGGTCGGGCGTCTCCTGCGGGTCGTGTTCGTCGCGGACCTCGCCGACGACTTCCTCGACGATGTCCTCCAACGTCACCACACCGGCCGTGCCGCCGTACTCGTCGATGACCACGGCCATGGTCCGCTTGCCGGACAGCCGGTCCAGCAGATGGTTCACGGGCAGGGTCTCCGGCACGAGCAGCGGCTCGCGCAGCAGCTCTGAGACGGGGTGCCGGGGGCGGCGCTCGGCGGTGACCCTCAGCACGTCCTTGATGTGGACGACACCCACGACGCTGTCCAGGCTGCCGCGGTAGACGGGGAAGCGTGACAGCCCGGTCGCCCGGGTCGCGTTGGCGACGTCCTCCGCCGTGGACTGCACCTCCAGGGCGATGACCTGCACCCGCGGCGTCATGACGTTCTCGGCGGTCAGCTCGGAGAGCGTGAGGGTACGGACGAAGAGCTCGGCGGTGTCCGGCTCCAGCGCGCCCTCCTTGGCGGAGTGCCGCGCCAGCGCGACCAGCTCCTGCGGCCCGCGGGCGGACGCCAGCTCCTCGGCCGGCTCCAGGCCCATCCGGCGGACCATGTGGTTCGCGGTGGTGTTGAGATGCCCGATGAGCGGCTTGAAAGCGGCGCTGAACCCGCGCTGCGCGGTGGCGACCTTCTTGGCGATGGTCAGCGGACTGGAGATCGCCCAGTTCTTCGGGACCAGCTCGCCGACGACCATCAGGACGACGGTGGAGATCGCCGTACCGAGGACCAGGGCCACCGAGTCGGCGGCGGAGCGCGGCAGGCCGATCGCGTCCAGCGGTCCGGCCAGCAGGGTGGCGATGGCCGGCTTGGACAGCATGCCGATGACCAGGCCGGTGACGGTGATGCCGAGCTGGGCGCCGGAGAGCTGGAAGGTGAGACCACGCACGGCCTTGAGGGCACTGTCCGCGCCACGGTCACCGCGCTCGACGGCGCGCTCCAGATCGCTGCGCTCGACGGTGGTCAGCGAGAACTCGGCCGCGACGAAGACACCACAGGCCACGGTCAGGCAGAGCGCTACGGCCAGCAGGAGCAGCTCGGTCATCGGGTCACCTCCGTCCCATGATCGAACAGGATCGGGAGGTTCGCGCTATGTCGGGAGGCTGCTCGACTACTGGGGGGCTCGCCCATGGCTGGACGCTCACACACCTTTCACTGGGTAGAGGGAACCACCATGGTAAAGGACCGGCAAAGGGTCGCGGTGTGTGTGGCCCTCCGGCTCGGCCGGCCGCGTTCAGAGCGACTTGACCCAGCGTCGCCAGTGGTCCTCGCGGTGGTAGCCGGCCGCGGCCCAGGTGTGCTGTGCGCGTTCGTTGGCTTCGAGAACCATGGCGTCGACCCGTCGACCGCCCAGCGCGAGGAATCGCTGCTCCACCGCTTCCATCAAGGCGGAGGCGATGCCTTGCCGACGGCAGTCCGGGTGGACGGCCAGCCGGTAGGCGGAGCATCGCCATCCGTCGAAGCCGGCTATCACGGTCCCCGTGAGGACGCCGTCGCGCTCCGCGAGGAGCAGGGCTTCGGGGTCCCTGTTGATGAGCCTGGCCACCCCGTCGTGGTCGTCGCTGATGCTCGTCCCTTCCGCGGCCTCGCGCCAGAAACGCAGCACGGCGTCGATGTCGGAGAGGGTGGCGAAGCGGATATGAAGATCACTCATGGAGTGAGCCAAGCAGAGCGCCGACAGGCCCGGCCAGCGCTTTTCGGCATGCGAGACGCGCAACGCTTCTTGGGCGACACGCGGCATGGGCGCGCCAGTTGACCGGGCCCGACGCAGACTGGAGGTGTGGCCCGCTTCGCCCGACGGCACAACGCAAGCAGCTGGGAGCGTGGAGATGACGATGTCGAACCTGCCCGAGGTGGTGTCGCGGGAGGAGTGGTTCGCCGCCCGCAAGGAGCTTCTGGCGGAGGAGAAGGAGCTCACGCGGGCGCATGACCGGGTCAACGCGCTCCGTCGGCAGCTGCCGATGGTCCGCATCGACAAGCAGTACACCTTCGAAGGACCGAACGGGACGGTCGGCCTGCTCGACCTGTTCGACGGGCGGTCCCAGCTGGTCATGCACCACTTCATGTGGACCTTCGACATCGACGCCGACGGCGCCGAGCATCCCCGCGACACCGGCTGCCCCAGCTGCTCCTCCGCGGCTGACGGGATCGGCGGGCTCAGGCAGCTGCACGTCCGCAACACCACGGTGGCCGCGGTGACCCGGGCGCCGTACGCGAAGCTCGCCGCGTACCGCGAGCGGATGGGCTGGACATTCCCCTGGTACTCCTCGGTCGGCAGCGACTTCAACTACGACTTCCACGCGACCGTCGACGAACGGGTCGCCCCCGTGCAGATCTGGCACCGCACCGAGGCCGATCTCGCCGAGGCCGGCATGCCGTGGTCAAAGAGCATGCGCGGAGACTGGCCGGGCATCAGCGCCTTCCTGCGGGTCGGGGACGAGGTCTTCCACACCTACGCCACGTTCGGCCGCGGCATCGAGGAGTTCCACAACGGCTACCGCTACCTCGACCTCACCGCGCTCGGCCGCCAGGAGGCGTGGGAGGAGCCGAACGGCCGCGCGGTCCCGCTGGGCCTGCAGGTCGGCGGCCCCGCCATGCGCCTGCCCGACGAATACGACGCCTGACGGCGTCGTCCGAGGCTGCGGCGCATGTGCGGGCCACCCGGTGCGCTGGACCGCTGCGACGGCTGCGAAGGCTGCGGCTCAGAGGGGTAGGCGCCCCTTGCTGCGCATGGCGGTGCGGACGCGCTCCTCGGCGAGGCTGCGGCCTGCGGTGTGGGGGGTGGTGCTGCGGCGCTGTGCCTCTTCGAGGACGGTGACGGCATTGGCGCGCAGCCGGCTGGAGATGGTCTCGAAAATGGTGGGGGTGTCGGGCCGGAATCCGGAGTAGCGGGCATCCATGGCGAATGCGGCGGCGACGACACCGCCCGCGTTGGCGACGAAGTCGGGGAGTACGGCGATGCCGCGCTGCGCGAGAATGCTCTGCGCCCGGGGGGAGGTGGGAAGGTTCGCGCCTTCCACGACGAGCTTGGCCTTGATCCGGTGGGCCGTCTCGTCGTCGACGACATCCTGGAGCGCGGCGGGGACCAGGATGTCGCAGTCGACGGTCAGTTCCTGGCCGGGCCCGATGCGGGCACCTTCGTAGTGGTTCACGAAGTCGTCGCCGTACTCCTCGCGGGCGGCGAGCAGGGCGGGGACGTCCAGGCCGCTGGGGTCGTGCAGCGCGCCCTTCGCGGTGGAGACGGCGACGACGGTCGCGCCGAGTTCGGCGAACCGCGCGGCTGCGGCGTTCCCCACGGCGCCGAAGCCCTGGATGGCGACCCGGGATCCGGCCGTCGGCAGTCCCAGGCTCTGTGCGGCGGCGGCGTCGGTGGCTTCGGCGACGCCGTAGCCGGTGACCCCGAGCTTGTCGTAGGCGACACCGCCGAGGTGCTCGGGGGTGCCGACCGCGGCACCCCTGTCGCCAAGTTCGTCCTGGATGATGGCGGCGTCGTTCTCGGTCAGCCCCATGTCCAGGCCCATCACGTATTCGCGGGGCACCTCGTTGGACAGGGACCGGGCGAAGGCCCGTAGGACGGCTTCTTTGTCGGGGGACGTCGGGTCCGCGACGATTCCGGCCTTCGCGCCGCCGTAGAAGAGGTCGACGCTCGCCCACTTCCATGTCATGACGCGGGCCAGGCGGGCGATTTCACCGACGGAGACGCCAGGGCTCATACGGGTCCCGCCCTTGCCGATGCCGCGCGCCGTGTTGTCGATGACCAGGACGCCCTTCATGCCGGACCGCCGGTGGGAGACGACGACGATCTTTTCGGGGCCCCAGTCGTCCACGAGGGCGAGTGCGTCAGTCACGGTGTGTCCTTGTCTGTGGGAGCGGTCAGGCGCCGGTACGGGAAGGCAGGGCACGGGCGATCAGTTCGGCGAGGTGAGTGCCGCGGCGGTCGGTCTGCTGGGCGATCTGGGTACGGCAGCTGAAGCCGTCGGCGAGGACGACCGTGTCGGGTGCCGCTGCCCGTACCGCCGGCAGCAGCACCTGCTCGCCGGCCGCGACGGATACGTCGTAGTGGCCACGTTCGAAACCGAAGTTCCCCGCCAGGCCGCAACAGCCGGAATCCAGGCTGTTGTTGTCGACGCCCATGCGGTGGAGCAGAGCGCTGTCCGCGCTGAAGCCGGAAGTGGCGTGCTGGTGGCAGTGGGTCTGGCTGAGGGAGCGGGCCTCGACGCGCGGGGGCTGCCAGTCGGGGGCATCGCCGGTGAGGAGTTCGGCGAGGGTGACGGTGGCGCGTGCCAGGGCGCGGGCGGCCTCGCTGCCGTCGAGGAGTTCTGGCAGATCGCTCTTGAGCGCCGCGGTACAGCTGGGTTCGAGGCCGACGACCGGCATGCCGTCGTGGACCGCGCCCTCCAGGGCGGCGACGGTGCGCTCGGCGATGCGGCGTGCGATACCGAGCTGGCCGGTGGTGATCCAGGTCAGTCCGCAGCACTGGGTGCCGTCGGGGACGTGCACGCGGTAGCCGGCGTCTTCCAGGACGGTGACACCGGCCCGGAGGACCTCGGGAGTGAAGTGGTTGTTGAAGGAATCGACCCACAGCATGACCGGTCCGCGGCTGCCGGGACCTGAGGGGGCGCGGTGGCGGAACCAGCTGAGGAACGTCCGGTCGCTGAAGCGGGGGATGTCCCGCTGTGGGGCGATCCCGCCGAGACGCTTGAGCAGGGGGGCGAGCCGTGAGCCGGTGACGAAGTTCGTCAGCCGGGGCATCCGGGCCGCGAGGCGTGAGAGCAGCGGCAGCCAGCCCATGGTGTAGTGCGAGGCCGGCCGGATGCGTCGCTTGTAGTGGTGGTGGAGGAACTCCGACTTGTAGGTGGCCACATCGACCCCGACGGGACAGTCCGCGCTGCACCCCTTGCACGACAGACACAGGTCGAGGGCGTCACGGACCTCGGTGGACCGCCAGCCGTCGGTGATGACGTCGCCCTGGGTCATCTCGTACAGGAGGCGTGCGCGTCCTCGGGTGGAGTCCTTCTCGTCCAGGGTGACGCGGTAGCTGGGGCACATCACGTCGCCGCGGTTGCCGGCGGAGCGGCACTTGCCGACGCCGACGCACCGGCGGGTGGCTTTGGCGAAGTCCCCGCCGTCGGTGTGGAAGGGGAAGACGGTTTCCAGGGGAAGGAACGTGCGGCCGGGGCTGACGCGAAGGTTTCCGTCGACGGGCAGCGGGTGCACGATCATGCCCGGGTTGAGGCCGTTGTCGGGGTCCCAGATGTTCTTGAACTGCTCGAACAGGGCGATGACGTCGGGCCCGTACATCAGCGGTAGCAGCTCGGACCGCGCCTGCCCGTCGCCGTGTTCGCCGGAGAGGGAACCGCCGTGTGCCGCGATGAGTTCGGCCCCTTCGGTGACGAAGGCGCGGAAGACGCCGGTGCCTTGCTCCGTGGTGAAGTCGAAGTTGATGCGTACGTGCAGGCAGCCCTCGCCGAAGTGTCCGTAGACGGCTCCTCGCAGTTGGTGCCGGTCGAGGAGCTGGGTGAACCCCCGCAGGTAGGAGCCCAGTTGGTCGGGTGGGACGGCGGCGTCTTCCCAGCCCGGCCATGCCTCGGAGCCGTCCGGCAGCCGTGTGGCCAGCCCTGCTCCGTCTTCGCGGATCCGCCACAGGCGGCGTGCCCGCGCCGGATCGGTGATGACCTCGCTGCCGGTGAATCCCGATGCCCCTTGAGCGCTTCGGGACAGCGCCGAGGCCAGCTCGGGGAGTTCGTCGCGTGCACCGCCGAGTTCGGCGAACAGCCATGCCTGTGCGGCGGGCAGGGTGTCGATGGCGGCCCGGGTTTCGGGGCGGGTGACGATGTCGGTCAGGGCGTGGTCGAGACCTTCGAGTGCCAGCAGCCGGTGCCGCAGCAGTTCCGGTACCGCGTCCGCGGCGGCACAGGCGTCGTGGAAACCGAGTACCACCAGGGCGCGCGCCGGTGGTGGGGTGATGAGGCGTACGGTCGCGGAGAGGATCACCGCGAGGGTTCCCTCGCTGCCGACGAAGGCCTTGGCCAGGTTGAAGCGGTTCTCCGGCAGCAGGTGCTCCAGCGCATAGCCGGAGACCTGCCGTGGGAACCGGCCCAACTCGGTGCGCAGCGGCTCAAGGTTCGCCTGGGCGAGTCGGTGGAGGGAGCCGATGAGATGTGCGCGTTCGTCGTCCGCGGCGATGGCCTCGTCGATCTCGGCCCGCGTCATCTCGCCGAGCCGTATGACGGTGCCGCGGTAGGTGACCACTTCGAGTGCGGTGACGTTGTCGGCGGTGCGCCCCCAGGCGACGGAGTGCGTTCCGCAGGCGTTGTTGCCGATCATGCCGCCCAGCGTGCAGCGACTGTGGGTGGAGGGGTCGGCCCCGAACAGCATGCCGTGCTCGGAGGCAGCCGCCTGCAAGTCGTCCAGCACGATGCCGGGCTGGACCGTCGCGGTCCGTGCCTGCGGATCGAGCGCGATCAGGCGGTTGAAGTAGCGGGAGAAGTCGAGGACGACGCCTGAGCCGACGGCCTGCCCGGACGTGCTGGTGCCGGCGCCCCGTGACGTGAGGGGTACGCCCAGGCGGCGGCACACCTTCAGCGCGTTGAGGACGTGCTGCCGCTCGCGCGGGAAGACGACCGCCAGCGGAACCTGACGGTAGTTGGACGCGTCGGCCGAATACTGGGCCCGGCGGCCGGCGTCACCGGCGACCTCTCCGCAGTCCTCTCGGCTCAGGGCATCGGCCACCGCTGCCGCGTCGAGCGCGCTGCTGCCCTGTGCTGTCGTGGTCACTCTGCTCGCTCCTTCGGATGACAGGTCACGATCGACCTGGCCGTGTCCACGATGTGCGCTGCCCGGGGGCCCAACAAGGGCCAGCAGGACGAAACATTTGACACTTCAGGGCAAGCACTGCTTATCCTCGCGGCACGTGGCGACGACAGGAGCCGGCCTTGCTGAAACCTCCGCATCTGCTCACCCTGAAAGCCGTTGTGCACACGGGTTCTTTCGCTCTCGCGGCCCGCGATCTCGGCTACACCGCGTCCGCCATCTCGCAACAGATCTCCGCGCTGGAGAGGGACACCGGGTTGGTGCTGTTCGAGCGGGAGGCGCACGGCATCCGCGCGACTGCCGCGGCCCGTCATCTGGTCGATCTGAGCACCCGGGTGCTGACCGCGCTGGACGACCTGGACCATCAGGTCCTGGAACTGGCGACAGGCACCACCGGCCGGCTGGCGCTCGGCAGCTTCCCCACCGCCGGTGTGTGCCTGGTGCCTTCCGCGCTGTCCGCCCTCGCCTCGACGCACCCGCGGGCGCAGATCCAGCTGGAGGAAGGCGAGCCGGACGAACTCCTCTCGGCGCTTTCCGAGGGGGAGCTGGACGTGGCCCTGGTGTACGAGTACGGGCTCAGCCCCCGGCAGTGGCCCGACAGCCTTGCCCGGTACCCCCTGTTGCGGGAGGACCTTGTCCTGCTGCGTGCCGCCGGCAGCGGTATCAGCGCGGACCTGCCAGGGCTGGCGGGGCAGCGCTGGATCACGAGCCGGGAGGGCACCGCCGGTGCGCTGTCCCTGACGAGACTGTGCGCCGCCGCGGGATTCGACGCCCAGGTCGCCTTCCGCAGCAACAACTACGACGTGGTGCGAGAACTGGTCAGTACCGGTCTGGGAGTGGCCGTCGTGCCGGCCCTCGGGCACAAGCCCAGTGACCGCATCGACGCCGTTCGACTGGAGCGGCCCTCGGCCCACCGCACCGTCATGGCCCTGCACCGCAGGGAGAACAGCAATCCGCTGCTCGGCGCGACACTTCGGACGCTGCGCACCGCCGTACCCCGCGACGAGCGGTACCTGCATCCTGCGGCTTCCGCCTAGCGCCCGGCGTGCCGCGTCCCGCAGCGGTACCCCGGCGCTTCGGGGGCACGCTCCGAGGAGCCTCGCTCCGGCGGAACCGGTGAGGCTCCCGCCGGAACTACCGGACGGTGGTGGTCACCGGCTCGGGCTCGTCGGAGTCCGGCATCTCATTGAGGGCGTCGAGGTCCACGGAACCACCCGGCATGACCTGCCGCGTGCGGCGGTAGCCGTAGCAGCCGTAGATCACCAACCCGACCACCAGCCACCCGGCGAGGCGCACCCACGTCTCCCACGCCAGGAACGACATGAGCCACACCGAGAAAATCATGCCGAGGACCGGCACGACGGGCATTCCCGGACACCGGAAGCCGCGCTTGAGGCCGGGCTTGCGGTAACGAAGGATCAGCACGGAGGCGGAGACCACCACGAACGCCAGCAGGACGCCGATGTTGGTGAGTTCGGCGACGGCGTTGATGGGCATGAGGCCCGCCATCACGGCGGACACGATGCCGATCAGCCAGGTGGCGCGGTGCGGAACCTTGCGCTTGGGGTGGACGGCACCGAACCAGGTGGGCATCAGACCGTCACGGCTGAGGGCGTACCACAGGCGGGAAGCGCCCATCATGAACGAGAAGGTCACGGTGACGATGCCGATGACCGCGCCCAGCGCGATGACATTGGCCAGCCCGCTCAGTCCCGCGCTCTGGAAGGCGCTGGATATGCCGCTCTTCGGGTTGAGTTCGCTGTAGTGCTGCATCCCTGTGAGCACCACGCACACCAGGACGTACAGCACCATGGAAACGGCCAGGGAGAGCATCATGGCCTTGGGCAGCTTGCGGCGCGCCTCCACCGACTCCTCCGCCGCGGTGCTGAGCGCGTCGTAGCCGAAGACGGCGAAGAAGACCGTCGCGGCGCCGGTGAACGCCCCGCCGAATCCGAAGGGGGCGAAGGGCTGCAGGTTCTGCGTGTCGACCTTGGTGAACCCCACCACGATCACGAGCAGCACGATCGCGATCTTGATGACGGTGAGGACCGTCTCCACCCGGGCCGACGTACGGGTGCCCCGGTTCAGCAGCCAGGCCACTCCCAGGCAGATCGCCACGGCGAGCAGGTCGATCCGGTGGCCCGACCCGGTACCCGGAGCGCCCAGTGCCCACGTGGGCAGGTGCAGTCCGACCGCGTTCAGCAGGAAATCCAGGTAGCCCGACATGCCGATCGCGACGACCGCGACGATCGCCGTGTACTCCAGCAGCAGGTCCCAGCCGACGATCCAGCCCACGACCTCCCCCAGGACCGCCGCGCAGTAGGTGTAGGAGGATCCGGCCTTCGGCACCATTCCCGCGAACTCGGCGTAGGCGAAGGCCGCGCACAGTGACGCCGCGCCGGCCACGAGGAACGAGATGAGGACGGCCGGTCCGGCGACGTCGCGGGCGACGGCCGCCGCCAGGCTGAAGATGCCGGCTCCGATGATGGCGCCGATGCCGATCATGGTCAGCTGGGTGAGACCGAGTGTGCGCACCATGCGCGCGCCGGAGGGCTGCTCGTGGGGAAGGGTTCTCCTGAAGACTCCCTGCGGGCCTCTGCCCAGCAACGCGGTCAGGCGAGATGTGGACGAAGGGCTGGGGGACATCGCATCGCTCCCTGTCTGCGAACGGCAGGAACGAGAGGGCTGCCGCAGTGGTGAGGGTCACCACTGGCTCGGAACCCTCGCTCACGAGGCGCGGTCGGCAGAAGACTCTCCACCACGACAAGTTGCCGCTCTCAGGGCAAGCGGAGCTGGTGCCCGGTGACGAAGCGCGTGTCCTACTCGGGAGTGCCCTGCCCGGCCCCCGGGACGGTCTGCAGGATGTCGACCAGCGCCTGCATCGAGGGGCGGTGTTCGGCGGAGGCGCGGAAGACCACGACGATGTGCCGCTCGATGGTCTCCCGCAGTGCCACCACATCGAAGCGCGAGGACCGCAGCTTGAGCATCAGATCCGTCACGGTGCTCACGCCGATGCCCGCTTCCACCAGGCCCAGTGTCGTTGCGGTGTCGGTCACCACGTGCTGGACATCGGGTTCGAGGCCGGCCCGTCTGCACGCGGTCCGCACGGCGCGGCCGTAGTAGCTCTCGGCCGAGGGGAGGATCCAGGTCAGATCGCGGGTGTCGGCCAGACCGACCACCTCGCGGCCTTCCATCGTCCCGGCCGGCACCGCCAGGGAGAAGCGCTCGCCGTACAGCTTGCGCACACACAGCGTCGGATCGCGCGGGATGGGCACGTCCGGATAGTCCAGTCCGAGGGCGAGGTCCACATCGCCGGTGGCCACCGCGTCGTAGATGTCGTCGACATCCATGTCCTGGCTGCGCACGGTGAGCTGCGGATGGCTGATCCGCACCCGCTGCAGGGCCCGGGGAAGGATCTCGACGGCGGCGGTGGCGAAGAGCCCCACCCGCAGCACCCCGGAGATCTCGTCGCGGCTGCGTTCCAGAGCCTCGACCGCCTCGGCCTCGGTGGCCAGGATCCGCTCGGCATGACGGGCCAGCGTCAGGCCGGCATCCGTCATCTCCACCCGTCGGCCGACCCGCCGCAGCAGCTCCATGCCGGTGGCTCGCTCCAGGGCGGTGATCTGCTGCGAGACCCCGCCCGGCGTGTATCCGAGCGCCGCCGCGACCGCGGTCACCGTGCCACGCCTGGTCAGCTCCACCAGGGAACGCAGCTGCGCACTCGTCCAGTCCATATAGAGATCCTAATTAATCGAGGCCAGAAACTGTTCATGGACGTCAATGGTGATCTGCTGCACGATGACGGACCAGACAGCTGATCAGCGTCTCCCCACGCAAGGACAGCCCGAGCCGGGCCCTGGAAGATCTCTCCTCGGCTCCGGGTCGGCTTCTGGAAGGGATCGGCCTCTTGTCCACCTCACCGTTCTTCCGCACCGTGCCGCCGACAGCCGATGTCGTGATCATCGGCGGCGGCGTGATGGGTGCCGGCATCGCCTTCCACCTCGCCGAGGCAGGAGTGCGGGACATCGTCGTCGTGGAGCGCGGCGACCTTGCCTGCGGCAGCTCCGGAAAGCCGATCGGCGGAGTGCGTGCTCACTTCTCCGACCCGCTCAACATCGAACTGGGCAGCAGGAGCCTGCGTGCCTACGAGAACTTCCCGGACCGGCCCGGCGCGGACATCCGCCTCGACACCGTCGGATATCTCTTCCTGCTGGACAGCGAGGAGCAGGCCGCGGACTTCGAGCGCAGTGTCGCCGTCCAGAACAGTCTGGACGTGCCCAGCCGCATGATCGGTCCCCGGGAGGCTCGCGCGCTGTGCCCCTATGTCAGCACCGAGGGCCTGGTGGCGGCCGTGTACTCACCCACCGACGGACACGCCCGTCCCAAGCTCGTGGTCCGCGGCTACGCGCACGCGGCGGAGAAGGCCGGCGTCGTCCTCGCCACCCGCACCACGGTCACCGGCATCGACACGGCGTCCGACCGGGTTACGGCCGTGCACACCGACAGCGGCACGATCTCCTGTTCCACGGTGATCTGCGCTGCCGGCGCCTGGTCCGCCACCATCGGCGACATGGTGGGCGTCAACCTGCCCGTACGCCCCGTCCGGCGGCAGCTCGCCTTCACCGAGCCGTTGCGGCCTCCCGCCCCGCGCATCCCCTTCACCATCGACTTCTCCTCGTCGGGGTACTTCCACAACAGCGATGACGGACTGCTCTTCGGCCTCGCGGACCCCGATGAGGAAGTCGGCTTCGACACCACCTGGACCCCGCGATGGCTCGACCTCTTCCGTACCGCGGCGCGGCGCAGGGCCCCGGAACTGGCCGACATGGAGATAGCCACCGGCTGGGCCGGACTCTACGAGGTCACCCCGGACCACAACGCGCTCATCGGGCGCTCCGGAGTACTGGACAACTTCCTGTACGCCACCGGATTCTCCGGCCACGGTTTCCTCCAGGCCCCGGCCGTCGGCGAGATCGTGCGCGATCTGTATCTGGACCGCGCACCCTTCGTCGATGTCACCGCTTTCAGCGCCGACCGCTTCACGGCCGGCGCCGACATCCGACCCGAAGCCCACGTGGTGTGAACACCCGACCGGAAAGGCAGGCCGGCCAATGATCAGCCCATGGCAACTGCGAGCCTCGTTCGCACAACGCCTCTCGGACATGTACGGAAAGGAGGTGCCCGCCTACACCACGCTGGTGGACGTCTCCCGCGAGGTCAACGAACAGGTCCTGCGCACGCAGGGCGCCGATGCGGAACGCCTGGGGTCCATCAGCCGCGTCACCGCTGAACGGCACGGCGCCATCCGCGTCGGCACGCCCGACGAACTGCAGCAGGTCGCCCGGATCTTCGGGGCCCTGGGCATGTACCCGGTCGGCTTCTACGATCTGCGGGAAGCGGCCGCCAGCGCCGTCCCCGTCGTGTCCACCGCCTTCCGCCCCGTCGACAGCGACGAGCTGGCACGCAACCCCTTCCGGGTCTTCACCTCCCTGCTCACTCCCGCGGACCCTCGGTTCTTCGACCCCGACCTCCGCGCCCGCCTGGAGTCCTTCCTCGCCGGACGGGAACTGTTCCCCGCCGAGCTGCTGACGCTCGCCGACCGTGCCGAGGCGGACAAGGGACTGTCCGCCACCGACGCCGAGCGTTTCCTCCAACTCGCCGTCCGGGCCTTCGAGCTGTCCGCCGAGCCGGTCGACCAGGAGTGGTACGAGACCCTGGAGAAGGTGTCCGCCGTCGCAGCCGACATCGGCGGCGTGGGCAGCACACACGTCAACCACCTCACCCCACGCGTACTCGACATCGACGACCTCTACCGGCGCATGACCGACCGGGGCATCGAGATGATCGACGCCATCCAGGGCCCGCCCCGGTGGCAGGGCCCCGACGTGCTGCTGCGTCAGACGTCCTTCCGCGCGCTTGCCGAGACCCGCACCCTGCGCACCCGGGACGGCAGCGTCATCAGCGGGGCGCTGCGGGTGCGTTTCGGCGAGGTCGAAGCCCGCGGTATCGCCCTCACCCGCCATGGCCGCGCTCTTTACGACAACCTGCTCACCCGTCTCGACGAGCAGGCCGGCCTTCATCCGCAGGCGGATCGCACCGAACTCGCCGGCGCCCTGTGGGCCGAGCACTTCCCGGACAGCGAACGCGAGTTGGCCCTCCAGGGTCTGGCCTACTTCACCTACCACCTCGCCGCCGACCGGCCCCGTGACGGAAGCCGGCCGCCGACCGCCATCGGCGATCTCCTGCGGCAGGGATGGGTCCGGGCCGAACCAATCGTCTACGAGGACTTCCTGCCCCGCTCCGCCGCAGGCATCTTCCAGTCCAACCTCAGCGGCGAAGGATCCAGGAACAACGCGCACGAGGGCACCGCCTACGACAGCGCATGGCTCTCTCAGGCCATCGGCCGTGAGGTCCTGGACCCCTTCAGCCTCTATGAGCAGCAGCAGAACCGCTCCATCGCCCAGGTCGCCCGTGAGTTGCACCTCGACGACGGACGCGACTGACACCCCATCCGCCTCCTGAATCCCCAAGGGAGCATCATGACGAACACCACCCTGCCCACCACCGAGGAACTGCGTGTCCGCGCCCGCGCCGGCCTGGAGCGCATCGGCGTCACCCTCCAGGAAGGCACCGACTTCCAGGCCCGCACCCCTCTCACCGGCGAAGACCTCTTCGGTCTGACGGCCGCCACCGCCACCGACACCGAGGAAGCCCTCGCCGCCACCAGCGCGGCCTTCCTCGTCTGGCGCACCACACCCGCCCCCCGCCGAGGTGAACTGGTGCGCAGGCTGGGTGAGTTGCTGCGCGACCACAAGGGCGATCTGGCCGACCTCATCACCATCGAAGCGGGAAAGATCCGCTCCGAGGCGCTCGGGGAGGTCCAGGAAATGATCGACATCTGCGACTTCGCGGTGGGCCTGTCGCGCCAGCTCTACGGCCGCACGATCGCCTCCGAGCGCCCCGGCCACCGCCTCGCCGAGACCTGGCACCCGCTCGGCGTGGTCGGCGTCATCTCCGCCTTCAACTTCCCCGCCGCCGTCTGGTCATGGAACACCGCTGTCGCCCTCGCCTGCGGGGACACCGTGGTCTGGAAGCCGTCCGAACTCACCCCGCTGATCTCCCTGGCGTGCGACCGGCTACTGGACCGGGCCGCCGAAGAGGTCGGCGCCCCCCGCGACGTACACCGTCTGCTGCTCGGGGACCGCACGGTCGGCGAGAAGCTCGTCGACGACCCGCGCGTCGCCCTGGTCAGCGCCACCGGCTCCACCCGGATGGGACGGGAGGTCGGCCCCCGCGTCGCCGCCAGGTTCGGACGCACCCTGCTGGAGCTCGGCGGGAACAACGCCGCCGTCGTCGCGCCGTCCGCCGACCTCGATCTGGCGGTCCAGGGCATCGTCTTCTCCGCGGCCGGTACCGCCGGACAGCGCTGCACCACCCTGCGCCGCCTCATCGTCCACCGCGACATCGCCGACACTCTCGTCGCACGGCTCACCGCCGCCTACCGGAAGCTGCCCATCGGCGACCCGTTCGACGAGGGCACCCTCGTCGGCCCGCTCATCTCGCCCAAGGCCCTCGACACCATGCAGGACGCCCTCACCCGCGTCCAGGCCGAAGGCGGCAAGATCCTCGCCGGCGGCAATCGCCGACTGGCCGACGCCGCCCCGCAGGCCGGCTACGTCGAGCCGGCAATCGTGCGGGTCGACGCACAGAACGACGTCGTCCGCGAGGAGACCTTCGCCCCCATCCTGTACGTACAGACCTACGACACGTGGGAGGAGGCCATCGCCCTGCACAACGACGTCCCCCAGGGCCTGTCCTCCAGCATCTTCACCCGCGACCAGCAGGAAGCCGAGCGTTTCCTGTCCGCCGAGGGCTCCGACTGCGGCATCGCGAACGTCAACATCGGCACTTCCGGCGCCGAGATCGGCGGCGCGTTCGGCGGTGAGAAGGAGACCGGCGGCGGCCGTGAATCCGGCTCCGACGCCTGGCGCGCCTACATGCGGCCGGCCACCAACACCATCAACTACTCCAGCAACCTCGCGCTCGCCCAGAACGTCAGTTTCCTCTGAGGCGATTGCTCTGAGGTGAGCCCTCACGCGTACCGGCAGCTGAACTGACCGGCCCCCGCCCGAGCTGGTGCACGGGCGGGGGCCGTACGCCGTCATCCCCCTGTTTCACAGTGCGGCGACCACTTGAGGGCCGCCCGATGACGGCTCAGCCGTCATTCAACGCACACCAGGCCCAGCAGGCACAGATGTGTCGGCGAGGTGGGCTCAGTTGTCGAAGGCGATGTCGCCGAGGGCGTCGAAGGCGTCGGCTGAGTCGCCTCCTGGCTCCCGGACGGGGTGCTCGCGTCGGAGGGCTTGGCCGCGGAGGGCGCGCTCGTCGCCGGTGCGGATTCGGTGCTCGCGCTCTCGGTGTGCGTCCTCTTGGACATCGTGGACGCGGTGTGCGGCTTCGCGCTCGGGGCCGCCCGGGGATGGCCGGTGGCAGCGGCTGACGGCTGCCGGCTCGTTGTCGCCGGGGGCGTCGTGGCGTCGGTGTGCTGCGCGCGGTCGGCGGACTTGGGCTTGCGCGTATCGCTGTCCCGCGAGGCCCGGGTGTCCGGCCGCTCCGGCTTCGTGTCGGTGACCTTGCGCTCCGGGTCCGGCGACGCCGCGGCTGCTTGGGTATGGCCGGCGGACGGCTTGTTCGGCAGCAGAGAGACGGTCAGGGCGCCCCCGGCGATGGCGAAGGTCGCCGCGGCCGCGGCCCGGCGCCGGTGCTTCTTCCAACGGGCCAGCTGCCGACGCCGAGCGGCCCGGCCCTGCCCGGTGGGGGAGGAGGTCGCGAAGCCGCCGGCCGAACCGTCACCTGCCGGATCGGCCGCATCCGCCCTGTCGACCGTGGTGTTCTCAGATGCGCCGCTGACACCGAACGGCGAGACGTCGAAGCCGAACGGGTCGTGCTGGAGCCCCGGGGCAGCCGCCTCCTGGGCGTGTTGTGCCTCCCACGTCGCGGCGGCACCCGACGTGTCATCGGGACGGTAGCCGGGCGGGGCTATGTCCGGGGCATAAGCACCGCATCCCGGACACATGAGCGCCCCATTGAGGTTCCGGCGGCACGACGAGCAGTAGTCCATCGGTGATCTTTCTGCTGACTGCGCCGCCAGGGGCGCCGGAGACCTGTTCACATTCGCACGCAAGACCGAGCGGCCAGTAACGCTAACGACACACACCGAAGGCGGCGAGAGAATCTTGTGACGCTTCCGTGAAGAGTTCCCTGGCGGTGGCCCCCACTCCGGACATGTCATCACGAATCTCGGGAGGGTCGCCGGACCGGGGGGCACCTCTGCGGCCCAGGCATCCGCCGACAAGAGCGGCAGGCCCTGCCCGCGCCCGCGGATTCCCGCCCACACCGACGTGGTTCAGGATGGTGGGTATGGCCGGTCCCGGTAGAAGAGCCGACATGTCCGTCGCCGCAGAGCAGGATCCTCGGTTCAGCGGTCCCGCGACCGGCGGCGAGCGGCGCATGCTCGTCGACTTCCTGGGGGCGCAGCGCGCGACGCTGGAGCGGAAGTGCACGGGCCTGGAAGCGGACCTGTCCCGACGCTCCGTGGAGCCGTCCACGCTGTCCCTTCTCGGCCTCATCCGGCACCTCGCCGATGTGGAGCGCCGCTGGTTCCGGAGGGTGCTGGCCGGGCAGGAGGCGCCGTCGCTGTTCTCCTCGACGGCGCAGCCCGACGGCGACTTCGACGGTGCGGTGTCCGACCCCTCGGTCGTCGCCGCCGCGTGGAGAGCCTGGCGTGCCGAGGTGGCGTTCGCCGAGCACTTCGTCACCGAGGCACCCGACCTCGACCTCGTGGGCCACGACTCGTGGCGCGGGGCGGTGTCGCTGCGGTGGGTGCTCCTCCACATGGTCGAGGAGTACGCCCGACACAACGGACATGCGGACCTGCTCCGTGAGCGGATCGACGGGGCGATCGGTCTCTGAAGCCTCAGGGTCGGGCCGCGGGCCCCGGCTTACGCATCCGGCGGCGATGCGGAGGGAACCGCGGCTCCCCATGCCGCTCGAACCGCCCGTGTCAAGGAACCACCGGCCTACGTCGTTGGTGCCGCCCTGATCTCGGGCCGCCGCCCGATCCGCCGGAGCGCGGGACGCCGTTGGCGTCACACCATGCGTATAGGGATATTGGGCACAGGCAACGTCGCCCGGGCATTGGCGGCCGGCTGGTCCGCGGCGGGGCACGATGTCGTTCTCGGGTCGCGACAACCGCAGAACCGTGAAGATCGACGCTTCCCCGTCGTGGGTCTCATCGAGGCCGCAACGCACGCGGAGGCAGTGGTCAACGCGACTTGGGGGACGGCGTCCCTGGACGTCCTGCACGCGATCGGGGCGTCGGTCCTGGCAGGGAAGACGCTGGTGGACATCGGCGTGGGCATCTCCGAAGACTTCACCGGAATCTCCCACCCCGACAGCAGCCTGAGCGAGCAGATTCAACAGGAGTTCCCCAAGACTCCGTTGGTCAAGACGCTGTGCACCATGGAGGCTTCCGTGATGACGCAGCCAGGGGCACTGGGTGGCCCGAGCACCGTCTTCCTGTCCGGCGACCACGCCGAGGCCAAGAAGACCACCGCCCTGCTGCTCGACGACCTGGGCCGGCCCCGGTCCTCCCAGACGGCATGGGCGGCCCGATCACCGCACGCGGCCAGGAACATTTCGCCTTGCTCTTCATCGGGATCGCCAGCAGCCTGGGAACCCACGCCTTCAACATCAACGTCGTTGCGGGCGCGCCCTCGCCGTGATGCGGGGCCCGCTGCGCGACGGAACGGCCTCCGCCTCGCGCAGCGGTGATCGTGGCCGCCCCCCCCACGACCCGAGCCGCCACCGTGCCCTCGCCACGTCGGAGCCCCGATAGCCGCCGGCTATCGCCCGCATTCGCAATCAGTGGATGGTGTCCGCCGACGGCCTGGGCGAGCCTGGCCGGGACCGAGTCGACCGGCGAAGGGGCAGGACATGGCCTACGTTCCGCAGCGGCCACCAGTGGCGCCGCACCATCTGCTGAACTTCATCGACGGCCGGTGGACGCCGGCCGAGTCGGGGCAGACCCGGACCAACATCAACCCGGCCGATCTCCACGACCGCCTCGGGGAGTTCGCCGAGTCCGGAGGCGAGGACACCGACCGGGCGGTGACGGCCGCCTCGGCCGCCCTGCCCGGCTGGCGGGCGCTGGGGCCGATCCGCCGGGCCGCGTACCTCACCGAGATCGGTCGCCAACTCGCCGAGCGGAGCGAGGAGTTCGCCGCGTCGATCACACGCGAGCAGGGGAAGCTGCTGAGCGAGGCACGGGGCGAGGTGGCCCGCGCTCGAGCGGTGCTCGACTTCACCGCCGGCCAGGCCCGGCTCCTCGGCGGGGTCACCGCACCCGCCGAGGAGGACCGTACCTTCGCCTACACCTTCCGCCGCCCGATCGGCGTCGTCGGACTGGTCTCGCCGTGGAACTTCCCGCTCGCCATCCCGGTGTGGAAGGTCGCGCCGGCCCTGCTGTCCGGCTGTACCGCGGTCCTCAAGCCGTCCCCGCTCACGCCGCTGACCGCGGCGCTGCTCGTCGACGCCGGGCGGCGGGCCGGTCTCCCCGACGGCGTGCTGAACCTCGTCCAGGGCGACGCGGCGGCCGGTGAGGCGCTGGTCGCGCACCCGGACGTGGCGGGTATCAGCTTCACCGGCTCGCTCGCCGTCGGGACCGCCATCCACACCGGCGGCGCCCCTCGCCTGTTGCGCACCCAGCTCGAACTCGGCGGCAAGAACGCGGTCATCGTGCTGGACGACGCCGATCTGGACCGGGCGGTGGACGCGGTGGTGCTCGGCGCCTTCGGCCAGGCCGGGCAGCGCTGCAGTGCCACCAGCCGCGCCGTCGTCGACCACCGGGTGCGGGACGCCTTCCTCGACCGGCTCGTCGACCGGGTGGCGGCGATGCGTGTGGGCCCGGGCGACGACCCCGCGTCGCAGATCTGCCCGGTGGTCGACACCGCCCGGATGGAGGCCGCGCTGCGCGCCGTCGCCGGGGCGCGGCGGGACGGCGGGAAGGTGCTGTGCGGCGGGGAGCGCGCCGACGACCCTGGGCTGCCGGAAGGCTGTTACGTTCGGCCGACCGTCATCCGCGATGTGCCCTGGGACAGCGAGCTGGCACAGGAAGAGGTCTTCGGGCCGGTCCTGGCGGTCGTGGACGCGGACGGCTTCGACGACGCCATGCGCATCGCGAACTCGGTCAGGTACGGGATGTCCGGCACCATCTTCACCGCCTCCCAGGCCCGCGCCTTCGAGGCCGTGGACCGCTTCGAGGCAGGCATGCTGCACGTCAACCGCCCTGGTGTGGGGGCGTACGCCCACCTGCCGCACGTCGGGGCCAAGGCATCCCAGTACGGCCCGCCCGAATGCTCCCCGCAGGTCTGGGACTTCTACACCCAATGGCACTCGGCCTGCATCAGCTACTGACCCGCGCACGACCGGGCCCCGGCCGCCGGACGGCGGCCGGGGGCCGGGCGGGGGCGGGGCCGCGCAACCGGCGCCCACCTCCTCCGCCAGCCCGAACGACAGGGTCATGCCCGCGCCTCCCACGCCGTTGACGACCGTCACACCGGGCTCCGGATCGACGACGAGTTCGGTGCGGCCGTCCGGAAGCGACGGGTAGCAGCCCGTCCACCGTTCGGTGATGCGCGGGGCGGGCAGCCGCGCGAAGGTCCGCAGATAGCCGAGGATCGCCTCGTTGATTTCCTCGCCGGCGAACGGATCGTGGGTGGCGGCGTAGGCGTGACTGTCGCCGATCGTCAGACGGCCGTCCGCGGTCTGCGACAGCAGGACATGGATCCCGTGCTCGCGGTGGAACGGCAGCTCCTCACCGAGCCTGGCCTCCAGCGCGGCCCTCGCAGTGCAGTCCGCGAACGCGGCGTAGTGCAGCAGCGTCAGCCCGCCGCACAGCATCGGCCCCAGCTGCCAGCCGCCGGGCTGCACCCCGGTCCGCAGCATCTGCAGCTTGCAGCGCACCAGTCCGCTCTCCGCGAAGACCTGCGGATACAGCGTCGCGAAGTCGTTGCCGCTGCACACCAGGATGCGGTCCGCGCGCCACTGCCCGGCGGTGGTGGACAGGTGCGGCGCCGCGATGTCGCGCACGGTCGTCCCGAACCGGACGTCCACGCCGTAGTCCTCGGCGAGATGGCCGGCGACCGCCGGGATCGCCCGCCGCGGATCGACATTGACCTCGGTGGGGCTCCACATCGCGCCGAGCAGCCCCTCCTCGCGCACCGCGGGGCCGCGCTTGACCGCCTCCGCCGCGGTGATCATGGCGGCGCCCCGCTCGCGGGCCGGTGCGGTCGTCGCGACGAACTCCTCCAGGACCGCCAACTCGTCGGGGTGGTGGGCCAGATGCAGCGAGCCGGTGGGCGCCGCCCACAGCCCCGTCCGGTCGCTGATCTCCTGCCAGATCTCGCGGCTGCGCAGCGCCCGCTGGTAGATCGCGCCGCGCTGCTGCCCGACCGCCCAGATCATGCCGAAGTTACGGATCGAGGCGCCGACAGCATGCTCGTCGCGCTCGAAGAGCACGACCCGGTCGCCGCGCCGGGCGGCGGCCAGGGCGTGCGCGAGGCCGACGATGCCGCCGCCGACGACGGCGGTGTCCACATGGGTGATCGCCATTGGGTGTATCCCTCTCTGAAACGCGGGCAGGTGGTCACGAAGAGATGCCACTCCAGGAGCGAGGGGGTGGCACAAAGACGGCGGCCGGGCGTCAGGCGGGGGCCGGAACGCGGTTCCACTGAGGGAGCATCAGCAGACCGGCCAGCAGCGCGGCACCCGCGAAGCCGTGGAAGAGAGTGGTGCCGGAGAGGAAGCCGGGCAGCAGACCGCCGAGGATCGCGCCGACCGAGCCGCAGCCGTTGACCAGCCCGGCGGCCGTCCCCGCACCGCCGGCGCTGCCGAAGTCGACGGCGGCGACGCAGGAGATCATCGCGTCGGCGGCGTAGACGGACAGGCCGATCATGGCGAGCACGGCGATCATCACGCCCGCACTGCCGGTCGCCGTCAGCGGCATGAACAGGACCAGCGCCACGGTCAGCAGCCCGAGCGCCAGCACACACGGCGGTACCCGCCGCGACCCGAAGACGGAGTCGGAGAGCCAGCCGATCAGCACCGGGGCCAGCACGCCGGCCACGCCGAAGGCGACGGGGATGAGGGTGGCGCCCAGGTTGCCGACCTCGGGCAGCCGTCGGCTGACGATCACCGGCCCCCACAGCAGAATCGCGTAACGGGCCGGTTTGAGAAGGAAGTAGGCGGCGCCGAGGGTCAGCACCATCCGGTCCTGGAGCGTCTCCCGGTACAGCGCGAGCGGCGCACGCCTCGCGCCCGGCCGCGAAGCCGGGGGCTCCTCGGCGAGACGTGTGGGGCCCGAGGGGTGGGCGTCAGCAGAGCCTGCCTCCGTGGGACCGGCATGCGTATCCCCTGGCCGGACCTCCGTGTCTGCCGGGCGGAGGTCGGCCGGCCCGGCGTCCGGTGGAGTGTCGCGCTGGAAGACCAGGAAGGCGGCGAGCACGACGGCCAGCGTCGCCGCCCCGGCCAGGAACGCGGCATGCCAGCTGTCGAAGACCGAATAGGCCCACCAGCCAAGGAAGGGCGGCGCGGCCAGCCCGCCGAAGGCGTAGTTGCTGCTCCAGACGCCGAGCACCCGGCCGCGTTCACGCACCGGGAAGAAGTTGCCCATGTTCTTGCACAGCGGCGCCCACCCCGCCGACTGCGCGAGTCCCTGGACGGCCATGGCGCCGCCGAACACCAGCAGGGCGCTGCTCATACCCATCAGGCAGGACGCGGCGATCGCCCCGATCATGCCGCCGACCACCACCACCCGCGGTCCGAAACGGTCGGCCCACATCCCCCACAGGAACTGCCCCACGGCGTAGGCGGCGAGATACACCGCGTCGATCACCCCGAGCACCTGCTCGGTCAGCACGGTATGGACGGCGGGGTCGTCCAGGATCCCCAGTTTGGCGACGGAGAACGCCTGCCGGACGAAGTAGAAGCCCGCGTAGGCGAGCCAGGTGATCGCGAAGATACGGCGGCGCCAGTGCAGGGTCCTCCTGAGGGCGTCGCGGGTGCTGGTCGGCGGCGGTGGACCGTGGGGAACGGGCTGCGGTGCGAGGTCGGCCATCGTGGCGTCCTGTCCTCGGCGTGACGGGTCGGGAGGCAGCGCGGGGGGTTGGGTGGAGGGTCGGGGGAGGAACGGACATGGCTCGGCCCCGGCGCGCGCCTCGGCGGCACGCCGGGGCCGGGGGAGCGGTGGAGGGGGCGCGGAGGACGGTGAGGGGGAGGACGCTGCCGAACGGAACGGAACCGTCAGCCGGTCAGCGGCCGTCCCGCGGCAAGCGCCGTCCCCACCCAGTAGCTGTCGAAGTTGCGCAACCGGTGCCCGTCGGGCAGCGGCCCGGTCGGCGCGTTCACCAGGAAGGGCACCCGTTGCTCGGTCAGTCCGCCGTGCGAGCGCAGCGGCTCGGTGAAGCCGGAGATGTCGTGCCGGTCGGGTGTGGTGCCCAGTGCGGTGTTCCGCTCGGCGATCACGACGAGTTCACCGATCCGGTCAGCCGGCAGCTCGAAGCGTGCGCACGCCTCGTCCCGGGTCAGCACCGTCGACACGCCCGGCACGGAGGTCAGCTCGGCGATCAGCGCCGCGGTGGCCGCCGCGTCGGTCGCGGCCGGCAGATGCACCGTCGCGTACGAGCCGAGCGCCCCGTGGTGCACCGTGTACGGGTCGGTGATCGGCAGCACCACCCGCGCGGCGCCGGCGCCCAGCGCACGGTCCAACAGGTCCTGCAGGAAGACCACTTGGGCCTCGCCCGCGCCGTCGCTCTTGGCGTTCATCCCGTGGTCCGCGGTGACCACCAGGACGGCGCCGAGCGCGTCGATCCGCGCGAAGTAGCGGTCGAGCATGGCGTAGAAGTCGTTGGCGACGGGCGACCCGGGCGCGTGCTTGTGCTGGATGTAGTCCGTCAGCGACAGATACATCAGCTCCGGGCGGTCCCGCTCCAGGACGTCGACGCCGGCGGCCAGCACCAGTTCGCTCAGCTCGGCGCTGTAGACCGAGGGCAGCTCCATCCCGACCCGTTCCAGCACCTTGTCGATGCCGTGCTCGGCCTCCGTGACCTGGTCGGCCTTCTCCGCCGAGAAGCAGATCCCGCCATGGAGCCCCTGGCCCAGCAGCCGCCGCAGCTTGTCCTTCGCGGTGATGACCGCGACCCGCGCGCCCTGCTGGGAGAACGCCGAGAAGAGGGTCGGGGCGCGCAGCAGCGCGGGGTCGTTCATCATGACCTCGGCGTCCGCCGCCGGGTCGTAGAAGTAGTTGCCGCAGATCCCGTGCACGGACGGCGGCACGCCGGTCGCGATCGAGAGGTTGTTGGGATTGGTGAAGGACGGCATCGTGCAGTCCGCGCGCAGATCGCTGCCGGCGCGGAGCATCCGCTCCAGGAAGGGCATCCGGCCGTCCGCGACGGCCCGTTCGTGATAGGCGTCCTCACTGCCGTCGATGCACACCACGACGACCGGGCGCTGCGGCCAGGCGTAGTCGCGGCCGTTCACCCGCAGTTGCTCGGCACCGGCTACGTTCATGTACGGATCCACCCCTGAGGTCGATGTCGCCGGGCGGTCCGATCCGCCCGCCCCTCATGGGTAGCACCGGCCGTCAGCGCCGCAGAACCACCGAAATCGCTATACCGGCCATAGCTTTTTGCGCGCGGCCCGGCCGCCTGCCGGTGCACCGGCAAGGAGCTTCGCTCGCCGGACCGTCGGCCGTGCCCCCCGGACGGCTCGGCGCGCGTCGCGTGTGCCCGCTATTCGGTCGGCCCGGTCCCGCGCTCGGCGTCGAGCCGGCGGCGCCTGTGCTGCGTGAGGTAGCCGACCGCGCCGACGGCCAGCAGCAGGATGACGGTGCCGAGCGTGAACGATTCGAAGGCGGCCCTGGAGACGCCCCAGGTGTCCCGGAAGTCGTACTCGATGCCGACCACGGGCTCCAGGGTGCCGGGGAACAGCGCCACCCAGGAGCCGAGCAGGATCCAGGCGTAGACCAGCAGTGTGGCCACCGTGAAACCCCGGGTGCCGAAGGGGACGCGGTAGGGCCGGTCCACCTCCGGCATTCGCAGCCGCAGCGCGAGCAGCGACGGCACCACGGCGAGGTAGGACAGCAGCAGTGTGGTGATCGCGACGGTCAGCACCACACCGAAGATGGCGCCGGTGTCCCCGCTCGCCAGCTGCATCGCGGCGACCATGAAGACGGTTGCGGTGACCCCGGAGAGCAGGTTCATCAGCACCGGCGTGCCCAGCCGCGCATGGAACTCGCCGAGCCGGCGGCTGAAGAACCCGCCGTCCGCGGCGGCCATCGCCTGCATCCGGTCGGCGACGATCATCCATGCGCTGCCCTGGGTCAACAGCCCGAAGACGAAGAGCACCGCGACGGTGGTCAGCAGCGGGCCGCGCCAGTCCCCGTACACCCCGAAGACCAGCCGGGAGGCCTCCAGGAAGCCGCCGATGCCGGTGACCCGTCCGGCCGGCGCGGCGGACAGGATGGCCAGCACCGGCAGCAGATAGCAGCAGGTGGCGATGAGCCCGGAGGCGCCGATCGCGACCGGGATGTCGCGCTGCGGGTCGTGCATCTCGTCGCCCGCCGCGTTGGGCGCCTCGAATCCGACGAAGGCGAAGAGCAGGACGGGCACCAGCGCGAGGAATCCGGCGCCGGTGGGGGAGAACCCGGCGTCGTCCAGGCCCGGGAAGCCGTGCTGGACGCCGTACGCGACGGCGGTACCGGTGAAGAAGGCCAACGAGAGGACCTTGGCCCCGGCGCCGGCCGTGGTGATCCATTTGCCGCGGCGCAGCGAGACGACCGCGGTGAGGATGGCGGTCCAGATGAAGACCAGCTTGAAGGCGTAGTCGGCCACCGTGCCGGAGCCGAGCGGAGAGACGAAGCCGTCCCAGGCCTGGGCGGCGATGAACACCAGGGAGCCGCCGAGCCAGACCGGGTTGGTGACCCAGTAGAACAGCGTGGTCAGGGCGGCCGCGAGCCGGCCGAAGGCCAGCTCCACCCAGACGTACGGGCCGCCCTCCTGCGGGAAGGCGGCGCCGGTCTCGGCGAAGATCAGCGCGTAGGGAGTCAGGAAGGTCACCGCGACGACGGCGATCCAGGTGACGGCCTCGCCGCCGCCGGTGGCGATCTGCCCGATCACGTCGAAGGAGATCACGGCGGCGACGCCCATCGCCATGATGTCGAAGCGGCGCAGACTGCGCTTCAGATGGGGGACGGGGGCTGGGACGGACACGAAAGTGGGCCTCCTGAGGTCGCAGCGGTCGGGGCGAGCGGTCCGGTCAGCCGCTGATCTCGCAGGTGGGGCGGGTGCGGGCGAGAGTGGAACGCAGCGCGCCGACGGTCTCCTTCGCTTCCGCCTCGGTCGTCACCAGCGGCGGTGAGAGCACGATGTTGTGCGCCGCGCCTCCCGCACGATCACCCCGGTCTCACGCCGATCACATCGTGCGGCATCCCCTCCGGCAGCATCGGTAGCGGCGCGCGGGTGTCGCGGTCGGCGACCAGCTCGACGGCGAGCATCATGCCGACCGGGCGAACCTCACCCACGATCTCCAACCCGCCCAGCCGGCAACGGAGTTCACGGTGTCGGCAGTCGTCGATGTACAGGGCTCGGCGGGGCGAGCAGGTCGTCTCGTTCGATGGCCCTGCGGAGCGGAGTGGTGCTGGTGCTGCTCGTCGGGATGCGCCCGCCCCCTGTCCACCGAGGACGTACCCGGCTAGGCTCGCCGCGCTGTCGATCATGGGCTGCCGCGCGGTGCGGGCCGCCGGCCGCCGACCATCGCGGGAGGGCCGTGGAACTCAACCTCCACCGACTGTGGATCTTCATGCAGGTCGTCGAGCACCAGGGCTTCTCCGCGGCGGCGCAGAAGCTCTACATGAGTCAGCCCTCGGTCTCCAACCAGGTGCGCAGGCTGGAGCAGTCGCTGCGGGTCACGCTCATCGACCGCTCCGGCACCCGCGCCAGACCGACGGCCGAGGGGGAGGTCCTCGCCGAGTACGGCAAGCGGGTCTTCCTGCTCGCCGAGGAGGCCGTCGCCGCCGTCCAGCAGGTCGGCGGCCTGGTCGCCGGCCGGCTGCTGATCGGCGGCTCCACCACCGTCGGGACCTACCTCCTGCCCGCCCTGCTGGCCCGCTACCAGCGCCGGTACCCGGGGATCGACTGCGATGTCTTCGTCGGCAACAACGAGACCGTGCAGGAACAGCTGCTCGGCGGCGGTATCGGCGTCGCGGTGGTGGCCGGTACCCCGCACGGCGACCGGTTCGTCGTCGAATCCGTCCTGGACGAGCGGCTGGTCCTGATCGCCGCGCCCGGTCACCCGCTCGCCGACCGCGCCACGATCGCCCCGGACGACCTCACCGGTGCCCGCTTTCTGCTGCGCGAGCCCGGCTCCCAGACGCGTGAGCTGCAGGAACAGGTCCTGGCGGAGTGGGGCCTCGGCGAGGCGCCGCGGGCGGACATCTGGGGTCCTGAGGCGGTGAAGCAGTGTGTGGCCGCGGGCATGGGCCTCGCCCTGATCTCCGAGCACGCCGTGGTCCACGAGGTGCGGGCCGGGACCCTGCTGACCCTGCCCGCCGCACCGGCCCCGCAGCCGCGCCCCATCAGCCTCGTGCGTCGCCGGGACCGTCTGCTCTCGCCCGCGGAGCGTGCCTTTCTCGACCTGCTGCGCGGGCTGCGGCACTGGCCGGGCGAAAGGGATGAAGCGGACGGTGGCGCTTGCCGATGCTAGCGGTTGCGCGCTAGCGTGAAGGGGTGGCGAAGACACAGTTGAACGTCCGTGTGGACGAAGCCACCGCCGAGACGGCGCGGGAGCGCGCCCTGCAGCGGGGAGTCAGCGTGAACCGCTATATCGAGGAGCTCGTCCTGAAGGACGCCGGAGAGGTCGGCCAGACTTTCGTCGAGGCCGCCTCCGACTTCATGAAGCAGTACGAACGGGTCTTCGCCGAGGAATTCGGCCTGGAACCGGGCAGCGGCAGAGCCGCCACCACCGACCGGGAAGGACAGCCGGGCACCACGTGACACTGCGCATCGATCTCGCCTGGCTCCTTCTGATCGCCGAACACCACACCCCAGGAGACCCCCAGGTCACCGACTGGGGCGCGCTGGTGGCCGCCGTGGGCCGCCACGAAGCGGAGATATTCGGCGTCCCCGTCTACACCGAACCCCAGGACCGCGCCGCGGCGCTTCTCCAACTCCTGCTCCGGGTGCCGGCGTTGGAGCGCTCGAACGCCATGTTCGCCACCGCCGTGGCCTACGGCTACCTCGTCGCGAGCGGGCTGAAGATAGCCACCTCCCCCGAGCAAGTCCGCGACCTCGCCCGCCTCGTCAAGGAAGGCGACGCCGACGTGCACGCCATCGCGGACGAACTGCGCACCTGGACGGTCTGAGCGGCGCAGGCCCCGCCCCCTCGCGACCCCGCGCCCGCCTCCGCGCGGCTCACGGAGCGGGGCGCGGCCCGGCGTCCGTGATGATGTCCGGTGATATTCCAGGGCCCCAAGTCGTCGCCCGAGATACGGTCTTCGGGTGATCTACCTGATCGGTGGCCCGCCACGGGTGGGCAAGAGCACCCTCGCGTGGATGCTGCTGGACCGAGCGGGCCTCCCGGGATGCCCGACCGACGCTCTGGTGTCGATGCTGCAGCGCGTTGCCCCCGAGCACGGCGTGCGGCACGGCACGCATCCGGACAAGGCCGTGCCCGCCCAGCCGTTCCTGGTCGAGTTCATCCGTGCGGCTGCGGAGGCTCTCGACGACTCCGATCCCGAAGACGGCTACGTGGTCGAGGGCGACATCGTCACACCGGCGGCCGCCACGGCTGCCGCCGGTCTCGGGCTGCCGCTGACCGCCGTGTTCCTCGGAAATACGAAGCTGACCCCCGAACGCCTGCGGGCCGCCCCGGACTGGCTCGAGGGAGCCGATGACGCCACCTACGGGGAGATCGCCGGGTGGGTCAGGGACCAGAGCACTGCCCTGCGTGAAGCGTGTGCGGCCGGCGGCCATGTCTACGTCGAGTTGGGGGCCGGGTACACGCAGGGCCTGGAGTGGGCATACTCCACACTGGTCGCGGGGACCTGACACCGCCCGCCGCGCCCGCCGTCCTGTTCACGGCATCTGCGTACGGCCGCCGCTGACGGCGGCACCCGCGTCGGGCGTCAGCCCGTGATGCCGAAGGCTCCCGTGCCGCCGAGTTCGTCGGCCAGCCAGTCGGGGGCTGTGGCGCGGAAGGTGCTCGGGGGCAGCGCGCCCGAGCCCTCCGGTACCAGGCCCAGCAGCGGGGCGCCGGCCACCTCCGCGAACTCCGCGAGGTTGCAGCGGGCCGCCAGATCCGGCGCGGCGGGCCAGCTGCCGACGACGACGCCGGGCGAGCGGAGGCCGTACGAGCGCAGCGCGAGAGCGGTCAGCGCGGTGGCGTTGAGGGTGCCGAGACCGGCCTGGGCGACGACAAGGACGGGAGCGTCCGCGAGCCGGGCGGCGTCGGCGAGGGTGTGGCCCTCCGCGTCGAAGCGCACGAGCAGGCCGCCCGCGCCCTCGACCAGCACCAGGTCGTGCGAGGCGTCCAGCTTGGCCGCGGCCTCGGCGATGTCGTGCGGCAGCACCGGCGGCAGGCCCGCCCGCCGCGCGGCCGTCGCGGGCGCCAACGGCTCCGGGTAGCGGGCGAGTTCGACGGTGGTGACCGGGCCGGCCAGCCGCTCGACCTCCGCCACGTCGCCCGGTTCCTGCGCGCCGACCCCGGTCTGGGCCGGCTTGAGCACGGCCACCGAACGGCCCCGGGCGAGCGCCGTCGCGGCGATCGCGGCGGTGGTGACGGTTTTGCCGATCTCCGTGCCCGTGCCTGTCACGAACAGCACCGACATGGTGTGCCTCCGAACTCCGCGCCGATGGCGGCGCGTTGAAAGATATGGACCTGTGGGGGTGTCCGGGCGGGCCGTTCCGGCCCGCCCGGACACCTCGGCTTTCAGCCCTCGCGGGCGGCGGCGCACACCGCGGCGCAGATGCGCGCCACATCGTGGTCGCCGGTGATGTAGGGCGGCATGGTGTACAGCAGATCCCGGAACGGGCGCAGCCATACCCCCTCCCGGATCGCGGCCCGGGTCGCGGCGGCCATGTCGACCTCGTGGTCCAGCTGGACCACACCGATCGCGCCGAGCACCCGGACTTCGCGTACGCCGGGGAGGCCCTCCGCGGCCGCCAGGCCGGTCCGCAGGCCGCCCTCGATCCGCTTGACCTCCTGCGCCCAGTCCTGCGACAGCAGCAGGTCGATCGAGGCGTCCGCGACGGCCGCGGCGAGCGGGTTGCCCATGAAGGTGGGCCCGTGCGCCAGCACCGGCAGCTCACCCTGCGAGATGCCCTCCGCGACCGCCGCGGTGCACAGCGTCGCCGCCAGCGTGAGATAACCGCCGGTCAGAGCCTTGCCGAGGCACATGACGTCGGGTGCGACACCGGCGTGCTCGGCGGCGAACAGCGCGCCGGTGCGGCCGAACCCGGTCGCGATCTCGTCGAAGATGAGCAGCACGCCGTGGTCGTCGCACGCCTCCCGCAGCACCCGCAGATACGCGGGGGAGTGGAAGGACATCCCGCCCGCGCCCTGCACCACGGGCTCGACGATCACCGCGGCCAGCTCCTCGGCGTGCCGGCCGATCAGCTCGCGCAGCTGCGCGGTGTACGCCTCGTCGGGCGCGGCGTCGAAGCCGGCCGGCGGCGCGTCCGCGAAGATCTGGCGCGGCAGCACCCCCTGCCACAGCTCGTGCATCCCGCCCTCGGGGTCGCAGACCGACATCGGCTGCCAGGTGTCGCCGTGGTAACCGCCCCGCCAGGTCAACAGCCGCTGCTTGCGCGGCTTTCCCACCGACCTCCAGTACTGCAGGCACATCTTGACGGCGACCTCGACCGACACCGAACCGGAGTCCGCGAGGAAGACATGCTGCAGCGGCTCCGGGGTGATGTCGACCAGGCGTTTGGCCAGCCGCACGGCGGGCTCGTGGGTGAGCCCGCCGAACATCACATGGCTCATCCGCTCCAGCTGGCCGCGCGCGGCGTCGTTGAGCACCGGGTGGTTGTAGCCGTGCACCGCCGACCACCAGGACGACATGCCGTCCACCAACTCGGTGTTGCCCTCGACCGGTTGGGCCAGGCGAAGGCGTACGCCGGACGCCGACTCGACCAGCAGCGGTTCGGCGCGGCCGGGCATCGGCCCGTACGGATGCCAGACATGCTGCCGGTCGAGGGCGAGCAGTGCGTCGGGAGTGAGCGGCTCAGGCATTGGGCGGGAGGTCGGTGCCGGCGCCGCGGCGGCGCACCGAGACCAGGTCCCGGCGGGTCTCGTCGACCGGTGCCGGCGCGGGCACCGTCGCGGTGGGTTCGGCGGCCGCGCCGTCCTGGCCGGCGTCGGCGTCGCCCTCGGCGGACGCGCGGTGCTGCGGCAGGGTGGTGGTGTCCGTTCCCTCGACCTCGAACCCGGCGTCCTCGATCATCGCGAGGTCGTCCTTGCCCGCCTGGCCTTCGCTGGTCAGGTAGTCACCGAGGAAGATGGAGTTGACCAGGTGCAGAGCGAGCGGCTGCATGCTGCGGAGGTGGACCTCGCGTCCGCCGGCCAGGCGTACCTCGACGTCCGGGCAGACGAATCGGACCATCGCGAGGATGCGCAGCGCGCGCTGGGGGGTGAGGTTCCACTCCTTGGCGAGCGGGGTGCCCTCGAACGGGATCAGGAAGTTGACGGGGACCGAGTCGGGGTCGAGGTCACGCAGCGCGTAGACGACATCGACGAGGTCGGCGTCGCTCTCGCCCATCCCGGCGATCAGCCCGGAGCACGCCGACATGCCGGCAGCCTGGGCCTGCTGGACGGTGGAGACCCGGTCGGAGAAGTCGTGAGTGGTGCAGATGTCGCCGTATGTGGCTTCCGAGGTATTCAGGTTGTGGTTGTACGCGTCGGCGCCCGCCTCGCGCAGCCGGCCGGCCTGGCCGTCGGAGAGCAGCCCGAGACAGGCGCACACCTCCACGCCGTCGTTCTGCTCCTTGATGGCCGAGATGGTCTCCGAGACGCGGTCGACATCCTTGTCGGTGGGCCCGCGGCCACTGGCCACCAGGCACACCCGCTTGGCGCCGCCGGCCACCCCGGCGGCGGCCGCCTTGGAGGCGTCATCGGGCTTGAGCCAGGTGTACTTGAGGATCTCGGCCTTGGAGCCCAGGCGCTGCGAGCAGTACGAGCAGTCCTCGGGGCACAGGCCCGACTTGAGGTTGACGAGGTAGTTGAGCTTGACCCGCCGCCCGAACCACTGGCGGCGGACCTTCCCGGCCGCGGCCACCACATCGAGCAGTTCGTCATCGGAGGTCGCCAGCACGGCGAGTGCCTCTTCGCGGGTCGGCAACTCGCGCCGCAGTCCCTTGTCCACCAGTGTGTTCAGCAGGTCCATGGCGTTGATCCTGACGTACGCCACCGCCCTCGGCCAAGGAGGATTCCCACAACGAGGGCCGATCGGGGTGTGTGTATCGCCACACCGTGTGTGGGCGGAACGACCGCTAACGTCTATCGACAGCCGACAATCGAGAAGGAAGCCGATGCCGCAGGATTCCGCGCCGCCGCTGCCGCGCCAGGCCGTGCCGGCCGCACCCGCCGAGCCGCCCGCCGCCCCGGGCCCGTGGCCGGGCGGCGCGGCCTTCGACTGGATCGACGCGGCGCGCGACGAACGCCGGCGCGCCGGACTCGTCCGCACCCTGCGGCCCCGCCCCGCCGAGTCCCCGCTGCTCGACCTGGCGAGCAACGACTACCTCGGGCTCGCCCGGCATCCCGAGATCACGGACGGCGCCGCCCGGGCGGCGCGGCTCTGGGGCGCCGGCGCCACCGGCTCCCGTCTGGTCACCGGCAGCACCGAACTGCACGCCCGGCTGGAGACGGAACTCGCCGCGTTCTGCGGCTTCGAGGCGGCCCTGGTGCTTTCCTCCGGCTATGCCGCGAACCTCGCCGCCGTCACCGCGCTCAGCGGCCCCGGCGCGCTGCTCGTCTCCGACGCCGGCAACCACGCCTCCCTCATCGACGGCTGCCGGCTCTCCCGCGCCCGCACCACCGTGGTGCCGCATGCCGACCCGGCGGCTGTGCGCGCCGCCCTGGCCGGCCACGACGGCAGAGCGCTGGCGATCACCGACTCGGTGTTCTCCGTCGACGGCGACGCCTCACCGCTGCCGGGCCTCGCCGAGGCATGCCGGGCGTACGGCGCGGGCCTCCTCGTCGACGACGCGCACGGACTGGGAGTGCTGGGCGAGGGCGGCCGGGGCGCACCGGCCGCCGCCGGGCTCGCGGGCGACGCCGATGTGGTCGCCACGGTGACGCTCTCCAAGTCGCTCGGCTCCCAGGGCGGCGCGGTACTCGGCCCGGCCCGCGTCATCGAGCACCTGGTCAACACCGCCCGGTCGTTCATCTTCGACACCGGACTGGCGCCGGCGGCAGTCGGCGGCGCACTCGCCGCCCTGCGGTTGCTGCGCCGCGAGCCGCAGCGCGCCGCCCACGCAGGGCAGGTCGCCGGCGAGCTGCACGCCCGGCTCACCGCGGCCGGACTCGCGGCGGTACGACCGGACGCCGCGGTGGTCTCCGTACGGGCTCCGTCGCCGGAACAGGCGCTCCGGTGGGCGGCCGACTGCCGCGCGGCCGGACTCGCGGTCGGCTGTTTCCGCCCGCCGTCCGTGCCCGACGGGATCTCCCGTCTCCGGCTCACCGCCCGGGCGGACCTGACGGACGCACAGATCGCCAGGGCCGTCGACACGATTGTGGCGACCGCTCCGGTCTCCTGAGCGAGATGCGGGGCTGCCCACTCCGCTGCTGGTCGGCGCACCGCCCGAGGGCGCGGACGAGGGTTTACCGCAGAGCCCGTTGACCCGTCCTGTCGCTCAAATACGTTCCCACTTAGCAGAGTTCACTGCTTCGAGCGACAGATATATCCATATCTTGGTGGATCGCCCACTCCACCGCATCGCGGATGGCAGGCTGTCGCAAGCAGCAGCCCGAGGCCCATCGGTATCCCGATCGGCATCTCGGCTCCCTGGGCAGTGCGCCGGAGCCGGAGCTCGGTGGGAAAAGGACGGCGTCGCGCATGGCAGACCACCAGGAATCCACACTGACCCTGCCGAGCGACCCGGCCTCGGTCACCGCCGCCCGCAGATACGTCCTCGAAGTGCTCGGCGAATGGGGGCTGCCCGCCGACGCCGACATCGCCGACTCGCTCCGCCTGATCGTCTCCGAACTGGCGACCAACGCCGTCCAGCACACCTTCGGCCAGTCGCCGACCTTCACCGTCGAGATGCGGCTGGACCGCGACGAACACCTGCGCATCGGCGTCACCGACAGTCATCCCCGCTGGCCGCGGCGGCTGCCGGCCGCGGTACAGCAGGACAACGGCCGCGGCATGGTCATCATTCGCTACCTCGCCGCGGAAGCGGGCGGCCGGCTCACGGTCGTACCCACCGAGTGCGGCGGCAAGACCGTGTGGATCACCATGCCGTGGACGGTCACCGTCGCCTGAGGGCCTGCCCCCTCACGACGCCGGCGTCGCCTGCGCGGCCGCCCCCGCATGCCGGGTGAAGGCACCGCGCAGCAACGCCCGCAAGGTGTCCGCGGCCGGTGCGCCGCCCCCGGTCCGACAGGCCACCGAGATCGTGCGCCGCAGGTCGCCGGGCTCCAGCCGGCGGACCCCCAGGGGAGTCACCGAGCCCTCGGCCATCATCTCCGGCACCACCGCGACTCCGAGGCCGGCGCTCACCAAGGCACACACCACCGCATAGCTGGGCGACTCGCAGCGCACCGCCACGCTCGCCCCCGCTGCCACCAGAGCCGCCTCCACCCCGCGCCGGTTGGGGTTGGCCGGCGCCATACTGACCAGCGGCTGCCCGGCCAGCTCGGTCAGCGACAGCCGACCGGTGGCGGACGACAGCGCATGGCCGGGCGCCGTGACGAGCACCAGCTCCTCGGTCAGCAGCGGCTCCAGGCTCACCCCGTCCGGCGCCGGCATCGGATCGCCCGGCACATACGCATGCGTCAGCGCCAGATCGACCTCGCCGAGCGCGACCGCCACCATCCCCTGGGGCGGTAGGTACTCCGTGACGCTCAGCTCCACATCGGGATGGGCGCGCCGGAACGCGCTGAGCGCGGGCGGCAGAAGATGCGTGCCCGCCGTCATGAAGGTGCCGACCCGCAGCCGGCCGCCGGACAGCCCCGTCAGCCGGGCCAGCTCGTGCCGCGCCAGATCCATCTCGTCCAGCACCCGCCGGGCCCGTACGAGCAGCAGCTCGCCGGCCGCGGTCAGCCGCGCCCCGCGGTGGTGGCGCACCAGCAGCGCCGCACCCGCCTCCCGCTCCAGCTTGGCGAGCTGCTGGGAGAGCGCGGGCGCGGTATAGCCCAGTCGGGCGGCGGCCCGGGTGATCGAACCGGCTTCCGCCACCGCTACCAGCGCAGCCAGCCGCGTGGGGTCGTACATAAGAACCTCTTCAGGCAGGCCCAGAAGATTGCCAATACCCATTAAAGGCCCGGACGGGCGAAGCTGATCCCATGGACGGACAGCTGATCACCTTCACCGGAGTCGCCGCGGGCATGGTTGCCATGCCGGGCGCGGACTTCGCGGTCGTGGTGCGCAACGCACTCGACTCGCGCCGGGCGGGGGTGGCGACCGCGGTCGGCGTCGCGGGAGGGCTGCTGGTGCACACCACGCTGGCGGTCGCTGGACTCGCGGCGGTGCTCGTCGCCGTGCCCGCGCTCTTCGAGTCCGTTCAACTCCTCGGCGGCGGGTACCTGCTCTATCTCGGCGTCCGCGCGCTGGGGGCGGCCTTCCGCCGCCCCGCCCCGGCAGGCGAGGCGAGCGCTTCGGCCGGCTCCCGGGCACCCAAGGGCGCCCCCCGAGGCGCGGCTGCCCACCACGGCACCGCACGCAGCCTGCGCCAGGGCTTCCTGACCAACGCGCTCAATCCCAAGGCGCCCGTACTGTTCCTCAGCCTGCTTCCGCAGTTCGTTCCCGCGGGCGAACCGGCACTGCCGCGTACCCTGCTGCTCGCGACCATGGTCGTCGGCCTCGCGCTGGTGTGGTTCCCGGCCGTGGCACTGCTCGTCGACCGCCTCGGCACCTGGCTGCGCCGGCCGCGGGTGACCCGCGCCCTGGAGGTCGCCACCGGGGCCCTGCTGACCGCGCTGGGCGGCATCCTGCTCGTAGAGCTGGCACTCGCCGCCTGAACCGGCCACCATCCCACCCACCACGGCCCACGCAGAGGGCCTGGGCACGCACCGTCCCAAGCCCGCGGTCGCCGGGCGAACCCACCGCAGGGACCGGGCAGGAGACGACTCGTCTCACCCGGTCACCTGCGCGACGGTCACCGACAGTTGACAGGTTGTCGTATAACGGTGCAGGTCAGCCCACCCGCCCGTAGCGAACGGCATGGCTCCAGATCTTCTCCAGCCGCACCACCGCGCCTGCCTTGGGTGCGTGCCAGATCCTGCCGCGGCCCGCGTAGATACCGACGTGGTAAATGCCTCGTGAGGAGTGGAAGAAGACCAGGTCACCGGTTTTGCGGACGTCCGCCGAGATGCGCTCGGTGTGGCGGTACTGCTGCGCGGCGGTGCGGGGCAGCACCTTGCCCGCACGCTTGAACGAATAGCGTGTCAGGCCCGAGCAGTCGAAGCGGTAGGGCCCTTGAGCGCCGTACTGGTACGGGGAGCCCTGCTTGGAGGCGGCGATCCGCAACGCCCTGGTGGAGCGCTGCGCGGCCTCGGCGTCCTCGGCCGCTCCTGGTACCAGCGTCGTGCCTCCGACGGTGATCAGAGCCAGGGCGCAGATGATGCCGGCACGTGCCGGCAGATTCACGACATTCCTGCGCACGTTCATGCGCAACCCTTCGTCAGCCGCCTGCGAAGGAAGACCTGTCGGGTTCGGGCAGGCGAAGATGCCCGGCCGTGCGTACGGCTTCACCCCAAGGGGTCCGCGGCCGTGATGGCCGGGGCCCCGTCGTGCTCGGGTCCTCCGCTCCTGCCGGTCCAAGCAGCGTCGACCGGACATCCGGACGGCGGCAGGATTAGGCGCCCGCCCGAACCGCCCCGTCGCTGTGGCGGGGTCTTGTCGTCGAAGGGATCGTCACGCATCCACCAGCCGAATTCCGAGTTGAAATTGCCGTATGTGACATTCGCCACATACCGGCTAAATGGTGATTTGGGGGTGTTTGTCGCGAACGCTGTGACGGTCGACGGGGTCGGGACCAGGGAGAAAACGCCGAGCGCCGCGGGAAGGGGGCGGTGCTCGGCGCAATTCGTCGCCTCCCCGCAATCGGTGTCGACGCTGAGCCGTACGTGCGAGCAAGGCCGGCTCGTGTCGCGCCGAGAGCGGTCCGGCGAACGCCACGTGGGGTCGGCGAACGTCGGAAGAGGGGTCCGCGAACGTCAGGAGAGGGGAGTTCGCGTCAAGAAGGGGGTGGCGGCGGCACGGCGACGAGCCGTGCGCGGCGCTCGCCGTCCAGGACCCGCAGCGCCCGGGTGAGCGTTTCGTGATGCAGTTCGTTCTCCCCTCGCTGGTGCATCAGGGTGAGGGCGTCCCGCAGTTCGGCGCTCTTGCTGACCAGGGCCTGGGCGGCGCGCAGGCCGCCGTACGTGGAGCCGCCGCGTGCCGGGTTGATGCGGGCCAGCAGGTCCACGACCTCCAGGTACCGGTCGATCAGCTCACCCTCGGCCCGCGTCAGCGCGGGCAGTGGCGGGAGTTCGGGAGGCAGCACCGCCGCTCACCGTGCGCCGAGTGCGGCGGAGGACTGCTTGCGGTTGCGGGTGAGGGCGTCGATCAGGCCGTACTCCACGGCGGCGGGGGCATCGAAGATCTTGTCGCGCTCGATGTCCGCGGCGATCCGCGCCCGCGGCTGCCCGGTGTGCCGCGCCAGCATCTCCTCCAGCAGGTCGCGGGTGCGCAGCAGTTCTTCTGCCTGGATCTGGAGGTCGGTGGCCTGCCCCTGGACCGGCTCGCTGAACGACGGCTGGTGGATCAGTACCCGGGCGCCGGGCAGCGCCAGCCGCTTGCCGGGGGCGCCGGCGGCCAGCAGGACCGCGGCGGCGGAGGCGGCCTGCCCCAGGCAGACGGTCTCGATGTCGCAGGTGACGAACTGCATCGTGTCGTAGATGGCGGTCATCGCGGTGAAGGAGCCGCCGGGGGAGTTGATGTAGAGCGAGATGTCCTGCTCCGGCGCGGCGTGTTCGAGGTGCATCAACTGCGCCATCACGTCGTTGGCGGAGGCGTCGTCGACCGGTGTGCCCAGGAAGACGATGCGTTCGCTGAGCAGCTTGGAGTACGGATCGAGGGTGCGGGTTCCCGCAGAGGTGCGTTCGGTGAACTCCGGAAGGACATAGCGGGCCGTCGGTCGCAGCATGTCTGCTCCTTCTCTTCCGTAAAAAATGTACAGGACGTACATCCCGTTAGAATGGGAGCATGGCCTACGAAATTCCGGTGACGCAAGCCCGGGCAGAGCTCGCGGATCTGATCAACCGCGTCGTCTACGGCAGTGAGCGCGTGGTCGTCACGCGCCACGGCAAGCCTCTGGTGGCGCTGGTATCCGCGGCTGACCTGCAACTGCTCGAGGAATTGGGGAAGCGCGAGGAGGGCGCGGAGGAGGAGCAGGTGATCAGCACGGTCTCCGCCGTGCGGCAGTTGCCGTCCGCTCCGGGCGAACGGCGGCGGTTCGGCATCGCGGCAGAGCACCGCGACCCGGCCGCCGGGGATCGGCGGCCGGGTCGCGAGAGCTGACCGTTCAGTACTGCGTGCGGGTCAGGAGCTGAGCTCCCAGAGGGCGTTGGCGATGGCGTCGCTGTTGGTGTCCAAAGCGGTGTCGTCGATGTTCTTCGCCGTGTCGCAGGAGGCGTGGTAGCAGGAGTCGAAGGGCTTGCCCGCCGTGCCGCCCCACGCCTTCGCCTGCTCCTCGGACTTTTCGTACTCGGCGCCCGAGAAGAGCCCGCCGACCGGGACGCCGGCGTCCTTGAAGGAGGCGTGGTCGGAGCGTCCGTCGCCCTCGGTCTCGATCTCGGTGGTGATGTTCTTGGTCGCGTACCAGTCCTTGAAGACCTTCTCCAGGCGGGGCTCGTCGTCGTAGACGAAGTAGCCGGGGTTGGGCGAGCCGATCATGTCGAAGTTCAGATACGAGTCGATCTTCGAGGTGTCGGCCCCGAGGCTCTCGACGTAGTTCTTCGAGCCGACCATGCCGTACTCCTCGGCGCCCCACCAGCCGAACCGCAGGTGCTTGGTGGGCTTGAGGCCCTCGCGGGAGACGGCGAGCGCGGTCTCCAGAATGCCGGCGGAGCCGGACCCGTTGTCGTTGATGCCGGGCCCGTCCTCGACGGAGTCCAGGTGCGCGCCGGCCATGACGGTCTTGTCCTCCGCGCCGCCCGGCCAGTCGGCGATGAGGTTGTAGCCCTTGCTGCCGCTGTAGTCGAACTCCTGGACCTTGGTGGTGAAGCCGGCCGCGTCCAGCTTGCCCTTGATGTAGTCGATGGACGCCTTGTAACCGGGCTGGCCGTGGGCGCGGTTGCCGCCGTTGGCGTCGGCTATGGACTGCAGCTTGTCAAGGTGTCCCTTGACGCCGGCTATCGGGATGTCCGGCGCGGCGAGCGGCTGGGTGTTGTCGGCCTGGGCCACGGCGGCGGTGCCCAGCAGGGCGGCCACGGCCGTGCAGGCGCCGGCGGCGATGACCACGCGGCGGGCAGGACGAAGTGAGCGAATCACGGTGGGGCTCCGATACATGTGTGGGGGGTGGTGCGGAGCGTGATTTGACGCGCACATGAGAATTGCGATCGCGTCCGGCCTCGTCAAGAGCGGATACCGGACAACGGCGTTCGCAGAGCGGGGCATGTCCGGATTGCGGGGACAGGTCCGCCCGGGTGGCGTGCGTCTCTGCGTGCGCCGGGCGGCTACGGCTCTCCGTGGAACGGAATACGCCACCGCGTTGCGCCGGGGGCACTCGGTCTGCGGCCCGAGGGGATATGGGCGCCCGGCGCGCCGTAACGGGCGGTCGTGGACGCCGTGTTACGGCGGGCGTAAGAAGAGGTGCACAGAGGTCCCCGGATGTAACGCCGTTGAAATCCCGCCGAACTAGCCTCCGGTGGTGGGGACGATTGATGGCCAGGCGCTGGTGACCGGTTTGCTCCTCCTTTAATTACTGTGTGATACATCTATCGATACGGGTGTGCCCACGCCCGTGACCTGGGCAAATGCGTCCGGGCGGGAATAATTGTGAGGTGAACCGTATGCAACTGACCCCGCATGAGCAGGAACGCCTGATGATCCATGTGGCGGCGGACGTGGCTGAAAAGCGACGGTCTCGGGGGTTGAAGCTGAACCATCCGGAAGCCATCGCGCTGCTGACCTCACACATCCTCGAAGGCGCGCGGGACGGTCGTACGGTCGCGGAGCTGATGTCCTCGGGGCGCAAGGTGCTCGGCCGCGACGACGTCATGGAAGGGGTGCCCGAGATGATCCATGACGTGCAGGTCGAGGCCACCTTCCCGGACGGCACCAAGCTCGTCACCGTCCACGAGCCCATCAACTGACCGCGGGAGACCAGACGATGATCCCGGGACAGATCTTTCCCGCCGAAGAGCCGGTACGCCTCAACGAGGGCCTCCCCCGTACGCGCCTGACCGTCCTCAACGCCGCCGACCGCCCCGTCCAGGTCGGCTCCCACTACCACTTCGCCGAGGCCAACCCCGGTCTCGACTTCGACCGCGCGGCCGCGCACGGCAAGCGGCTGAACGTCGCGGCCGGCTCCGCCGTGCGCTTCGAGCCCGGCATCCCCACCGAAGTCGAACTCGTCCCCCTCGGGGGCAAGCGGATCGTCGTGGGTCTGCGCGGCGAGACCGGAGGCACCCTCGATGGCTGAGCTGACCCGCCAGGCGTACGCCGACCTCTTCGGACCGACCGTCGGCGACCGGATCCGCCTCGCCGACACCGACCTGGTCATCGAGATCACCGAGGACCGCTCGGGAGGGCCCGGACGGGCAGGCGACGAGGCCGTCTTCGGCGGCGGCAAGGTGATCCGCGAATCGATGGGCCAGTCCCGCGCCACCCGCGCCGAGGGCACCCCCGACACCGTGATCACCGGCGCGGTGGTGCTGGACCACTGGGGCATCGTCAAGGCCGACGTCGGTATCCGCGACGGCCGGATCACCGCCCTGGGCAAGGCGGGCAACCCCGACACGATGGACGGGGTCCACCCCGACCTCGTCATCGGTCCGGAAACCGAGATCATCGCGGGCAACGGCAAGATCCTCACGGCCGGCGCCATCGACACCCATGTCCACTTCATCTGCCCCCAGCAGGTCGACGAGGCCCTGGCCTCGGGTGTCACCACGCTCATCGGCGGCGGCACCGGGCCCGCCGAGGGCAGCAAGGCCACCACGATCACCCCCGGGGCCTGGCACATCGCCCGGCTCTTCGAGTCGATGGACTCCCTGCCCGTCAACGTCGGACTGCTCGGCAAGGGCAACACCACGTCCGTCGCCTCGATGCGTGACCAACTGCGCGCCGGCATCCTCGGCTTCAAGATTCACGAGGACTGGGGCGCGACGCCTGCCGTCCTCGACGCGTGCCTGGGCGTCTGCGAGGAGAGCGGTGCCCAGCTCGCCATCCACACCGACACGCTGAACGAGGCCGGCTTCCTCGGTGACACCCTCGCCGCCATCGCCGGCCGCTCGGTCCACGCGTTTCACGTCGAGGGCGCGGGCGGCGGCCACGCGCCCGACATGATCGCGATGGTCTCCGAGCCCAATGTGCTCGCCGCGTCCACCAACCCGACCCGGCCGCACACCGTCAACACCGTCGAGGAGCACCTCGACATGCTGATGGTCTGCCACCACCTCAACCCCGCCGTCCCCGAGGACCTCGCCTTCGCCGAGTCCCGGATCCGGCCCTCCACCATCGCGGCGGAGGACATACTGCACGACCTCGGCGCCATCTCGATCATCGCCTCGGACGCCCAGGCCATGGGCCGCATCGGCGAGGTCGTGCTGCGCACCTGGCAGACCGCGCACGTCATGAAGCGGCGCCGGGGGAGCCTGCCGGGTGACGGCGGCGCGGACAACCACCGGGCCCGCAGGTACGTCGCGAAGTACACCGTCAACGCGGCCGTCGCGCAGGGCATCGACCATGTCGTCGGCTCGGTCGAAGGCGGCAAGCTCGCCGACCTCGTCCTGTGGGACCCGGCGTTCTTCGGCGTCAAGCCGCAGCTCGTCATCAAGGGCGGTCAGATCGCGTACGCGCAGATGGGCGACGCCAACGCGTCCATCCCCACCCCGCAGCCGGTCCTGCCCCGTCCGATGTTCGGCGCGACCGGCCGGGCCCCGGGCAGCAACTCGGTCAACTTCGTCTCCCAGCAGGCACTCGATGACGCGCTCCCCGAGCGGCTGCCGCTGGCGAAGTCCTTCGAGGCCATCCGCAGCACCCGGGGCGTCACCAAGGCGGACATGCGCAACAACGACGCCCTGCCGCGCGTCCAGGTCGACCCGGACACCTTCACGGTGACCATCGACGGCGAGCCGGTCGACCCGGCACCGGCCGTCGAACTTCCCATGGCCCAGCGGTACTTCCTCTTCTGATGCGGCTGCCCATGAACCACCCGGAGGAGTACCGATGAGCCGCGCAGCGCTGCTCGTCCTCGCCGACGGCCGGTTCCCCGCCGGTGGGCACGCGCATTCGGGCGGCGCGGAACCGGCCGTCACCGCGGGCCGCATCAAGGACGCCGCCACCCTGGAGGCGTTCTGCCGGGGGCGGCTGCACACCGCGGGCCTGGTCGCCGCGGGCCTCGCCGCCGCGGCCGCCGCCGGCGCCGACCCGCTCGTCCTGGACGACGCGGCAGACGCCCGTACGCCCGTGCCGGCTCTGCGAAAGGTTGCCAGGCGGCTCGGCCGGCAGATGATGCGGGCCGCCCGCGCGACCTGGCCGAGCGCCGACCTCGACGCCCTCGCCGCGGCCCGTCCGCGCGGCGCCCATCAGCCGGTGGTGCTCGGCCTCGCCGCCCGCTCCGCCGGCCTGGATCCGCTCGACGCGGCGTACGCCGTGGCCTACGAGAACGTCAGCGGACCGGCCGGTGCGGCTGTCCGCCTGCTGAGCCTGGACCCGTTCGACGCCACCGCCGTCCTGGCCCGTCTCGCCGCCGACCTCGACCAGGTCGCGGCCCGGGGCGCGGAGGCCGCGCGGCGCGTCGCCCGCGAGGGAGTCGACGTGCTGCCCGCCGCCTCAGCGCCGCTGCTCGACATCACCGCCGAACAGCACGCCGCCTGGCCGGTACGCCTCTTCGCCTCCTGACCACGCCCGACCACCGGGCCGCGCACCTCGTGGCCGCACGAATCCTCCGGAGTGACCATGCATCTCGACCACCAGGACACCTTTCCCGAGCGCCACACCTACAGCGCCGCGAGCGCCCGTCGCCCCGACGGCAGGCGCCGCGCGCTGCGCCTGGGCCTGGGCGGACCGGTCGGCACCGGCAAGACCGCGACCGTGGCGGCGCTCTGCCGGGAGCTGCGCGACGAGCTGTCCATCGCCGTCGTCACCAACGACATCTACACCCGCGAGGACGCCGAATTCCTGCTCCGCGAGGCGGTCCTGCCCGCCGAGCGCATCACCGCGGTGGAGACCGGCGCCTGCCCGCACACCGCCATCCGCGACGACATCTCCGCCAACCTCGAAGCCGTCGAGGACCTGGAGGAGGAGGTGGGCCCGCTGGATCTGGTCCTGGTCGAATCCGGCGGTGACAACCTCACCGCGACCTTCTCCAAGGGCCTGGTCGACGCGCAGATCTTCGTGATCGACGTCGCGGGCGGCGACGACATCCCCCGCAAGGGCGGCCCCGGCGTCACCACCGCCGACCTGCTCGTCGTCAACAAGACCGACCTCGCGCCCTACGTCGGCGTCGACCTGGAGGGCATGGCGCGGGACGCCAAGGCGCAGCGTGGCGAGCTGCCGGTCGCCTTCACCGCCCTGAAGTCGCCGAACGGCGTCAAGCCGGTGGCGGACTGGGTCCGCGAGCGCCTGGCGGACTGGACCGCGGGCCCGGCATGAGCCTCGTGACCTCCGGCCCCACGGAGACGCAGGCCGCCGCCACGGTGGCCGGCCTCCGCGCCACCGCCCGTATCACCGCGCGCACCGACGCGCGGGGCACCACCCGCCTGCCCGTCCTGGACGGTGCGGGCCCGTTCGCGCTGCGCCGCATCCGCGCGCACGGCGATCAGGCCAGGGTGTGTGTGGTGGGCGCGATGAGCGCACCGCTCGGCGGAGACCGGCTGGGCATCGACGTGGTCGCCGAGGCGGGCGCCGCCCTGCACCTGACGACAGCCGCGGCGACCGTCGCGCTGCCCGGCCGCACCGCCGGGCACGCCACGTACGACGTGCGGCTGACGGTGGGGGAGGGGGCGCGGCTGGACTGGCTTCCCGAGCCGCTGATCTCCGCCGAGGGCAGCGAGCTACGGATGACCACGACCGTCGAACTGGCCCCCACCGCGCGCCTCGTCCTCCGCGAGGAACAGGTCCTCGGGCGCAGCGGAGAGCGGCCGGGCGCGCTGTGCAGCAGGCTGACGATCCGCCGGGCCGGTCGCACCCTGCTGGACCAGGAGACGGCATACGGGCCCGGCACCCCGGGCTGGGACACGTCGGCGGTACTGGACGGCAATCGTGCCGTAGGTCAACTGCTCGTCGTGGCTCCGGAGTTCGACGACAAGCCGGTCGAGGTGCGGCTGTTGGGGGATGCGGCGGGCAGCGGGGAGGGCGCCGGACAGGGAGTGCTGGCGCCGCTCGCGGGTCCTGCGGCGCTCGCCACCGCCGTCGCGCCCGACGCGCTGCTGCTGCGGCGCCTGCTGGACGAGGCTGCCGGGAGCTTCGCGGCAGGGTGAGGGCGCCGGCCGGCGCCCTCACCCCGGTCACACCTCCAGGTCGTTTTCCAGCCGGGCGAGCCGATGGCGGGCCAGAGCCAGGTTGGCGCGCTTGCGGTCCAGGACCAGGTAGAGGAAGAGACCGTTGCCGCCCTTGCCGGTGACCGGGCGGATGAGGTGGTACTGCGAGGTCAGCGTGATGAGCATGTCCTCGATGGCGCCCTGGAGTTCGAGCATCTCCATGGTGCGGAGCTTGGCGCGGACCACATCGGTGTTCCCGGCGGCGGCGACGTTGAGGTCGAAGGTCGCGTTGTCGCCGAGCGTGGCGAGCGCCATTCCGCTGGTGTAGTCGACCAGGGCGACGCCGATGGCGCCCTCGATGTTCGACATCGCGTCGGCGAGTGCGGATTCCATCTGAGCCATGACTGTTCAGACCTTTCGGTGGGTTGTGGGTGTTCCGGTGGTGGTGCGGGAACGCGGTTGCCGGAAGGAGAGGGGTGTCACCGCCGTGGCGGGGCGTCCACGAGGGTGCCGATGCGCGCGGCGGCTCTGCGGGCCTGGAGGTGCAGTCGACCGACGTTGGTGTCGGGGCCGGCCACCGCGGTGAGGACCGCGCTCCGACCGGCCGAGTAGGCCGCGATGTAACCGTTGGTGCCGCGGGTGAGGGACTCCTCGAACGGCCCCTGCCCGGTCGCCTCGGTGAGGCGTTTGGCGACCCCGATGGCGGCGGCGGTCAGCGCGGCGAGGCCGTCCGGCTCGACGTCCCGCAGATCGTGGGCGATGACCATGCCGTCCGCGCTGGCCACCATCCCGCCTTGAAGATGGCGTATCTGATCCCGTAACGCGAGCAGTTCGTCCCGTACGAGGGGTTCGATCGTCATCAGTCTCCTTTTCACGGCACGTCTTCTGAGTGCGTGTTTCATGGCCGGGGGCCGCAGGGGGTCACAGGTTTTCCTCCAACGCCGTGCGTAGTCGGACAAGGAGGGCAATATCCGGGTCGGCGGTCTCGGGGAGCTGCGGAACCGGTGGTTGCCAGGTCGGGGTACGGGCCGCTTCGGCGGGCGCCGGGTTCTCGTCCAGGCAGGCGCCGGGGCGCCTGCGGGGCAGCGCCTTCGGCGCGTCGTCGGGTACGAGGACGAGGCCGGCGGCGGCGAGACGGCGGATGTCGAGCAGCGTCACGAACGCCGACCGGCCCAGCGCCAGGGCGAGTTCGTGCGGGGTGCGCCGGCCGTCGGCGTGGGCGAGCAGCCGGCGTTGGGAGCTGGTGGGACGCATCGTGGCGGGCCGGGCGGGGTGCAACGGCACGACGGGGGAGGTGTCGACCGCCGCCCAGGGGGCCAGCCGGCCGAGCAGCGCGCGGCGACGTGCCGTCGCCCGCTGGAGGGTGGCGGCGCCGACGCGGCGGACGACGCCCAGCCAGTGTCCGGCGCCCGGGGTGAAGAAGACGTCGTCCGCCACCAGCAGGGGCAGGGCGAAAAAGGCGGCGTCCAGGAGGGCGCCGAGATGACAGATCTCCAGTTCGCCCTGGGTCAGCAGCCCGGCGTCGACGAGGTAGCGGGCCCCGGTGTGCTGTGCCCCCGCAGTGTCGCGGGCGTCCTGCCAACGTTCCGGCGGCACCTTGCCCGCGGCGGCGAGCCGGGCGTCGAGTCCGGGGGCGGTGGCGCTCTCGACGCAGGTGACCGCGCCGTCGACGAGGTAGAAGCAGCCGCTCGGGCCGCGCAGGGCGCCGGTGGCGCGTTCGGCGGCCAACTGGTCGAGCGGGCCGGCCGACGGGGGCAGGCGGGGTATGGGCAGGCCCATGACTGGTTCCCTCACCGTTGGTGCTGTGTGACGCCGTACGGGCCGCGCGGCGACGGCGGCTGCCCGTACGGGGGCGCTGTGCGGGCGGGCCGCGCTCCGGGCGCGGGGCGTCAGTCGGACACCAGCCCGGCCGCCAGATCGCGCAGCCGTAACCGGGCGACGGCGAGATTGGCCTGTGCGCGGTCCAGCCAGAGGTAGAGATAGGTCTGGCTGTCGAAGGCCGGGTGGACGAAGCGGATGAGGTGGTAGCTGTCCGACGTGGTGATGATGAGGTCCTCCAGGCCCGACCGGTCGGTGCCCGCGGTGTCGAAGGTGGCGTTGCGCGCGACGGCCTGGACCACCTCGGCCGTATCCGCCGCGGCCGCTTCGTGGTCGGCGTGCGGCCCCCGCCCGGCCGTGCCGAGCGTCAGACCGCTGGTCCAGTCGATCAGTCCGGCGCCCAGCACACCGGGCACCTCCATGGCAGTGGCCAACACCTGATCGATACCCGGCACTTGGGACTCCTTCGGGCCGCGCGCGGACGGGGCTGCTCGGGCAGGGCGGCTCGCACGGGACTGCCTGCGCCGAGGGAAAACGCCGAAGCCCTCCCTGTGCGGTGTGTGGGAGAGCCTGCACGGAAGGTTACTGAAATCGATGCGGCTGGCACATGCCTGAGGGGCATGTGTACGGCAATTGACGAGTTATCGCCCCTCGACGGCCCGTTGTCACCCGGTTTGGGCGTCTGCGGCGTCTCGGGCGTAACGGCCCGGCCGCGCGGTAACGGGAGGAATCCTCCTGTCGTTCGGGGGTCTGACCTCGCACAGCCCTTCGACAACCGAGAAAATCCTACGGGTTGGTAAAGAAACCGCGATCAAACCTATTCAGGAAGGGACAGGAAGAGACAGGATCCTTCTGTAGCTCAGTGATCACCTCCGCCGCAACGGCGCACCATGCAGGGGGAACCACCACGTGAGAAGAACAGCAGCGCTCGGCGCCGCCGGCACCCTGGTGACCGGCACGCTCATCGCCGGAGCGATAGTCGCCACGCCGGCCACCGCGGGCGGGTACCACCCCGGCGGTTCGGCCGAAGCGCGCGGCGTGCAGACCGCCGCCGCACAGGCGGCCAAGAAGGGCATCGACTGGAAGGACTGTCCTGCCGATTGGGAACTGAAGGCCCCCATCCAGTGTGGGTACGTCACCGTGCCCGTGGATTACGCCAAGCCCAACGGGCGCACCATCGACCTCGCCGTCGACCGGGCCGTGAGCACCGGCAGTGACAAGGAGCGACAGGGCTCCCTCCTCTACAACCCCGGTGGCCCCGGCGGTTCGGGCATGAAGTTCCCGACCCGGATCACCACCAAGAGCGCCCTGTGGGCCAAGACCGCGAAGGCGTACGACTTCGTGGGCTTCGACCCGCGGGGCGTCGGCCATTCCGCCCCGATCTCCTGCACGGACCCGCAGGAGTTCGTCAAGGCCCCCAAGGCCGACCCGGTGCCGGACAGCGAGGCCGACAAGAGCGCCCAGCGCAAGCTCGCCAAGGAGTACGCCGACGGCTGCGCCGAGCGCAGTGGCGACCTCCTGCCGTACATGACGACGCCCAACACCGCCCGCGACCTGGACGTGATCCGCGCCGCGCTCGGTGAGAAGAAGCTCAACTTCATCGGCGTCTCCTACGGCACCTACCTCGGCGCCGTCTACGCGACGCTCTTCCCGGACCACGTGCGCCGGATGCTCGTCGACAGCGTCGTCAACCCCTCGCGCTCGAAGATCTGGTACGAGGCCAACCTCGACCAGGACGTCGCCTTCGAGACCCGCTGGGGCGACTGGAAGGAGTGGGTCGCCAAGAACGACAAGACCTACCACATCGGCAACACTCCGAAGAAGGTCCAGGCGGCGTGGGAGAAGCTCCGCGCGACCGCCAAGAAGAGCCCGCTGGGCGGCGTCGTCGGCCCCGCGGAACTGACCGGTTTCTTCCAGAACGCGCCGTACTACGACTCCATGTGGGCCCCGGTCGCCGAGGCGTGGAGCGAATACGTCTCCGGTAACGAGAAGCCGCTGGTCGAGAACGCCGGACCGGACCTCGCGGACAAGGCCGGCAACATCGCCTCCGAGAACGGCAACGCCGTCTACACCGCCGTCGAGTGCACCGACGCCAAGTGGCCCACCAGCTGGCAGAAGTGGGACCGCGACAACACCCGCGTGCACGCCAAGGCACCGTTCATGACCTGGTCGAACGCCTGGATGAACCTGCCCTGCGCCTCCTGGTCCGCGAAGCAGCAGCGCCCCGTCGACGTCACGTCCGGCAAGGGCCTGCCCAACGTCCTGATCGTGCAGAGCACCCGTGACGCCGCCACGCCCTACGACGGTGCCGTCGAGCTGCACAAGCGGCTCAAGGGCTCGCGCCTGATCACCGAGCGGGACGCCGGATCGCACGGTGTCACCGGTCAGGTCAACCCCTGCATCAACGAGCGGGTCGACACGTACCTCCTGACGGGCAAGGTCGACGCCGCGGATGTGACGTGCGCCCCGCACGCCACCCCCGAGCCGACCACCTCGCCGGTCAAGACCGCCACCAACCTCGTCTCCGACCTGCTGAATCGCTGAGCCGGCTCACGGCACGCCGGGCCGGGGCACCTTGCCCTGAGCCCGCCGCACGCGGCGAGCGCTGACCGCAACCGTACGGGCGGCCGGGATCCCTCCCGGCCGCCCGTACGGCGTCCGCGCCGGTTCAGGCCGCGAACACCCTGGTGAACGCGGCCCGGGTGGGGGAGTCCTCCCGGCGGTCCAGCACGGCGAAGACGACGCGGTCGAACCAGCCGGCGAACCGGCCGCCGTCCAGCAGATGCACCGCGAAAGCCCGCGCCACCTCGGCCGGTTCGTTGCGGAAGACGCCGCAGCCCCAGGCGCCGAGCACCAGGTGACGGTGTCCGCCCACGGCGGCCACCTCCAGCACACGTTCCGCGCGGGCCGTGAGCGCCGCGGCCACCCGGACCGTCTCGTCCGGCCGCTGCCGGGCGATGACTCCGGCATTTGGCGCGGCGGCCGTCAAGAACCCCGCCTCGTACGGCACTTCGCGCAGCGTCCCCCGGTCGTCGCGGAAGACCGGCACACCGGGGGAGAGGATCACCCGGTCGCTGTAGAACGGGCTCGGTGCGGCGCGGTGCGCGGCGTAGAACTCCGGTGCCTCGCGCACACACGAGTACAGCGCCGACCCGCGGCACAGCGCCTCCTCCTGCGCCTGCGCGCCGTTGAGATAGCCACCGCCCGGATTGCGCGCCGAGGCGAAGTTCAGCACAGCGGGCGGGCCGCCGCCGTCCGCGGCCAGCCGGCCGCCGGCGGTCAGACTGCCTTCCCCCGTCACCTCGAACGCGGTCCGCCCCGCCGGGGCGGCCTCCCCGGTGGCGACCGCGACAGGGCCCGGCCCGTACAGCCGAGTGCCCGCCCGTGCCCGCTCCACCGACGCCGCGATCACCACCAGCCGCCCGCTCGGGGCGCGATACGCCCCTGCCGCCACGATCCGCTCCGTCTCCTGCGCCATCCCGCGCAGCCGGGCGCTCATCGCCCGTACCCCCGTATGCGATCCTTCATGGCGATCAAGGTACGGGCCGGCGGCGTGACCCGCGAGGGGATATCGCGGCCCCCCGCGCTACCCCTCCGTCAGCTCTTGTGCCCGCGCCGCACGTGACCGCGCGCTTTCGCCTCGGCCTTCGCCTTGGCCTGGGCCTCGGCCTTCGCCTCGCCCGCGTACGTGTCGACGTACTCCTGGCCGGACAGGGCGAGGATCGCGTACATGATCTCGTCGGTGACCGTGCGCAGCGCGGTGCGCTCGTCCGCCAGGCCGGCAAAGCGGGAGAAGTCCAGCGGGGTGCCGAAGCGGATGGTGATCCGCATCGCGCGCGGCAGCCGCCGCCCCGTCGGCTGCGCCTCGAACGTCCCGATCATCGCGCACGGCACCACCGGCACCCCGGCCTTGAGGGCCATGGCGGCGACTCCGGTGCGTCCCTTGTAGAGCCGGCCGTCGTGCGAGCGGGTGCCCTCCGGGTAGATCCCCAGCAACCGTCCCTTGCGCAGGACGCCGAGCCCCGAGGTGAGGGCCGCCTCCGACGCCCGGCCGCCGGACCGGTCCACCGGAATCTGTCCGACGCCCCGGAAGAACGCCGCGGTCAGCCGCCCCTTCAGCCCGGGGCCGGTGAAGTACTCGGCCTTGGCCAGAAAGGTGACCCGCCGCGGCACGATCGCCGGCATCACGAAGTGATCGGCGAACGACAGATGATTGCCCGCGATGATCGCCGCGCCCTCCTCCGGCACATGCTCGAGCCCCTCGATCCGCGGCCGGAAGAACAGCCGCAACAAGGGCCCTAGCAGTACGTACTTGAGTACCTGGTAGAACACGGAGTTCTCCTTACTCGCCCGGATCGGCTCAACGACGGCGTTTGTCCAGGTCAGCTGGGTGCGCGGGGAGGAAGTGTACGTGGCGGCGCGGACAGGGGTAACCACCCTTGACAGGACTGATGCCCGTGCGGGCCCGTAGTGATGACGATGCGTCAGCTACGTCCGGTCATCGCCCCGGGCCGACGGCCGCCGTCGTGTGCCCCGCATCTGCCACATCTCGCACACCGTCACCGTCACCCCTCACCCACCACCCGTCACTGTCGACCGACACCGGGGACGCTCATGGGGCATTCCTCAGGCTGCCCCGGGCCCCCACGGGGGGCCGGGGGCGTTCCCAGGTGGCCCGCACCGACTGTCTGATCCGACAGGGAGGTCATACGCTGGTGGTGCTGTGGCGCAGGAGACCGGCCCGCGTGCCGCTGTGGCGGGCGCCCGTGCTCGCCGCGCCGGGGCGGCCGGGACGGACGGGTGTCCGTTTCCCGTCGGCCCGACCCGCGCGGCGGTCTCATCGAGAGGAGATGAGACGTGGTGACGCGACGCCGCGCGGCTCACGGTGACCGGCCGGAGGGCCCCATGGGCGGGGCGTACACCGCCACGGCCACCCTCGATGAGCGCGGCATCGTCACGGGGTGGAGCGAGGGCGCCCAGCGGCTCCTGGGCCACCGGCCCGACGAGGTGGTGGGGCGTCCGGCGGCGGAGCTGCTCGCCGAGGACGAGGACGCCGACCGATGTACCACGGACCGTCGCTCCGGTGGGAGCCGGCGGATGGCGCTGCGGCACCGGGACGGCGGCCGGGTGGAAGCGGAGGTGCTCGCGCACCGCGGGGTAGCCGGCAGCGGCGACGTCGAGTGGCTGCTGGTGTGCGCCGGAGCGGAGGAACCGCGCGCCGCGTTCGCGGACACACTGGCGCAGTGGGCGTTCGCCCAGGCCCCCAGAGTCCTGGCGATCTACGACACGGAGCTGCGGTCGGTGCGGGCGAACGCCGATATGGAGCGCGTGGTCGCCATGACGGACGCGCAGATGCGCGGTCTGCGTCTGACCGAGATCACGACCCACCCCGAAGCCGAGAAGAACGAGCAAGCCATGCGCCGCGTGCTGGAGAGCGGCGAGCGGCAGTTTCTGGAGAGCCACCTCCCCGTCCCGGGCGAGGACCGCGAGCGTGCCTGGGCGGTCTCGCTCGCGCCGCTGAAGGACCCGAGCGGCCGGACCCGCGGCGTATGTTTCGCGGCGCGCGACACGACCGAGGAGCACATCACCCGGCAGCGGCTGCTGCTGATCAACGAGGCGGGCAGCCGCATCGGTACCACCCTCGAGATCGCGCGCACCGCCCAGGAGCTGGCGGACGTGGCCGTACCGCAGCTCGCCGACTTCGCCACCGTCGACCTGCTGACCTTCCTCCACCGTGGCGACGAACCGCCCTCGGGCCGGCTGACCGGTCCGATCACCATGCGGCGCACCGCCATGCAGTCCGTCATCGGGAACGTGGAGGCCCTGGTCGGGGTGGGTGAAATGGCCACCTACCCGGAGTTCTCACCCCCGGCCGAGTGCCTGAGCGCGGGCCGGGCCGCCGTCTACCAGATCACCGACTTGTCGATGGCCCGCTGGGCGGCCCAGGACCCCGCACGCGCCTCCCTGGTGCGCGACCACGGCATGCATTCGGCGATCATCGTGCCGATGCAGGCACGCGGCATCACCTTCGGGATGGCCCTCTTCGCACGCCACCGGAGCCCGCAGCCCTTCGTGGAGGAGGACATGCTGCTGGCCGAGGAGATCACCGCCAGAGCGGCCGTCTGCATCGACAACGCCCGCAGGTACACCCGCGAGCGCACCACCGCGGTGACCCTGCAGCGCAGCCTGCTGCCGCAGAAACTCGCCCGGCAGGCCGCTCTGGAGGTCGCCTCCCGCTATCTGCCCGCCGTCCACGGTGCCGGCGTGGGTGGTGACTGGTTCGACGTGATCCCGCTGTCCGGCGAACGGGTCGCCCTGGTCGTCGGCGATGTGGTCGGCCACGGCATCCAGGCGTCGGCCAGCATGGGCAGACTGCGTACCGCGGTGCACACCCTCGCCGATGTCGACCTGCCGCCCGAAGAACTGATCACCCACCTCGACGACCTGGTGACACGCCTGTCCGCCGAGGAGGACGGCGCGGACCCGGCCGCGGCCGGGGTCATCGGGGCCGGCTGCCTGTACGCGGTCTACGACCCGATCTCCCGACACTGCTCCCTCGCCCGGGCCGGGCGCCCGCAGCCCTCCATGGTCGCCCCGGACGGCGCCGTCGCCATCCTCGACGTTCCCGCAGGCCCGGCCCTGGGTCTGGGGGGCCTGCCCTTCGAGGCCGTGGAGGTCGAGCTACCCGAGGGAAGCCTGCTGGCCCTCTACACGGACGGTCTGCTCGGCGTGCACAACGACGCCGATGACACCGATGACCCCGACTCAGCCGGTGCAGGTGACGAGAAGGAAGACCGACTCAACGCCCTGCACACCGCGCTGGCCCGTCCCGCCCCGACGCTGGACGCCCTCTGCGACAGCGTGCTCGATGAGCTGCTGCCCGAACGCCCGGAGGACGACGTCGCCCTGCTCCTCGCCCGCACCCGTACTCTGCGCGCCGATCAGGTCACCACCTGGGACATCCCCTCCGAGCCGTCCGTCGTGGCCCGTGCGCGCCGGCTCGCCACCGACCAGCTGACGGCCTGGGATCTGGACGATGCCGCCTTCGTCACCGGCCTGGTGGTCAGCGAACTGGTCACCAACGCCATCCGCTACGGCCAGCACCCCATCCAGCTGAGGCTGATCCATGGCCGCACGCTGATCATCGAGGTCTCCGACGCCAGCAGCACCGCCCCGCACCTGCGGCGCGCCCGCGTCTACGACGAAGGCGGGCGCGGGCTCCTGCTGGTCGCCCAGCTCGCCCGGCGCTGGGGCACCCGGCAGACCCCGACGGGCAAGACGATCTGGGCCGAGCAGAGCCTCCCCGCCGCCGAGACGTGAGGGACACGGCGGGCGGGGACGGCCGCTCTCCGCGGGCGCCGTTCGCAAGGATCACCGGGAGTCGGTGACGGCACCTGGAGTGCGGAACAGGGCAAACGTCGCTGCCAGTTCCTCTTGCAGCGTGCCCGCCGCTGCCGCCTCGTCGCCGCGCCGGACGGCGTCCACGAGTGCCGCGTGCGAGGCGTCGCCGTGGCTGGGCTCCTCCTCGCGCAGGGCAGTAAGACCCAGCAGTTCGATCAGCCCGCACCGGAGCGCCGGCACGAATTCGGTGAACAGGTCGGTGAGCACCGGATTGCGCGCTGCCGTCACGACGGCGGCATGCAGCGCGGTGTCCGCGTCGACGAAGGAAGCGTTGTCCGCCGCAATCGGCTTCGGACGGCTGCCGGGACGGCGGCGCAAAAGCTCCGTCCGGGCGATCCCACGGCGTGGCCGCTTGCCCGGGGGCGTCCGGCGGGGTGCCCTGGGGCGGCCGGGCGCCGCAGCGCCCGAGCACATGCTCCCGCAGTCGATCCCGCCGTGCCCTTCAGGAGCCCGTGATGTCCGTGAGCCGTCCACGTCTGTTCGCCCGTGTCACCGTCCCTGCCGCCGTGGCGGTGCTGACCGTGTTGGCCACCACGGCCACCCCGGCCGGCGCGGCCCGGCCGACGACCGACGGCGGCCTGTTCCTGACCGTGTCCGACGCCCAGCACACCTGGATCCGCGGTATCCGGCTGGTCTGCCCCGACAGCCGCGGCGACCATCCGCACGGCAGGGCTGCCTGCGACGCGCTGACCTGGGCACGGGGCGACCTGAACGCACTGCGCGGGGAGCCGCACGCGTGCACCAAGGAATACGACCCGGTCACCGTCGCCGCCACCGGGACCTGGCGCGGCGGCCCGGTCGAATGGCACAAGGACTTCCCCAGCGCCTGCACGATGGACTCAGCGACGGGACCGGTCTTCCGCTTCTGAGGCGCGGGCGGACCGCGCGACGCGAGCCGCCCGGCCGACCGCACAGTCGTATCACCGCAGGTCAGCGCCTTGCGTACGGCCCTCTCCTGCTGCTCATGCCTGCCGCGCGGCCACCACACCGATCGTCACCAGTGCCAACACCACCCAGGAGAACCAGAGCCAGCCATTGCCGCCCAGTGCCACGGTGTAGGCGGTCGCGACCACCAGACCCCCCACCGTGCACACGGCCATCGTCTTAGCAGATCCGGGCATACCCGCAACCTCCTCCTGCCGGCCCGGGCATCCATGCCACGGGCCGCGGCCTTGGGACCATCGTCCCCGGCCGCGGCCCGTACCGCTAGGTGTCATCCGCCCCCGGCGTCACTGCCCCCGGGCGTGGAGCGAGGCGAGATAGGCGTTGTAGTCCGCCAGATCCTGGTCCCCGTTGCGGTCGGCGGCCCGGTCGGAGCGCTGGGACTGCCGCTCCTCGGACTTGTACCACTGGAAGACCAGAGCGATCAGCACCACCACGGACGGGATCTCGCTGAAGGCCCAGGCGATGCCGCCCGCCGCCGTCTGGTCGGCTAGCGCTTCGATGCCGAGCGAGGCCGGCGGATGCGTGTACGTACCGACCATCGGCTCCGAGGCCATCATCAGCGCGATGCCGAAGAACGCGTGGAACGGCATGCCCGCGAACAGCTCCAGCATCCGCATCACATAGCCCGGCCGGTGCGGTCCCGGGTCGACGCCCATGATCGGCCAGAAGAAGATCAGGCCGACCGCCAGGAAGTGCACCATCATCGCGATGTGCCCGGTCCGTGAGCCCATCAGGAAGTCGAAGAGCGGCGAGAAGTACAGCGCGTACAGGCTCGCGATGAACAGCGGGATGGTGAAGGCCGGGTGCGAGATGATCCGCATGTAGCGGCTGTGCAGCAGCGCCACCAGCAGTTCCCGAGGACCCTTGTTGCCGCGCCCGGCGGTGGGCAGCGCACGCAGCGTCAGGGTGACCGGCGCTCCCAGCAGCAGCAGGATCGGCGACAGCATGCTGATGACCATGTGCTGGACCATGTGCACGCTGAACATCGCCATGCCGTAGTCGTTGAGCTTGGTGCACATCACCAGAGCGACCGTCAGGACACCTACGACCCAGGCGACGATCCGGCTCACCGGCCAGGCGTCACCCCGCCGCCGCAGACGCACCACCGCGCAGCCGTACAACACCAGCCCCAACAGGCAGCCGACAAGGAAGAACGGGTCGCCGCCGAACTCCAGACCCCGTCCCAGCGTGAACGGCGGCAGATCCATGTTCATGCCGTGCCCGCTGTGATCCATCCGCTCGCTCCTGATTCGTACCAATACTCCGGCGACCAGACTAGAACCGCCCCCGGCCGATGCCTCGGCCGGGGGCGGGTCGTACAGCGTGGGACTATCGGGCGGACGTCACAGCACGCACTCGGCCTCGGCGTAGCGCTCGACCGGCACGGTCTTGAGCGTCTCCACCGCCTCGGCGAGCGACACCAGCGTGATGTCCGTGCCGCGCAGGGCGGTCATCATGCCGAAGTCGCCACGGTGCGCGGCCTCGACGGCGTGCCAGCCGAAACGGGTGGCGAGCACGCGGTCGTAGGCGGTCGGGGTGCCGCCGCGCTGGACGTGGCCGAGGATGACCGGGCGGGCCTCCTTGCCGAGGCGGTTCTCCAGCTCGACGGAGAGCTGGCGGGCGACACCGGCGAACCGCTCGTGGCCGTACATGTCCTTGCCGCCGATGTCGAAGGTCATCGTGCCCTCGCGCGGCTTGGCGCCCTCGGCGACCACCACGATCGCGAACTTCTTGCCGGCGTCGAACCGCGCGGCGACCCGGGCGGTCAGCTCGTCGATGTCGAAGGGGCGCTCCGGCACCACGATCGCGTGCGCACCGGCCGCCATTCCCGAGTGCAGCGCGATCCAGCCGGTGTGGCGTCCCATGACCTCGACGATCATCACCCGCTGGTGGGACTCGGCGGTGGTCTTCAGGCGGTCGAGCGCCTCGGTGGCGACACCCACCGCGGTGTCGAAACCGAACGTCACGTCCGTGACGGCGATGTCGTTGTCGATCGTCTTCGGGACGCCGACGATGGGCAGCCCCGCGTCGGACAGCAGCCGGGCCGCCTTCAGCGTGCCCTCGCCACCGATCGGGATGATCGCGTCCAGGCCCAGCTCGGCCACATGGCCGCGGGCGCGCTCGACGCCGTCGCGCAGATGGGCGGGCTGCACCCGGGACGACCCGAGGATGGTGCCGCCGCGCGCCAGGATGCCGCCCACGGCATCGAGGTCGAGCTTGCGGTAATCACCCTCCAGCAGGCCCTTCCAGCCGTCCCGGAAACCGATCACCTCATCGCCGTGATCAGCGGTGGCGCGGTGGACGACGGACCGGATGACGGCGTTCAGGCCGGGGCAGTCGCCGCCGGAGGTGAGTACACCAATACGCATTGCTCGAAAACCCTCTGCAACTCAACCGGAGACCCGGACCCCGTCGTCCGGTTGGATCCCGCTCACCCTACAAGCGCGGAGACCCTCGGCACACGTACGCCCGCAGTGCGGACTGCGGGCGTACGAAAACGGGACCAATAGCGGAGTAATACGGAAGAAATGCGGAAGGAACGCGACCCGAAGGCCGCGGTGGGTCAAGCGGGCTGCGTCGCCGCGGCGATCCGCTCCTGCCGCAGCGCCTCGTACCACCGGTCGTCGGCCGGCGGCAGCGCGTTGACATCCAGCGCGAGCTTGATCAGCAGATCGGCGATGTGCGGATTGCGGGCCATCACCGGGCCGTGCATGTACGTGCCGAAGACGGTGTCGTTCCACGCGCCCTCGTAGCCGTCGCCGACGCCGTTGCCCTTGCCGAACCGCACCTTGGCGAACGGCCGGGCGGTCTGGCCCAGATGCGTCACGCCCTGGTGGTTCTCGAAGCCGGTCAGCGGCGGCAGCCCCAACTGCGGATCGATGTCGGCGAGGACGTCACCGACGCAGCGCTCCGCCTCACCACGGGTGCTCACCACGTCCAGGAGCCCCAGGCCCTGCTGCTGCTCACCGAGGTCATTGATGAACTCGTGGCCCAGGATCTGGTAGCCGGCACACACCGAGAAGACGATGGCGCCGTTGGAGACCGCGCGGTCCAGGCCACCGTCCCGGATCAGCCGCTCGGCGGCCAGCCGCTGCGGCCGGTCCTCACCGCCGCCGATCAGGTAGATGTCGCCGGAGGTGGGGATCTGCTGGTCGGACCGCACGTCCAGGCGCTGCACATCCAGGCCGCGCTGACGTGCCCGCCGCTCCACGACCAGGGCGTTGCCCTGGTCGCCGTACGTGCTCAGCAGGTCCGGGTAGATCCACACCAGCCGCAGGCTGTTGTCACTCATGCTCGCTCGTCCTTGTCCGCGCATCATGCTCAGTTGCCCACGCGACGGCGCAGGTCCTGGAAGGCCGTGTAGTTGGCGATGACCTCGATCCGGCCGGGCGGTGCCATCCGCACGGCCTCATCCAGGCTCTCGCACACGTGGAAGTCGAGTCCGGCGACCTCCAGCCGTACGGCGAGGTCCAGCTTGCGGTCGCCGAGCACGAAGATCGGGTGCCCGGCGAGCCGGGTGTAGTCGACGTCCCACAGCCAGGAGGTGTCCGTGCCGTCCGCGCCGCGGGCGTTCACCGACATGATCACCGGCGTCGGCGGCGGGTCGATCAGCGAGAACGTCTCCAGCCAGCCGGCCGGGTTCTTCGCCAGCAGCAGCCGCAGCTCCCGCTCCATGAAGGTGACGACGTCGTAGCGGCCGGCCACCGCCTGTACGGAGTACATGCGCTCCAGCGCGACCTGCGGCGGCACCCCGAACGCGGCCGCGACCGCGGCGGACGTCGTGGCGTTGGCCTTGTTGGCCCGCCCGGGCAGCTGCAGCTTGATCGGCCATGCACTGCCGTGCGGGTCCAGGACGTGGTCACCGGACAGCGCCCAGCTGGGGGTCGGACGGCGGAAGCCGCACTCCCCGCAGAACCAGTCGTCGCCGGGCCGCTGCATCACGCCACCGCAGGAGGGGCAGGACCAGGCGTCGTCCTTCCACTCCTGGCCGGCGGCGACCCACACCACGTTCGCGGACGACGAGGCCGCCCAGACGATCAGCGGGTCGTCCGCGTTGGCGATGATCAGAGCCTTGGAGCCGGCCAGGCCCTCGCGCCAGTGCTCGGCCAGCATGCGCGTCTCCGCGGCCCGGTCGAGCTGGTCGCGCGAGAGGTTCAGCAGCGCTATGGCCTTCGGCGTCACATCCCGCGCCACGCCGGAGAGGTACTTCTCGTCCACCTCGATGACGCCGAAACGGGCGTCGGAACCACCGGCCAGCGCGGATGTGATGCCCGCCGGCATGTTGGCGCCGAGCGCGTTGGAGACCACCGGGCCGCTGGCCCGCAGCGCTTCCGCGATCAGCCGCGTCGTGGTCGTCTTGCCGTTGGTCGCCGACACCAGAATGACGTCCAGATGCCGGGCCAGCCGGGCCAGCAGGTCGGGGTCGAGCTTGAGTGCCACCCGGCCACCGATCACCGATCCGCTGCCGCGGCCCGCCGCGCGCGATACCGCCGCCGCGGCCTTGCCCGCCGTCACGGCCAGCTTGGCCCGCGGCGACAGCGGCTCCGTGTTGCCTGCCATCGTCCTTGATCCTCCTTGCATCCGGCGCCCTCCTGCCCTGTGGGCTGCCGGTGGAACGCCTCCTCCGCAGCCGACGACCGGCCGGAGGCTTCGGTCGGGGAGCAGCCTATCGAGATCCGGGCGTGAGCCCGAACCCCGCCACCCGTGCCGCGACATCGGGTATGACCAGGACCGTACGCTTACCCCCATGCGTTCCCGCACCATCCCGGGCAGTTCCGGCCGCCCGCGCCCCCTTCGCCTCCTCGGCGACCCGGTCCTCGCCGAGCCCTGCCGGGAGGTCACCGCCTTCGACGGCGAACTCGCCCGGCTGATCGAGGACATGTTCGCGACGATGTACGCCGCCCGCGGCGTGGGTCTGGCCGCCAACCAGATCGGCGTACCCCTGCGGGTGTTCGTCTACGACTGTCCCGATGACGAGGACCGCCGCCATCTCGGACATCTCGTCAACCCCCGCCTCCTCGAAACCGGCGGCCCGGTCGTGCGCGGCCCGGAAGGCTGCCTCTCACTCCCCGGTATCGAGGCCGGAACCCCGCGCCACGACGAGGCCGTGGTGACGGGCGTCAGCGTCAGCGGCGAGCCCAGGAAGGTCGCCGGCACGGGCTTCTTCGCCCGCTGCCTCCAGCACGAGTGCGACCACCTCGACGGCGGACTGTACGTCGACCATCTCACCGGGCTGCGGCGTCGGCGGGCCTTGCGCTCGGCGGCAAAGGCGCCGTGGGCGGCGGAGTCCGCACGCTGAGCGGCGGACCCGCGCCCTTCGGCTCAGAATCCGCGGCTGTTCGCGCGGTCCTTGGCAAGGGCCAGCTGTCCCCACAGCAGATCGGTCAGGTGCTGAACCAACTGCTCGCGCGAGCAAGGGCGTTCGCGTAGCCACCAGTCGCCGGCCGCGTGCATCATGCCGACTATCCCGTGCCCCCACACACGCGCCGTCTCCTCGCCGCCCGGCCCGAGGTCGAGCCGGTCGCCGATGACCTTGGCCAGTTCCTCGCCGAGCCGGCGCAGCAGGGGAGCGGAGTGCCGTCCGACATCGAATCCGGACTCGGCCTGGTTCGCCTCGTCGGCCGGGTGCATCAGGAACCGGTAGACCTGAGGCCGGGTCTCGATCGCGACGAGATAGGTGTCGAGGGTGGCCTCGACGCGGTCCCGGCGCAGCACCGGCGCGTCCAGCGCCGCCCGCAGACTGTCGAGCAGGGCGTCGGTGTGCCGGACGGCCAACGCGCGGTACAGCCCGCCCTTGTCGCCGAAGTGCCGGTACAGGATCGGCTTGGTGATGCCGGCCTCGGCGGCGATGGCGTTCATCGACGCTTCCGGGCCGTCGCGCAGCACGATACGTTCCGCGGCCTCCAAGAGTTCCCGCCGCCGCTGCTCGGTCGCCGCCTGCTGGCGACCGAGGTGCTGTGTCTTCTCCATGGTCGTGCTCCCCACCCTTGTGAATCCGTGGCGTTTGCGCAACGTAACACCCGCACTCCACGGCGAAATCGAACCCTGGGGAGTTGACATCCCCTACCGGCGAGTAACACACTCGGGGTTACCGCAAGTAACAACAGTTGAGAACGTAGCGCTGGAGGGGACATGGCCGAGTTCACCATGGAGCTCAACGACGAGCAGAAGGAAGTCCGTGACTGGATTCACGGCTTCGCCGCCGACGTCATGCGCCCTGCCGCCGCCGAGTGGGACGAGCGCGAGGAGACTCCCTGGCCGGTCATCCAGGAAGCGGCCAAAATCGGCCTGTACTCGCTCGACTTCTACGCCCAGCAGTTCTTCGACCCGACGGGCCTGGGCATCCCCATGACGATGGAGGAGCTGTTCTGGGGGGACGCCGGAATCGGTCTGTCCATCGTGGGCACCGGCCTCGCCGCGGTCGGGGTGCTGGCGAACGGCACGGAGGAGCAGATCGGCACCTGGGTGCCGCAGATGTACGGCGACGCCAACGACGTGAAGGTCGCCGCCTTCTGCTCGTCGGAACCGGATGCCGGCTCCGACGTCGGCGCGATGCGTACCCGCGCGGTGTACGACGAGGCCAAGGACGAGTGGGTGCTCAACGGCACCAAGACCTGGGCGACGAACGGCGGCATCGCCAACGTCCACGTCGTCGTCGCGGTGGTCGACCCGGACGTCGGCTCCAAGGGCCACGCCTCCTTCATCATCCCGCCGAACACCCCCGGCCTTTCCCAGGGCCAGAAGTTCAAGAAGCACGGCATCCGCGCCTCGCACACCGCCGAGGTCGTCCTGGAGGACGTGCGTATTCCCGGCCACTGCCTGCTCGGCGGCAAGGAGAAGCTGGACGAGCGCCTGGCCCGCGCCCGCGAGCGCGCCAAGAACGGCGGCGAGCGCGTGAAGAACGCGGCGATGGCCACCTTCGAGGCGTCCCGCCCGGCCGTCGGCGCCATGGCGGTCGGTACCGCCCGCGCCGCCTACGAGGAGGCGCTGGAGTACGCCAAGACCCGCACCCAGTTCGGCCGCCCGATCATCGACAACCAGGGTGTGGCCTTCCAGCTGGCCGACATGCGCACTCAGGTCGACGCCGCCCGCCTGCTGGTGTGGCGCGCGTCCTGGATGGCCACGGCCGGCAAGCCCTTCACCTCCGCGGAGGGCTCCATGTCGAAGCTCTACGCGAGCGAGGTCGCCAAGAAGGTCACGGCCCAGGCCGTGCAGATCCTCGGCGGCAACGGCTTCACCCGCGAATACCCGGTCGAGCGCATGCACCGCGACGCAGCGATCTACACCATCTTCGAGGGCACCAGCGAGATCCAGCGCCTGGTCATCGCGCGGACGCTGTCGGGGATGCCGATCCGCTAGGGCATCTTCACAGGAGGACGCGTGTAGAGGGGACTCACCGGAGGCCCCACCCTGTGGGGGGTGGGGCCCTCCGGTGCGCCTGGAGCGGGGGAGTCCCTGGTGGAGAGGAGTGGGGGATTCGCTCCACAACCGGGAGACTACGGGGGACGATGCCGCTGCCCCCCGGCGCCGCGGATGCGCCCCAGGTCGACGCACCCGACCAGCTCGCCGATGCTCGCATGGTGCAGAGCCATGAGGGCCGCCTCCTGGCCATGGTTGAGTGACGCTGTGGATCTGGATCAGGCCAACGTGGGGAAAGAGAATGAGATATGACTGACGATCAAGAGCACGGCGCCAAGAAGGAGAGCCGGTTCACGTTCACGGACTGGATCGAGGGCGCGGTGCTGCTCTTCATGGCCGTCGCGTTCGTGGTCTGGCTGGTCAAGTAGCTCGCCGGCCCACCCGACGAGACGGCAACGGCTGACCTGCGCGCGCGGCGATCTCACGCGGGTCGGTGCCGCCGCGCGGCGTGCTCGCCCGGAGGCGCGGAAGCTGCGCCTCGGTAGCAACTCCCCTTTCCGGGTCAGGGAATCGAGGCAAGGCTGGACCCTCGCTGTCGAGCCTGAGATGCACGACGTGCTGGTGCCGGCCATGCGCGTCGACGCCGATCGAGGTGGGCGCGACCTGGGCGGTGGCGAGCGCGAGCCACAGCCGCCGGGTAGGGAGACGCCTGCGAGCCCCGCCCGTGACGTAGTGCAGAGCCTCCTGGGGCCTGCCCCGTAGAAGGCTGTCGGCAATGCCGATGCCCCAGGGGATGTGGGCCGGGCCGTACGCGCCGAGGGCCTGCCGCAACTCTTTTGCCTCGCCGACGCCGGCGCTCCCACGACGGGGGCGCCGGCGTCGGCATGCGTACGTTCTCGGGCACTCGTACGCCCTCTGGAGGCCTGCGTGCCGCGCCTCATCGCCGGCGAGCCGCAGCGTGCCCATCGCGCCGCCCCGGCTCCGGCCCCGCCCCCCAAGCCGCCTTCGGACCGAGAGGCGGCCCGCCGCGCCCGCGCGCCCGCGCGCACGGCGCCCGCGATGCCGCGCCCGTATGCGCCGCCGCGCCCGCGCCTCCCTCTCTCGCACTCGTGCGCTTCCTCTGCCCCCGCATCGCGGACATTCCGGCATCGCGCGACCGGCATCCCCTTGACGAGCGGATCGTCTCGTTCTACGTTCCTTCCATAAAGCAAAACATTGATTCCACGATACGGAATTAAGAAACCGGCCTTTCGGCCGTAACTGCCCCTGACAGGTCGACGCAGGAGTACTCGATGCCTCGAATGACAGCCGCCCGCGCTGCGGTGGAGATCCTCAAGCGCGAGGGCGTGACCAACGCCTTCGGAGTGCCGGGCGCGGCGATCAACCCGTTCTACGCAGCGCTCAAGGGCGCGGGCGGGATCGACCACACGCTCGCCCGTCACGTCGAGGGCGCCTCGCACATGGCCGAGGGGTACACCCGGACCAACCCGGGCAACATCGGTGTCTGCATCGGTACGTCCGGCCCGGCCGGCACGGACATGATCACCGGCCTCTACTCCGCCATCGGTGACTCGATCCCGATCCTGTGCATCACCGGTCAGGCGCCGGTCGCGGTGATTCAGAAGGAAGACTTCCAGGCCGTCGACATCGCCTCGATCGCCAAGCCGGTCACCAAGGCCGCGACCACCGTCATGGAGGCCGCCCAGGTCCCGGGCGTCTTCCAGCAGGCCTTCCACCTGATGCGCTCCGGCCGTCCCGGCCCGGTCCTGATCGACCTGCCGATCGACGTCCAGCTGACCGAGATCGAGTTCGACCCCGAGACGTACGAGCCGCTGCAGGCCTTCAAGCCGACCGCGACCCGCGCGCAGGTCGAGAAGGCCATCACGCTGCTCAACGAGTCGGAGCGCCCGCTGATCGTCGCGGGTGGCGGCATCATCAACGCCGACGCCTCCGAGCTGCTGGTCGAGTTCGCCGAGCTGACCGGCACCCCGGTCATCCCCACCCTGATGGGCTGGGGCATCCTCGCCGACGACCACGAGCTGAACGCGGGCATGGTGGGTCTGCAGACCTCGCACCGTTACGGCAACGCGAACTTCCTGGAGTCCGACTTCGTCCTCGGCATCGGCAACCGCTGGGCCAACCGCCACACCGGCAAGCTGGACGTCTACACCCAGGGCCGCAAGTTCGTCCACGTCGACATCGAGCCGACCCAGATCGGCAAGATCTTCGCGCCGGACTACGGCATCGCCTCCGACGCCAAGGCCGCGCTGGAGCTGTTCGTCGAGGTGGCGAAGGAGCTCAAGGCCGCGGGCAAGCTCCCGGACCGCAGCGACTGGGCCGCCTCCACCCAGGAGCGCAAGGCGGAGCTCCAGCGCCGCACGCACTTCGACAACGTGCCGATGAAGCCGCAGCGCGTGTACGAGGAGATGAACAAGGCGTTCGGCCCGGAGACGCGCTACGTCACCACCATCGGCCTCTCCCAGATCGCCGGCGCGCAGATGCTGCACGTCTACAAGCCGCGCCACTGGATCAACTGCGGCCAGGCCGGCCCGCTCGGTTGGACCATCCCCGCCGCGCTGGGTGTGGCCACCGCCGACCCGGAGACCCCGGTCGTGGCCCTGTCCGGTGACTACGACTTCCAGTTCATGATGGAAGAGCTGGCTGTCGGCGCCCAGCACAAGATCCCGTACGTCCACGTCCTGGTGAACAACGCGTACCTGGGCCTGATCCGCCAGGCGCAGCGCAACCTCGACATCAACTTCCAGGTCAATCTGGAGTTCGAGAACATCAACGCCCCTGAGCTGGGTGTCTACGGCGTGGACCACGTCAAGGTCGCCGAGGGTCTCGGCTGCAAGGCGATCCGGGTCACCGAGCCCGACCAGCTGCTGGCCGCCTTCGAGGAGGCCAAGAAGCTCGCCGCCGAGTACCGCGTGCCGGTGGTCGTCGAGGCGATCCTGGAGCGGATCACCAACATCTCGATGAGCGGTTCCGACATCGCCAGCGTGAACGAGTGGGAAGAGATCGCGACCGAGCCGGGCCACGCGCCCACCGCGATCAAGCCGCTGAAGGTCTGACACAGGGCCGAAAGGGCCCCGGCTGGGGCTCTCGGTCCGACGCAGGACCCGAGGGGGCGGTGCGCCGGGCGGGGCTTGACCGCCACGCCCGGCACCATCACCATCTCGTATACCAGAAATATTAATCCGCTATCCGGAAGGAGCGCCGGCTTTTATGGGCTACACGGACACGCGCTTCAACGTCAATCTGTCGATTCTGTTCACCGAGCTTCCGTTGCTGGAGCGGCCGGCGGCCGCGGCGGCGGCGGGTTTCACGGCG